>NZ_JBBDHD010000029.1:0-76284 GCF_044129415.1 Streptomyces racemochromogenes
GGCCGGGGTGGGCGCCGCGGCCGGGGCCGCGGCCGCGGAGCCGGCCGGCAGCAGGGTCATCACGGCGGCCGCGACGGCCACGCCGGCGGCGGTGGTACGGGACGTGCGGGTGCGGCGGGTGCTGCGCATGTGGGGGCGCTCCTCGGTCACGGCTTGGCATGTACGTGCTCAGAGTTGGCCAGAATCCCCCGCATGTCTACTGGGCGGTAGGAAACTTTTCGTGGCCGCCGGATGAATCCCCGTCGCGGCACCCGTCGGACGGCGGGGATTGTCCGAAAACGCGTTCTTGTTGCCGCGCGGGTCCAGATGTGTCATGGACCCGTCATTCATCGGATGGCACGCACAGCCCAACCCCCCACGAAAGGCAGTGTGTTGACCGTGTCCACCCTCAGCAAGCTCCTCAAGCGCGGCCTCGCCGTCAGCGCCGTCGCCCTCGCCGCCGTCAGCCTCCAGCCCACCGGAGCCAGCGCCTCCCCGACCCCCGTCGTCGGCGGCACCCGCGCCGCCCAGGGCGAGTTCCCCTTCATGGTCCGACTCTCCATGGGCTGCGGCGGCGCCCTCTACACCCAGCAGATCGTCCTCACCGCCGCCCACTGCGTGAACGGATCCGGCAACAACACCTCCATCACCGCCACCGCCGGCGTCGTCGACCTGCAGAGCAGCAGTGCCATCAAGGTCAAGTCCACCAAGGTGCTCCAGGCCCCCGGCTACAACGGCCAGGGCAAGGACTGGGCCCTCATCAAGCTCGCCAAACCGGTCAACCTCCCCACCCTGAAGATCGCCGACACCAAGGCCTACGACAACGGCACCTTCACCGTCGCCGGCTGGGGCGCCGCCCGCGAAGGCGGAGCCCAGCAGCGCTACCTCCTCAAGGCCACCGTCCCCTTCGTCTCCGACGCCGCCTGCCAGGCCGCCTACGGCAGCTCCCTCGTCCCCTCCGACGAGATCTGCGCCGGCTACGACCAGGGCGGCACCGACACCTGCCAGGGCGACTCCGGCGGCCCCATGTTCCGCCGCGACGACACCAACGCCTGGATCCAGGTCGGCATCGTCAGCTGGGGCGAGGGCTGTGCCCGCGCCGGATACCCCGGCGTCTACACCGAGGTCTCCACCTTCGCCGCCGACATCCGCAACGCCGCCGCCGGCCTGTAACCCCAGGCACCCTCCACACCCACGCACCTCGCCCTTCCGGCCGGACCCGAACCGGCCGGAGGGGCGAGCCCCGCGCCGTCCGGTTGCGGCCCGCCGCACCCCCGGGTCCCATGGGACGGGACACCCCCGCAGACCCGCCGGGGGAGGCCCACCGGCGGCAGCGGGCAAGGCGACAGTGGGGCAGGCAGCGCATGACGATCCGAGTGGTCATCGGCGACGACCAGGACATGGTCAGGACCGGATTCCGGATGATCCTCGAAAGCCAGCCCGACATCGAGGTCGTCGCCGACGCCGCCGACGGCCGGGCGGCCCTGACGGCCGTCACCGAGCACCGCCCCGACGTCCTCCTCCTCGACATCCGCATCCCCCGGGTGGACGGCCTCGAAGTCACCCGCCGCCTCTCCGGCCAGGACACCCCCCGCATCGTCCTCGTCACCACCTTCGAACTCGACGAATACGTCCACGCGGCCCTCCACGGCGGCGCCTCCGGCTTCCTCCTCAAGGACGCCGGCCCCGCCATGCTCGTCGAAGCCGTACGGGCCGCCGCGGCCGACGACGCCCTCGTCTCACCCGTCAGCACCGTCCGCCTCCTGTGCGAGATGGCCCCCCGCATGGCCGGCCCCCAGGCCGCACGCCACCCCTCGGAACCCCTCACCGAACGCGAACGGGACGTCGTGCGCTGCCTCGCCCGCGGCCTGACCAACGTCGAGATCGCCGCCGATCTCTACCTCTCCCTGTCCACCGTCAAAGCCCGCCTGGCCAGCGTCCAGGCCAAGCTCACCGCCCGCAACCGCGTCGAGATCGCCGCCTGGGCCTGGGAAAGCGGCCTCGCCACCACCACCGCCTGACCCCCCACGGCAGCCACCGTGGCCCCTGGGTCCTGTCGTCAAACTCCCGTCTGCCCCGCGACGCCTGGCACGCTCCCCCGAGCTCTTCGAGCAGGGGGTGCCCCCACTCGCCGCACCGGGCGCAAGCCGAGTACGTCCATTACGCGGGCTTCCGCCCGGCGCACCGAGAGCACGCTCCCCCAAGCTCTCGACTTCGCTCGACCAGGGGGGACCCCCATGACGCCGCGGGGCCGCCCTCCGGGCGACGACGGCAGTTTGACGACAGGCCCTCGCCGGTCGCCGCACCGCCGGCCCCCGCCCCCGGGGACGGCCGGCTCGTCACCGCCACCTGCCGCCGTGAACCCCCGCCGCACGTCCCGTCTCACCCAGCGACATACCAGCGGTGCCGCCCGCGACCGCCACGTATTCTCGATGACCATGAACACCACCGACCGCGACAGCGGCACCGACCCCGAGGCGATCGACGAGACCGTCAGCGCCGAACTGGCCCGCCTGCGCGACAGCATCGACAACATCGACGCGGCCGTGGTCCACATGCTCGCCGAGCGCTTCAAATGCACCCAGCAGGTCGGCCACCTCAAGGCCCGCCACCACCTGCCGCCCGCCGACCCCAGCCGCGAGGCCCGCCAGATCGCCCGCCTGCGCCAGCTCGCCGAGAACGCCAAGCTCGACCCGGCCTTCGCCGAGAAACTCCTCAACTTCATCATCGCCGAGGTCATCCGCCACCACGAGACCATCGCCGCCGGCGAGGAGTGACGGCCCGCCGGGGGCGGGCCCGCCCCGCCCCCACCCGGCCACAACCCGACGAGACGCCCTAGGACCCCCGGCCCCCATCCGGCAGCATGGGCCCCATGTCCGCACTGACGCGCAACGAAGCGCAGCTCCGAGCCCAGCTCCTCGACGTCCACCACTACGCCGTCACCCTCGACCTCACCACCGGCGACGAGACCTTCGACTCCACCACCGTCATCCGCTTCAGCGCCCGCACCCCCGCGGACACCTTCGTGGAACTGAAGCCGGAGGAACTGCGCTCCGCCACGCTCGACGGCCACCCCCTCGACCCCGCCGCCCTCGACGGCAACCGCCTCCCGCTCACCGGCCTGGCCGAAGGCCCCCACGAGCTGCGCGTCGACGCCCGCATGCGCTACTCCCGCACCGGCGAGGGCCTCCACCGCTTCACCGACCCCGCCGACGGGGAGACGTACGTCTACACCCAGATGTTCATGGACGATGTCCAGCGCGTCTTCCCCGCCTTCGACCAGCCCGACCTCAAGGCCGTCTTCGAGTTCACCGTCACCGCCCCCGCCCACTGGACCGTCCTCGCCAACGGCACCACCACCCACACCGGCGACCGGGAAGCCGACGGCGCCGGCGTCTGGACCTCCGCCCCCACCCCCGTCATCTCCACCTACCTCGCCGCCGTCGCCGCAGGACCCTGGCACAGCGTCACCACCGAACACGCCGGACTGCCCTTCGGCATCCACTGCCGCAAGTCCCTCGCCCCCCACCTCGACGCCGACGCCGACGAGATCCTCTCCGTCACCACCGCCTGCTACGACCGCTACCACGAGAAGTTCACCGAGCCCTACCCCTTCGACTCCTACGACCAGGCCTTCGTCCCCGAGTTCAACGCCGGCGCCATGGAGAACCCCGGCCTGGTCACCTTCCGCGACGAGTTCGTCTTCCGCTCCGCCGTCACCGACACCGAACGCCAGCGCCGCGCCATGGTCATCGCCCACGAGATGGCCCACATGTGGTTCGGCGACCTCGTCACCCTCGCCTGGTTCGACGACATCTGGCTCAACGAGTCCTTCGCCGAGTACATGGGCTACCAGACCCTCACCGAAGCCACCCGCTTCACCGGCACCTGGACCGAGTTCGGCATGGAACGCAAGCCCTGGGGCTACGCCGCCGACCAGCGCCCCTCCACCCACCCCGTCGCCCCCGGCCCCGACGACGTCCCCGACACCGCCTCCGCCCTCCTCAACTTCGACGGCATCTCCTACGCCAAGGGGGCCTCCGCGCTGCGCCAGCTCGTCGCCTGGCTCGGCGAGAAGGACTTCCTCGCCGGCATCAACACCCACTTCGCCCGCCACAAGTTCGCCAACGCCACCCTCGCCGACTTCGTGGACTCCCTCGCCGCCCACACCGACCGCGACGTCCACGCCTGGGCCGACGTCTGGCTGCGCACCACCGGCATCGACACCCTCACCCCCCGCATCCAGGAGAGCCACGGCGGCTGGACCCTCACCGTCGACCGCCACGGCAGCCGCCCCCACCGCATCACCGCCGGCACCTACGCCCGCGCCACCGACGGCCTCCTGGAACGCACCGCGCTCCTCGACCTCGACGTCCCCAGCGACGAGATCCTCTCCGCGAGCGGCCCCCGCCCCGACCTCCTCGTCCTCAACGACGGCGACCTCGGCTACGCCAAGGTCCGCCTCGACGAGACGTCCCTGGAGACCGCCCTGCGCGGCCTCTCCCGCATCCCCGACCCGCTCACCCGTGCCGTCGTCTGGGGCTCCCTGCGCGACATGGTCCGCGACGGCGAACTCGACCCCTTCGACTACCTCCGCACCCTCGACGCCCACATCCCCGAGGAATCAGACCTCGCCGTCGTCCAGGGCGTCCTCGGCTTCGCCCGCACCCAGATCGCCGACCGGTACGTCGACCCCGCCGACCGCGGCACCGCCCTCGGGCTCATCACCTCCGCCACCCGCGACCTCCTGCGCCGCACCGAGGACGGCTCCGACCCCGGACTGCGCCTGGCCGCCGTACGCGCCTTCATCGACAGCGCCACCCAGCCCGACACCATCGCCGCCTGGCTCGCCGACGGCGTCGTCGCCGGCGGCCCCGAACTCGACCCCGAACTCAGCTGGCGCATCCTCGCCCGCCTGGCCGTCCTCGGCGCCGTGGACGAGGACGCCATCGACGCCGCCCTCGCCGCCGACCCCAGCGCCACCGGCCAGCAGGGCGCCGCCCGCTGCCGCGCCGCCCTGCCCACCGCCGAGGCCAAGGACGCCGCCTGGCAGCGCCTCTTCCACGACGACGACCTGTCCAACTACCTCTTCAGCGCCACCGCCCAGGGCTTCTGGCAGCCCGAACAGACCGAACTCCTCCACGACCACGTCGCCCGCTACTACCCCGAGGCCATCGCCGTCGGAGCCCGCCGCGGCCCCGCCATCGGCGAGGCCGCCGGCCGCTGGGCGTTCCCCGCCCCCCACGTCGACGAGGCCAACCTCCGGGCCGGCCACGCCGCCCTGGAGGACCCCGGGATCACCCCGATGATGCGCCGCGTCCTCGTCGACCAGCTCGACGACCTCGCCCGCAGCCTGCGGGTACGGGCCGCCCGGACCTCCTGAGCCACGGGGCCTAACGGATACAGCCGGTGATCCGCACCGACACCTGGGCACTGGCCGTCAGGCCGCTGTCCGGGTCGGTCGCGGTGAACACCAGCGGATACGTCCCGTCGGGCAGCAGCGGCACCACGAAGCCGCCCGACGGGCCCGCCCCCACCGCCACCGGCCCGTTCGGGCCCTTCAACTGCCAGGCCGTGTACTGCGGATCGGTGAGGGGCCGGTCACCCGGCCGGGTCCGCGCCGAGGCGGCGAAGCTTTCCTCGCAGCCGCGCCGCAGCTGCCCGCCGCTCCCCGGCTGCCGGATGGACACCGCCGGGGGCTGCGGCTGCTGCGGGGTACTCGCCGACGGCTGCGGGTTCCCGCCGCTCGTGGGCCGGCCGGGGGAGGGGGAGTTCGGGGAGCCGGCCGAGGGCGGGGCGCTGTGCCCCGCGGACTGCGAGGGCGACGGGGACGCAGACGCGGAAGGGGGACCCGACGCCGGAACGGAAGGATCCGTCACCCCCGGCACCGAAGGGAGGTCCGGCCGCCCCACCGCCGTCGGCGACGGCCCCTTCGACGGCGAGGTGGCCTTCGCGTCGATCGTCGCGCAGACCGCCGCCGCCGTCATCGGCTGCTCGGCCGGGATCGCCACCGGACGCAACAGCTGATCGTCCCCACCGTGCGCCCGCGCGTCGAAGTAGCCCCTGCCCGTGCTCGTCTCACGGTCGCTGTGCTCGATCCACACCGAATTGTGGTACAGCCCGCCGGGCTGCTGCTGGTTGACGCCCGTCACGTGCCACTCCCGCACCGCGCGGCCCGAAGGCGTACCCGCCGCAGCCGGTCCGTCCGTCGAGGCGAACAGCCAGCCGTCACCGAAGTACCGCTCCGGATGCTCCAGCGCACCGGTCTCGTTGATCGCGGGGAAGACGAAGCCGCCACCCAGCAGCAGCCGTCCCTTCGGGCAGCGCACCGTGACCTCCGCACTGCCGCCCGCCGCGACCGGGGCCTGCGCCGTGACCACCGACAGGTCCTTCACCTTCACGCAGACCGGCCGCGTCCCGACCGCGAAGTTCGCCTGCGGCGGCTGGGGATCCACGATGCGCGTCCGGCGCACGGCACTGTCGGAGTCCGACAACGGATACGGCACGCTGCTCAACTCCGTGCCCGGATTCACCGAGACCGACCAGCCGGGAGTCGGGCTCCAGTCCTTCGGGAACGCCGCCCCCGGCGCCATCCAGTCCAACGGCACCGGTGCCACGGGCCGCCCCTGCACGGTCCGCTCGGACCGGAACTCCGTCGCCACAGCGGTGAAACCACCCTGGCACGAGGGCGCGGCGGTCGCGTCGCGAGCCACCTTCTCGTACGGGCCGGCGGTGGTCAGGTCGTGGATCTCCCCGTCACGGCCCCCCGTCATCTTGTTCCCCCGGTCCCGGAAGGCGTGCGCCTGCCAGTGGAAATCGAGCCCCCCGAGCATCTCCACCTTCGCGTTCACGCACAACGCGTACGAGGTCAGCGTCGACGCCCCGTCACCCGGGTTGAACGCCGACGCCAGCCACGCACCCCCGATGAAACGGCTGTTCGTCGCGAACCCCGACCCGGCGATCGCATACCCGCCGCCCAGCGCCGTCTCGTGCGGCAGGCACCCCGCCACCGTCAGCTGCTCCGCACCCGCCGGCACCGACACCGACGTGCTGCGCTGGACCACCACCACCGGCTCCGGACCCTGCGAGGTCCACCACACCCCCGCACCGGCCACACCCGCGACCACCACGACCCCCGCCGCGACCGCCGCCGCCGTCTTCCCGCCGACCGCACCCGCCACCTTCGCCAGCACTCCGGATCCAGCCATCGGGTCCCCTCCCGCAGAGCATGCGCGCCCCGTGCCGACCGCACTGTAGCCCCGCCGCGACCTGCGTCCCAGAGCCCGGAACACCAAGACTTCCCCATCCCCGCCCGCCCGCCGCCACCCCGCTCCCGTACCGGTCGGACGGCCGAAAACCGACCCCCGTCCCCTCCCGACGGTTACCCCATTCGGGTCTGCTCGTTGTACCGGCCGGGTGTCCCGCCCGGCCCCGGCCAGCGAGCAGCCGCCCAGGCACCCCACCCCGCCCACCCCGGAGGCCCCCATGACCGCGCCCACGCCCCCGCTCGCCGGCGGACAGGGCGGCGCCGACGCACTGCGGCCCCTCCTCGACACCGTCCTGACCGCCCTGCGCACCGGAGACGCCGCACGCGGCGGACCCCTCCCCGCCGGCGGCCCCCACACCACCGCCGCCCGCGTCCGCGCCGCACTCGGCGAGGTCCTGCCCGCCCACGGCACCGGCGACCACGAAGCGCTCACCACCCTCGTCCACACCCTCGCCGCCGGCGCCGCCGACCCCGCCCACCCGCTCTGCGCCGCCCACCTGCACTGCCCCCCGCTCGCCGTCGCCGCGGCCGCCGACCTCGCCGTCAGCGCCCTCAACCCCAGCCTCGACTCCTGGGACCAGGCCCCCGCCGCCTCCGCCATCGAGGAACACCTCACCGCCACCCTCGCCGCCGAGCTCTACCCCACCCCCCACCCCGACGCCCTCCTCACCACCGGCGGCACCGAAGCCAACCAGCTCGCCCTCCTCCTCGCCCGCGAACGACACGGCCCCCGCCTCACCGTCGTCCACGGCGCCAACGCCCACCACTCGATCCCCCGCGCCGCCTGGCTCCTCGGCCTGCCCCCCACCCTCACCCTCCCCACCCCCACCGGCACCCTCGACCCCCACACCCTCGACGCCGCCCTCACCCGCACCCCCGGCCCCACCCTCGTCACCGCCACCGCCGGCACCACCGACGCCGGACTCATCGACCCCCTCCCCGCCCTCGCCGACGTCTGCGACCGCCACGGCACCGAACTCCACATCGACGCCGCCTACGGCGGAACCCTCGCCTTCAGCCCCCGCCACCGCCCCCTCCTCGCAGGCCTCGACCGCGCCCGCTCCCTCACCCTCGACCTCCACAAACTCGGCTGGCAGCCCGTCGCCGCAGGCCTCCTCGCCGTCCCCGACACCCGCCTCCTGGCCCCCCTCGCCCACCGGGCCGACTACCTCAACGCCCCCGACGACACCGAAGCCGGCCTGCCCGACCTCCTCGGCCGCTCCCTGCGCACCACCCGCCGCCCCGACGCCGTCAAGATCGCCACCACCCTGCGCTCACTCGGCCGCGACGGCCTCGCCCACCTCATCGACCGCACCTGCGCCACCGCCCGGCACCTCGCCGACCTCCTCGACGCCCACCCCGGCTTCGAACTCCACGCCCACCCCACCATCACCACGGTCCTCTTCCGCCCCACCCCCGCGGACGACGACCAGCTCGCCACCCTGCGCCGCACCCTCCTCCACGACGGCACCGCCGTCCTCGGCCGCGCCACCGCCGACGGCCGCCTCTGGCTCAAGGCCACCCTCCTCAACCCCCACACCACGACCGGGGACCTGGACACCCTCATCGCCCACCTGGAAGGCAGAACCCACCGATGACCGCCCAGCACGATGCCCCCCACGACCTCGTCGGAATCGGCATCGGCCCCTTCAACCTCTCCCTCGCCGCCCTCAGCCACGGCCTCCCCGCCCAGGGCGCCGACCCCCTCGCCACCGCCTTCTACGACCAGCGCCGCGACTTCCGCTGGCACCCCGGCCTCCTCATCGACGGCGCCACCCTCCAGGTCCCCTTCCTCGCCGACCTCGTCACCCTCGCCGACCCCGCCAGCCCCTGGACGTTCCTGAACTACCTCAAGCACAAGGAACGCCTCTTCCCCTTCTACTTCGCCGAGCAGTTCCACATCCAGCGCGCCGAATACGACGCCTACTGCCGCTGGGTCGCCGGCCGCCTCCCCGGACTCCACTTCGGCCACCAGGTCGACGCCGTCCGATGGAACCCCGAACGCGACCTCTTCGAAGTCGACTACACCCAGCTCGACGCCGACGGAGAAGCCGAAGCCCTCGGCCGCACCTACGCCCGCAACCTCGCCCTCGGCATCGGCACCGCCCCCTACGTCCCCGAACCCCTGCGCCCCCTCGCCGAAGCCCCCACCGTCCCCGTCATCCACTCCGCCGACTACCTCGACAACCGCGCCCGCATCCTCGGCGCCGAACACGTCACCGTCATCGGCTCCGGCCAGTCGGGGGCCGAGGTCTTCCTCGACCTGCTGCGCGCCCGCCCCGCCGGCCGCGAACGCCTCACCTGGCTCGCCCGCACCCCCTCCTTCGCCCCCATGGAGTACTCCAAGCTCGGCCTCGAACACTTCACCCCCGACTACACCCGCTACTTCCACTCCCTCCCCGAACCCGTCCGCGACCGCCTCGTCCCCGCCCAGTGGCAGCTCCACAAGGGCATCGACGCCGCCACCATCGCCGCCATCCACGAGGAGCTCTACCGCCGCACCCTCCACGGCGGCTGGCCCGACACCGTCCTCACCCCCGGAGTCACCGTCCGCACCGCCGGCCGCGTCGCCACCACCAAGGTCGAACTCCACCTCGAACACACCCAGCAAGGCAGCCGCTCCCGCCTCACCACCGACGCCGTCGTCCTCGCCACCGGCTACCGGGAACGCCCCCTGACCAGCCTCTTCGCCGGCCTCGACCCCTACATGCGCAAGGACTCCTCCGGCCGCCCGCGCATCGACCACCGCTACCGCATGGTCCTCGACCCCTCCGTCAGCGGAACCGTCTTCGTCCAGAACGGCGAACGCCACACCCACGGCGTCGGCGCCCCCGACCTCGGCCTCGCCGCCTGGCGCAGCGCCGCCATCCTCAACACCCTCACCGGCAAGGACCCCTACCCCCAGCCCGACCGCACCGCCTTCACCACCTTCGGCCTCGAACAGCGCGAACACACCCGCCCCCGCCCCACCGTCGACCTCCTCCCCCTCGTCGACCACCCCTGAACGCACCCGGGGCCGGGACCCGCCACACGGCGGACCCCGGCCCCGGCAGGAACGCGCGGTACTAGAACACCGGCACCCCGGCCCGCGTCAGCTTCCAGTCCACCGACGCGAACTGCGCCGGGTCGATCGTCCCCTTCGCCTTCACCCACTGGATGATCGTCGTACGGATCTCCTCCGAGTTCGACCACAGCTGCTTCGCCTGCGGCACGTGCGGGAAGTTGCCGCCGCCCGACGCCCGGTAGTTGTTCACCGCCAGCACGAACCGCGCCGCCGGGTCCACCGGCTTGCCCTGGAACGACAGGTTCGAGATCCGCGCACCCGTCGGCTGCGCGATGTCGATGTCGTACGACAGCCCGTACACCGCGTCGTAGTTGTAGTCCGGCGTCGACTCCGCGTTCGTCAGCTTCGCCGGGTCCACCACGTCACCGGGCGCCGTCCGCACGTAGTACTTCGCCGAGTACTCCAGGTAGTCCTTCAGCTGCGCGCCCGTCAGCAGACGCGCCTCCAGGGTGTTCTCGAACGGGTACAGCCCCGCCGCGTCCTTGATCGTCACCTGCCCGGCCGGTATCGACGCCGTCCGCGAGAAGCAGGAGGCCTGCGACAGCACCGGCAGCGCCGCCCACTCCGTACCCGCCAGGGCAGCCTTGACCGTCTCCGCCTGCACGTGGCTGATCAGATCGATGATCGGGACGTCCTTCACCGGGCCGTCCGCCGAGCTCATCGCCTGCTTCGAGGTGCCGATCACCTGGTTGACGTACGCCACCACCTTGCGGTGCTCGTCCGACAGCAGGGTCGTGATCTTCGGGTCCTCGGCGGCCGTGTCCGAGTTCAGCACCTTCGCCGACACCTTCGCCACCGACCAGCGGCCGCGGTCCCACGCCAGCTCGAAGTCGAACAGCGTCAGCCGCTGCCCCCACTTCAGCGGCTCCGACAGCACCACGTCCTTGCCCGTCGCCTTGTTCTTCACCCGGTACTCCGGGATCTCCGTGTGCGCGTGCCCCACCAGGATCGCGTCGATGCCCGGCACCTGCTCCGCCACCAGGGCGGCAGCGTTCTCGATGTACGGCAGCTGGTCACCGTAGGAGGACGTACCGCTCGACCCCGAGTGCGCGGAGACGATCACCACGTCCGCGCCCATCGACCGCAGCCGCGGCACGTACTTCGCCGCCTGCTCCTCCAGACCCGGGAACGTCATCTTGCCCTGCACGTTCGCCTTGTCCCAGATCGCGATGCCCGGGTTCGTCAGCCCCAGCACCGCCACCTTCACGTCCCGCCCGTGCGGGGTCCGCAGCCGGTGCATGCTGTACGGGGCGAACGCCGGCTTCAGCGTCTTCGCGTCCAGCGCGTTCGCACCCAGCAGTGGGAAGTGGCACTGCTCCTCGAACTTGCGCAGCACCGGGATGCCGTAGTTGAACTCGTGGTTGCCGATCGCCGCCGCGTCGTAGCCGATCGCGTTCATCGCCTGCGCCATCGGGTGCACCGGACCCCGGCAGGCCGTGATCGGATCCACCTTCGCGTAGTAGTACGCCAGCTGCGTGCCCTGGATGGTGTCACCGGCGTCGATCAGCAGGGTGTTGCACCGCCCCTTCTCCGCCCGCACCTGGTTCACCAGCGTGGAGATCTTCGCCAGGCCGATGTCGTTGTGCGCCTTGTCGTCGAACTCCTTGTCCGTGAAGTAGTCCCAGTTGAACACGTTCCCGTGCAGGTCGGTCGTCCCCATCACGGTGAACGCGTACGTCCGCTGCCTCGCCGACGGCGCGGCGGCAGCCGGCGCGGCGGCAGCCGGAGCCGCCGCCGCCCCCGCCAGCGCCACCGCGGCACCCGTCGCGGCCGAAGCCCCCATGAACGTCCTGCGGTCGAACCCCATGTCACTCTCCCCTGGTCAGGCGTATGTCCGTACCGCGTCACAGCGCGTGGACAACGCGCGTAGATTCTGACCGATGGGTAACAAGACGCAACACCCCACCCAGGTTTCGATCCGATGACCAGACCCGAACGGGCGACGGTGCGACAGTGAAACCATGACCCAGGACGCCCCGCACACCCCGGCCGCCCACCAGCCCTACGGCACCCCCGAAGCCCCCCGCGTCGCCGTCCGAGGCGAGGCCCGACTCGAAGTCGACCCCGAGATCGCCCGTATCTCCATCACCGTCACCGCCCGCGGCACCGACCGCCGCACCACCCTCGACGACCTCACCCGCCGCAACAACACCGTCCTCGACCTCGTCAAGAGCTACGGCGACCCCGTCGAGAAACTGGAGACCGGCGCCTTCTCCATCACTCCCGAACCCGCCCGCCACGGCCGCGGCGAACGCGTCCGCGCCTACCACGGAACCGTCCACCTCACCGCCGAACTCAACGACTTCACCGCCCTCGGCGAACTCACCACCCGCCTCGCCGACCTCGACCGCACCCGCGTCGACGGCCCCTGGTGGGCCCTGCGCCCCACCTCACCCGCCCACGCCGAGGCCCGCCGCCAGGCCGTCCTCGAAGCCGTCCAGCGCGCCCGCGCATACGCCCAGGCCCTCGGCGCCGACCTCGCCGCCCTGGTCGAACTCGCCGACCTCGGCGCCGAGAACGCGGCCCCCCTCGCCGTGGCCGCCCCCGCCGGCGCCTACCGCTCCATGACCTTCGCCGGAGCCGAGGAGGAGGCCGCCCCGCCCCTCGACCTCGAACCCCAGCGGCAGACCGTCTACGCCCAGGTCAACGCCCGCTTCACGATGACCCCGCCGCAGCTCTGAAACCCGCACGAAACACCGAAGCGGTGACCCCGTGGGGGTGCTCATCGGAGCACCCCCACGCACATTCAACAAATGTCAACAACCCTCTGCCCAAAGGTTGTTGAGTGGACACGCCCATCTCATGTCCTACCCCCCGGTAGGGCATACCCTCGCCCCATGCGCCGAGCGAAAATCGTATGTACCCTGGGCCCCGCCACCGACTCCTACGACCAGATCAAAGCCCTGGTCGAAGCCGGAATGGACATCGCCCGCCTCAACCTCAGCCACGGCACCTACGCCGAACACGAGGAGCGCTACCAACGCGTACGCAAGGCCGCCGACGAAACCGGCCGCAGCGTCGGCATCCTCGCCGACCTTCAAGGCCCGAAGATCCGCCTCGGCCGCTTCCACGAAGGACCCGTACTCCTTGAACGCGGAGACGAGTTCACCATCACCGTCGAAGACCACCACGGCGACCGCCACACCTGCGGCACCACCTACCAGGGCCTCGCCGACGACGTCACCGCCGGCGAACGCATCCTCGTCGACGACGGCCGCGTCACCCTCGAAGTCACCGCCGTCGACGGCCCCCGCGTCCACACCCGCGTCATCGAAGGCGGCATGGTCTCCGACCACAAGGGACTCAACCTCCCCGGCGTCGCCGTCTCCGTCCCCGCCCTCTCCGACAAGGACATCGAAGACCTCCGCTGGGCCCTGCGCACCGGCGCCGACGTCATCGCCCTCTCCTTCGTCCGCACCGGCCGCGACATCGAAGACGTCCACCGCATCATGGACGAGGAAGACCGCCGCCTCCCCGTCATCGCGAAGATCGAAAAACCCCAGGCCGTCGAGAACATCGACGACATCGTCGCCGCCTTCGACGGCATCATGGTCGCCCGCGGCGACCTCGGCGTCGAAATGCCCCTCGAACAGGTCCCCATCGTCCAAAAGCGCGCCATCAAACTCGCCAAGCGCAACGCCAAACCCGTCATCGTCGCCACCCAGATGCTCGACTCGATGATCGACAACTCCCGGCCCACCCGCGCCGAAGCCTCCGACGTCGCCAACGCCGTCATCGACGGCACCGACGCCGTCATGCTCTCCGGCGAAACCAGCGTCGGCAAACACCCCGTCGAAACCGTCCGCACCATGGCCCGCATCGTCGAAGCCGCCGAAGAGGACATCCTGGCCAAGGGCCTCCCGCCCCTCACCGACCGCAACAAACCCCGCACCCAAGGCGGAGCCGTCGCCCGCGCCGCCGCCGAAATGGGCGACTTCCTCGACGCCAAATACCTCGTCGCCTTCACCCAGAGCGGAGACACCGTCCGCCGCCTCTCCCGCTACCGCTCACCCATCCCCCTCCTCGCCTTCACCCCCGACCCCGCCACCCGCTCCCAGCTCAACCTCACCTGGGGCGTCGAAACCTTCCTCGGCCCCCACGTCGACTCCACCGACGCCATGGTCGCCCAGGTCGAAGAGCAGCTCCTGCGCATCGGACGCTGCCGCCCCGGCGACACCGTCGTCATCACCGCCGGCTCACCCCCCGGCGTCAGCGGCAAGACCAACCTCGTCCGCATCCACCACATCGGCGACCCCGTCCACTGACACCACCCCCACACCACAACGCCGCCGCGACCCCCAAGGGCCCCGGCGGCGTTCCCGTACCCACCCGCCCTCAACGACACAGGGCCCGGTCCACCAACCCCTCCAACCGCCGCGTGACCCCGTAGTCAGCGGGATCCACCGTCACCGCCACACTCACCGCACGCCCATCCGGACCCACCCCACCCCGCGTCTCGAACCCCGTGATGTCACCACCGTGCCCCCAATACACCCCACCGCACGACAACGGCCGCCGCATCAAACCCAGCCCGTACCCCACATCCGACCCCTCGGCCACCGGCACCGTCGTCTGCATCGCCCGCAGCTGCTCCGGCCGCAGCAGACGACCCTCCAGCAACGCCGAGAAGAACCGGTTCACATCCGAGTTCGTCGACACCATCTGACCCGCCGCCCACGCCGCCGACGGATCGATCTCCGTCACATCCCGCAACGGCGCGCCCACCGCGTCCTGGTGATAGCCGTGCGGATGCGCCTCACGGATCGTCCGATCACGCGGCGCCGGAAAATACGTGTGCCGCAGCCCCAGCGGCTTCACCACCCGCCGGTCGATCTCCTCCGCCAGCGACCGCCGCGCAACCTTCTCCACGATCAGCCCCGCCAGCACGTAGTTCGTATTGCTGTAGTGGAAGGTCTTCCCGTCCGTCGACGTGGCCGGATGCCGGAACGCGATCTCCAGCACCTCCCGCGGCGCCACGTACCGCCCCCGCTCGATCGCCTCCCCGACCTCCGCCTCGTAGTCGGGGATCCCACTCGTGTGCTGGAGCAGTTGCCGCACCGTGAGCGACCGCCCGTCGAAACCATCCCCCCGCACCACCCCCGGCAGATGCCCCTCCACCAGGTCGTCCAGCCCCAGCCGACCCTCACCCACCAACTGCAGCAGCACCACAGCCGTGAACACCTTCGTATTGCTCCCGATCCGCACCTGCCCGTCCCGAGGCACCGCCGCACCCGTCACACGATCACCCACCCCGGCGGTATAGGTCCGCGTACGCCCCCGCCCGTCCGTCACGGTCGCCAGCGCACCCGGCACCCCACCCTCCCGCACCAGCCCGTCCAGACCCCGCTGAACGGCATCCGGCCGACCCGCCGCGAACGCCGCCGGCTGCGCCGCCACCCCCAGCGCCAGCACCCCCACCGCCACCGCGGCCGCCACACGCCGCCGCCCCTGCCCCGCCCGCCCGACCATGGACCCTCCCCGGAAATCGCCCGACAGCACCAGTACGTGCTGCACCCAACGATCCCGGGGGCCGACCCCCGACGGCATACCGCCACCCACCGGACCCACGGTGGGGCAAACCCCCCTACCAGCCGAACCGCCGGTCCACCTCCGCCTCGAACTCCTCCAACGACAGCACCTGGTCACCGTTCTTGTCCGCCGCGTCGAACAACGCCGACGACGCGTCCGCATCCCCCAGACCCCAGAACGGCAGATCACCCCGCGCCGCCAACGTCGGCCCCTTCGACCGCAGCGCCGAGATCACCTCCAGCCGCGTCAGCTCACCGTCATGATTCAGATCCAACGCCTCGAACAGCTTCCGAGCCTTCTCGCTCACAGCGGCACCCCTTCACCTCGATGACCACCCCAACCTAGGGCACCCACCCCGGCACCACCTCCCACCCGTTCACCGCCCACACCAGCCGCCAATACCGCTCCACCCGCGGATCCACCGGACCCTCCACCCCCGGAGCCCGCCGGAACACCTCCCCGAACTCCTCGTCCCCCATCAACTCCACCAACTCCACCCACGCCGCCACCTGCTCGACCGACGGATCCTCCGGCAGATCCGGCGCCGCCACCCGCACCATCGCCGCCACCGACTCCTCCGCCCCCTGCACCAACCTCTCCACCAGACGCCGACGCTCCTCCGCCGACAACCGCGTCACCCTGTGCATCAACCCGACCTCCTCAGGACTCGACCCGCGCTCGGCCACCAACCGCAACACCGCCCGACGCAACGACAACACCCGCAGCTGCACCTCCACCGCATCGGCGTGCACGGCAGCCACCTCGGCCACCGACAACTCCCGATCCAGCACCCGCCGCACACCGGGCAGATCCACACCCAGCTCCCGCAGCGTCCGCACCAACTCCAGGCGCGCCAGCGCCCCGACGTCGTACAGCCGGTACCCGGCGCCACTACGACCGGCCGGCACGACGATCCCCTCATCGGAGTAGAACCTGATGGTCCGCACCGCCAACCCCGACCTCCGGGCCAGCTCCCCGATCGAAAACAACTCCGCCGCGCCGTCCATGCCCCCACCCTGAGGTCTCCACCCACTGGAGACTCAAGGCTAGATTTCGGCGGCCGGACTGGACACGGACAGCGGCGATGTAACAAGATCAGTTACGACAGTCGAGCGAAGAGCCGGAGACACTCGTGGGCGCACCCAGCAGCCGCATGACCGTGGCCACCCACACCCTCACCTGGATGGCCTACGTCTGCCCCCGACGTCCCGACGGCATCGTCACCTCCGACCAGATCGCCGACAGCGTCAACACCAACCCCGTCGTCATCCGCCGCACCCTCGGCACCCTGCGCGACGCCGGCCTGGTCGCATCACGCCGCGGCGTCGGCGCAGGCTGGCACCTCAACCGCGCACCGGAGGACATCACCCTCAGAGACGTCTACCTCGCCGTCGAACCCGACCCCCTCCTCGCCCTCCACGCCGCCACCCCCAACCGGAGATGCCCCATCGGCGCCGGCATCCCGCCCGTGCTGCGCGACACCTACGACCGGGCCGAGGAGGCGATGAAACGCGAACTCGCCACCGTCACCATCGCCGACGTGCTCAGGGAGACGACCACCACCACGCCACCGCAAGGAAGACCAAACCCGTGATCACCACAGAACGCCTCCACCTCCGCCCCCTCACCGAGAACGACACCGACTGGTGGGTGCACCTCCACGCCGACGAAGAAGTCGCCCGGTTCGTCGGGCGCTACACCCCGGACCAGGCCGCGGCCCGCCTCCACGCCATACGGCGACAGTGGACCGAACGCGGCCACGGACTCTGCGCCGTCGAACTCCGCGCCACCGGCGAAACGATCGGCCGCTGCGGCCTGCACTGGTGGGAACAGTTCGACGAGACCGAGATCGGCTGGACCTTCGCCCGCCCCCACTGGGGCCACGGCTACGCGACGGAGGCCGCCCGCGCGGTACTGGACTGGGGCTTCGGGCCCCTCGGCCTCGACCGCGTCACCGCCATGATCCACCACGGCAACACCGCCTCGACCGCCGTGGCCCGCCGCCTCGGCTTCACCCCCCTGCGCGAGGACACGGTCCTGGACCGCCCCTGCACCGTTCACGCCCTGGACCGCTGAGGGCGCTCAGTACTTCGGCCCGACGTGGACGTCCATGAGGGCGACGGATTCCTTGCGGGCGATGGAGATGTTGTGCGTGTTCGCTTGCTTCCACTGGACGCCCATGCGGTCCAGGGCGCTGGTGAACAGGCCCGTGATGTCGATGGACTTGTTGGTGAAGAAGTACCGGGGGTACTCGTACCGCTTCCCGTTCCGCACGGTCCAGTTGGTGATCCGGCACCCGTCGGAATGGATGAGCCCCCGGATGAACTCCCACGGGTGGGCGTCCACGATCTCCTGCTGCCAGGGTTCGAGGGCGATACGTCGGTCGTGCTTCCTGCCGGGCGCGTGCTGCGGGAAGAGGCACGTCCAGTGCCGCCCGTAGCTGGTGACGGCAACGCAGCCCTGGCGCTGCACCACGTAGACCTTGTCCGTCGGGCGCACCGACAGGACGGCGGCGCGGCACTGCTCGATCAGGCCGGGCCAGCCGTTGTCGCAGACGATGCGGAGGTGGTGCCCGCCGCGCGGGTGTTCGCTGATGCAGCCGTCACCGAGATAGAGGCCGAGCAGATAGGCGTAGGCAGCCCCGTCGGCGGGGCGTGAGCAGGGCGCCGACTGGTTGAGGCGGGGAAGTGGCTCGATGCGGGTGAGCCACGAGCGGATGGCCGCCCGGGATATCCCGGTTTCCTTGCTGACGGAGTTCAGGCTGCGGCCGTCGTCGAGCATAGCGAGGGTGCGCTTGCGTGTGGCGATGTCGTACATGCGACCGACAGTGACGTGCGCAATTCGCCCACGTGCCGCAAATGCGCAGCCGTCCCTGAAACGAGTGAAGGCCGCGATGTACTGCGTGACCTTGGAAAGGAAGGAAAAGTGCCCCGGGTCGGACTCGAACCGACACTGTGTGGGTTTTGAATCCACTGCCTGCTGCCAATTGGGCTACCGGGGCCCGCGGAATCGAAGGTTTAGCCCGACCCGCTGCGGGTCCACCTTACCGCAGGTGGGTAGGCTCGGGGGAGCTTGATATGCCCCGCAAAGAGGAGCCTCCGTGACCGCCGAGCACGAGTCGACGCCCACGCCCGACGCCGACCAGTCGCACGTTCCGCCGCTGACGACCCGGGTCGTCATCGCCGAGGACGAGGCGCTCATCCGTCTCGACCTCAAAGAGATGCTCGAAGAGGAGGGCTACTCCGTGGTCGGCGAGGCCGGCGACGGGCAGACGGCCGTCGAGCTGGCGCGCGAGCACCGCCCGGACCTCGTCATCCTCGACGTGAAGATGCCCGTCCTGGACGGGATCTCCGCCGCCGAGAAGATCGCCGGGGAGTCCATCGCCCCGGTCCTGATGCTCACCGCGTTCTCGCAGCGCGAGCTCGTCGAGCGGGCCCGGGACGCCGGGGCCATGGCGTACCTGGTGAAGCCGTTCAGCAAGAGCGACGTGGTCCCCGCGATCGAGATGGCGGTGTCCCGGTTCGCCGAGCTGAAGGCGCTGGAGAAGGAGGTCGCGGACCTCTCGGCGCGCCTGGAGACCCGCAAGCTGGTCGACCGCGCGAAGAGCATCCTGCAGACCCAGTACGGGCTGACGGAGCCGGCCGCGTTCCGGTGGATCCAGAAGACCTCCATGGACCGCCGGATGTCCATGCAGCAGGTCGCCGAGGCGGTCATCGAGGACGCCGAGGAGAAGAAGCAGCAGGGCGCCCAGAAGTAGTCCGTGCGTGCGTGAGGCCCGTCTCCCCCCGAGGGGAGACGGGCCTCACGGCTTGCGGGGGCGGTCAGTCCTCGCCGAGGTACGCCTTGCGGACGTCCTCGTTGACGAGCAGCTCGCGGCCCGGGCCGGACAGGACGACCTTGCCGATCTCCATGACGTGGCCCTGGTCGGCGAGCGACAGGGCGGCCTGGGCGTTCTGCTCGACGAGCAGGATGGTGGTGCCCGCCGCCTTGAGTTCGGCGATGGTGGCCATGATCTTCTGCATCATGAGCGGGGAGAGGCCCATGGAGGGCTCGTCGAGCATGAGCAGCTTGGGCTGGGACATGAGCGCGCGGCCCATGGCGAGCATCTGCTGCTCGCCGCCGGAGAGGGTGCCTGCGGCCTGCTTGCGGCGCTCTCCCAGGATGGGGAAGAGGTCGTAGGCGCGCTGGACGTCCTTCTGGATGCCTTCCTTGTCGTTGCGGAGGAAGGCGCCGAGGAGGAGGTTGTCCTCGATGCTCATGCGGGGGAAGATGTGCCGGCCCTCGGGGGAGTGGGCGAGGCCGAGCGAGACGATGTCGTGTGCGGGGACCTTCTTGAGGGACTTGCCCTGGAACTTGATCTGGCCGCCCTTGGGCTTGATCAGTCCGGAGAGGGTGCGCAGGGTGGTCGTCTTGCCGGCGCCGTTGGTGCCGATGAGGGTGACGATCTGGCCTTCTTCGACGGAGAAGGAGATGCCTTTGACGGCTTCGATCTTGCCGTAGGCGACGCGGAGGTCTTCGACCTCCAGGAGTGCGGTCACTTGGCCTCTCCGTCCGTGCGGGTGGTGCTGGTGGTGCTGGGGGCCTCGGCCGTGTCCTCTGCCGTGTCCTCTGCCGGGGTGGCCTCTTCCGCTCCGGTGGCCGCTTCGGCGTCGGGGGCGTCGGTGGTCTCCTCGGAGGCCTCGGCGGTGGCCTCGGCCGGGGTGGCCTCGGCCGTGTCGGCCTCGGTGGTCGCCTCTGCCGCGTCCGCCTCGGGGGCCACGGTGGCCGCCTCGGCCGCGGTGACCGCGGCGGCGTCCTCGTCCTCGGGGGCGCCTTCGAAGGGCTCGCCGAGGTAGGCGGCGACGACGCGTTCGTCGCTCTGGACTTCGCCCGCGGAGCCTTCGATGAGCTTTTCGCCCTGGACGAGGCAGGCGACGCGGTCGCAGAGGTTGAAGATGAAGCGCATGTCGTGCTCGATGACGAGGACGGCGATGCCCTTGTCCCGGATGGCGAAGATGAGTTCCTCGGTGGCCCGGGTCTCCTGCGGGTTCATGCCGGCGGTGGGCTCGTCCAGGAGGATGAGGCCCGGGTCGCTGGCGAGGGCGCGGGCGATCTCCAGCTTGCGCTGTTCGCCGTAGGGGAGGTTGCGGGCGAGGTGTTCGGCCTTGTGGTCGAGGCCGATGAACTCCAGGAGTTCCATGGCCTTCTCGCGGCTGGCGGCCTCTTCCTTGCCGAAGCTGGGGAGGCGCAGGAGGGCCGACCAGAGGCCTTCCTTGGTGCGGGTGTGGCGTCCGACGAGGACGTTTTCCAGGACCGTCATGTTGTTGAAGAGACGGATGTTCTGGAAGGTGCGGGCGATGCCGGCCGCGGTGACCTTGAAGGACTTGGGGGGCAGGACGGTGCCCTTGTACCGGACTTCGCCCTCGGTGGGGATGTAGAGGCCGGTGAGGCAGTTGAAGAAGGTGGTCTTGCCGGCGCCGTTGGGGCCGATGAGGCCGACGATTTCGCCGCTGTTGACGGTGAGGTCGACGTTCTTGACGGCGGTGAGGCCGCCGAAGCGCATCGTGACGCCGCGGGCGTCGAGGACCGTTTCGGTCGTGGTCGTCGTCATGGGTCAGGCCCCTGCCTTGCTGAGGACTGCGGGCGCTTCGAGGTCCTTGTGGAGCTCAAGCTGGTTGCGCCGGTTGGGGATGAGGCCTTCGGGGCGCAGGCGCATCAGGATGACGAGTGCGATGCCGAAGACGAGGAGCTGGTATTCGCCCAGGAACTGGAGCTTGTTGGGGATCATGAAGAGGAGGGCGCCGCCGACGAGGGGGCCGGAGATGGTGCCCATGCCGCCGAGGACGACTGCCGCGAGGAGGAAGGCGGAGTTCGGGGGGACGGCGTTGGCGAAGACGTACTGGTCCGGGGTGACGGTGTAGTTCACGTGGGCCTGTACGGCGCCGGCGAGGCCGGCGAGGGTGGCGCCGAGGGCGAAGGCGATGAGCTTGACGCGGAAGCCGTTGATGCCCATGGCTTCGGCGGCGGTCTCGTCCTCGCGGATGGCGACCCAGGCGCGGCCGATGCGGGATTCGGCGCTGCGGCGGAAGACCATGATCACGATGAGGGTGACCAGGAGCATCAGCAGGAAGTAGTTGGCGAAGCGGCCGACCGCGAATCCGGCGATGGTGTGGGTGGCGCCGAAGTCGAAGCCGAAGAGGTTGACGTTGGGGACGCCGGCGACACCGTTGGGGCCGTTGGTGAGGTCGGGGCCGGAGACGCCGTCGAGGTTGTTCATCGAGATGCGGAAGATCTCTCCGAAGCCCAGGGTGACGATGGCGAGGTAGTCGCCGCGCAGGCGCAGGGTCGGGGCGCCGATGAGGACGCCGAAGACCATGGAGGCGAGGGCGCCGAGGAGGATGGCGGCCCAGAAGGGGAGGTGGACTCCGAAGGGGGAGTTGGGGGAGCCGGAGACCAGGGCGGCGGTGTAGGCGCCGACGCCGAGGAAGGCGACGTATCCGAGGTCGAGGAGGCCGGTGAGGCCGACGACGATGTTGAGGCCGAGGGCGACGGTGGCGAAGATCAGGATGTTGACGCCGAGGGTCGCGTACTGGTCGTCGGTCTGGGTGAGCGGGAAGGCCGCGGCGGCGACGAAGGCGCCGACGAGGGCGACGTTGCGGTGCTTGGTGGTGAGTGCGGTGAAGCGGGCCACCAGGCCGGCCTTGTTGAGGGCGGCGAAGCCGAAGCCTGCGGTGATCAGGAAGCCGATGAAGAGTTCCTGGTAGGGGGTGGTGACGCCGTAGGTGAAGACGCCGAGGGCGACGGCGAGCACGGCGGTGATGACGAGGATCTCGGCGTAGGCCGGGAGGGCGCGGGCCGGGGAGGGGGTGCCGCCGGCGTGGGCGGCCTTGGTGACGGCCCAGCTGTTGCCGATGTTGTGCTTGGTCTGGTCCCACCAGCTGTCGTCGGGGTCGGCCGGCTCGGTGACGGGGCGCTCGAAGGGGAGGGAGCGGGCGCCGAGGTAGGCGACGAGCGAGGTGACGATGACGACGAAGCCGCCGGGTTCGAGGTTGACCAGGCCGCCGAGGGTGTTGCTGATGGCCCAGGCGGTGTAGGCGACCGTGAGGAGGGTGCCGAGGGCGCAGAGCTTGATCGCGGCGTCGGTTCCGGCGGGGGCGATCCAGCGCAGGCCCTTGATGCCGTAGGAGGAGAGGCCGAAGAGTGCGGTCAGGGCGCCGCCGACGAGGACGAGCCACTGGAGGCCGCCGGGGTAGCCGTAGACGGTGAGGTCGCCGGGGAAGGCGGAGGTCCAGGTCCAGGCGAGGAAGCAGGAGATGACGGTGAGGGCGCCGCCGGCGGTGGCGAGGATGCGGCCGGTCTTCTCGGGGAGGGAGATGCCGGCGCGGCCGGTGGCTGCCGTCTGGGGGGTGGTGTGGGTGGTGGTCGTCATGGTTCTCACGCCCTGTCCGCCACGCGCTCGCCCATGAGGCCCTGGGGCCGGAAGAGGAGCACGAGGATGAGGAGTACGAACGCCCAGGTGTTGCCCCAGGACTGGCCGCCGAGCTGCTGCATGCCCGGCACGTCGGCGATGTAGGCGGTGGTGAGGGTTTCGGCGAGGCCGAGGACGATGCCGCCGATCATGGCGCCGTAGATGTTGCCGATGCCGCCGAGGACTGCCGCGGTGAAGGCCTTGAGGCCGAGGATGAAGCCCATGCGGTAGTTGACTTCGCCGTACTTGAGGCCGTAGGCGACGGCGCCGACGGCGGCGAAGGTGGCGCCGAGGGCGAAGGCGACCGTGATGATGCGGTCGGTGTTGATGCCCATGAGCTTGGCGGTGTCGGGGTCCTGGGCGGTGGCCTGCATGCCGCGGCCGGTGCGGGTCTTCTTGACGAAGAAGCCGAGGAAGGCCATGGAGATGGGGGCGGCGATCAGCAGGAAGACGTCACCGGTCTGGATGGTGATGCTGCCGATGTTGAAGGGGCCGCCGGGGAGTTCGGGGAACTTGACGGAGGACTTCGCGTCGGGGAACCAGGCCCAGACGACCTGCTGGAGGACGATGGAGAGGCCGATGGCGGTGATCAGTGGCGCGAGGCGCGGGGCGCTGCGCAGGGGCCGGTAGGCGAAGCGCTCGGCCCCGACGGCGATCAGGGTGGCGACGATGACCGCGCCTATGAGCATGAGGGGCAGGGCGATCCACATGGTGGTTCCGCCGGGGAGCATCAGCCAGACCGTGAGGGCTCCGAACCCGCCGGTCATGAAGATCTCGCCGTGGGCGAAGTTGATGAGCTGGACGATGCCATAGACCATCGTGTAGCCGATGGCGACGAGCCCGTACATGGATCCCAGTAGCAGGCCGTTGACCAGCTGTTGCGGCAGTTCGTGCACCGCAGGTCCTCCGAGTCTTTCGACGGATGTGACACCGCGCGGGGCGCTTGGTTCGCGCCCCGCGCGGCAAGTGAGGGGTAGGGCAGGAGACGTGCGGAGGGTCAGCCGGCGAGGGTGCCGGACTCGACGGTCTTGAAGTCGTCGCCGTCGACCTTGTAGACGGTCAGCTGCTTGTTGGTGGCGTCGCCGAACTCGTCGAAGGAGACCTTGCCGGTCACGCCGTCGAAGCTGACGCCCTGGACGGCTTCGAGGACCTTGGCGCGGGCGTCGGAGGGCAGCTTGCCGTTGTTGGCGTCGACGACCTTCTTGACGGCCTCGATGACGGCCCAGGCGGAGTCGTACGAGTAGCCGCCGTAGGCGGAGTAGTCGTCCTTGTAGCCGGCCTTCTTGTAGTTGTCGATGAACTCCTTGGCGGAGGGCAGGCTCTCGACGGGGGCGCCGACGGAGGTGCAGAGGTCGCCCTGGGCGGTGGAGCCGGCGAGCTCGACGTACTTCTTGTCCTTCATGCCGTCGCCGCCGACGAGCGGGATGTTGGTGCCGGAGGCCTTGATCTGCTTGCTGAGGGGGCCGGCCGCGGGGTACTCGCCGCCGTAGTAGACGACGTCGGCGCCGGAGCTCTTGACCTGGGTGACGATCGCGGAGAAGTCCTTGCTCTCCGGGTCGATGTGGCCCTCGCCGGCGACCTGGCCGCCGAGCTTGGTGAACTCGCCCTTGAAGGTTCCGGCGAGGCCGGCGCCGTAGGTCTTCTTGTCGTCGATGATGAAGACCTTCTTCTTGCCGGCCTTGTTGAAGAGGTACTGCGCCGCGTAGGGGCCCTGGATGGCGTCCGTGGTCGCGGTGCGGAAGTAGCTCTTGTAGGTGCGGGTCTTCTGGCCTTCGGCCCACTTGGGGCCCTGGGTCAGCGACGGGCTGGTGTTGGCGGGCGAGATCTGGGTGAGCTTGGCGTCGTCGAAGACCTTCTGCATGGCTTCGGAGACGGAGGAGTTGAGGGGGCCGACGACGCCGAGGACGTCCTTGTTGGCGGTGAGCTTGGTGGCGTTCTGCTGGCCGGAGGAGGCCTGCGCCTGGTCGTCGAGGGCCTCGACCTTGAAGGTGATGCCCTTGACGTACTTCTTCTCGTTGGCCTGCTTGGCGGCGAGGTCGGCGGAGTTCTTGATGCCGAGGCCGAGGGCCGAGAGGTCGCCGGTCAGCGGGGCGTCGACGCCGATGACGACCGTGGTGCCGCCTTCGCCGCCGGCGGAGCCGCCGGTGTCGTTGCGCGATCCGCAGGCGGTGAGGGTGAGAGCGCCCGCGGCGAGGGCGGCGGTCACGGCGATGAGCTGACGAGAGCGCACGTTCAGTCCTTTCCTGGCGCCGCGTCCCCCGTGGGACGCGTCGAGTCGAACGCGGGGAACCGAACTGAGTAAATCCGGCGGTCGCGGTAACTGGCCGTGACTCTAGGCGGCTCATCGGGAGATATGGAGGGCTGAGGCCAATGATGTGACTCTCTTGTTATGCCACGGCGTAATACATAGCGGATGTGTGCGGGTGGAACGGGGGAATTCAGGCCGGTTCGTCTTGTCCGGATGCTGAGATGGGGCAGGAGCGTGGGGCGGTTTGGGTCCTGACACGCCAGGACTCTGGGGGTTTTTGCTCATGACGGCGTTTCGGAGGGCGTGTCTCGATCTTCGGGACATGCCCTGGTCAGTGCGGCCGAGAGATCCCTGGCATATCGGTCACCGGGGATGTAACTGTGATCCTCTTTCTGGAATCCATTACTCAGGGTTACTTCCAGGAAAGGGAGTCCGGAATTCCGTGCTACATGCACGCAGTCTTTTACGTGAATCAGCACGACGAGCTCGCGGACTTGCCCGGCCGCCACCCCGGCCGGGAGCGCTGGCCGGATCGTGACGCTCAGCGCCGGTGAGGGCTGCCCGACGCGCTCCACCGTGACCGCCGGCCCGGCCGAGGTCCGCACACGGACAGTGAACGCGAACGCGGCTCCGTCGGGAGGCGGATCCACCGGCTCCCCGTACGTCAGGGAGAGGGTCTGGGAGGGGGCGGACGGCGGGAGGACCGCCGGCGGCTCGGGCCGGGTGGTGTGGATGCGGACGGCCGCGGCGACCAGGACGGCGGCCGATGCGAGGGTGAGGACGGCCCGGCGGTGGCGGGCGTAGAAGCCGCGCGGGCGGTCGCTCCAGCGGGCCCGGGCGGGTACGGGTGGTCCCGTGCGCGCGTCCTCCCGGTCCCAGGTGCCCTCCCCGGGCTCCAGGGGGCCTATCCCCCCGCCGCTCACCGCGGGCCGTCGGGGGTGGGCGTGATGCGCCGCGGCGCCGGTCCGGTTCCCATGCGGGGAACGCTAGACCGGCGCCGTGGGCCGCACAACGGGCCGTCTCGGCCCCGTTGTTACGGCTGCGTGTCGTCTCCGGAGCCGGAGGGGGCCGGAGCTCAGGACTCCGTCTCGCGCAGCAGGCAGGTGAGGCGGGCGGTGCACACGCGGCGGTCCTGGTCGTCGGTGATGACGATCTCGTACGTGGCGGTGGAGCGGCCGCGGTGGACGGGGGTGGCGGTGCCGGTGACGATCCCGTCGCGCGCACCCCGGTGGTGGGTGCAGTTGAGGTCGACGCCGACGGCGATCTTCTTGCTGCCGCCGTGGAGCATGGCGCCGACCGAGCCGAGGGTCTCGGCGAGGACGGCGGAGGCGCCGCCGTGCAGGAGCCCGTAGGGCTGGGTGTTGCCCTTGACGGGCATCGTGGCGACGACGCGGTCGGCGGAGGCCTCCAGGATCCTGATCTCCATCCGCTCGCCCAGGGCGCCGGCGGAGAACAGGGCGGGCAGGTCTATGCCCAGGGCCGCGTACTCGTCGAGGACTTCCTGGGGGAACTTCACGGCGTGCTGCTGCTCGGCGGCCATGGGCCTGCTCCGTTCGTCAACGATCGTTAACCATCTGGTCCTGGAGTCGTTCTATCAGGCCGGCTCGAAGCGCACGACGACGGACTTGCTGGCGGGGGTGTTGCTGGTGTCGGCGGTGGAGTCCAGGGGGACCAGGACGTTGGTCTCGGGGTAGTAGGCGGCGGCGCAGCCGCGGGCGGTGGGGTAGTGGACCACGCGGAAGCCGGGGGCGCGGCGCTCGACGCCGTCCTTCCACTCGCTGACCAGGTCGGTGTAGGAGCCGTCGGCGAGGCCGAGCTCGGCGGCGTCGTCGGGGTGGACCATGACGACGCGGCGGCCGCCGGTGATGCCGCGGTAGCGGTCGTCGAGGCCGTAGATGGTGGTGTTGTACTGGTCGTGGCTGCGCAGGGTCTGCAGCAGCAGCCGGCCGGCGGGGACCTCGGGGTATTCGACGGGGGCGGCGGTGAAGTTGGCCTTGCCGGTCTTGGTGGGGAAGCGGCGCTCGTCGCGGGGGGCGTGGGGGAGCCGGAAGCCGCCGGGGCGGGCGACGCGGGCGTTGAAGTCCTCGAAGCCGGGGATCACGCGGGCGATGCGGTCGCGGATGGTGGCGTAGTCGCGCTCGAAGTCCTCCCAGGGGGTCTTCGAGGCGGTGCCGAGAACCGCGCGGGCCATGCGGGCGACGATGGCGGGCTCGGAGAGCAGGTGGGGTGAGGCGGGGGCGAGGTTGCCGCGGGAGGCGTGGACCATGCCCATGGAGTCCTCGACCGTCACGAACTGCTTGCCGCTCGCCTGGACGTCCTTGTCGGTGCGGCCGAGGGTGGGAAGGATCAGGGCGCGCCGGCCGGTGACCGCGTGGGAGCGGTTGAGCTTGGTGGAGACGTGGACGGTGAGGGAGGCGCGCCGCATGGCGGCTTCGGTGACGTCGGTGTCGGGGGTGGCGCCGACGAAGTTGCCGCCCATGGCGAAGAAGACCTTGGCCCTGCCGTCGCGCAGGGCTTCGATGGCGCGCACGACGTCGTAGCCGTGGGCGCGCGGCGAGGTGATGGAGAACTCGCGGTCGAGGGCGTCGAGGAAGGCGGGTGCGGGGCGTTCGAAGATGCCCATGGTGCGGTCGCCCTGGACGTTGGAGTGGCCGCGGACGGGGCAGACGCCGGCGCCGGGGCGGCCGATGTCGCCGCGGAGCAGGAGGAGGTTGACGACCTCGCGGATGGTGGCGACGGCGTGCTTGTGCTGGGTGAGGCCCATGGCCCAGCAGACGATGGTGCGCTTCGAGGCGAGGATCATCGCGAGGGCGCGTTCGATCTCGGGACGGGTGAGGCCGGTGGCCTTGAGGGTCTCGTCCCAGTCGGCTTCCTTCGCGGCGGCGGCGAGGGCGTCGTAGCCGTGGGTGTGCTCGCGGATGAAGGCCTCGTCGAGGGCGCCCTCCGTCTCGATGACGAGCCTGTTGAGGAGGCGGAAGAGGGCCTGGTCGCCGCCGATGCGGATCTGGAGGAACAGGTCGTTGAGGGGGGTGCCCTTGAGCATGCCGAGGGGGGTCTGGGGGTTCTTGAACCGTTCCATGCCGGCCTCGGGCAGCGGGTTCACCGAGATGATCTTCGCGCCGGCGGCCTTGGCCTTCTCCAGGGCGGAGAGCATGCGCGGGTGGTTGGTGCCCGGGTTCTGTCCGGCGACGATGATCAGGTCGGCCTGGTGGAGGTCTTCGAGGGAGACGCTGCCCTTGCCGATGCCGATGGTCTCGCTGAGCGCGGAGCCGGAGGACTCGTGGCACATGTTGGAGCAGTCC
This sequence comes from Streptomyces racemochromogenes, assembly GCF_044129415.1. Lineage (GTDB taxonomy): Bacteria > Actinomycetota > Actinomycetes > Streptomycetales > Streptomycetaceae > Streptomyces > Streptomyces racemochromogenes_A. Next base: position 28,837 of record NZ_JBBDHD010000029.1, read on the forward strand.
GGCAGGTTGTTGGTGCCGTACTCGCGGGCGAAGAGCTGGAAGAGGAACGCGGCCTCGTTGCTGGTGCGGCCGGAGGTGTAGAAGACGGCCTCGTCGGGGGAGGAGAGGGCCTTCAGCTCCTCGGCGATGATCGCGAAGGCCCGCTCCCAGCTGACGGGTTCGTAGCGGTCGCCGCCCTCGGGCAGGTACATGGGCTGGGTGATGCGGCCCTGCTGGCCGAGCCAGTAGCCGGAGCGCCCGGCGAGTTCGGCGAGGGGGTGCTCGGCGAAGAAGGCGGGGGTGACGCGGCGCAGGGTGGCCTCTTCGGCGACGGCCTTGGCGCCGTTCTCGCAGAACTCGGCGGTGTGCCGCTTGTCGCCTTCGGGCCAGGCGCAGCCGGGGCAGTCGAAGCCGTTCTTCTGGTTGACCTTGAGGAGGGTCTGCGCGGTGCGCAGCAGGCCCATCTGCTCGTTCGCGATCTTGAGGGTGTGGCCGATGGCGGGCAGGCCGGCCGCGGCGTGCGCAGGGGGTCCGACGTGTGGCGCGTCCTGTACCGGATCACCTGCGGGCGGCTTGGTGGCCATGTCGCTCCCCTTCGAGCAGTTTTCTCGTACGCCCCGATCCTGTCACGCTCCGCCGACATCGCCGACGGCGGATTTGTCGGTGGGGGCGCCTAGGATCGGGTGCGTGGCAGAGACAGCATCGAAGAAGACCGACCAGACGACCGCAGCGGGCCGCCCGCGCCTGATGCTCATGGACGGGCACTCCCTGGCGTACCGGGCGTTCTTCGCGCTGCCCGCGGAGAACTTCACGACGGCGACGGGCCAGCCGACCAATGCCATCTACGGCTTCGCGTCGATGCTGGCGAACACCCTGCGCGACGAGGCGCCCACGCACTTCGCGGTGGCGTTCGACGTGTCGCGCAAGACGTGGCGTTCGACGGAGTTCCCCGAGTACAAGGCGAACCGCTCCAAGACCCCCGACGAGTTCAAGGGGCAGGTCGAGCTGATCGGCGAGCTCCTGGACGCGATGAAGGTGCCGCGGTTCGCGGTCGACGGCTTCGAGGCCGACGACGTGATCGCCACGCTGGCGACGCAGGCGGAGGCCCTCGGGTTCGAGGTGCTGATCGTCACCGGCGACCGGGACTCCTTCCAGCTGGTCTCCGAGCACACGACCGTCCTGTACCCCACGAAGGGCGTCTCCGAGCTGACCCGGTTCACGCCGGAGAAGGTCGTGGAGAAGTACGGGCTCACCCCGCAGCAGTACCCGGATTTCGCGGCGCTGCGCGGAGACCCGTCCGACAACCTGCCGGGCATCCCGGGCGTCGGCGAGAAGACGGCGGCGAAGTGGATCAACCAGTTCGGTTCGTTCGCGGAGCTGGTGGAGCGGGCCGAGGAGGTCAAGGGCAAGGCCGGGCAGAACTTCCGCGACCACCTGGAGGCCGTGAAGCTCAACCGGGTCCTGACCGAGATGGTCAAGGACGTGGAGCTGCCCATGACCCCCGCCGACCTGGGCCGCGCCCCCTACGACCGGAGCGCGGTGACGGGCGTGCTGGACGTCCTGGAGATCCGCAACGCCTCGCTGCGCGAGCGGCTGCTGGCCGTGGACCCGGGTGCGGACCGGCAGGAGGCGCCGGCTCCGGCGGCGGGCGTGGAACTGGACGGGTCGGTGCTGGGCGCGGGTGAGCTCGCGCCGTGGCTCGCGGCGCACGCGGGCGGCCCCCTGGGCATCTCCACCGTGGACAGCTGGGCGCTGGGCCAGGGCAGCATCGCCGAGGTGGCGCTGGCCGCGGCCGGCGGCGCGGCCGCCTGGTTCGACCCGTCCGAGCTGGACGAGGCGGACGAGCGGGCCTTCGCCGCGTGGGCGGCCGACGCGTCCGCGCCGAAGACGGTGCACAACGCCAAGGGCCTGATGCGGGTCTTCCCGGAGCACGGCTGGACGCTGGCGGGTGTCGTCATGGACACCGCGCTGGCCGCCTACCTGGTCAAGCCGGGCCGGCGCTCCTTCGCCCTGGACGTGCTGTCGGTGGAGTACCTGGGCCGTGAGCTCCAGCCGCCGGCCGCGGACGGGCAGCTGGCCTTCGGCGCGGACGACACGGCCGAGGCGGACGCGCTGATGGCGCAGGCCCGCGCGGTCCTGGACCTGGGCGAGGCGTTCACCGCGAAGCTGCCCGAGGTCGGGGCGGTGGAGCTGCTGCACGGGATGGAGCTGCCCACCTCCGAGCTGCTGGCGCGCCTGGAGCGGGCGGGCATCGCCGCGGACCGCGACCACCTGGAGGGCATGGAGCAGCAGTTCGCGGGCGCCGTGCAGCAGGCGGTCAAGGAGGCGCACGCGGCCGTCGGGCACGAGTTCAACCTCGGCTCGCCCAAGCAGCTCCAGGAGGTGTTCTTCGGCGAGCTGGACCTGCCGAAGACGAAGAAGACGAAGACCGGGTACACGACGGACGCGGACGCGCTGGCCTGGCTGGCCACGCAGACCGACCACGAACTGCCCGTGATCATGCTGCGCCACCGGGAGCAGGCCAAGCTGCGCGTCACGGTGGAGGGCCTGGTCAAGTCGATCGCCGCCGACGGCCGGGTGCACACCAGCTTCAGCCAGACCACCGCCGCCACGGGCCGCCTGTCCTCCACCGACCCCAACCTGCAGAACGTGCCGGTGCGCACGGACGAGGGCCGCGCCATCCGCCGCGGCTTCGTCGTCGGCGAGGGCTACGAGTCGCTGATGACGGCCGACTACAGCCAGATCGAGCTGCGGGTCATGGCCCACCTCTCGGAGGACGAGGGCCTCATCGAGGCGTTCCTGTCGGGCGAGGACCTGCACACCACCGTCGCCTCCCAGGTGTTCGGGGTGGAGCGCTCCGAGGTCGACGCCGAGATGCGCCGCAAGATCAAGGCCATGTCCTACGGCCTGGCGTACGGGCTCTCCGCGTTCGGGCTCGCCCAGCAGCTGAACATCGAGCCCGCCGAGGCGCGCGGCCTGATGGAGACCTTCTTCGAGCGGTTCGGCGGGGTCCGCGACTACCTCCAGCGGGTGGTCGAGGAGGCCCGGGCCACCGGCTACACGGCCACCGTCTTCGGGCGCCGCCGCTATCTGCCCGACCTCAACAGCGACAACCGCCAGCGCCGCGAGGCGGCCGAGCGGATGGCGCTGAACGCCCCGATCCAGGGCACGGCCGCCGACATCGTCAAGGTCGCGATGCTGCGGGTGGACCGGGCCCTGGCCGAGGCCGGTCTGGCCTCGCGGATGCTGCTCCAGGTCCATGACGAAATCGTCCTGGAGATCGCCCCCGGGGAGCGGGAGCGGGTCGAGGAGCTGGTGCGGCGCGAGATGGGCGCGGCCGTCGAGCTGAGGGCCCCGCTGGACGTGTCCGTGGGTGTGGGCGGCGACTGGGAGTCCGCCGCGCACTGACCCCGACGGCCCGCCCGCGCGCCCGTCCCCGCCTATGCGGCGGGGACGGGCGTGCGCGTCTCCCGGTCCGGGCGGACGTCGTCGCGGTCGCGGCGGTGGCGCAGCCGCACCAGGGCCCCGTACAGCAGGAGGCCCACCACGAGTCCGCCGCCCGCTCCGAAGCAGACGGTCGGGATGATGTCGAGGGGGCTGCGGATCCGGTCGTGGTAGGTGAGGAAGCGCAGCACCCTCAGGGTGATCCCGGTGGCCGTGCAGGCGGCGATCAGGAGCAGCGCCCCCCACCGCTCCGCCCGGCCGAGCGCCGGCACCGACGGCGGGACGGGCCGGGCCGGCAGCCGGCGCAGGGCGCTCACCGTGAACCAGAGCAGCGCGCAGGCGGCGACGGCGGAGGTGCCGTACTGGAGGTAGGTGTACGCGGGCAGGCCGAGGGCGACGGGCCGGGTGAGCCACGGCAGCGCGTCCGTGCCCCAGCGGCCCCCGTGGGTGAAGCTGTCCCAGACCACGTGGGTCAGCGAGCCGGCGACCGCCGAGAGGTAGAAGCGCAGGGCGAGCGCGGGGAGCGGGAGGCCGCGCCAGTGCTCGCCGCGGGCCAGGGCGTGGACGCGGCCCCGCCAGGCGGACGGCAGCAGCGCGAGCAGCGGCTCGCGCAGCAGCAGCCAGCACGCGGTGAGGGCGGCGGTGAGGGCGGCGTCCGCCGTGAGCACGCCCGGGAGCGAGTGGGCGAAGTCGCCGTAGCCCATGAGGCCCCCGACGACGGCGTCCGCGAAGAAGAACGAGTCCGGCGCGAACGATCCCAGCACCAGCGCAGAGGCGACCAGCGGCCCGCGCGCGCGGCCCGAGCGGCGGATGGCCGGAAGTACGGCGGCCGCGTGGCTGAGAGTGAACGGCACGGAGCCTCCCGGAAGTAGCCGATGTCCGGACAGTATGCGTGACCTGCGCAGGCTCGTGGGGATGTGGTGAATGTCGGGCCCGGAGTGCGTGCCGTGTGCAGGGAGTTGACGTAGGGTCACGCGGACGTCCGGACGTCCAGTGGAGGGGTCCCGCACATGTCGGCACGAATATTCGGACGCGGTCTGCGCCGGAGCGCGGCCGCGGCACTGGTATCGGCGCTGGTGGCCGCCGCGATGACGGCCTCCCAGGGCCCCGCGGTCGCCGGCCCGGAGCGGATCGCGGCGGCCGGGGAGGGCGCCGCGCAGCCGCCCGCCGGCGCGTCGGGCGCGGGCGGGGACTCGTCGTACTTCACCGAACTCCCGCCGCTGGACAGCCCCGCACCGCCGGCCGCGCTCCTGCCGGACGGTGAGGCGGCCGCCGCCCGGCCGGAGCCCACGCCCGCGCCGGCCGCGGCGCAGCCGGCGGGGGAGGGTGCGCAGGGCATACCGGCGAGCGTGCTCGCCGCGTACCGGCGGGCCGAGCAGCGGGTGGGCGCGGACGACCCCGGGTGCGGGCTGCGCTGGCAGCTCCTCGCGGCGATCGGCAAGGTCGAGTCCGGGCAGGCCGCCGGCGGCCGGGTCGACGCGAACGGGACCACCCTGCGGCCGATCCTGGGGCCCGTGCTCGACGGCAACGGCTTCGCGAACATCTCCGACACCGACGGCGGGGCCTACGACGGCGACGCCCGCCACGACCGGGCCGTCGGCCCGATGCAGTTCATCCCGTCCACCTGGGCGGCCTGGGGCCAGGACGGCAACGGCGACGGCCGGCGCGACCCCAACAACGTCCACGACGCGGCCCTGGCGGCCGGGCGCTACCTGTGCGCGGGTCACCGGGACCTGAGGACCGGCGCCAGCCTGGACCGGGCCGTGCTCTCGTACAACCAGTCGGCGGAGTACCTGCGGACGGTGCGCTCCTGGTACGCCTACTACCTCCAGGGTGCGCACGAGGTCCCGGACGGCACCGGCCCGAACCCGCTCCCCGCCCCGGGCACCCCGAAGCCGACCCCGACGCCCGTGCCCACTCCGAAGCCGACCCCGACGCCCGTCCCGAGTCCCACCCCTTCCCCGAAGCCGACGCCGACCCCGACCCCGACGCCCACCCCGACCCCGACGCCGACGCCGAGTCCCACGCCCACGCCCGCTCCCACTCGGACCCCGACGCCCACGCCCACGCCGAGCACCACCCCCACTCCCACTCCCACCCCGAAGCCGAGCGCCACCCCGAGCCCCTCGGCCTCCCCGACCCCGACGAAGACCGCCGCGCCCACGGCCACGCCCCTGCCGCCCGCGCCGTCCGCCTCCCCGAAGCCCACCGCCGCCACTCCCTAGCGGACGGGTCCGCCCGACGGTTCTCATCTGACCCCCGCGTTGCTACGGTACGCCTCCCTGACGACCCATCAGATCCAGGGAGGCCCCGCCGTGCGCGCACTCGCCGCCGCCGCCGTCGGGCTGGCCGCCGCGCTGGCCCTCGTCCTCGCCGTCACGGCGTTCGGGGCGCCCGAGGGCAGGACCTCGCCCAAGCCCCTGCTCACCACCGCGCCCCCCGCGCCCGGACAGGAGTAAGGAGGTCCGGCCGTGCGACGCAGAGCGAGCCTCGTCCTGCTTGGCTTCGCCGTGTTCTGCGCAGCCCTCGCACCGCTGCTGCGCTGGTACGCCTACCCCCGCCTGGCCAAGATCCCGCCGAACCAGTACCAGGCGGTGGTCCTGGAGGCCAAGGACGCCACGCTCCTCGACTACACCGGCGGGATGCAGCCCAGGAAGGTCGACAAGGTCACCATCGTCCAGACCCTCAAGGGCAACGTCGAAGCGTCCCGGGAGATCGAGGCCGACGCGGGCAGGGACGTCGTCGTCTGGGACACCCTCACCTCCGTCATGGGCCCGGACGGCGCGATGGTCTCCCGGATCCCGGAGCGCTACATCTTCGACGCGCACACCCAGGACCCGGTGCACGCCACCGGCGAGATGGTCGACGGAGACCCCGTCCGGCGCGAGGGCATCGAGTTCAAATGGCCCTTCTTCACCGAGCCGCGCGACTACCTCTACTTCGACGCCCAGACCCGCACCTCCTCGCCCGTCCACTACGTCGGACCGCGCACCTACCGGGGCATGGACGTCTACTACTTCGAGCAGACCGTCCCCTGGACCAAGGTCCCCATGCCGAAGAAGATGCCGATCGAGGGCATCGACCCGGCGACCATCGAGCAGACCACCGGAACCACCCTCTGGTACACGGTCGAGGCCCGCTTCTGGGTCGACCCGGTGACCGGCGCGCCCGTCAACGCCGAGCAGGACATCCGCCAGGAGATGCGCGGCGGGATCGCCGCCGGCGCCCCCGAGGGCCGGCTCACCGCCTTCGCCGGGCACGTCACGATGCGCGAGGACTACGCGAAGTACACCCGTGACCTCGTCGCCGCCAACCGTACGAAGGTCCTCGCGCTCCACACCTACGCCCCGGCCGGCCTCGCCCTCGGCGGCCTCGCGCTCCTCGCGGCCGCCCTCTGGCTGGAAGCCCGCGGCCGCCGGCCCCCGGGCGGCCCGGTCAGCCGCCCCTGAGCCGGGCGTTCGTGTGCCGGGTCGGCTCGGCCGCCGCCGGGTCCTCCGGCCACGGATGCTTCGGGTAGCGGCCGCGCAGCTCGGCCCGCACCGCCCGGTAGCCGCCCTGCCAGAAGGAGGCCAGGTCGGCGGTGACGGCGGCGGGCCGCCCGGCCGGCGACAGCAGGTGCACCAGTACGGGGACCCCCGCCACCCGGGGCGTCTCGGCCAGCCCGAACATTTCCTGGAGCTTCACCGCCAGCACCGGCTGCTCGGCGGAGTAGTCCACCCGGACGCGGGACCCGCTCGGCACCTCGATCCGCTCCGGGGCCAGCTCGTCCAGCCGGACCGCCTCGCCGGTGGCCCAGGGCAGCAGCCGGTTCAGGGCCTGGCCGGCGTCGATCCGGCCCAGGTCGGCGCGGCGGCGCGCCCGCGACAGCTCGGGCTCCAGCCACTCCCCGGCCCGGGCCACGAGCGCCGCGTCGTCCGCCACGTCCGGCCAGGCGCCGCCGAGCGTGCGGTGCACGAAGCCGAGGCGGGCCCGGAGCACGAGCGCGTCCGGGGTCCAGCGCAGCAGGCCGAGCCCCTCGCCGCGGAGCCCGTCCAGCAGGGCGGCCCGCACGAGCGCCGGGTCGGGGTCCCGCAGCGGCCGCACCACCAGCTCGACCGCCCCGAGCCGCTCGACGGCCCGGGCGACCACGTCGCCGTCCTCCCAGCGCACCTCCTCGCCCTCGGTGCGCAGGTGGGCGGCCGCGGCCCGGGCGGTGTCCCCGTCCAGCACGGCGGCCAGCCGGACGCGTGCGGACGCCGAGTGCGGGGCCCGGTCGGCGACGGCCACCGCCAGCCACTCCGCGTGCCGCAGCGAGGACCCCTCGGAAAGCTCGGCCCCGGTCCCGGAGGCCATGAGGTGGCTTCCCCCGCCCTTGGCCTTCGCCACCCGCTCGGGGAACGCCAGGGCGGCCACCAGTCCGGCGGCGTGGTCGTCGCCCATGGCGCCGCCCCCAGACCCCCGCGCGGCGCCGCCGCCACCGGCGGAACCCAGCGCCCGCTCCAGGCGGGCCGTCTCCGCTCGCCAGCGGGACGCGTACGCGTCGTCCCCCCGCCGCGCCCGCCGCCAGGCGGCGGCCAGGTCGTCCCCGTACTGCCGCGGCGCCTCCTCGCTCAGCAGCGCCACCACCTCCGCCGCCCGCCGCGCGCCCAGCGCCCCCGCGCCGTCCAGCAGCGCCCGCGCCAGCCTCGGGTGCAGCCCCAGCCGGGCCATCCGCAGCCCCCGCGGCGTCGGCCGTCCGGCCCCGTCCACCGCGCCGACGGCCGACAGCACCTCCCGGGCGGCGGCCATCGCCCCCGCCGGCGGCGGGTCCAGCAGTGCCAGCCCCGAGGCGTCCGGGTCACCCCAGCAGGCCGCCTGGAGCGCGAACTGCGCCAGGTCGGCGATCCGGATCTCGGGGGAGGGGAAGGCCGGCAGCCGGCCGTCCTCCGCCTCCGCCCAGCACCGGTACACCACGCCCGGCGCCTCACGCCCGGCCCGCCCCGCACGCTGGCGGCCCGCCGCGCGCGAGGCCCGTACGGTCGCCAGCGCCCCCAGCCCCCGCGCGTGGTCCACGCGCGGCTCGCGGGCCAGCCCCGAGTCCACGACCACCCGCACGCCCGGCACCGTCAGGCTCGACTCCGCGACCGCCGTCGAAAGGATCACCCGCCGGTGCGGTGCGGCCGTCAGCGCCGCGTCCTGCACCGCCGCCGGCGCCCGGCCGTGGACCTGGAGCACCTCCGCGTCCACCCCGGCCAGCAGCCCGGCCACCCGGGCGATCTCGCCCACACCGGGCAGGAAGCACAGCACATCGCCGGAACGTTCCGCCAGCGCCCGCCGCACCACCGCGGCCACATGCGCCAGCTGCGCCGGATCCACCCGCATCCCGTGCGGCGGCCGCACCGGCCGGGCCGGCGGCGCCCAGACCGTCTCCACCGGGTGGGAGACCCCCGAGGCCTCCACCACGGGCGCGTCCCCCAGCAGCCGGGCCCAGCCCGCCGCGTCGGTCGTCGCCGAGGCCGCGACCAGGCGCAGCTCCGGCCGCAGGGCCTCGCGCACGTCCAGCAGGAAGGCGGCGACGGTGTCGGCGTCCAGGTGCCGCTCGTGGCACTCGTCCAGGACCACCACGTCCACCCCGGCCAGCTCCTGATCGCGCTGGAGCCGCTGGAGCAGCACCCCGGTGGTCACCACCTCCACCACGGTGGAAGGGCCCGCGAGCCGCTCCCCGCGCACCGTGAAGCCCACCGACTCCCCGACCGCCTCGCCCAGCAGCCAGGCCATCCGCCGGGCCGCGGCCCGGGCGGCGATCCGCCGGGGCTCGGCGACCACCACCCGGCGCCGCGGGCCCCCGCCCGCCAGCCCGGCGAGCACCAGCGGGACCAGCGTGGTCTTGCCGGTGCCCGGCGGGGCGCACAGCACGGCCGTGCCGTGGCCGTCCAGCGCCGCCAGCAGGGCGGGCACGGCCTCGCGTACGGGAAGGGCGTCGAGGGCGGACCGGCGGATCAAGGCGTCAGTCCCTCTCGCAGACGAAGACCGCCGTGCCCGGGATCAGGCCTCCGCGCAGCGGGGACCAGCCGCCCCACTCCTGGGTGTTCCACTCCGGCCACTCCGGCTCCACCAGGTCCAGCAGCCGGAAACCGCCCGCCACCACGTCCCGGACCCGGTCGCCGAGGGTGCGGTGGTGCTCGACGTAGACCGCGCGGCCCTGCTCGTCCTGCTCGACGTACGGGGTCCGGTCGAAGTAGGAGGCGGACACCGAGAGCCCCTCGGGGCCGGGCTCGTCGGGGAAGGCCCAGCGGATCGGGTGGGTGACGGAGAAGACCCAGCGCCCGCCCGGGCGCAGCACGCGGTGTACCTCGCGCATGACGTTGACGGGGTCGGCGACGAAGGGCACCGCCCCGTACGCGGAGCAGGCCAGGTCGAAGGAGGCGTCGCGGAAGGGCAGCCGGCCGGCGTCCGCCTCGACGAGCGGTACCTCCCCGCCGAGGCGCAGGGCGTGCTGGAGCTGGCGGTGCGAGAGGTCCAGGGCCACCGGGCGGGCGCCCCGCGCGGCCAGCCAGCGGGAGCACTGGGCGGCGCCGGCGCCGATCTCCAGGACGTCCTTGCCCTTGAGGGAGGCGGCCGGGCCCAGGAGCGCGGCCTCCTCCTCGTCCAGGCCCTCGGGGCCCCAGACGAAGCGGTCGTCGCCCAGGAAGGCGCCGTGCTCGCTCTGGTACTCGTCGGCGTTGCGGTCCCACCAGCCGCGGCTGGCGCGGCTGCTCTCCGCCTCCCCGGCCTCGCGCCGGGTGGCCTCGGCGTCGTCCTCGTACGCGCCCTCCTGGCCGTCTTCGGCCTCGGGCGCGTCTTCGGGGGCGTAGTCCTCTTGGTTCATGGGGCCCGTCGTCGTAGTGTGCGGATGGCTGGTGTGGCACCCGGACGGCTGAAAATTGGTGCGGATCGCTCATCAGGGCGTTCCCGCCCATGAATTGTGCCGGTTATGCGGTGGTCCGCCCGCAGTGTGCGCCTTCGCGCATTGACCCTGTCCGGCTGCCCCCGTATGCTACAAGTTGCGCTGCGAGCCTGTGCTCCTCAGACATAGCAGGCTGCGCTTGCATCTGTTGAATGTCCCCTCGGTTTTCGAGGCCCCTACCCCTTGTGGGGATGGGCTTCCTTGGCTGTCCGGCTTCATCGGCAGATGCCGATAAGGGCTCCCGGCGTAGCAGTACCTACGACTTTCTGTCCGTAACCGGAGCCCTTTCCCACATGACGAGCAGCACCGAGACCACCGCCACCACCACTCCGCAGGTAGCGGTCAACGACATCGGTAACGCGGAAGCCTTCCTGGCCGCGATCGACGAGACGATCAAGTACTTCAACGACGGCGACATCGTCGACGGCGTCATCGTGAAGGTCGACCGGGACGAGGTCCTGCTCGACATCGGTTACAAGACGGAAGGCGTGATCCCGAGCCGCGAGCTCTCGATCAAGCACGACGTCGACCCGAACGAGGTCGTCAAGGTCGGTGACGAGATCGAGGCCCTGGTTCTCCAGAAGGAGGACAAGGAAGGCCGCCTGATCCTGTCCAAGAAGCGCGCTCAGTACGAGCGTGCCTGGGGCACGATCGAGAAGATCAAGGAAGAGGACGGCATCGTCACCGGTACCGTCATCGAGGTCGTCAAGGGTGGTCTCATCCTCGACATCGGCCTCCGCGGCTTCCTCCCGGCCTCCCTGGTCGAGATGCGTCGCGTCCGCGACCTCCAGCCCTACGTGGGCAAGGAGCTCGAGGCGAAGATCATCGAGCTGGACAAGAACCGCAACAACGTGGTCCTGTCCCGCCGTGCCTGGCTGGAGCAGACCCAGTCCGAGGTCCGCCAGACGTTCCTCACCACCCTGCAGAAGGGTCAGGTCCGCTCCGGCGTCGTCTCCTCGATCGTCAACTTCGGTGCGTTCGTGGACCTGGGCGGCGTCGACGGCCTCGTGCACGTCTCCGAGCTGTCCTGGAAGCACATCGACCACCCGTCCGAGGTCGTCGAGGTCGGTCAGGAAGTCACCGTCGAGGTCCTCGACGTGGACATGGACCGCGAGCGCGTCTCCCTGTCGCTGAAGGCGACGCAGGAGGACCCGTGGCAGCAGTTCGCCCGGACCCACCAGATCGGCCAGGTCGTCCCGGGTAAGGTCACCAAGCTGGTTCCGTTCGGTGCGTTCGTCCGCGTGGACGAGGGCATCGAGGGTCTGGTCCACATCTCCGAGCTGGCCGAGCGCCACGTGGAGATCCCGGAGCAGGTCGTCCAGGTCAACGACGAGATCTTCGTCAAGGTCATCGACATCGACCTGGAGCGTCGCCGGATCTCGCTGTCCCTCAAGCAGGCCAACGAGTCCTTCGGTGCCGACCCGGCGTCGGTCGAGTTCGACCCGACCCTGTACGGCATGGCCGCGTCCTACGACGACCAGGGCAACTACATCTACCCCGAGGGCTTCGACCCCGAGACCAACGACTGGCTCGAGGGCTACGAGACCCAGCGCGAGACGTGGGAGCGCCAGTACGCCGAGGCGCAGGTCCGCTTCGAGCAGCACCAGGCGCAGGTCATCAAGAGCCGCGAGGCCGACGAGGCCGCTGCCGCCGCGGGCGAGACCGCCCCGGCCGCCGGTGGCAACGCCGGTGCGGGCATCTCCGGTGGCTCCTACTCCTCCGAGGGTGCGGACGAGACCTCCGGCGCCCTGGCGTCCGACGAGGCCCTGGCCGCGCTCCGCGAGAAGCTGGCCGGCGGCCAGAGCTGATCGCAGCCCAGCGAGTGCTCCACGCTCCGGCGTGAGGTGAGCTGAACGGCGAGGCCCGTCCCCTTCGGGGGGCGGGCCTCGTCGCGTTCCCCGCACCGGCCCCGTGCGGTGTTGCGTTCCGGTGAACAGTGCCAACTGGGGAATGGCCGGGCGCCCTTGGACGTTCTGTGAAGAGAACACGGCGAGAGGGAGGAGTGGTGAGGGTGCTTGATCCACAGGGTCTGTACGAATGGGACGCCAAGGGTCTGGCGGTGGCCGACCTGGCGCTCGCCCAGGACTCGGCCGGACTGGTCATGCTCTACCACTTCGAGGGGTACATCGACGCCGGCGAGACCGGGGAGCAGATCGTCGAGCGGCTGCTCGACACCCTGCCCCACCAGGTGGTGGCCCGCTTCGACGCGGACCGGCTGGTCGACTACCGGGCCCGCCGCCCCCTGCTGACCTTCCAGCGCGACCACTGGACGGAGTTCGAGGAGCCCCGCCTGGAAGTCCGCCTCGTCCAGGACGCCACCGGCGCGCCCTTCCTGCTCCTGTCCGGCCCCGAGCCCGACGTGGAATGGGAGCGCTTCGCCGTCGCCGTCCGCCAGATCGTCGAGCGGCTCGGCGTCCGGCTCTCGGTCAACTTCCACGGCATCCCCATGGGCGTCCCGCACACCCGGCCCGTCGGCATCACCCCGCACGGCAACCGCACCGACCTCATGCCCGGGCACCGCAGCCCCTTCGACGAGGCGCAGGTCCCCGGCAGCGCGGAATCACTGGTCGAGTTCCGCCTCGGCCAGGCCGGGCACGACGTGCTCGGCGTCGCGGCGCACGTCCCGCACTACGTCGCCCGCTCCCCCTACCCGGACGCGGCGCTCACCGCGCTGGAGGCGATCACGGCCGCGACCGGCCTGGTCCTCCCCGCCGTCGCGCACGCCCTGCGCACCGAGGCGCACCGCACCCAGACCGAGATCGACCGGCAGATCCGCGAGGGCGACGAGGAGCTCGTCAGCCTGGTCCAGGGGCTGGAGCACCAGTACGACGCCGCCGCCGGCGCCGAGACCCGGGGAAACATGATCGCCGAGCCGGCCGAGATCCCGACGGCCGACGAGATCGGCCGCGAGTTCGAGCGGTTCCTCGCCGAGCGCGAGGGCGAGGCGTAGCGGAGCCGGGGGGATGCGGCCGGGGCCGTCCGGAGGCGGGGCGCTAGGGTGCTGGACATGCTGAAGGTGGGCCTGACAGGCGGAATCGGTGCCGGCAAGAGCGAGGTCTCGCGGCTGCTCGCGGGGTACGGGGCGGTCGTCGTGGACGCCGACCGGATCGCGCGGGAGGTCGTGGAGCCCGGTACACCGGGGCTCGCGGCCGTGGTGGAGGCCTTCGGGGAGTCCGTGCTGACCGCCGACGGGACGCTGGACCGGCCGAAGCTGGGGGCGATCGTCTTCGCCGACCCCGAGAAGCTCGCCACCCTGAACGCGATCGTGCACCCGCTGGTCGGGGCCCGGTCCGCCGAGCTGGAGGGGGCCGCGGGGCCCGACGCGATCGTGGTGCACGACGTGCCGCTGCTCACGGAGAACGGGCTCGCGCCCCTGTACGACCTGGTCGTCGTCGTGGACGCCGCGCCCGGAACCCAGCTCGCCCGGCTCACCGCGCTGCGCGGGATGACCGAGGAGGAGGCCCGCTCCCGCATGGCCGCGCAGGCCACCCGGGAACAGCGGCTGGCGGTGGCCACCCTGGTCATCGACAACGACGGCCCGCTGGAGGCGCTGGAGCCCCAGGTGCGCGGCGTGTGGCGGGAACTCACCGCACGGGCGGCGGCCCGGTAGCGGAGCGCTGCCGGGCCGTGACAGGGAACAACCGCGGCGCGGAAGCGCGTTGAGGGCGTGCGCAGAGGGAAGGAGACACACTGTGCCCGACACCACGCCCACGCCGCCGCCCCCGCGGGAGCCCGCCGGCCCCCCGAGCCCCGAGACGCACGTCATCGACTACCGGGCCGCCGAGCAGCTCCTCGCGGCCCGGGACCCGCGCGGCGCCGTCCGGTTGCTCGACTCCGTCATAGCCGCCCACCCCGAGAACACCGCCGCCCGGCTGCTGCGGGCCCGGGCGTTCTTCGCCGCGGCCCAGCTGCGGCCCGCGCAGCTGGAGTTCGAGCTCGTCCTGGAGCGGGAGCCGGACAACGCCTTCGCCCACTTCGCCCTGGCCCGCACCCACGAACGCGCCGGCCGGCCCGAGCGGGCCCGGCGGCACTTCCGGCTCGCCGCCGCCCTCGACCCGCAGCCCGAGTACCTGGCGGCGGCCCGCTTCGAGGGCTGAGGTCCCGGGCGCTTCGACGGCTGACGTCCCGCCCGCCTTCCGGGCGGGCGGCCCGGCCGTCAGCGGCTGCGCGGCGGTTCGTACGGGGGGATGTTCCGGCCGGGCTGGTAGTGCGGGCCCTGGTGGATGTGGTGCACCACGACGGCCAGGTCCACGGCGGCCAGCAGCGCCAGCGCCGCGCAGGCCGCGGCCCACCCGGGCCGCCCGGCCAGGCTGAACGCGGCCGCCCCGGCGGCGGCCCAGACCAGGCCCCACAGGCTGAGCCAGAACCGCAGCCGCAGCGGGCTGCGGGCGGTCAGCGGTTCGTTTCCGGTACGCATCGTCATCGCCTCGCCCTGACGGAGCCTCCTCCTCCTCGTCCATCGTCGCACCTTCGCCGGGTCTGGCGAACGCGCAGGTCAAAGGCCGTTGTCAGTGGTCGCGCCTAGACTCGGCAGCAGGAGAACCGCCACGACCGGGCGGGTCCGAGCACCAGGGAGGGGGATCCCGTGACCATGCCGCAGCCGCAGCCGCCGCAGTCGTTGGGGCGGCGGGCCGCCGTCTTCCTCCCCGCGGCCGTCCCCCGGGAGGGGCGGGTGGCGTTCTGGTGCCCCGAGGGGGAGCCGCTGCCCGAGGGCGCCGGGACCCTTCAACCGCTCCAGGTGGTGCGGCCGCACGGCTCCGGGGTCCGTACCCGCACCGTGCCCGCCGTGACCCTGTCCGTGGCCGAGGCCCTGCCCCTGCTGGTCCGGGCCGCCCGCAGCCCCGCCGCCCATCCCGCCACCCGCGCGTGGGGCACCGCCGCCGTGCAGGCGCTCTCCCTCGCCGCGCGGGGCCGCCTGCTGCCCGGGCTCACCCCCGACGGCGTCGACGCGTGGCGGGCCGGCCCGCTCGACGCCGATGACGTCGGCCACCTGCGGGCCGTCGCCGCCGCCCTCCCGTACGAGGGCCATGCCACCCCGCTCGCCGGGCGCCGCCCCCTGGCGCTGCCCGAGCCCGGGGCCCTGGTGCGTGCCTTCCTCGACGCCGTCGCCGACACCCTGCCCCGCACCCCGGCCGCGCCGTTCGCCGCCGGGCCGCCGTTCGCCGCGGTGGAGCCGCAGCGGGTGCCCGGGATGCAGGAGTGGGCCGCTCAGGTGGCCGTCGGAGCCGACGCCGGGGTGGGGATCTCCCTGCGGCTCGACCTGTCCGCCTTCCGGCTGTTCGACGAGGCCGAGCCGGAGGACGTCCGCCGCGCCGGGGCGGTCGTGGTCCAGGTGCACAGCCTCGCCGACCCGACCCTCGTGACGGACGCCGCGCAGCTGTGGGCCGGAGCCGCCGCGGCCGGGTTCGGGCCGCGCGCCCGGATCGACGCCGTACTCGCCCTGCGCCGGGCCGGCCGGGTCTGGCCGCCGCTGCTGCGCCTGCTCGACCAGCCCGTCCCCGACGCCCTCGCCCTGTCCGATCCGGAGCTCGAAGACCTCCTGGGCGCCGCCGCGACCCGGCTGGAGCGGGCCGGGGTCGTGGTGCGCTGGCCGCGCGAGCTCGCCCGTACCCTCACCGCGACCGCCGTCGTCCGGCAGGCCGCGCCCGGTTCCGCCATCGACGGCACCGCGTTCTTCGACGCCGCCTCGCTGTTCGCGTTCTCCTGGGAGCTCGCCCTGGGCGGCGAACGGCTCACTCCCTCCGAGATGGACGCCCTCGCCCAGGCCCACCGGCCGGTGGTGCGGCTGCGCGACCAGTGGGTGCGGGTCGATCCGGAGCTCGTGCGCAAGGCCCGCAAGCGGGAGTTGGGCCTGCTGGACCCGGTCGACGCGCTGGCCACCGTGCTGACGGGGACGGCCGAGGTCGACGGGGAGCCGGTGGAGGCCGTTCCCGTGGGGGCACTGGCGGCGCTGCGGGACCGGCTGACGGGGGAGCTGGGGCCGGTACCGGCTCCGGCGGGGCTGAAGGCGACGTTGCGGGACTACCAGCTGCGGGGCCTGGCGTGGCTGGACCTGATGACCTCGCTGGGGCTGGGGGGCTGTCTGGCCGACGACATGGGGTTGGGCAAGACGGTCACGCTGATCGCGCTGCACCTGCACCGGGCCCGTCCGGAGCCGACGCTGGTGGTGTGTCCGGCGTCGCTGCTGGGGAACTGGCAGCGGGAGATCGAGAGGTTCGCACCCGGAACCCCCGTGCGCCGTTTCCACGGCGGCGACCGCAGCCTGCACTCCCTGGAGGGCGGCTTCGTCCTCACCACCTACGGGACGATGCGGGCCTCGGCCGCGCGGCTGGCCGCCCAGAGCTGGGGCCTGGTCGTCGCGGACGAGGCGCAGCACGTCAAGAACCCGCATTCGGCGACGGCGAAGGCGCTGCGCACGATCCCGGCCCCGGCCCGGGTGGCGCTGACCGGTACCCCGGTGGAGAACAACCTCTCCGAGCTGTGGGCCCTCCTCGACTGGACCACGCCCGGACTGCTCGGCCCGCTCACCACCTTCAGGGCCCGCCACGCCCGCCCGGTGGAGCACCAGCAGGCGGAGGACGGGGGCAACGGGGCGGCCGTCGCCCGCCTGTCGGCGCTCGTACGCCCCTTCCTGCTGCGCCGCCGCAAGTCCGACCCGGGGATCGCGCCCGAACTGCCGCCGAAGACCGGGACCGACCACCCGGTGTCCCTGACCCGGGAGCAGGTCTCCCTCTACCAGGCGGCGGTGGAGGAGGCGATGGCGGTGATCGAGGGGAGCGAGGGCATCGAGCGGCGCGGCATGATCATGAAGCTGCTGGCCTCGCTCAAGCAGATCTGCAACCACCCCGCCCAGTACCTGCGGGAGGCCGATCCGCGCATTCCCCACCGCTCGGGGAAGCTCGCCCTGCTCGACGAACTGCTGGACACCATCCTGGCCGAGGGCGGCTCGGTCCTGGTCTTCACCCAGTACGTGACCATGGCGCGCATCCTCGAACGCCACCTCGCCGCCCGGAACGTCCCCACCCAGCTCCTGCACGGCGGCACCCCCGTGCCCCGCCGCGAGGAACTCGTCGACCGCTTCCAGTCCGGCGAGGTCCCCGTCTTCCTGCTCTCCCTCAAAGCCGCCGGAACCGGCCTCAACCTCACCCGCGCCGGCCACGTCATCCACTACGACCGCTGGTGGAACCCCGCCGTCGAGGAACAGGCCACCGACCGCGCCTACCGCATCGGCCAGACCCAGCCCGTCCAGGTCCACCGCATCATCGCCGAAGGCACCGTCGAGGACCGCATCGCCGAACTCCTCGCAGGCAAACGCGCCCTCGCCGACGCCGTCCTCGGCACCGGTGAGACCGCCCTCACCGAACTCACCGACCGCCAGCTGGCCGACCTCGTCTCCCTGCGGAGGCCCGCGTGATCACCGCGCGGGACGACCGCCGCCGCACCTTCGAGACCGTGCCCGCGGGGGCGCAGGCGCTGACCTGGTGGGGCCGGGCCTGGGTGCGGGCACTGGAAGAGCGCGCCCCGGACCCGGCCCGCCTGGCCCGCGGCCGTACCTACGCCGACGAGGGCCATGTCGACGCGGTCACGGTCACCCCGGGCCGGATCGTGGCCTACGTCCGGGGCAGCCGGGCCCGGCCCTACCGCACCGAACTCGCGCTGACCGCCTTCGAGGACGCCGAGTGGGCCGAAGTGCTGGAGGCGGTGGCGGCGGATCCCGCCGCGTTGGCCGCGCTCCTGGAGCGGGAGGTCCCCCGGTCCCTGGCCGAGCGGATCCTGCCGCGTGCGGGCGAGCTCGGGGCGCGCTGCTCCTGCCCGGACCCGGCACGGCCGCCCTGCAAGCACGCGGCGGCCCTCTGCTACCGGGCCGCCCGCCTCCTCGACACCGACCCGTTCGTCCTGCTGCTCCTGCGCGGCCGGGGCGAGCGGGAGCTCCTCGACGACCTGGCCCGGCGCAACGCCGCCCACGCCGCGCGGGAACGGCCCGACGCAGTCCCGGACTTCCCCGGCGTCCCTGCCCGGGCGGCCCTGGCCCGCAGGGAGCGGCCTCCGCTGCCCGCGCCGCTCGCCGCACCCGCGGCGGCGGGGCCGCCGCCCGCGTACCCCTCCGACCCGGCGGCGCCGGACCCGCTGGCGCTGGAGCAGCTCGCGGGCGACGCCGCGGCCCGCGCCCTGGCCCTGCTCACCACCGGCGAGGACCCGATCGGCGGCCTGGGGCTGTGGCAGGACGCGGTCCGGCTGGCCTCCGCGCATCCCACCGCCGGTCTCACCGGGGCCGCCCGCACCCTCTACCGCGATCTGGCCCGGGCCACCGGGCGGACCACCACCGACCTGGCCCGGGCGGCCGCCGCGTGGCGGCAGGGCGGCCTGCCCGCGCTCACCGTCCTCGACGAGCCGTGGGACCCGCCGGCCGGCCCCTTCGACCGGGCCCGTCCCGTGCTGCTCGCCGCCGGGCTGGGCTCCTTCCGCCCCGGTCGCAACCGCCTCACGGACCGCACGCGCCAGCTCCGGCTGGGCCGCGACGGCCTCTGGTACGCCTACGAGTGCCGTCCCGGGACGGACGACTGGTGGCCCACGGGCAGGCCGTCCCCGGACCCGCTCAGCGCACTGCGGGGCTGAGCCCGGCAGCCCAGGAGGACAGTTCGGCGAAGTCGCGGTCGCGCAGGCCGTGGCGGGGAAGGACGCGCAGCAGCAGGGCCGGGGCCGGATGGTGGTCGCGGACCCAGGCCCGGTCCTGCGGGGTGATCATGTCGTCGACCCACGCGAACGGCCGGCCGGCCGCCCAGTCGCTGAGGTGGCGGGTCTTCCAGGAGAGGCCGTCCGGATCGCGGGCGAAGAGCTCCGGCCAGTCCACGACGGGGAGGTCGTCGGGCAGGCCGATGTGCGGGGCGATCAGGGTGTTGGCCTGGTGCGTCCAGGCGGTGGCCCAGGCGATCTCGAAGGGCAGGGCGAGCAGGCGGGCGCCGTGCGAGGGGTGCAGGCGCACCCGGACGCCGCGCCGGGCACGGCGGGATTCGGGGTCGCGGTAGGACAGCCAGACGTCGGGGCGCATGCGGTGGCTGGTGTAGCCGCGCAGGCCCGCGGAGAGGGACCGGAAGGGGTTGAGCGGGCCGTCCACGTCCAGCAGGAGCAGCGGTCGTTCAGTCATGAAGTAGGCACTACCCAGTACACGATGGAGTGAAATGCCTACCGGCTCTATAACCCGAACGGGTCCACCGCGTTGTCTCCGGTACGGGCGCGACGCCCCTGAAACCCTCCGGAAGGCAGGAAGACTGATGCGTCATAGTCGTCGGAACGGTGTGATCGCGGCGGTGGTCGCGGGTGGCGGACTCGCGGTGGCGGGGGTGGCGGGCCTGGCCCACGCCGACGCGGACGCGGGCGGGTCGGCGGAGCGGTCGCCGGGTCTGCTCTCGGGGAACCTGGTGCAGCTGCCGGTGCACGTCCCGGTGAACGTGTGCGGGAACACCGTGAACGTGGCCGGCGTGCTCAACCCGGCGGCGGGCAACCGCTGTACCAACGCGGCCCAGGACGGCGGGCATCCCGATCCGAGGCCCTCCCATCCGGTGAAACCCGGGGGCTCCGGTCATGGGGGAGGGGCCGTGGCCGAGGGAGGCGGAAAGGATTCGCCGGGGGTGCTGTCCGGCAACGGCATCGAGCTCCCCGTCGAACTCCCGCTCAACGTCAGCGGGAACGCGGTGAGCGTCGTCGGCGTCGGCAACGGCTCCCACGGGAACACCTCCGTGAACGGCGAGACCCCCACCGGCGGCAAGCCGCCCCAGCCGCTGCCGCCCGTCACCGAGCGACCGGTCACCCCGCCCGCGGCACCCGCCCCCTCCCTGCCGCCCGGCGACACCGCGGCCCTCGCCCACACCGGCTCCGACGGGCTCGGGTACCTGCTGCCCGGAAGCGGCGCCCTGCTCTTCGGCGGGGTGCTCCTCTACCGCCGGTTCCGCGTCAACTGACCGTCCCGGTGCGCCATCCGGCGAGGATCGCGTCGATCCGCGCCGCCAGCCGGGCCCGGGCCTCGAACCGGTGCACCCCCGCCATCAGCAGCGCGTCGTACTCGGTGTCGGTGTGCCGCACGGCCGCCCGGACGGCCATCGACACCGCCTGCTCGTCCAGGGCCCGGCCCGCCGCCGTGCGGCCGACCCGGCCGCTGCCGCGCACCGAGGCGTGGGCGGCGATGGCCTGCGCCCGCTCGGGCGGGCAGCCGGGGAACAGCCGCAGGATCTCGGCGGCGAAGGCCGCCGTGAACCGTACGTCCTCCGCCGCGCGGCGCAGCCGGTCACGCTCCCGGCGCCGGGCCCGGGCATCGGCGTCGGCGAGGCAGGCGCGCTCGGCCCGGGCCAGCGCGGCGTCCTCGACCAGGAGCCCCTGCCGTTCGTAGCGGCGGCGCCCCCGGTGCCGGCGCACCACGACGGCCGAAAGAGAACTGGCCTCCCGCGCCCTGCGGGTGAGCGCCGCGTCGCCGCGCGGCAGGTACACGAGGTGGCCGAGGTCGGCGCAGTCCAGACAGCGTGGCACGCCGGACTCGCGGACGACGTGCCGCAGGGGACCCCGCCGGCACTCGGCGCAGTGGATCGGCCTCTGGCACTCGAAGACGACGAGACTCATGCCGTTGTGATACCGCCGACCGGACCCCCTATCACCTTGCGGAGGTGGGTTATTGGTTATTCGGAAAATCTGGCCAGACCTCATGGCCTCCGTCTAGCGTGAGCCGCCAAGGGGCGTAGTCGGGCTCGTGGGAGGAGAGCACATGGGCGGACGGCAGGCGACGAAGGAACGGCACCCGAGAACCAGGGTCCCCGCGGACCTCACCGGCCGGGAGGTGGTCATAGCACCCGGAGGCTGTACCGGCTGGCACTACCACCTCGTACCGCTGGTGGCGGTCGTCAGGGCCGGTACCCTCACCCGGGTCCTGTGCGACGACAGCGTCGAGGTCCACCCCGCCGGGGCCACCTTCGTCGAACCCGACGGCCACGACCACGTCCACCTCGGCCGTAACCTCGGCACCGAACCCGTCGTCCTCCACATCACCTGCGGGCTCTCCGACGACGACCCCTGGGCCGTCCCCGCCCCGACCCCGCTCGGCGCCACCCCCTGCGGCTGCCCGGAACACACCCCGTGACCCGCCCGTGAGCGCTGCCGTGGAGACCCCCGTCCACCACGGCACCACCTCCGGGCGGGCCCGCCCGGAGCCGGTCAGACCAGCCGGCGTATCTCCCCGCGCACCCGGTAGAAGCCCCCGGTCGCCGCGTGCAGACCGTCCACCACGTACCGGGCCCCGGCCTCCCGGATCCCGCGCGGGAACTGCACGTTCCAGCCGGGCTCGAAACCGTCCGACACCACCTGGACCCGCATCCGCCCGCCGACCTGCACGCACTCGACCACCACACCCCCGGACGGAACCGAGGCCACCGAGACCGTCGCCACCGCCGCGGCGGAGGCCGCCGGGGTGAAGACGGGCAGCGCCGCCGCCGACTTCACGTCCACGGCCGTCGGCACGGAACCCTGCTGGGCGGCCGCGATCGCCGCCCCGCTCGCGTCCACGCACACCAGCGAGCCGTCCGTCGTCACCAGGTACAGCCGCTCGTCCAGGTACTGCATCGACAGCGCCGACCCGCCGCCGGTGCCCAGCTTCCACAGCCGCCGCCCGTCGGCGTCGAAGCAGTACACCGAGGACGAGGAGTCACCGGCGAACACGTGCCGGCCGTCCGGCGACGTCGCGCACGAGTACACCGCCGCGTCGCAGGGGTACGACGCCTCGACCGCGCCCGTCGCCTTCGACAGGCGCTGCACGGTGTTGCGCGCCGTCCCCGCGTACACCGCGTGCTGCTCCTGCCAGCCGAACAGCACCCCGCCCGGGGTCCTGGTGTGCCACAACTGGCCCGTGCCGTCCGCCGCGTAGGCCGTCACACCGCCGCTGTGGCCGTGGTACACCGCCCGCTCGTCCGCGCGGACCATCCAGGCGCCGCCGCCGGCCGACTTGCGGGACCACTGGTGCTCGTCCTCGTGGTCGATGACCGTCAGGCCGCCGTTGGCGTCCGACACGTTGAGGACGCCCTCGTGGATGTCGAGCCAGTAGATGTCCACATCGGCGGCTATCGCGTACGCCCCGAACGGGACCTTGGACGAAAGGTCGTAGACCGTGCCGTCGTCACAGCCCGCGTAGATCCAGAACTCGTCCGCGACCAGGCACTTCACCCCGTCCGGCAGGGAGTACCGGGCGAGCACCTCACCGCCGTGGCTCAGCGTGTAGACGTCGCCCGCCTGGTTGCCGACCCAGCAGCGGTCCTCGTCCACGTGGATGCCGAAGGCCGCGGAGCCGGTGCGGAACCGCCACAGCACCGGGGCCACCGCGCGGGCCGTCGACGGCGCCGACGCCACCTGCCGCCGGGTCACCGCCCGCGCGGCCCGCGCCCCCCGCACCGCCGGGGCGTACCCCTTGCGGACCTTCTCCCCGACCTTCTTGGCGGCGGCCGCCCGGGCCTTCTCCACCGTCGGGAACGACGAGCTCTGCAACTGGCCGGCCGCGCCGATGCGGCCGTACCGCACGGAAACGACGACGCCGTCCACGGTCACCTCGTAGAACTTGTGCGCCGCGCCGTCTTCCTGCGACAGCTCCAGGTACGTCGTCTCCCGAGCCATGACAAACCCCTCCCCAAGAGTCGGGCCGCCGGCTCCTGTCCACCGGTGATCCCTCGTGAAAAACGCTAAGGGCGACCACTGACAATGGGCTGGTGAAGCTGGAAGCGATCACCTGGCAGCGGATGGCCGAGCGGCTCGCCGGCCACCTCGACGCGACGCCCCCGGAGCCCGGGGCGTGGCAGCGCGTGGGCGTCGACGGCGCGCCCGCCGCCGACACCGCGGTCCTGGCGGGAGAGCTGGCCGACGCCCTGCGCCTGCGCGGCCGTTCCGTGCTGGTGGTGGCGGCCGGGGGGTTCCTGCGGCCGGCGTCGCTGCGGTTCGAGTTCGGACGCCAGGACGTGGACGCGTACCTCGGCGGCTGGTACGACACGGGCGCGCTCTGGCGGGAGGTCTTCGCGCCGACGGACCCGGGCGGCACCGGCCGCGTCCTGCCCGACCTGTGGGACCCGGCGACCGACCGCGCCACCCGCAGCCCGTACACCGAACTCCCCCCGGGCGGCGTCCTGATCGTGCACGGCCCCCTGCTGCTGGGGCACTGGTTCCCCTTCGACCTGAGCGTCCACATCAGCCTCTCGGAGGGGGCGCTGGCCCGGCGGACGCCGGCCGCCGAGCACTGGACGCTGCCGGCGTTCGCCCGCTACGCGCGGGAGACGGACCCCGGGTCGGCGGCCGACGCGCTCGTCCGCGCGGACGACCCCCGCCACCCGGCCTGGACCGGGCTCCGCCGCCCGTAGCGCGCCGCCGCGCGGGGCGACACCCCCGCGGCTTCGCCGTGTCCTCGGGCTGCCCCCGGGAGGGGCGCGCGGCGGCGGTGTGGTCAGGGGCGGCCGCCCAGGTGGGTTATCGCCCGGGCCGCCGCGCGGCAGCCCGCGCGCGCCGCCTCCGGTGGGGTGGCGCCGCGGAGGCGGGCCGCCAGGAAGGCGCCGGTGAAGGCGTCGCCCGCGCCCGTGGTGTCCACCGCGTCCGCCGGTTCCGCCTCGACCTCGGCCGTGATCCGGCCGGCCTCGGCGACGAGGGCCCCGCCCGTGCCCCGCGTCACCACCACCAGCGGGATCCGGCGGCTGAGGGACTCCGCGGCCCGGGCCGTGTCCGGGACGCCGGCCAGCAGGCGGGCCTCGTCCTCGTTCGGCAGCAGGACCGCGGCCCCCGCCACCGCCGCCAGGAAGGCCCCGGGGCCCAGTCCGGCCAGGAACCGCGCCGACGCCGGGTCCACGCTGACCGGCACGTCCCGGGCCCGCGCGGCCCGCAGGGCGACCAGGGCCAGCTCACGGCTGGGTTCGGCGAAGAACAGGTAGCCCGACAGGTGGAGGTGGGCCGCCCCGTCCAGCAGCGCGGGCGACCAGTCGGCCGGGCACAGCCGCAGCGAGGCCCCGCTGTCGGTCAGGAACGTCCGCTCCGCGTCCGCCCCGACCAGCGCCACCACCGTCCCGGTCGGCTCCGCCGGGTCCACCACCAGCCGGGGCCGTACCCCGGCGTCGACCAGCGCCCGCTCGTGCCAGCGCGCCGACTCGCAGCCCACCCGGGCGAGGAGCCGTACCTCGGCGGTGCCCGTACGGGCCGCCCAGCAGGCCGCGTTGGCGCCGGCGCCGCCGGGCAGGGTGCGGATCCGGGCCGCGGTGTCGGTGGCCGGGGCGAGGGGCTCGCGGTGCACCGCCACCACGTCCGTGACCACGTCCCCGACGACCACCAGCGCCCCCGTCATGCCAGGGCCGCCCACGCTCCGGCGATCCGGGCGCCGAGCCGCACGTTGCCCCGTACCGCGGCCAGGTTGGCCTCCAGCGAGGACCCGCCCGTCGCCCGCACGAGGAACTCCAGCAGGAACGGTGTCACCGCCTGCCCGGTGATCCCGCGCTCCCGGCACTCGGCCAGGGCCTCCGCGAGGACGCGGTCGTGCAGCCGCGGGTCCAACTGCTCGGAGACCGGCACCGGGTTGGCCACCACCAGGGCCGATTCCGGCCCCGCCAGCGCGTCCTGGGCCGCCATCATGTCCGCCACCGCCTCCGGCCGCTCCACCGTCCAGTCGACGGGCTCACCGGAGTCCGCCAGGTAGAAGCCGGGGAAGGTGCGCGTCCCGAAGCCGACGACCCCGACGCCGAGCGTCTCCAGCCGCTGGAGCGTCGCGGGGACGTCCAGGATGGACTTCACGCCCGCGCACACCACCGTGATCCGGGTCCGGGCCAGCAGGGACAGGTCCGCCGACTCGTCCTGGGTCTGCGCGAACTCCCGGTGCACCCCGCCCAGCCCGCCCGTGGCGAACACCCGCAGGCCGGCCCGCGCCGCCAGGAAGGCCGTCGCCGAGACCGTCGTCGCACCCGTGGCACCCGTCGCGAGGGCCGGGGCCAGGTCGCGGTGGCCGAGCTTGCGCACGCCCTCGCCCGCCGCGATCCGCTCCAGACGGGCCTTGTCCAGGCCGGCGTACGCCACCCCGTCGACCACCGCCACCGTCGCGGGGACCGCGCCCTGCTCCCGTACCAGTTCCTCCAGTTCCAGGCCCACGGCCAGATTGCGCGGGCGGGGCAGGCCGTGCGCGATGATCGTCGACTCCAGGGCGACGACGGGCCTGCGCGCGGCCAGCGCCTCGCGGACCTCTTCCGACAGGACCGGGACCTCGGGTGCTGTGTGCTGTGGCATGTCCCCATCCATGGCACGGGACGCGCGCCCCCAAACGCGCCCCTCCCGACTCCGGCGCGAAGCCGCCCCCTCCGGCTCGACGGAGTGACGGGTCCTCCGCGTCGGCGCTGGACGCTCTGATCACCCCGTGGCCGGTGCGGCCGTCCTAGGCTGGCGCACCATGAGCACCAGTGACCACAACGCCCCCGCCTCCTTCGCCGTTTCCGTCACGGACGTCCCCGACGCCGAGCTGGAGGCCGAGGACCTCGACCCGTCCCAGATCGTCTCCGGCAGCCCCGTGGTGACGGGAAAGGTGCTCTGGGAGTCCGCCGACGGCTCCCAGATCCGGGGCATCTGGCAGATCACCCCCGGGGTGGTCACCGACACCGAGGCCGACGAACTGTTCGTGGTCGTCAGCGGCCGCGCCACCGTCGAGGTCGAGGGCGGTCCCACGCTGGAGGTGGGACCCGGCTCCGCGTGCGTGCTGCGTGAGGGCGACAAGACCACGTGGACGGTGCACGAGACGCTGCGCAAGGCCTACCACATCAACCTCTGACGCCCCGCCGCCCGCCGCCGGGGCCCCGCCCTACCGCCCGGCGGCCGTCGGGTGCCGACGCGCCGTGAACAGGGCCAGGGCCGCCATCGGCAGCAGCAGCGCGGCGCCGACGGCGTTGAGCCAGCCGTAGCCGGCCCGGGACATGACCAGCCCGGCGGCCGCGCCGCCCACGCCCGCCGCGGCGTTCATCGTCAGGTCGCTCAGGCCCTGCACGGCGGCCCGCGCGGCCTGCGGCACCGAGTCGGTCAGCAGCGCCGAGCCGGAGACCATGCCGGCGGACCAGCCGAGGCCGAGCAGGAAGAGGCCGGCCGCGCTCTGCGCGTGGTTCCCGGCGGCCGTACCGGCGAGCAGGGCGGCGAGCGAGAGCAGCCCGGCCGCGAGGCCGATCACGGAGAACCGTCCGAGCCGGTCGGCGAGCCAGCCCATGACGGGCGAGAACGCGAACATGCCGGCGATGTGCCCGCTGATCACGAGTCCGACCAGCTTGAGGCCCGCGCCGTGGTGGCCGAGGTCCACCGGGGTCATCACCATGATCGAGACCATGGTGGTGTGCGACACCGCCACGGTGAGCAGGGCGAGCCGGGCCCGCGGCGAGGCCTTGACGGCGGCGAGGCCGGCGCGCAGCGAGCGGCCCTGGCGGGACTCCTCCCCGGGCCCGGCCAGCGCGCGGGCGGTCAGGAGCGGGTCGGGGCGCAGGAGGACGCCGAGCAGGGTGCCGGTGAGGACGAAGACGGCGCCGGCCCAGACGAAGGGCCCCGCCGTCTGGGGTATGGAGGTGCCGGCGAAGCTGTCGCTCGCCGGGGCGGAGAGGTTCGGGCCGAGCACGGCGCCGATGGTGGAGGCCCAGACCACCAGCGAGATCGCGCGGGCCCGCCGGTCGGGGGCGGCGAGGTCGGCGGCGGCGAAGCGGGCCTGGAGGTTGGCGGAGGAGGCGGCGCCGAAGGCGGCCATGCCGAGCATGAGCAGCGGGAAGCTCTTCACGGAGGCGGCCAGGACGACCAGGCCCGCCCCGAGCGTGCCGATGGCGTACCCCGCCAGCAGCCCGGCCCGGCGCCCGCGGGCGGTGGTCAGGGCGGCGAGCGGCAGGGAGACCAGGGCGGTACCGATCACCGCGGCGGTGGAGGCGAACCCGGAGAGGGCCTCGGTGCCGCTGATCTCGGTGGCGAGGACGGGGGCCAGGGCGATGCTGATCGGCACGCCCAGGCCCCCCAGCATCTGGCCGGCCATCAGCACCGCGGAGATCCGCCGCTGGATGCGCGGCAGCTCCGCGGCGGTGACGGACGGGGCGGCTCCCCGGGCCGCGGGGGAGGCCGCGGGCGGGGTCGCGGGGGAGGCGGTCACGCCGGACACCCCCGTCGCGGGCGTGCGGGCGGGGTGTCCGGGGCGGGACGGTGCGCGGTGGGGCCGCAGACGGCAGCAGTAGTCACCGCGGCAGTGTCCCACCCCTTACCGTCGGGGGGAACCGGGTAAACCCGGAGCAGCGCCGCCCCGACGGCGCGGCCCGCCGGGCAGGCCCTAGAAGAGGGGCTGCGGGAGGACGCCCTCCAGCGCGAGCAGGGTCCGCTTGGTCTCCACCCCGCCCCCGAAGCCCCCGATGCCGCCGTCGTTCTCCACCACGCGGTGGCAGGCCACCACCAGCGGCAGCGGGTTCGACCCCATGGCGTTGCCGACGGCCTGGGCCGCCCCCGGCTGCCCCGCCCGGGCCGCCAGCTCCCCGTACCCGACCACCGAGCCGTAGGGCACCGTGCGGTCGAGCTCCAGCAGCACCCGGCGGTTGAAGCCGGAGCTGAGCCGCCAGTCCAGGGGCAGGTCGAAGCGGCGCAGCGTCCCGGCGAAGTAGGCCTTCAGCTGGCGTATCGGCTCGGCCAGCAGTTCCTCCCGGCCCGGATCCGGCCGCCAGGCGTCGGCGCCGAGCCGGGAGACCAGGGCGCCGATCATCCGGTCCACCCGGTCGGGCGCGGCATGGAACTCCACCTTGACCAGGCCCTCGGGGGTCGCGGCCAGGAGCAGGGGACCGATCTCGCTCGGGAGGACGGTCCATTCGAGGTGCGGCCCGCGGGGCCGCTCGGTGCTGTCCACGCCCCCACGGTACGGCGCCCCGCCGACAGCGCCGCCCGCCCGGCGCCGCGGACGCGGCCGGGGGACCGGAAGGCCGGGGAGACCCGGGCCCGGGTGCCCGGAGCCGCGCCGGTCCTAGTAGCCGCCCACGGCCATCCGTACGACGTCCGGCGCGTTCGTGATGATCCCGTCAACCCCCATCTCCCGCACCTTCCGGGCGGTGGGGGCGTCGTCCACGATCCAGGTGTCGACCTCCATGGCCTTGCCGTGGGCGCCCCGCAGCCGGTGCACCGCCGCCACCCAGTCGGCCGAGATCGTCGTGTGCCAGGGGTTGATCCGGTCGGTGAACTCGGCGTACCGGGGCAGGTCGGCCACGGTCGGCGTGCCCAGGAAGGCCGTGACCAGGTCGGGGCGCAGGCCGTGCACGATGCGCACGGACTCGGCGCTGAAGCTCTGGACCACCAGGCGGCGCGAGACGCGCTGGGCGTCCAGCCAGCCGGTCTCCTCCAGCACCTTCAGCGTCTGCTCCTCGATGCCCGGGTAGAGCTCGGGCTTCTTGATCTCCAGCAGCAGGCGCTGCCGGTTGTCCTGGACCCGCTCCATGTACTGCCGCAGGGTGGGCACCCGGGCGCCGGCGAACCGCGGCGAGAACCAGCTGCCCGCGTCCAGTCGGGCGATCTCCGCCGCGGTGAAGTCCTTGACCCGCCAGGGCTTCCGGTCGGGGAACACCTGCTCGACGTCGGTGGTGCGGGCCAGCGTGTCGTCGTGGATCACCACCAGCTCGCCGTCCCTGGTCCGCTGGACGTCGTTCTCGACCCAGTCGAAGCCCAGCCGCATCGCCAGGTCGATCGCTTCGAGGGTGTTCTCCGGGGCGTACGCGGAGGCCCCCCGGTGGGCGTACACGGTGGGCCCCAGCAGCCCTGCGGCGCCGGGGGCGGACCCGGGCCCGGGGGCGCCGGCCGACGCCGTCCCGCCCAGGAGGGTCAGGGTGAGGCCCAGGAAGGCGGCGGCCGCGGCGGCGGCGGTTCGGACGTACATGTGCGTTCTCCTCGGGTCGTGAGCCCTGTTCCTGCGTCAGACGGATCCGGAGCGGCAGTCGTTGTGGCTGTGCACTTCACGGCGGAGCGTTCACCGCGATCATGGGCTCGAAGATCACACGGACGCCACCGAACTACGACAAACGGACCAGAAAGGGGGAGGGCCGCTCCGTCCGACGGACCCTTCGGGGGCCGCCGGGTGCCCGGCGGACCTGGGGCGGGGCGCGTGCGGGCGCCCGAGTGTCAGTGGGGAGCCGTACGGTGGAGTCATGCGGCCCGTATCGAAGATCGAACGCACGGTGGCGCCTTTCGAGGTCGTCAGCCCCTACCAGCCCAGCGGCGACCAGCCGGCGGCCATCGCCGAGCTGGAGAAGCGCATCCGCGCAGGTGAGAAGGACGTCGTCCTGCTCGGTGCCACCGGCACCGGAAAGTCGGCCACCACCGCCTGGATGATCGAGAAGCTCCAGCGCCCGACCCTGGTGATGGCGCCGAACAAGACCCTCGCCGCCCAGCTGGCGAACGAGTTCCGCGAGCTCCTGCCGAACAACGCCGTCGAGTACTTCGTCTCGTACTACGACTACTACCAGCCCGAGGCCTACGTTCCGCAGTCGGACACCTACATCGAGAAGGACTCCTCGATCAACGAGGAGGTGGAGCGGCTGCGCCACTCCGCGACCAACTCGCTGCTCACCCGGCGCGACGTGATCGTCGTCGCCTCCGTATCCTGCATCTACGGCCTCGGCACCCCGCAGGAGTACGTGGACCGGATGGTCCCGCTCAAGGTGGGCGAGGAGATCGACCGGGACCGGCTGCTGCGCCGCTTCGTCGACATCCAGTACACCCGCAACGACGTGGCCTTCACCCGGGGGACCTTCCGGGTGCGCGGGGACACCATCGAGATCTTCCCGGTCTACGAGGAACTGGCCGTCCGCATCGAGATGTTCGGCGACGAGATCGAGGCGCTCTCCACCCTGCACCCGCTGACCGGCGAGGTCATCAGCGAGGACCGCGAGCTGTACGTCTTCCCCGCCAGCCACTACGTCGCCGGCCCCGAGCGCATGGAGAAGGCGATCCGCGGGATCGAGGCCGAGCTCGCGGAGCGCCTCGCCGAGCTGGAGAAGCAGGGCAAGATGCTGGAGGCCCAGCGGCTGCGCATGCGCACCACGTACGACCTGGAGATGATGCGCCAGATCGGCTCCTGCTCCGGCATCGAGAACTACTCGCTGCACATGGACGACCGCGAGCGCGGCTCGGCGCCCAACACGCTGATCGACTACTTCCCCGAGGACTTCCTCCTCGTCATCGACGAGTCGCACGTCACCGTGCCGCAGATCGGCGCCATGTACGAGGGCGACGCCTCCCGCAAGCGGACCCTCGTCGACCACGGCTTCCGCCTGCCGTCCGCCCTGGACAACCGTCCGCTGAAGTGGGAGGAGTTCCAGGAGCGCATCGGGCAGACCGTCTACCTGTCGGCGACCCCCGGGAACTACGAGCTCTCGCGCGCCGACGGCTTCGTCGAGCAGATCATCCGCCCCACCGGCCTCGTCGACCCCGAGGTCGTCGTCAAGCCCACCGAGGGCCAGATCGACGACCTGGTGCACGAGATCCGCGAGCGGGTGGAGAAGGACGAGCGGGTCCTGGTCACCACCCTCACCAAGAAGATGGCCGAGGACCTCACCGACTACTTCCTGGAGCTCGGCATCCAGGTCCGCTACCTGCACAGCGACGTGGACACCCTGCGCCGCATCGAGCTGCTGCGCGAGCTGCGCTCCGGCGAGTACGACGTCCTGGTCGGCATCAACCTGCTGCGCGAGGGCCTCGACCTGCCCGAGGTGTCGCTCGTGGCCATCCTCGACGCCGACAAGGAGGGCTTCCTGCGCTCCGGGACCTCCCTCATCCAGACCATCGGCCGTGCCGCGCGCAACGTGTCCGGCCAGGTCCACATGTACGCGGACAAGATGACCCCCGCGATGGAGAAGGCCATCGAGGAGACCAACCGGCGCCGCGAGAAGCAGATCGCCTACAACACGGCCAACGGGATCGACCCGCAGCCGCTCCGCAAGAAGATCAACGACATCGTCGCCACCATCGCCCGCGAGGAGCTCGACACCGAACAGCTGCTCGGCACCGGCTACCGGCAGGCCAAGGACGGCAAGGGCGCCAAGGCCCCGGTCCCGGCCCTCGGCGCGGCCGCCCAGGCCAAGGCCGGCAAGGGCGCCAAGGGGGCCAAGGGCGCCAAGGCCGCCGAGGTGCTCACGGACCGCCCCGCCGCCGAACTGGCCGCACTCATCGAGCAGATGACCGAGCGGATGAGGGGCGCGGCCGCCGAGCTCCAGTTCGAGGTCGCGGCCCGCATCCGGGACGAGGTGGGCGAGTTGAAGAAGGAGCTCCGGCAGATGCGGGAAGCGGGCCTCGCCTGACCCGGGGGCGGTCAGTAGGGTGTGGGAACAGCCGCAGGTACACGCTGCCTGGGGGTGGGCTATGGAGAGGGGACGCGCGTGACGGTCAACATGACCAAGGGCCAGGCCATCAGTCTGGAGAAGAAGGGCGGCGGCACGCTGACCGCGGTCCGGATGGGCCTCGGCTGGCAGGCCGCCAAGCGCCGGGGGCTGTTCGGCTCGCGCACCCGCGAGATCGACCTGGACGCCTCGGCGGTGCTCTTCGCGGACAAGCAGCCCGTGGACGTGGTCTTCTTCCGGCACCTCCAGAGCGACGACGGTTCGGTCCGGCACACCGGTGACAACCTCGTCGGCGGCGTCGGCCAGGGTGGGGACGACGAGGCCATCCTCGTCGACCTCCAGCGCGTGCCGGTCCACATCGACACGATCGTCTTCACGGTGAACTCGTTCACCGGCCAGACCTTCCAGGAAGTGCAGAACGCGTTCTGCCGCATCGTCGACGAGACCAACGGCCAGGAACTGGCCCGCTACACCCTCGACGGCGGCGGCCAGTACACCGCGCAGATCATGGCGAAGGTGTCCCGGTCGGGCGGCGGCTGGCAGATGACGGCCCTCGGCACCCCGGCCAACGGCCGGACCTTCCAGGACCTGATGCCGGCGATCCTGCCGCACCTGTAGACAGCACCGGCGGACAGCACCGCGGACAAGAGAAGAAGGCACGGGGGAGGGGCTGCACGATGACGGCCGAACTGGTCCGGGGACAGAACCACCCCGTGCCCCACACGCGGGTGGAGGTCACGGTCTCGGCGGGCACCGCCGTGCTCGCGCTGGCAGCCCTGGCCGACGAACAGGGCAGGCTGCCGGGCCCCGGCGCCCTGGCCCACCCCGGCACCCCGGCCCCACCGGGGATCGGCGCGCCGGGGGAACCCGCCGAACGGCACACCCTGGGCGTCGACCTCGACGCCGTCGCGCCGGAGGTCCACCGGATCGGCGTGCTCCTCGTCCTGCCCCCCGGCGGCCCCCAGCGCTTCGGCACCCTCCCGGCCCCGCAGGTGGCCATCGCCGGGCAGGGCGGGACCGAATTCGCCTCCTTCGCCGTCGACGGACTGGACACCGAGTCCGCCCTGGTCGCCCTGGAGCTCTACCGGCGCCAAGGCGCCTGGAAGGTGCGGGCCGTCGGGCAGGGGTACGCGGGCGGGCTCACCGCCCTCCTCGCCGACGGCGGACTGCCGGCCGCCGAGGCCGCCGCCCTCGCCGACGAGGCCCTGCGCGCGGCCGCCCGCCCCGCGGACGCCGGACGCCCCCTCGCCTCCCTCCCGCACGCCCAGGACCGGGACGCGGCGGGGCACCCCGCACCGGCCGTGCCCGGGCCCGCGGACCCGGTCCCCGTCTCCGGAGCCCCCTACGCCGGCACGCCCGGCCCCGCCCCGGCCGAGCCCGCCGACGGCCGGCCCACCATCGACTACGCCCACCCGCGCCGGCGCCGCACCACGGCCGAGGCGCCCGAGCCGGCTCCCAGCCCCCCGGCAGCCTCCCCCGACGACCCGGACGGCCCCCCGGCCCCCGTCGCCGGGGACGCCACCGGCTGGTCCATGGACGAGCGCCTCTACAACCAGGTCTGGGGCATGTTCGAGGACCTGGCCCGCACCGTCGCCGCCTATCGCAGCGCCGTCGACTTCGCCGACTCCCGCCTCGACCGCGAACTGGACGAGGCCCTGTCCGACCCCCGCCACCGCCTCGGAAGCCCCGACGGCTCCGGAGGCGACGCCCGTGAGACCGCCCGGGCCCGCCGCGACGACCTCGTCGCCCAGGCCCGCGCCGTCCTCGACCGCGACCTCGCCCAGCTCACCGCCGAGTCCGAGGTGGTCGAACCCGCGCTGCCGGCCGCGTACGCCCGCTGGGACAACCCCGTCTGGCACGGCGGGGAGACGCCCGAGGAGGGCCCCCTCGCCCTGCGCCTGGGCAACCTCAGCCTCCCCGAGAGCCCCGGGCTGAAGATCCCCATGCTGATGCGGCTCCCGCTGGACCGCGGCCTGTGGATCGACAACGGCCGTACCGGTTCCGAGGCCGCCATGACCATGGACACCGACCGGCTGCGCCGCGCCGCCATGGACATGGCGGTCGCCCACGCCGCCCGGCTGCTCGCCGTCCACCCCGCCGGCCGGTTCTCCGTCCACGTCATCGACGCGGCCGGCGCGGCCTCCGCCGCGCTGGCCCCGCTGGTGGCCGCCGGCGTGCTGGCCGCGCCGCCCGCCGCCGGCGCCGCCGGGGTGGCCGACACCCTCGCCCGGCTGACCCGCCGGGTGGACCTCGTACAGATGGCGCTGCGCGCCGGCGCGCCCGAGGACCTGCCCCCGGACCTGGACCCGGCCGACCAGCTGCTCGTCGTGCACGACTTCCCGCACGGCTTCGACGACCGCGCCGTCACCCAGCTGCGCTACCTGGCCGACGAGGGCCCGTCGGTCGGCGTGCACCTGCTGATGGTCGCGGACCGCGACGAGGCCTCCGCGTACGGTCCGCTGCTGGACCCGCTGTGGCGCTCGCTGCTGCGGCTGTCGCCGGTACCGGACCAGTACCTCGCCGACCCGTGGGTGCAGCACGCCTGGACCTTCGAACCGGACCTGCCGCCGCAGGGCAGCCGGGTCCTCGGCCAGGCGCTGGACCGCGTCGCGCGGGCCCGCCGGGCCACCCGGCAGTAGATCGGCGAGGGCGGCCCATGACCGGTCGATGACCATTCGGTGACCCCCGTTTGGGGATCCCTTTACCTTTGGCCCCTTCCGCGGGTACCCTGAGACCTGCGGAGGGGAGTATTCCTGCTGTTCCTGCGCGGCGTGCCCGTCAGTACGGGCCACCCGGTCGATCCGACGCGGTGGTCCCGGGGCGCCGGCCCGCGGCCCGTGAGGGGCCCGGGTGGAAGAGACCTCCGGCAGCGATGACGCTGACCCTTGTGCCGAGCCATCCGCCGGAGGCGTGAATACCGTGGACGTTTCGTTGACCCTCTGGGTGCTGACCATTCTCGGTCTCGGCATCCTCATAGGCGCCGACTTCTTCATCGGCCGCAAGCCCCATGACGTCTCCCTCAGGGAGGCGGGCACCTGGACGGTCGTCTGGATCGTCCTCGCCGCCCTCTTCGGCCTCGGCCTGCTGGTCTTCGGCAACGGCCAGGCCTCCCAGGAGTTCTTCGCCGGCTTCATCACCGAGAAGTCCCTGAGCGTGGACAACCTCTTCGTCTTCGTCCTGATCATGGCGAAGTTCTCGGTGCCCTCCCACCTCCAGCAGCGCGTCCTGCTGGTCGGCGTACTGATCGCCCTGGTCCTGCGCGCGGTGTTCATCGCCGCCGGCGCCGCGATCATCACCACCTTCTCCTGGGTCTTCTACCTCTTCGGCGCCTTCCTGATCTACACCGCCTGGAAGCTGATCCAGGAGGCCCGCAAGGACGACGAGGAGGAGGAGTTCGAGGAGAACCGCCTGCTCAAGTCGATCGAGAAGAAGTTCGGCGTCGCCGACCGCTACCACGGCACCAGGCTCTTCATCCGCGACCACGGCAAGCGGATCATGACCCCGCTGATGGTGGTCATGCTCGCCATCGGCACCACCGACGTCCTCTTCGCCCTGGACTCCATCCCCGCGATCTTCGGCCTCACCCAGGACCCGTACATCGTCTTCACCGCCAACGCCTTCGCCCTCATGGGCCTGCGCCAGCTGTACTTCCTCATCGGCGGCCTGCTCAAGAAGCTGGTCCACCTCAGCTACGGCCTGTCCGTGATCCTGGGCTTCATCGGCGTCAAGCTGGTGCTGCACGCCCTGCACGAGTCCGGGGTGCACGTCCCGCAGATCTCCATCCCGGTCTCCCTGGGCGTCATCTGCGGCGTCCTGGTGATCACCACGATCACCAGCCTGATCGCCTCGAAGAAGCAGGCGGCGGCCGAAGCCGCCGCCGAGGAGCCCCGGAGCGTCGACGCCTGATCCGGTCCCGGGCGCTAGGCGGGGGCGGCCGCTTCGGCCGCCTCCGCTTCGGCCGTCCCCGTCCCCGTCCCCGCACCGCCCGCCCGGTCCGGGGCCGGGGCGGTCTCCGGGAGGAGGGCGAAGCAGCCGAGGCTGAGCAGGGCCACAGCGGTCAGGTACACGGCCACGCCCCACGGCGGACCCGAGCCGGTCGCCAGGGCCGTCGCCACGACGGGGGTCAGGGCGCCGCCGAGGACCCCGCCCAGGTTGTAGCCGACGGCAGCGCCGGTGCAGCGGATCCGCGGGGCGTACAGCTCGGGCAGGTACGCGCCCACCACCGCGTACATCAGGACCATCGCCAGCAGGGCGCCGACGCAGCCCACCGTCACCAGCAGCGGGTCCGCGCTGCCCAGCAGCGCCACGAAGGGGAACATCCACAGCGCGCAGGCCGCGCTGCCGGCCAGGCACATCGGACGCCGGCCCCAGCGGTCGCCGAGCGCCGCCAGCGGCGCCGTCACCAGCCCCATCAGCAGGACGGCGGCCATGACCACGGCGAGCATCAGGGTCCGGTCCATGTCCAGGCGCCCGGTGGTGTACGCGAGCGACCAGGTGGTGACCGCGTAGAAGACGGAGTACCCGACCGACATCGCCCCGCCGGTCAGCAGGAGCAGCCGCCAGTGGCCGCGCAGCACCTCCGACAGGGGGGCCTCGGCCCGCCGGCCGGTCTCGGTGAGGGCCCGGAACTGCGGGGTCTCCTCCACCGACCGGCGCAGCCACAGCCCGGCCAGCGCCAGCAGCCCGGCGCACCAGAAGGGCACCCGCCAGCCCCAGGCGCCGAACTGCGCGTCGCTCAGCAGGGCGGACAGGGCCAGGGTCAGCCCGTTGGCCAGGAGGAAGCCGGTGGAGGGGCCCATCTGCGGGAAGCTCGACCAGAGCCCGCGCCGCCCCTCGGGGGCGTGCTCGGCGGTCAGCAGCACCGCCCCGCCCCACTCCCCGCCGAGCCCCAGCCCCTGGAGGAAGCGCAGCAGGAGCAGCAGGACCGGCGCGGCGATCCCGATGGAGGCGTACGAGGGCACGCACCCGACCGCCACGGTGGCCAGCCCGGTCAGCAGCAGCGAGGCGAGCAGGACCGGGCGCCGCCCGTAGCGGTCGCCGACGTGCCCGAAGACGACCGAGCCCAGCGGACGGGCCAGGAAGCCGACGCCGAACGTGCCGAAGGCTGCGAGGGTTCCCGCGAGCGGGGAGAACGAGGGGAAGAAGAGCGGGCCGAGCACCAGGGCGGCGGCCGTGCCGTAGACGAAGAAGTCGTAGAACTCGATGGCGGTCCCGACCAGGGAGGCCAGGGCGAGCCGCAGCATCGAGGGGCCGGAGGCGCCGGAGGCCTCGGCGGGGACGGGAGGCGGGGAGAGGTCCTGTTGCATGGTGCAGCAACTACCCCGCCCCGCCTCACCGGGACATGCGTTCGGTCGAGGTCGACCGGAAGGAGCGCATGGCCGCCCGGCGTTGACGGCGGCACACGCGCCGGGGGGTCACCAGCCCCGCTCGCGCCATTCCGCGAGGTGGGGGCGCTCGGTGCCGAGCGTGGTGTCGTTCCCGTGGCCCGGGTAGACCCAGGTCTCGTCGGGCAGCTGCCCGAAGATCTTGGTCTCGACGTCGTCGATGAGACTGGCGAAGTTCTTCGCGTCGCCGCCCGTGTTGCCGACGCCGCCGGGGAAGAGGCAGTCGCCGGTGAACACGTGCGGGTGCCCGTGCGGGTCGTCGTAGACCAGGGCGATGGAGCCGGGGGTGTGGCCGACCAGGTGGCGGGCGGTCAGCGAGACCCGTCCGACCGTGATCACGTCCCCGTCCCCGACCGGGACGTCCGTGGGGACGGGGATGCCCTCCGCGTCCTGGGCGCCCGCGTAGGTCCGCGCCCCGGTGGCGTCGACCACGGCCTGGAGGGCGCCCCAGTGGTCGCCGTGCCGGTGCGTGGTGACGACGGACGCGATGCCGTCGTCGCCGATCAGGTTCAGCAGCGTGTCCGCCTCGGCGGCCGCGTCGATCAGGAGCTGCTCGCCGGTGGCCCGGCAGCGCAGCAGGTACGCGTTGTTGTTCATGGAACCCACCGCGACCTTGGAGATCATCAGGTCCGCGAGTTCGTGCACGTCGGCGGGACCGCCGACCTTCACCGCTCCGCTGTACGTCATGTCCGAATCCTAGAGCGCGGGGAGTTCGGGCAGGCGGTCGCCCGCTGCGACGGTGAGGCGGGCGCCCTTGTGGCCGCGGCCGGCGAGCCAGCCGAGCAGCTCGTCCTTGGGGCCGCGGAGGGTCACCGGGGCGCCCTCGGTGCCGCCCGTGCGGGCGACCGGGGCGCCGTCGGGGCCGGTCAGGGTGACCGGGGGGACGTCGGGGCGGCCGGACCAGCGGTCGGCGAGGAAGGCGATCTCCCGGTCGGTGAACTCCTCCGGGAGGTCGGAGAGCTCGTAGCCGATGTTCAGGTCGACGTGGTGGAGCTCCACCTCGACGAGCCGGCGGAACGGCACGTTCGCGGCGAGATCGGTGACCCCGTTCCGCAGCTCGACCGTGCGCTGCCAGTCCTGGGCGGGCTCGGTGGTGGCGAGGAAGCGGGCCCCGGAATCACGGAGGTCCGTCAGGTGTTCTTCCAGGGGCCGGCCGGAGTCGCGCTCGATGTCCGCGTCGCGGGCGGCGGCGCTCTCGTACATGGGGCGGCCCTCGAAGACGTTGACGAGGGCGTCGGCATTGCGCGCCAGGTGGGCCAGGATGTGGCCGCGGGTCCAGCCCGGGAGGTGTGACTCCTGGGAGAGGGAGGCGTTGTCCAGTTTCGCGACCGCGTTCAGCAGCCGTTCGGTGGCTTCACGTACAGAGGCCAGGTCGTGCACATGATCAGTCATGGGGCCGAGCCTAGTGGCCCGGAGGGCGGGGCCACACGATCGGGTGAAGCCCTCTTGCGCGTGCCGTAAATCGAATGTGCGTGCTATACGCTCGATAGTCCAGACACACTCCATCGCAGAGGCGCCCCCCATACCCTGGACAAGCCGGGGGCCTGTGCCCCCGCTCTCTCAAGAAAGGTGCGGACCGGCGTGACCGACCGTCTCATCGTTCGTGGCGCTCGCGAGCACAACCTGAAGAACGTCTCGCTCGACCTGCCCCGCGATTCCCTCATCGTCTTCACCGGACTCTCCGGCTCGGGCAAGTCCTCCCTGGCCTTCGACACGATCTTCGCCGAGGGCCAGCGCCGCTACGTCGAGTCGCTCTCGTCGTACGCCCGCCAGTTCCTGGGCCAGATGGACAAGCCCGACGTCGACTTCATCGAGGGCCTCTCGCCGGCCGTCTCGATCGACCAGAAGTCGACCTCGCGCAACCCCCGCTCCACCGTCGGCACCATCACCGAGGTCTACGACTACCTCCGCCTGCTCTTCGCCCGCATCGGCAAGCCGCACTGCCCCGAGTGCCGCCGCCCGATCTCCCGGCAGTCCCCGCAGGCCATCGTCGACAAGGTCCTCGCGCTCCCCGAGGGCAGCCGCTTCCAGGTGCTGTCCCCGCTGGTCCGTGAGCGCAAGGGCGAGTTCGTCGACCTCTTCGCCGACCTCCAGACCAAGGGCTACAGCCGCGCCCGGGTGGACGGCCAGACCATCCAGCTCTCCGAGCCGCCCACGCTGAAGAAGCAGGAGAAGCACACCATCGAGGTGGTCGTCGACCGCCTCACCGTCAAGGACAGCGCCAAGCGCCGGCTCACCGACTCGGTGGAGACCGCCCTCGGCCTCTCCGGCGGCATGGTCATCCTGGACTTCGTCGACCTCGCCGAGGACGACCCCGAGCGCGAGCGGATGTACTCCGAGCACCTCTACTGCCCGTACGACGACCTCTCCTTCGAGGAGCTGGAGCCGCGCTCCTTCTCCTTCAACTCGCCCTTCGGCGCCTGCCCCGAGTGCACCGGCATCGGCACGCGCATGGAGGTGGACCCGGAACTGATCGTCCCGGACGAGGACAAGTCGCTGGACGAGGGCGCGGTCTCGCCCTGGTCGCTCGGCCACACCAAGGACTACTTCCAGCGGCTGGTCGGCGCACTGGCCGGGGAACTGGGCTTCCGCACCGACATCCCGTGGGCCGGACTGCCGCAGCGCGCCAGGAAGGCCCTGCTGTACGGGCACAAGACCCAGATCGAGGTCCGCTACCGCAACCGGTACGGGCGCGAGCGCGCGTACACCACGGCCTTCGAGGGCGCCGTGCCCTTCGTCAAGCGCCGGCACGCCGAGTCCGAGAGCGACGCCAGCCGCGAGCGCTTCGAGGGCTACATGCGCGAGGTGCCCTGCCCGACCTGCGAGGGGACCCGGCTCAAGCCGATCGTGCTCGCCGTGACGGTGATGGAGCGGTCCATCGCCGAGGTCGCCGCGATGTCGATCAGCGAGTGCGCCGACTTCCTGGGGCGCCTGAAGCTGGACGCCCGCGACAAGAAGATCGCCGAGCGGGTCCTCAAGG
Source organism: Streptomyces racemochromogenes (assembly GCF_044129415.1). Taxonomy (GTDB): domain Bacteria; phylum Actinomycetota; class Actinomycetes; order Streptomycetales; family Streptomycetaceae; genus Streptomyces; species Streptomyces racemochromogenes_A. The sequence continues at coordinate 68,893 of NZ_JBBDHD010000029.1, forward strand.
AGGTCAACGAGCGGCTCCGCTTCCTGGTCGACGTGGGTCTCGACTACCTCTCGCTGAACCGCGCCGCCGGCACCCTCTCGGGCGGCGAGGCCCAGCGCATCCGCCTCGCGACGCAGATCGGATCCGGTCTGGTCGGCGTGCTGTACGTGCTGGACGAGCCGTCCATCGGCCTGCACCAGCGCGACAACCACCGGCTGATCGAGACGCTGGTGCGGCTGCGGGACATGGGCAACACGCTCATCGTCGTCGAGCACGACGAGGACACCATCAAGGTGGCCGACTGGGTCGTGGACATCGGCCCCGGCGCCGGCGAGCACGGCGGCAAGGTGGTGCACAGCGGCTCGCTGAAGGAGCTGCTGAAGAACGGCGAGTCCATGACCGGGCAGTACCTGTCCGGCAAGAGGTCCATCCCCGTGCCGGACGTCCGCCGGCCGGTGGACGAGGACCGCAAGCTCACCGTCCACGGCGCCAAGGAGAACAACCTGCGGGACATCGACGTGTCCTTCCCGCTGGGCGTCCTCACGGCGGTCACGGGCGTGTCGGGCTCCGGCAAGTCCACGCTGGTCAACGACATCCTCTACACGCACCTGGCGCGCGAGCTGAACGGCGCCCGGTCCGTGCCGGGACGGCACACCCGGGTGGACGGCGACGACCTGGTCGACAAGGTCGTGCACGTGGACCAGTCGCCGATCGGCCGGACGCCGCGGTCCAACCCGGCGACGTACACGGGCGTCTTCGACCATGTGCGCAAGCTGTTCGCGGAGACGATGGAGGCGAAGGTGCGCGGCTACCTGCCGGGCCGCTTCTCCTTCAACGTCAAGGGCGGCCGGTGCGAGAACTGCTCCGGTGACGGCACGATCAAGATCGAGATGAACTTCCTGCCGGACGTCTACGTCCCGTGCGAGGTCTGCCACGGCGACCGGTACAACCGGGAGACGCTGGAGGTCCACTACAAGGGCAAGTCCATCGCCGAGGTCCTGAACATGCCGATCGAGGAGGCGCTGGAGTTCTTCGAGGCGGTCCCGACGATCGCCCGGCACCTGAAGACGCTGACCGAGGTCGGCCTGGGCTACGTCCGCCTCGGGCAGTCGGCCCCGACCCTGTCGGGCGGCGAGGCGCAGCGCGTGAAGCTGGCGTCGGAGCTGCAGAAGCGGTCGACGGGGCGGACGGTCTACGTGCTGGACGAGCCGACGACCGGTCTGCACTTCGAGGACATCTCGAAGCTGATCAAGGTGCTGTCGGGGCTGGTGGACAAGGGGAACTCGGTGATCGTCATCGAGCACAACCTGGACGTCATCAAGACCGCGGACTGGGTCGTCGACATGGGCCCCGAGGGCGGCTACGGCGGCGGTCTCGTCGTCGCCGAGGGCACGCCGGAGCAGGTCGCCTCGGTGGGCGCGAGCCACACGGGGAAGTTCCTGCGGGACATCCTCGGGGCGGAGCGGATCTCCGACGCGGCGACGGTGCCGGCGGCGCGGAGCGCGCGGAAGAAGGCGGCCCCGGCAAAGAAGGCGGCCCCGGCGAAGAAGGCGGCCTCGCGGAGCCGCAAGGCGTAGTCGCGCCGTGGGGTGGGGGGCGGGTGCCGCTGCGCGGAGCCTCCCCCCGCCCCGCCGTTCCCCAGGGCCGGCCCCGGCCCGCGTTCCCGGGGGCTCCGCCTCCAGACCCCCGACCCCCGGCCCCGGCCCCGGGAGGCGGCGGAGCGGCACCTTCCAGCCTGCGCGGCGTTTGAGCGCACGGGCGCGGCGTCCGGGGCGGAGCCCCGGGGTCTTTCAGTCCGCCGGGATTGAGGCGCGGGTCCGGGCAGAGCCGGGGAACGGTGGAAGGGCGGGGCGGGGAGCCGGCCCCGCGCAGCGGCAATGCGGCACCGCCGGTCGGGGGCTACGCGGCGACGCCCACCGCGCGGCCCGCCGTCGACGGGTCGGACAGGGTGTCCAGGAGGGCCGTCGCCACGTCCGCGCGGGCGATCACGCGGCCGCCCGGGACGTTCGCGTCCACCGCGCGCCGGTAGCGACCCGTCCCAGGCCGGTCCAGCAGGCGCGGCGGGCGGACCACCGTCCACCGCACCCCGCTCGGGGCCGCCGCGATCACGGCCTCCATGACCGCCAGGTCCGCGTACAGGTCGCGCAGCGCCCAGCGGAGGAGCGGGTAGCCCAGCTTCCGCAGCAGCAGGCCGTCCCCCTCCGCGTCCGGCCCCAGCGGCGCCGCGCTGACCACCGAGAGACGCCCGCCCCCCGCCCGTTCCATCGCCGCGACCACCGCCCGCAGGGCCGGCCCGGTGACCGGTGTCAGCCGGGCCTGTCTGTTGTTGGCGGCGCCGAGCGCCGAGATCACCGCGTCCCGCCCCGCCAGGACGGGCACCAGCGCCGCCTCGTCCGTCAGGTCGGCCACGACCGCGACCCGCAGCCGCTCGTGCGCCGGCACCTCCAGCCGGGCGGGGTCGCGGACCACCGCCGTCACCTCGTGGCCCGCGGCGAGGGCCTGCCGGACCACCTCGCGGCCGACGCCGCCGGTCGCTCCGAACACCGTGATCTTCATCGTCGACCCCTGTCGAAGGTGGTGGGTGAGTATTCACTCACCCTCTGGTCCACTAGGGTGAGTGAATGCCCACCCCGAAGTCAACCCGGCCCGCCTCCGAGCGGCTGCTGGACGCCGCCGAGACCCTCATGCGCACCATCGGCCTCGCCAACACCACCACCAAGGCCATCGCCCGCGAGGCAGGCTGCTCGGAGGCCGCGCTCTACAAGCACTACGCCAACAAGGAGGAGCTGTTCGTCCGCGTGTTGATGGAGCGCACGCCCAACGCCGGGCCGCTCATGGCCGCGCTGGGCGGCGGTCCCGGCGAAGGCCCCCTCCAGGACGCACTCGCCGACATCGCCCGGCACGCCTCGCTGTTCTACGCCGAGGCGATGCCGATGGCCGCCTCGCTGTTCGCCGAGCCCGCCCTGCTGACCCGCCACCGCGAGGGGGTCCAGGAGATCGGGCAGGGCCCGCACGTGGTGCTCGACGCCCTCGAAGGACGCCTGCGCCGGGAGCTCGACGCCGGTCGGCTCCGGGCGGGCGCCGACCCCCGCGCCGCCGCCGCGCTGTTGCTCGGCGCCTGCTTCCAGCGGGCCTTCTTCCTGCACTTCTCCGGCGCCGAAGTGGTCCAGCCGGTGGAGGAGTTCGCGCCGGCCCTCGCCCGGACCCTGTGGGCCGCTATCGGCTGAGGCCGAGTTCCGCCGCGTACGGCGGCTCGCAGCCGGCCCTGGTACAGGTCAGCGCGGCCGCGCGGGCGGCGTGGGCCAGGACGTCCGGCCAGTCCGCCCCGCGCGGGTCCGCGGTGCCCGCGAGCCGGTGCAGCAGGGCCGCGTTGACGGTGTCGCCCGCGCCGATCGTGTCCGCGACGGTCACCGGAAGGGCCGCCGCGCTGTGCTCCGCGCCGTCGGAGGTCCACACCGTCATCCCCGCCGCCCCCCGGGTCAGCACCACGGCCGAGGGCCCCGCCGCCAGCCAGTCCCCGACCCGGCCGCCCAGCCAGTCCGCGTCCTCCTCGGACAGCTTCAGCACGGACACGTACGGCAGCCGGCCCAGGAACCGTTTCCGGTATCCGGCCGGGTCGGCGATCAGCGCCGGGCGGACGTTGGGGTCGAGCAGGGTGAGCAGCCCGCGCCCCGACTCCCGCCGCAGCAGGGCCTCGTACGCACTCGCGCCCGGCTCCAGCACCAGCGAGCAGCTGCCGAGGGCCAGGGCCCGTGCCCGCGGGGGCAGCGCGGGCGGCAGGGCGAACAGCCGGTCGGCGGTCCCCTCCACGTAGAAGCCGTACGCGGCCGAGCCGTCCGGGGAGAGGGAGGGCACGGCCAGCGTGGTCGGCTCGGGCCCGCGCTGCACCAGCGAGAGGTCCACCCCGGCGGCCCGCAGCCCGGCGAGCAGCCCCTCGCCGAAGCCGTCGGCCGACACCCGGGAGCAGAAGGCCACCGGAGCTCCCAGCCGGCCCAGCGCCAGGGCGGTGTTGTACGGTCCGCCGCCGGGCCGGGACAGCAGCGCGCCCGGCGGCTCCGCCACGGGCACGAGGTCGATCAGGGCTTCTCCACCGACGACGATCACGCGGGGGAAGCTATCCCATCGGGCGCCGGTATCGTCGGGTGGGCCCCGCCCGGGGCCCGCCCCCTCGTGCCAGGAGAACCGCATGTCCGCGTCACAGCCCGCCGCCCGCCGTACCGTCCTCAAGGGCGCCGCCGCGCTCGCCGGGGCCGTGGGCGCGGGGGCGGCGCTCACCGCCTGCTCGACCGAGGGCGGCAGCGGCGCGGGCGGCCCCGCCGTCCCGAAGGAGCCGGTCGAGCTGGGTGCCGCGACGGAGGTCCCGGTCGGCGGCTCGAAGCTGTTCCGGGAGCACAAGCTCGTCGTCAGCTGCCCGGCGGAGGGCCAGTACAAGGCGTTCAGCGCCACGTGCACGCACGCCGGCTGCGTCCTCGACAAGATCGACAAGGGTGAGGGCAACTGCCCGTGCCACGGCAGCCGCTTCGACGTCACCACGGGCAAGGTCCTGCGCGGCCCCGCCTCCGACCCCCTTCCGGCCGTCCCGGTCAAGGCGGAGAACGGCAGGCTGATCGCGGGCTGAGCCCCACCCCGGGCCGCCCACCGCCCCTACCCCCAGTCCCAGACGATGCCCAGGATCCCCGGGCGGACCGCCTCCTCGACCAGGTGGACCGCGCGGTGGCGGCCGCTGGGGGTGAGGTCGGACAGGGCGGTGCGGGGGGCCGCCGGGGAGGTGCGGGCGAAGCGGTGGCAGCGGACGGGCAGGGCCGCCTCGTCGAAGCGGACCTGGAGCATGTACTGGCCGCCCGCGTAGGTGAAGCCGCGCACGTACTCCGTGCTGCGCGGGCCCGTGCCGTCCTCGATGCCGTACCCGAAGACGTACGTGTCCCCGCGCCGCAGCCGCGCGTCGAAGAGCAGCTCCGCCACGACCACCCCGGCCTCCGGGTGGCAGCGGACCCGGCCCGTGCGGCAGTTCTCGTACGCCGTCACCGCCACCCGGGCCGCGTCACAGCCCGGGTCGCCGTGGTGGATGGCGAGGTAGCGGTCGACCCCGTCGCGGTGGGCCCGCACGACCTGCTGCGACTCGCGCGTGCGCAGCTCGCCCTCCGGGCCGATCAGGACCCGTTCGTGGTGGCCGACCGAGTGCAGGCCGCCGTCCGCCGGGAGATCCATCTCCGCCAGCAGCCGTTCCACCGCCGCGCCGGCGCTCACCAGCGCCCGGTAGGGCCGGGCGGCCGGGCGGGCCGGGCCGGCGGCGGGCGCCGGGTCGGCCAGCAGGCGCAGCAGGGAGCCCGGGGGGAGCTCCAGGATCTCCTCCAGGGCCGAGACCGCCCGCAGCGACTCCCGGTGGCGCGGGCGCCGGGCGCCCTGCTGCCAGTAGCTGAGGCTGGTCACTCCGAGTTTGATGCCGCGCGCCGCGAGCCGGTGCTGCACCCGGTGCAGGGGCAGTCCGCGCGCGGCGAGGGCGGCGCGCAGGGCGAGGTGAAAGGGGCCGCCGCGCAGCAGCTGTCCGAGGTCCGCCGTGCCCGAACGGTCCGCCGTGCCTGCCGTGTCGCCGGTCGGCCGCATGGCGACTCTCCTCTGTGAACGTTCACACGCGCCGGGGTGGGGGACCGGGCCGTGGTTCCGGGAGACCAGGTGGAACTAGAGCAACCGTTCACACCGCAGCCCCACCGTTCACACTGCAATGTCACCGCGTATTGAAGCGTGTTGACCTGATCGCGACAACACCCCGATGCTCCTCCACAGCGTCCGGACGCGCTCCTCCACCCCCACACACCTGAGTCCCCACCTCGGGAGGAACGCGATGCGCAACAGAAGAGGGCGGCTCTCCCCGGCCGCCTCCCTGATCTCCGCCCTGCTGCTCGTACTGCTGACCCTCGGGTCCGGCGCCGGCACCGCCACCGCCGCCGTCCCGACCGCCGACCCGGGCGCCGCCCCGACGTCGGCCCTCGCGTACAAGCGGCTCGACATCACCATGCAGGCGCAGCAGAAGAGCAACTGGTGCTGGGCCGCGAGCGGCAACACCATCGCCACCTGGTTCGGCCGGACCTACAGCCAGAACCAGTTCTGCAACGCCGCCTTCAACCGCCAGCAGGGCACCGAGTGCCCCAACAACCAGGCCACGCTCGGCAACGTCCAGACCGCGCTGCGCTGGGCCGGGATCAACTCCGGCAGCTACGTCACCGGCTGGCTCCAGTACTCCACCGTCCAGACCGAGATCAACGCCAACCGGCCCGTCGAGACCCGCATCCAGTGGTCGGGCGGCGGCGGCCACATGCACGTCCTCTACGGGTACGACACCGCGAGCAGCTGGGTCTACTGGGGCGACCCGTGGCCCTCGAACGACCGCTACAACTGGGCCTCCCACGCCTGGTACGTGGACAACGACACCTTCTCCTGGACCCACTCCCTCTACCGGATCGGGGCGTGACCGCGTGACCGCCAAGACCGTTCGCGCCGCCGCCGTGGCCCTCGCGGCCGCCGCCCTGACCGCCGCCCTGGGCGGGCAGGCCTCCGCCGCGCCCGTCCCCCAGCCGCAGACCGCCACCGCCGAGAACCGGGCCGCCGCACACGAGGCGGCCGCCGCGCCGGACACCCTGGCCACCCTGTCCAGGTTCTTCGCCCGGGAGGGGAAGGTGTCTGCGGCCGCCGCCCGGCCCCGGATCGAGGGGGAGGCGATACCGGTGAGCTACCTGGCACCGGAGTTCGTCGCCGGGAAGGCCGGGGCCGCGGTGGCCCGGGTGGAGTTCCTGGCGAGCGAGGCCGTGTCCTCGGACGGGCAGAAGGCCGCCCTGTGGACCGCGAAGACCGGGACCGGATGGGAGGTCGTGAACATCGCCACCGGCGACGACGAGTTCCGCTACGCGGCCCTCGGAGCCGCGAAACTGCCCGGCGGGACCGTGTTCCGGGAACCGCAGATCGACGCCTGGTACGTCGCCGACGGCGGGCGCGTGCTGCCCCTGGACGAGGACGCCGTACGGGCCGTGGGCCCGGACGGGGTCGCGCTCGGGGCCTACCGGGCGCGGGTCGTGAAGGCGTACGGGGACAAGCTGCCGGGGTCCGCGTACGCGCAGCGGGGCCTGGCCGGGGGTTACGCCGGGGCGGCCCCGTCGGCCGGCGTCGGTGACGGTGCCGGGGGCGGGCCGGGGGCGGTGCTCGCCGGCGGCGCCGGGGCGCTGGCGCTGGGCGCGGCGGGGGCCGTCGCCCTGCTGCGGCGGCGCCGCACCGCCGGGGCCTGACCCCGGGCCCCCTCCCGTGGGGGGGGGGGGGGGGGGGGGGGGGGGGGGGGGGGGGGGGGGGGGGGGGGGGGGGGGGGCCGCGCCCCCCCGCCCGCCCCCCCCCCCCCCCCCCCCCCCCCCCCGCCCCCCCCCGCCC
>NZ_JBBDHD010000283.1:0-1693 GCF_044129415.1 Streptomyces racemochromogenes
TCGTAGCGCTTCAGGACCTCGCCGAGGTTTTTCGGGAAGGGGTTGAGGTGGCGTAGGTGGGCCTGGGCGACCGCTGTCTTCTGGGCGCGCAGGCGGCGGACGGCGGCGGTGATGGGGCCGTAGGTCGATCCCCAGCCCAGGACCAGGGTGCGGGCGCCGTCGGGGTCGTCGACCTCCAGGTCGGGGACGCGGATCCCGTCGGTCTTGGCCTGGCGGGTGCGGACCATGTGGTCGTGGTTGGCCGGGTCGTAGGAGATGTTGCCCGTGCCGTCCTGCTTCTCGATCCCGCCGATGCGGTGTTCCAGCCCGGGCGTGCCCGGTACCGCCCACGGGCGGGCCAGGGTCTGCGGGTCGCGCTTGTAGGGCCAGAACACCTCGGTGCCGTCGGGCAGGGTGTGGTTGGGGCCGGTGGCGAACCGGACCCTCAGGTCGGGCAGGTCGGCCACGTCCGGGATCCGCCAGGGTTCCGAGCCGTTGGCGAGGTAGCCGTCGGACAGCAGGAACACCGGGGTGCGGTAGGCCAGCGCGATACGGGCCGCCTCCAGCGCCGCGTCGAAGCAGTCCGCCGGGGTGCGCGGGGCGACGACGGGCACCGGGGCCTCGCCGTTGCGGCCGTACATCGCCTGGAGCAGGTCGGCCTGCTCGGTCTTGGTCGGCAGGCCCGTGGAGGGACCGCCGCGCTGGATGTCCACGATCAGCAGCGGCAGCTCCAGCGAGACCGCCAAACCGATGGTCTCCGACTTCAAGGCCACGCCCGGGCCCGAGGTCGTCGTCACCCCCAGGGCCCCGCCGAACGCGGCCCCCAGCGCGGCGCCGATCCCGGCGATCTCGTCCTCGGCCTGGAAGGTGCGCACACCGAAGTTCTTGTGCTTCGACAGCTCGTGCAGGATGTCGGAGGCCGGGGTGATGGGGTAGGAGCCCAGGTAGAGCGGCAGGTCGGCCTGCCGGGCCGCGGCGATCAGCCCGTAGGACAGGGCCAGGTTCCCCGAGATGTTGCGGTAGGTGCCCGTCGGGAACGCGGTCGTCGCCGGCGCCACCTCGTAGGAGACGGCGAAGTCCTCCGTGGTCTCCCCGAAGTTCCAGCCCGCCCGGAACGCCGCCACGTTCGCCTCGGCGATCTCCGGCTTCTTGGCGAACTTGTGCCGCAGGAAACTCTCCGTGCCCTCCGTGGGACGGTGGTACATCCACGACAGCAGGCCCAGCGCGAACATGTTCTTGCTGCGCTCGGCCTCCTTGCGGGTCAGCCCGAAGTCCTTCAGCGCCTCCACCGTCAGCGTCGTCAGCGGCACCCGGTGGATGTTGTAGGCGTCCAGCGAGCCGTCCTCCAGCGGGGAGGTGTCGTAGCCGACCTTGGCCATCGGCCGCTTGGTGAACTCGTCGGTGTTCACGATGATCTCCGCGCCCCGCGGGACATCGGCGATGTTCGCCTTCAAAGCGGCCGGGTTCATCGCGACCAGCACGTTCGGCGCGTCACCCGGAGTGAGGATGTCGTGGTCGGCGAAGTGCAGCTGGAACGAGGACACCCCGGGCAGGGTCCCGGCAGGGGCACGGATCTCGGCGGGAAAGTTCGGCAGCGTCGAGAGGTCGTTGCCGAAAGACGCCGTCTCCGAGGTGAAACGGTCACCCGTCAGCTGCATACCGTCACCCGAGTCACCCGCGAAACGGATGATCACCCGGTCGACACGGCGGATCT
>NZ_JBBDHD010000284.1:0-1644 GCF_044129415.1 Streptomyces racemochromogenes
AGGGCGAGGTCCGCTACGCCCGTGACGCCTTCGAGGGCCTGCGGCTGATGGACGCACTGATCGCCGTCAAGCGCGGCATCCCCGGCGCCGAACTCCCGCCCCTCAAGCAGCGCCGCGTACCCGGGCGTACCGCCGTCCTCGACGTGCGGGAGCCGGAGGAGGCCGGCCGCTCCGACGTGGCCGTCGACAACCCGGTGCCCACCCCGCCCTTCTGGGGGACCCGCGTGGTCAAGGGGGTCCAGCTCAAGGAGTACGCGGGCTGGCTGGACGAGAACGCGCTGTTCAAGGGCCAGTGGGGCCTCAAGGAAGCGGACTCGATCGCCGCCGAAGGCACACCGCGGCTGCGCGGCTGGCTGGACCGCATGCACACGGACCGGCTCCTCGAAGCGGCCGTGGTCTACGGCTACTTCCCCTGCGTCTCCAAGGGCGACGACCTGGTCATCCTGGACGAGGACGGGGCCGAGCGGACCCGGTTCACCTTCCCGCGCCAGAGCCGGGGACGGCGCCTGTGCCTCGCGGACTTCTTCCGCCCGGAGGAGTCCGGCGAGACCGACGTCATCGGCCTCCAGGTGGTCACCGTCGGCTCGAAGATCGGCGAGGCCACCGCCAAGCTCTTCGAGTCCGACTCCTACCGCGCGTACCTGGAGCTGCACGGCCTGTCCGTCCAGCTGGCCGAGGCCCTGGCCGAGTACTGGCACGCCCGAGTCCGCGCCGAACTCGGCATCGCCGGCTCCGATCCGGCGGCCATGGACGGCATGTTCCGTACCGAGTACCAGGGATGCCGGTACTCCCTGGGCTACCCGGCCTGCCCCGAGCTGTCCGACCGGGCCAAGATCGCCGACCTCCTCCGGCCGGAGCGGATCGGCGTCCACCTCTCGGAGGAGTTCCAGCTCCACCCCGAGCAGTCCACCGACGCTCTGGTGATCCACCACCCCGAAGCCGGCTACTTCAACGCGGGAGGCCGTCGATGACCTCCGCCCCCGTACCTCTTCAAGGAGCACACCGCATGTCTGCCGCATTCACCGACTACAAGGTCGCCGACATCTCCCTCGCCGAGTTCGGGCGCAAGGAGATCACTCTGGCCGAGCACGAGATGCCGGGTCTGATGTCGATCCGGCGGGAGTACGCCGCGGCGCGGCCGTTGGCCGGGGCCCGTATCACGGGTTCTTTGCACATGACGGTGCAGACGGCGGTGTTGATCGAGACGCTGGTGGCGCTCGGGGCGCAGGTGCGGTGGGTGTCGTGCAACATCTACTCGACGCAGGACCACGCGGCCGCGGCGATCGCGGCGGCGGGGATTCCGGTGTTCGCCTGGAAGGGCGAGACGCTGGAGGAGTACTGGTGGTGCACGGAGCAGGCGTTGAGGTGGCCGGGGCATGCGGGCCCGAACATGATCCTGGATGACGGTGGGGATGCCACGCTGCTGGTCCACAAGGGGGTGGAGTTCCAGAAGGCGGGTGCGGTGCCGGAGGTGTCGACGGCCGAGAACGAGGAGATGGCGGTCGTCCTGGGGTTGTTGACGAGGACGGACATCGACTGGGCGGCGCTGGCCGCGGGGGTGCGGGGGGTGACGGAGGAGACGACCACGGGTGTGCACCGTCTGTACGAGATGATGCAGTCCGGTGAGCTGCTGTTCCCGGCGAT
>NZ_JBBDHD010000285.1:0-1641 GCF_044129415.1 Streptomyces racemochromogenes
TTTTGAAAACATACAACTCCCCATGGTGGCAGGACGTTGACAAGCCGCGCCTGGGCGGACGCCCCCGGGCAACCCGGGGGGGGCGGCCGGGCGCGGGCGCCGTTCCGCCCCCGCGGCACGGGGTGTCCCGGGATCAGGCGCCCAGGTGGCTGCCCTTGAGCCACTCCTTCTCGCCGTCCTTGGCGCAGGTGGAGCTGTAGACCGGGCCGGCGAACGACGGGAGGTTGTGGGGCACCGCGGCGAACGAGGAGCAGTTCGACGAGTAGGCCTTGTGACCGCCGGAGAAGTAGTCGATGTCGACCCCGTCGTTGGCCAGGGCGGCACCGGCCCCGCCCAGCAGGATGCCGGCGGCCAGGACGGAAGCGGTGACGGCGGAACGAATGCGCATGACTCCCCTAAGGATCGGTGGAACGACGCGCGGTCGGTAGGCGCGTCGGCCGGTCCAACCGCCCAGGAGCCCCTGCGGGAACGGCCGTTCACTCAGATGCCACAGAAGTATCGTTTCACCCCCCTCCGGCCGTGCGGGGCCGATTGTCAGTGGCGGGTGCGAGGATCTGTTCATCGGTTCGGAAAAAGGGGGAGCGGCCATGTCCGGAAACCAGAACTACATCAATCACGTCGCCCTTGTGCTGGACGCCAGTTCGTCCATGTCACATCTCAGCGGCAAGGTCGTCGAAGTCGCCGACCAGCAGATCGCCTATCTGGCCCGGCGGTCGCAGGAACTCGACCAGGAAACCCGCGTCACGGTGTACGTCTTCGCCAACACGGTGGAATGCGTCATCTACGACAAGGACGTGCTGCGCATGCCGTCCCTGAAGCAGCTCTACCGGGTCGGCGGAATGACGGCCCTGCTGGCGGCCACGCTGAAGTCGCAGCGGGAGCTGGCGCAGACGGCCCAGCTGTACGGCGACCACAGCTTCCTGACGTTCGTGCTCACCGACGGCCAGGAGAACGCCAGCCACCGCTGCCCGGACACCCCTTCCCGGGACCCGCGGGCCCTGGTCGACGCCCTGGCGACGATGATCGAGACACAGCAGGACAACTGGACCCTGGCCGTGCTGGTGCCGGACCAGATGGGCAAGCGGGAGGCCATGCGGTGCGGGTTCCCGAAGGACAACATCGCCATCTGGGACGCCACGAGCACGCGGGGCCTGGAGGAGGCCGGGCAGGTCATCCAGGAGGCCACCGAGAAGTTCATGGTGGGTCGCACGAAGGGCATCCGGGGTTCGCGGGCGGTGTTCTCCGCCGGCGCAGACGCGGTCAACGAGGCGACCATCAAGGCCGCCGGTCTCACCCCGGTGGACCGGACGGAGTACGAGCTGATTCCGGTGACCCGGGACGCGGCGATCCGGGAATGGGTCGTGGAATGCGGGCACACGTATCGAACCGGTGCCGCCTATTACCAGTTGAACAAGTCGGAGAAGGTCCAGGCGCGAAAGCGGATCGCGGTACTGGAGAAGAAGACGGACCGCGTGTACACGGGGCCCGAGGCGCGCGCCCTGCTCGGCCTGGGGGGGGGGGGGGGGGGGCGGGGGGCCGCGCGGGGGGGGGGGGGGGGCGCCACCCCCCCCCGCCCCCCCCCGGCCCGGCGGGGGGGGGGGCGGGGGCCCCCCCGCCCCGGAGGCGCGGCGGGGTCTCAGG
>NZ_JBBDHD010000286.1:0-1567 GCF_044129415.1 Streptomyces racemochromogenes
CCGCCGGTGGTGGGGGTGGTGTCGGTGCCGCCGTGGCCGGGGGTGGTGCCGGTGTTGCCGGGTTCGGTGTGGCTGTTGTGGGGGGTGTGGCCGGCGGTGCCGCCGGGGGTGTGGTCGGCCTGGTGGGCCGCGTTGTCGGCGGTTGTGGCCAGGGGCTGGTCGGCCGTGACCTTCACCGGGTGGGTGTCGCCGCCGCCGACGGTGACTTCCTGCTTCTTGGGGACTTCGGCGAGGGGGTGGTCGGGTCCCTTGGGGACGGAGGTGAGGTCCTGTTTGGGCAGGCCCTGGTGGTCCAGGAGCTGGTGGGTGGTCTTGTCGTAGAACTGGGGGCGGCCCAGCGCGTCGTCGGGCAGGCGGACGGTGTCCTCGGGGTGGGGGAACCTCACCCCGGGCATGTCGGCCTTGGGCAGGTCCTTCCACACCACGTCGGTGATCTTCGGGAAGGCCCCGTCGACCTTGCCGAGGTTCGCGAACAGGTCACCGACCTTGACCTTGGCCAGCGAGCCGGCCTTGCCGATGTAGGTCATCGGGTCGATCAGACGGCCGGCCTTGCCGGCCACGCTGATGACCTTGGCGACCGTACCGGCCTTCGCGGCGGTGCCCGCACCACCGGTGAAGACGGTCGTCAGCACGTTGAAAGTGACCGCTCCCGCCGCGCGGGCGGGGTTCTTGCCCCACTCGTCCCACGCCACCAGCGCCTTGCCCGTCTCCTTCACCGCGGTACGCGAGTCACGGATCCAGGAGGGCAGGTCCTTGTCGTCGGCCAGCCAGAACGCCGTCCCGACCCCCGGCATCGAGGCGATCGCCAGACCGGTGGCGAGCTTGGCCAGACCGGTCCAGGCCTGGCCGGCCTTGTCCCAGCCGTCGACACCCACCAGGGTGCCCAGACCGCGGATCGTGCCCCAGATCCCGTCGACGATCAGACCGTCCCACACGAACGACTTGACCCAGTAGCCGATCTCCCACGCCCGGTGGGTCTCCTCCAGCTGCGAACCCCACGGCAGGTCCTGGGCCTTGTTGAGGTCCTCGCCCTTGTAGCCGTACATGTTCGCGCCGTGCGACCCGTCGTCCGCGACGAGCGGAGCGGCACAGTACAGCGCGCGGATCTTGTTCGCGCAGGTGCGCTCCGCGGCCCAGAACGCGGAGACCGCCGCGTTGACGTCGTGGATCAGATCGTTGTTCTCATCGATCTTGTCCCCGTCGTCCTTCCAGTGCGCGTCCCCGCTGATCTTGTTGCTGAACGTGGTGGCCTTGGCCTGGAGCTCCTTCAACCGGGCGACGATCGGCCGGGCCTCGGTGATGTACTCGCCCAGCGCCTTGGACGCCGATTCCAGCTGGTCGGCGAAGAAATCACTGTCGGTCTTGACCGGCTTGGTCGTCGCGAACAGCTTCTCCGCCTCCGGCGCGGAGTAGAACGCCGACAGGCCCTGGAACTCGGAGTCCACGTTCGATCCCGCGTCACGGAACGTGCCCGCCGCCGTGTCGATCGCCGTCTTGTTCTTCTCCAACGCGTCCAGGTCACCCGTGAACTGCGGAATCGTGCACGGATTGATCGGTACGTGGTCGG
>NZ_JBBDHD010000003.1:0-163733 GCF_044129415.1 Streptomyces racemochromogenes
CGCGTAGCGATCTGATGCGCCCACAGGTCCCGGATGACGCTCACGTCGTCCTGCGGTGCAGGCAGCGGCCCAGACGGACTGCGGGCGCCGGAATCCCAGGAGCGCGTAGCGATCTGATGCGCCCACAGGTCCCGGATGACGCTCACGTCGTCCTGCGGTGCAGGCAGCGGCCCAGACGGCTGGCAGACGCCAAGCCGGGAGGAGCGCGTAGCGATCTGACGCGGAGGGCCGTCCCGGAGGGAATTCACGGCGGGCCCGATGGCTGGTCTACCGGCCCCCGACCACCTCGCCTCATCGCTGATCCGGCCGTGTGTCCATCAATCGACCGTCCCGTTCCTTTGGGGGTTTCCCGGCAGTCTTCGTTTTTCCGGGGCGGGACGGCCTGTCAAGGGTGGCCGAAGGCCATCGCGCAGCGACGCGACGAAGGAGCGCCCTTGACAGGCCGGCCCGACACGGAAGGACGATGAGACGGACGGGAAAGCCCCAACCCCTCCCTGAGACCGGTCAAGGGGACCCCGCCCCTCCCCGACCCCGCTCCGCCGCCCACCCCCGCCCGGCGGAGCCCCCCGCATCCACCCGGGTGAGCCCCGCGCACCCGCCGTGACGCCTCGTCGGACCCCGCGCTCCCCCGTGGCAGCATCGGCCAGCGGAGGTGATTACATGACAAACCGACTACTCGGATGCGGCATCAGCTGCCTCGCCGCCGCCCTTCTCGTCGCCGCCGCGCCCCCGCCCCCCGCCCGGGCCGAGCCCGTCGGGGAGTTGCTCACCCGGCTCCAGGGGCTGTACCAGCAGGCCGAGGAAGCCGCCGAGGCCTACAACGCCGCCGAGGTCGCCCTCAAGGCCCGCCGGGCGGAGGAGGCGCAGCTCACCTCCGCCCTCGGCCGGGCGCGCTCCGCCCTGGACTCCGAACGGGCCACCGCCGGGCGGCTGGCCCGGGAGCAGTACCAGGGGGCCCAGGGCGGCGGGCTCTCCCCGTACCTGAGGATGCTGCTCTCCGGCGACCCCCAGCAGGCCCTGGACCAGCGCCGCCTCGCCGCACGCGAAGGCGCCCGGCGGGCCGGGGTCGTGGCGCGGCTGGAGCGGGACCGGGAACAGGCGCGGACGCTCGCGGACGCCGCACGCAAGGCCCTCGACGCGCAGCAGGGCCTCGCCGCGCAGCAGAGGGACGCCCAGCGGCAGGTCACCGGCCGGCTCAAGGAGGTCGAGCGGCTCCTCGCCTCCCTCACCCCCGCCGAACTCGCCCGGCTCAGCTCCCGGGAGGCGGCCGTCACCGCCGGTGCGCAGCGCACGCTGGTGGACTCGGGCCGGCTGCCCGCCCGGACGACCCCGCCCACGGCCGAGGGCAACGCCGCCCTCCGCTACGCGACGGCCCAGATCGGCAAGCCGTACGTGTGGGGCGCCGAGGGGCCGGCCTCCTTCGACTGCTCCGGGCTGACCTCGCAGGCCTGGGAGCACGCCGGACGGCCCATCCCGCGCACCAGCCAGGAGCAGTGGGCGCAGCTGCCCCGGGTGCCGCTGGACCGGCTGCGCCCGGGTGACCTGGTGGTCTACTTCCCCAAGGCCACCCACGTGGCCCTGTACATCGGCGACGGCAAGGTGATCCAGGCCCCCCGCCCCGGCGCCCGGGTGAAGGTGTCCCCGATCGCGGCGAACCCGTTGCTGGGCGCGGTCCGTCCCGACCCGGACGGGACCCCGCTGGCGCACTTCACGCCGCCACCGCTACCGGAGGCCGCGACGACGGGGGACGACAGCGGCTACGACGCCGGCTATGACGCGGAGGAGGGGCCGGCCTCCTCCGCCACGGCCGCCAGGTAGTCCTCCGTGTCCTGCGCGTCGTAGAAGTAGGAGTCGAAGTCGGCCGGGTTGTCGAAGCCGTTGGCGAATCGATCCGCCACGCGCTGGTGCTGCCCGGCCGCTCCGATCAGGTTCAGCACGTGCTCCGGCGGGGCGCCCAGCATGGCGTTGGTCCACTGGGTGACGGGCTTGCCGGTGGTGAACCAGTACTTGTCGAAGGTCGCCTTCATCCACGCCTCGTCGAACGGCTTGTCGCCGTGCATCAGGATCGACGAGAGGTAGGAGGCGGCGCACTTCGCGGCGGCGTTGGACCCCTGCCCGGTGATGGGGTCGTTGGCGACGACCACGTCCGCCACGCCCAGCACCAGCCCGCCGCCCGGCAGCCGCCCGACGGGCTTGCGGACCACCGGCGCGTAGCGGCCGGCCAGCGTGCCGCCCGCGTCCGTCAGCTCGACCTTCGTGGCGCGGGCGTACTCCCACGGAACGAACTTCTCCATGAGCTCCAGCGTCAGCTCCAGGTGCTCCCCCGGGTCGTTGACGCCCTGGAAGACATCGAGCGGGCCGCCCGGCAGGCCCTCCCAGAACAGGATGTCCGCCCGGCCCGACGTCGTCAGCGTCGGCATCACGAACAGCTCGCCGACGCCGGGTACGAGGTTGCACCGCACGGCGTCGGTGTCCGGGTGCTCGGGGCGCGGGGCGAGCCCGTGCACGTAGGCGACGGCCAGCGCGCGCTGGGGGCTGTCGTACGGGGAGCGTGCCGCGTCCCGCCCGAACATGGAGACGAGTTCGCCCTTGCCGGCGGCGACCAGCACCAGCTCGTAGGCGCGCGAGAAGTAGTCCAGGTCGGCGACGGACGCGCCGTGGATGACCAGCTGTCCGCCCCGCTGCACGAACACGTCGAGCCAGCCGGCCATCTTGACGCGCTGGTCCACGGACTGGGCGTAGCCCTTGAGCCGGCCGAGCCAGTCGACGGCGCGGCCGCCGTCGGGGGCGGCGACGGAGACGCCGAGGCCCTCGATCCTGGGGGCCTGCCGCTCCCAGAAGTTCAGCTGGAGGTCGCGCTCGTGCCGGAGGGCGGAGTCGAACATGCACTGCGTGGACATGACCCGTCCGGTGCGGATCTCGTCCGCCGTCCGGTTGGACATGAGGGTGACCTCGTAGCCCTTCGCCTGGAGGCCGAGGGCGAGCTGGAGGCCGGACTGCCCGGCCCCCACGACAAGTATCCTGCGCATCTCACGTTCTCAATCTGAGCAGTACGGGCTCAATCTGAGCAGTACGGGCGGTACGGGGCTGCGTGCGGGAACCACGGGCCGGGCCGGCTACGCGGGCGTGGCGTCCAGCGCGTGGCCCACCAGGGTCAGCAGGGACTCGACGACCGTGGCCCGGCGCCGCGCGTCCATGATCACGACGGGAACGTCCGGCGGGATGGTGAGCGCCTCCCGCACGTCCTCCGGCTCGTACGGCTTCGAGCCCTCGAAGTGGTTGACGGCGACGGCGTACGGCAGCCCGCAGCTCTCGAAGTAGTCGAGGGCGGGGAAGCAGTCGCGCAGCCGGCGCGTGTCGGCGAGCACCAGGCCGCCGATGGCGCCGCGCACCAGGTCGTCCCACATGAACCAGAACCGCTCCTGGCCCGGGGTCCCGTACACGTACAGCACGAGGTCGTCGGCCAGGGTGATGCGGCCGAAGTCCATGGCGACGGTGGTCGTGCTCTTGTCCGGGGTCCCGGTCAGGTCGTCGGTGGGGACGCTGGCCTGGGTCATCACCGCCTCGGTGCGCAGCGGGGTGATCTCGGAGACGGAGGACACGAAGGTGGTCTTGCCGACGCCGAACCCGCCCGCGACGAGCACCTTGACGGCGACGGGCGCGCGCGAGCGGTCGTACTGCCACGGCTGGACGGGCTCGTCGTCCAGCAGGAGCGCGGTGTCCGGGCCCGAGACGGCATCAGAGACGGCGAAGGCCATCGAGCACCCTTTCCAGCAGCGCGCGTTCGGGGCGGCCGGTGCCGTGCCCCGTGCCGTAGACGCGGATCCGGCCCTGGTCGGCGAGGTCGCTGACCAGGACCCGGACCACGCCGAGCGGCAGCTTCAGCAGCGCGGATATCTCGGCGATGGTCCGCATCCGCCGGCAGACCTCGACGATGGCCCGCATCTCGGGCATCCGGTCGGGCGTCTTGGCCGGTCCGGCGTCCAGGGTGGCGACGAACGTCTCCACCAGCAGCACCTGCGTGAAGCGGGTGCGGCCGCCCGTGAGGGAGTACGGGCGGACGCGGGCGGGGCGCCGGTCGGCGCCGCGTATCGGCAGCCGGTCGGAGGCCGTACTCCTCACGGGGTGTTCTCCATCGACTGGCGCAGCTCGCTGCGGACTTCCGGGGTCAGGACGTGGCCGGCGCGGCCGACGAACAGGGCCATGTGGTAGGCGACGACTCCCATGTCGCAGTCGGGCGTGGCGTGCACGCCGAGCAGGGAGCCGTCACTGATGGACATGACGAAGACGGAGCCGTTCTCCATCGCCACCATCGTCTGCTTGACCGAGCCGAACTCCATCAGGGAGGCGGCGCCCGTGGTGAGGCTGCCGAGCCCGGACACGATGGTGGCGAGGTCGGCCGAGGCCCCGCGGGGACCCTTGGGCCGGGCGCCCTTGCCCGACTCCGGTGCCGACTCGGAGGAGAGCAGCAGCAGCCCGTCCGAGGACACGACGGCGACGGAGTTGACCCCGGGCACCTCCTCCACCAGGTCGGTCAGCAGCCACTGCAGGTTGCGGGCCTGGCTGCTCAGTCCGTACGTACTGGGCGCGGTCATGTGCGTGCCTCCTGTGCGGTGTCCCCCTGGTCTGTGTGTCCCTGCCCGTGGGCCTCCTGGGCCCCCGGACCCCCCGGGGTCTGCCGCTGGTCCTGCGCCAGTTCGGCGGCGACGACCCGGCGTCCGTCCTGGGCGCCCTGGTAGAAACCGCCGAGACGGCGGCGGAGTTCCTCGGCGTCGACCCGACGCGGCTCGGGGCGGGCCGCGGCGGGGCGTCCGGCGCCGCCGCCGGGGGCGGCCACGGCGCGCGGGGTGCGCTTGGGGAGGCCCTTGGCGGTGACGGCCTCGTTGACGGGATCGGGGTGGCTGCCCTGGCGGGGGACGAAGCCGTCGTCCGCGTCGGACGCCCGCCGGTGTCCGCCCTGGTCGGCGTCGCCGCGTTCACGGCGCGGCAGTCCTGCCTTGCGTACGGGGCCACCGGGCGCGGTGCCCGGTTCACCGGCGGCGTCCTCCCGGGCGGGGTCGGCCGCCGCGAAGGCGTCCGCGTCGGCGTCGGCCACGACCCGCGCGAGGAGCTCCTCCCCGGGACCGGCCCCGCCCGGCGCCTCCGCCGCGGGGGCGGGCACCGTGAAGACCTGATCGGCGGGCGGTGCCGCGTCCTCGAAGCCGGCCGGGGGCTCCTCGGCGTGCGGGTCGGCGGCCGGCGGCGTCTCGGCGCCGGCCGTGAAGACCTGGTCCGCCGGGGGCATCCGGCCGTCGTCGAAGGCTTCGGCGAGCGGCACGACCCGGGCGGGCCGCTCCTCGTCGTGGAGGTCGGTGCCGGCGGCCTTCTTCGAGAAGGCACCCGTCCCGAAGGCCTCGGCCACCAGGTCCGCGGCGGCGAAGCCCTCGGACGCGTCGTAGTCGGCCGGGTCGGTGTCGTCCGCCTCGATCCCGGCGGCCCCGCGCTCCCCGTCCGCTTCCGCGGCGGCGCCTATCCCGGCATCCCCGTCCACGGCATCCGCGTCCACGGCGTCCCCGTCCACGGCATCCGCGTCCACGGCATCCGTGTCGACGACATCCGTGTCCACGGCACCCGCGTCCTCGGCATCCCCGTCCACGGCGTCCGCGGCCTGCGCGGTACCGGCCTGGGCGCCCTCGCGCCCGGGGGCGGCGGCCTCCGCCTCGAACGCCTCGGCCAGCGTGACCACCTTGGCGGTCTCGTCAGGGGCCGGGGCCGGCTCCTCCGCCGGCCGCGGGCGCAGCCGGGGCGGGAGGGTGTGCTCGTTGGCTTCGGCGATCACGCCGGGCAGCTGGTACGCGGGCGCGCCGGAGGATCCCAGGCTGTGGACCGGGGAGACCGGGGGCGCGTCCGGCAGCAGCGAGGCCGGGATGACGACGACGGCCTCCGTGCCGCCGTGGGCGGCGGCGCGCAGCTCCGCGGTGACGCCGTGGCGGGCCGCGAGCCGGCCGGCGACGTACAGGCCGAGGCCCAGGCCGTGTTCGGCCTCGGGCTCCTCGTCGTAGGCCTCGGGGGTGGAGAGGCGGGAGTTGAGGGAGTCGAGCCGGTCCCCGGTGACGCCGATGCCCTCGTCGACGACGGACAGCACCACGTCACCGGCGTCGGTGATCAGTCCGGAGACCTTCACCTTGGCTTCCGGCGGGGAGAAGGTGGTGGCGTTCTCCAGGAGCTCGGCGACGACGTGGGAGATGTCGTCGGCGGCGTGCCCGGCGACCTGCGTGTAGGAGGGCAGGGCGGTCAGGTCGACGCGCTCGTAGCGTTCGATCTCGCTGACGGCGGCGCGCATGACGTCGACCAGCGGCACCGGCAGGCTCTGGCCGTGGCCGTGCTCCTGCCCGGCGAGGACCAGGAGGTTCTCGTTGTGGCGGCGCATGACCGTGGCGAGGTGGTCGAGCTTGAAGAGGGTGGCGAGCCGGTCGGGGTCGCCTTCCTTGGACTCCAGCTCCTCGATGACGGCGAGCTGGCGCTCGACGAGGCCGAGGGTGCGCAGGGAGAGCGAGACGGAGGTGGTCGACATGACGCGGCGGTGCTCTTCGAGCCCGGCGCGCAGCTCCGCCAGTTCCCCTTCGAGGGCCTTGCGGGTGGAGGCCAGCTCCTTCTCGCGGGCTTCGCGGCTGGAGGCCAGGGCCTCGTTGCGGCCGATGAGCCTGCGCCGGTCGGCGTCGAGGCCGGCGATCTTCGTGTGGAGGGCGACGGTCTGCTCGCGCACGGCGTTGAGGTGGCGGACGACCTCGGCGAACTCGTCGTTGCGGCCGGTGAAGCGCACCGGCTCCTGGGAGCCCTCCGGGGTGGCCAGCCGCTCGGCGCCGCGGCGCAGGACGGACAGGGGCCGGGTCAGGGAGCGGGCGACGCCGGTGGCGAAGCCGATGGCGAAGAGGAAGAGGGCGCCGAGTCCGGCGACCACCAGCTCCAGCCGGGTCACGTCGTCGTCGCGCAGGGTGGCGAGGGCGGTGGCCCGCTGGCCGGCGAGGGTGGCCTCGACGGAACGCATGCGGTCGATGCGTGCGGTCAGCGCGGCGGCGAGGGCGCCGGGGTCGGTGGCCTTGCGTTCGGCGGGGGTCAGGGCGGGCCGCTCGGTGAGCCGCTTGAGCTGGTCCTCGGCGCTCTTGACCTCGGGGCCGGTGACGGTGGCGGCGAGGGTCTGGCGCACGTCGGGGCGCGCGGCCCGGTTGAAGTCGTCGAGGGCGGCCTGTTCGCGGACGCGGGAGCGCTGCGCGGCGCCGCTGAGTTCGTCGGCGAGGGCGTTGTTCGGGGCCTGTTCGGCGCGGGGGACGGCCAGCGCGGCGAGCAGCAGCCCGCGGGTGGCGGAGGCCTGGTCCACGGCCTGGCCCAGCGGGGCCATGGGGCGGGTGACGGCGAGGGCGGCCTCTGCCCGCGGCGGGGTGAGCTCGGCGAGCCGGTCGCCGGGGGCGAGGAGTTCGGTGATGACGCCGGCGTAGGCCTGCTGGGCCGCCACCGGGGTGCCCTTGCCGTCGACGGCCTCGGCGCGGGCGGCCTTGACGTGGCCGAGGGCGCGGGCGAGGTCCTCGTCGGCCTCCGGGCGGAGTTCGGCGAGCTGGCGGTCGGTGCGCGCGGTGCGCTCGTCGACGGGGGCCTTGGCGTTGCCGGGCCGGCCCTTGGCCACGTACTCGACGACGGCGTCGCGCTCGTCGCCGAGGAGGTGGACGAGGGTGAGGGCGTGCTGTGTCTGCTCGGCGAGGGTGACGAGTCGCTGGGAGTCGTCCAGTTCCCTGGTGGCGGAGACGACGGCGGGGGTGCCGGCCGCGAGGACGGTGAGTCCGGCGACTGCTACTCCGACGACCAGCCTGCTGCGGACGCGCACACGGCGTCCTGCCTTGGCGGGTCCGTCGGCGCTGGCGGTGCCGTTCTTCCGAGACCGCTTCTTCTGCACCGGTGCTCGCAATCCTGTACGTGGGGTCGTGCTCGTCTACTCGTGTGGCCGAGGTAACGGCCGGTCAACAAGTAAACGCCCCCTGCCCCCTCGTACCGCCTCAGACCTTCGCAGTGTGTTGGGAGGAGAGCCGCACATCGCCCACCCGGCCACTCGAAGGAGTGAACATCACGGAGGAGTGGCCGACCAACTCGGGCACGGCGTGCCAGAGGCCCTCCGTGGACGGGCGGTTGAAAGATCGAGGCGGGCTTTGGCAATATGCCCGCCCACATTTACCGGCAGTACCTTTCCGGCATTGGTACGTACCTGAACGGCGCCAAAGGCCTCCGGTGGGCAGAATGTCCGTATGCGCATCGACCTCGCCTCGGCCCCCGGCAGCGCGGAACGCCCCAACGAGGACTGGGTGTCGGCGTCGACACCTGCGGCGGGAGGGGGTGTTGTGGTCGTCCTGGACGGGGTCACTCCGCCCCGCGGGGACGACGGCTGCGCGCACGGAGTGCCCTGGTTCGCCACCCGGCTGGGTGGCCGATTGACCGAACTGTCCGGATCGCGGCGGGACATGCCCCTGGACCGGATCCTGGCACGGGCCATCGGGGACACGGCCGACGCACACCGGGGCACCTGTGACCTTTCTCACGTCCGCACACCGCAGGCGACGGTGGTGATGGCGCGCTGGGACGAGACCTGCGTGGAGCACCTGGTGCTCTCGGACTCGGTGCTCCTGCTGCGGGCGCCCGGCGGCGGGGTCACGGCCGTCCTGGACAACCGGCTGGACCGCCTCCCGCACGGGGTGCGCGGCTCGGTGGCGGCGACGGACGCGCTGCGCAACGCCGAGGGCGGGTTCTTCACCGCCGCCGCCGACCCGTCGGTGGCGGTCCGGGCCGTCATCGGGCGCACCCCGCGCGCCCGGGTGGGCGCGCTGGCCGCGCTGACGGACGGGGCGAGCCGGTGGACGGACACGTTCGGGCAGGGCGACTGGGCCGCCTGCCTGGACGTGCTGCGGGACGAGGGCGCGCAGGGGCTGATCCGGCGGGTCCGGGCCATCGAGGCCGATCCGCTGCGCCCGCCGGGCCGGCACAAGCGCCACGACGACGCCTCGGCGGTGTACGCGGAGCTGTGAGCGCCCGCCGACGCCCGGGGCGGCTACTCCTCGCCGGAGTTCAGCTGGTTGAGCAGCCGGGCCAGCTCGGCGACCTCGCCGCGGTCCCAGTCGGCCAGCTTGCGCATGTACTGCTCGCGCCGGGCGCCCCGGACGCGCAGGAACCGGTCCCGGCCCTCGTCGGTCAGGCCGACGAGGAAGGCGCGGCCGTCGGCGGGGTCCGGCTCGCGGGCGACCAGGCCCAGCAGCTCCAGGGCGCGCAGCTGGCGGCTCATGGTGGCCTTGCCGACGCCGAAGTAGGCGGCCAGCTCGGTGGCCCGCTGGCGGCCGGCGGCCTCCAGCCGGACGAGCAGCCCGTACGCGGCGGGCTCCAGCTCGGGGTGCAGGGCGCGGGCCATCTCGCCCGAGGAGGCGCGGGCCCGCCGCAGGAAGACGGACAGCTCCCGCTCCAGCGCGAGGAACTCCTGGTCTTCACTGCCGTGCACGTGCGCTCCCATCCGTGGAGGGGTGCGAGCCTGGCACCCCTGTACGGGTCCAGTATTTCCCAGGTGGCGCGCCGGAGGCCCGGGGCCCCGCCGATCGGGGGTCCCGGGCCTCCGGTGACGCCGCGCCGCCGGTCAGGCGGCCTTGGTGAAGGAGACCACCGCCGGGGCGAGGGCCAGCTCCAGCACCTGGCGCACGTCGGTCACCGGGTGCACCTCCAGCCCCTCCAGCACCTCGCTGGGGACGTCGTCCAGGTCGGCTTCGTTGCGCTTCGGGATGATCACGGTGGTCAGCCCGGCCCGGTGGGCGGCGAGCAGCTTCTGCTTGACCCCGCCGATGGGCAGCACCCGCCCGGTCAGCGAGACCTCGCCGGTCATGGCCACGTCCGTGCGGACCTGGCGGCCGGAGAGCAGGGAGGCCAGCGCGGTCGTCATGGTGATGCCCGCGCTCGGCCCGTCCTTGGGGACGGCGCCCGCCGGGAAGTGGATGTGCACCCCCCGGTCCTTCAGGTCGGCGACCGGGAGCTCCAGCTCGGCTCCGTGCGAGCGCAGGAAGCTCAGCGCGATCTGCGCCGACTCCTTCATCACGTCGCCCAGCTGCCCGGTCAGGGTCAGCCCGGCGGCGCCCGTCTCCGGGTCGGCCAGGGAGGCCTCGACGAAGAGCACGTCCCCGCCGGCGCCGGTCACGGCGAGACCGGTGGCCACGCCCGGGACCGCCGTGCGCCGCTCCGCCGGGTCCTGGGCGGACTCCGGCACGTGGTGCGGCCGGCCGATCAGGCCGCGCAACTCGCCCGCGCCGATGGAGAACGGGAACTCCCGCTCGCCCAGCTCGTGCTGCGAGGCGACCTTGCGCAGCAGCCGCGCGATGGACCGCTCCAGGGTGCGCACGCCCGCCTCACGGGTGTACTCGCCGGCCAGTTTGCGCAGGGCGTCCTCCTCCAGGACCACCTCCTCGCCGGTCAGCCCGGCGCGCTCCAGCTGGCGGGGCAGCAGGTGGTCGCGGGCGATGACGACCTTCTCGTCCTCGGTGTAGCCGTCGAGGCGCACCAGCTCCATCCGGTCGGCCAGGGCTTCGGGGATGGCCTCCAGCACGTTGGCCGTGGCCAGGAAGACCACGTCGCTCAGGTCGAGCTCGACCTCCAGGTAGTGGTCGCGGAAGGTGTGGTTCTGCGCCGGGTCCAGCACCTCCAGCAGGGCCGCCGCGGGGTCGCCGCGGAAGTCGGAGCCGACCTTGTCGATCTCGTCGAGGAGCACGACCGGGTTCATGGACCCGGCCTCCTTGATCGCCCGGACGATGCGGCCGGGCAGGGCGCCGACGTAGGTCCTGCGGTGGCCGCGGATCTCGGCCTCGTCGCGTACGCCGCCGAGGGCGACGCGGACGAACTTGCGGCCCATGGCGTGGGCCACGGACTCCCCGAGCGAGGTCTTGCCGACGCCGGGGGGCCCGACCAGCGCCAGCACGGCACCGCCGCGCCGGCCGCCGATGACGCCCATCCCGCGCTCGCCGCGCCGCTTGCGCACCGCGAGGTACTCGGTGATGCGGTCCTTCACGTCGTTCAGCCCGGCGTGCTCGGCGTCCAGCACGGCCCGCGCGCCCTGGATGTCGTACCGGTCCTCGCTGCGCTCGTTCCAGGGCAGTTCCAGGACGGTGTCCAGCCAGGTGCGGATCCAGGAGCCCTCGGGGCTCTGGTCGCTGGACCGCTCCAGCTTGTCGACCTCCTTGAGGGCGGCCTCGCGCACCTTCTCGGGCAGGTCGGCGGCCTCGACGCGGGCGCGGTAGTCGTCGGACTCCTCGCCCTCCTTCTCCCCGCCCAGCTCGCGCAGTTCCTTGCGGACGGCCTCCAGCTGACGCCGCAGCAGGAACTCGCGCTGCTGCTTCTCGACGCCGTCCTGGACGTCCTTGGCGATGGACTCGGCGACGTCCTGCTCGGCGAGGTGGTCGCTGAGCGCCTTGACGGCGAGCCGCAGGCGGGCGACCGGGTCGACGGTCTCCAGCAGTTCGACCTTCTGCGCGACGGTCAGGAAGGGCGAGTAGCCGGAGTTGTCGGCGAGCGCCGAGACCCCCTCGATCTGCTGCACCCGGTCCACGACCTGCCAGGCGCCGCGCTTCTTGAGCCAGCTGGTCGCCAGGGCCTTGTACTCCTTGACGAGCTCGGCGACCGCCCCGGGCAGCGGGTCGGGCACCTTCTCCTCCACGGTCTCCCCCTCGACCCAGAGCGCCGCCCCGGGCCCGGTGGTCCCGGCGCCGATCCGGACGCGGCCGCGCCCGCGGATCAGCGCCCCGGGATCGCCGTCGGAGAGCCGCCCGACCTGTTCGACGGTCCCGAGCACACCGATGCCGGCGTACTTGCCGTCGACCCGCGGTACGAGCAGCACCCGGGGCTTCCCGCTGCCCCGCGCCGCCTGCGCGGCCTCGACGGCGGCGCGCACCTCGGCGTCGGACAGGTCCAGCGGGACGACCATCCCGGGCAGCACGACCTCGTCGTCGAGCGGCAGCACGGGCAGGGTGAGCGTTACGGACGTCGAAGCCATGATCTTCCCTCCGGCAGTGAAGTTGAGCTATGCCGACTCAATGCTTCTGCGCCTGCCGATGTTCCCCAACAGGCGTTCGCCGGGGGCGAACACCTCGGCGGCCCTCTCCGTAGCACCATGAGCCCATGGCAGACATACGACGGACCGTCAGCTCGGGCTCCCCGCTGGAACCCCGGATCGGCTTCTCCCGCGCGGTGCGCGTGGGACGGCACGTGGCGGTGGCGGGCACGGCGCCGATCGGGGACGACGGCTCCACGGTGGGCCCGGGCGACGTGTACGCCCAGACGGTCCGGTGCCTGGACATCGCCCAGCGGGCCCTGGAGGAGGCGGGCGCCTCGCTCGGACACACCGTGCGGACCCGCATCATGCTGACGGACGTCACCCGCTGGGAGGAGGCCGCACGAGCCCACGGCGAACGCTTCGCCGGCATCCGCCCGGCCGCCACCTTCGTCGAGGTCTCGCGCTTCATCGACCCCGCCTGGCTGGTCGAGGTGGAGGTCGATGCCGTCCTCGACGAGGACTAGGCCGTCGGCGCCCCGATGGTGATGTCCCCCGAGCTGGTGCGGACCGTGATGGTCGACCGGGCGTCGGGGCTGTCGACGAGGGAGATCCGGCGGGTCCCGGCGGAGGTGTCGGTGGAGAGCCGGTAGGGGCCCTGCGGGGCCTTGAGTCCGACGTCGCCGGAGCTGGTGGTGACGGACACGGAGGCCGGGGCCTTCGCGAACTCCGCCCCCACGTCCCCGGAGCTCGCCCGGAACTCGGCCTCGGCCCCTTCCAGACGGGTGGCGGTGATCCGCCCCGAGCTGGTGCGCACCTTCAGCGGGCCGGTGATCCCCTCGGCGCGGACGTCTCCGGAGGACGAGGTCAGCTCGGCGCGGGCGACCCCCTTGACGGTGATGTCCCCGCTGCTGCTCTCGACCCGTACCCGCGCCGCCGCCGGCACCTCCAGGCGGTAGTCGATCCAGCAGTCGTCCTCGCAGCCGTCGCTGAAGGTCAGCACCCCGCCCGAGACCTGCTGCCCGGGCGCGGGCGCCGTGCCGCCGCGGTAGTGGACGACCCGGCGGACGCCCACCCCGGGCCCGGGGCCCGGGACCACCTCGACGTCACCGCTGCGGACGTCCTTCAGCTCGACCGCCGTCACCGCCTCGGAGACGGTGGCGTCGGCGTCGGCGGTCTTCTCGGGGCCCACCCCGGTGAGGGCGCAGCCGGACAGCAGGAGAACGGCCCCGAGGGCCGTGGCGGCGAGGCGGGTTGACGCGGTGTGAGGTGCCATACCGACAAGCCTGCCCAGTGCGGCCCCGGACCGCGCGGGTGCGGGCATCCCAACCGGGGGTGGTGCCAGCCCCACCCCTGCCCCCGGCCGCCTCCCCCGGCCCCCGTCTCAGCCTCCGACCGCCACGGGCCGGTCCGAGGGCATCCCCCACTCGCTCCACGAGCCGTCGTACACGGCGCCCTCCCCGTACCCGGCCAGGGTCGCCCCCAGTGCGAGCACGCACGCCGTCACCCCGGAGCCGCAGCTGAAGCAGAACCGCTCGCGCCGTCCGGCCAACGCCTCGAAGACCTCCCGGAGTTCCCCGGCCGGGCGCATCCGCCCGTCGGGCCCCTGGAGCTCGCCGAACGGCAGGTTCAGGGCGCCCGGCATGTGCCCGCCGCGCAGCCCCGGCCGCGGTTCGGGGGCGGTACCGGCGAACCGCTCCCGCGTCCGGGCGTCGAGTACGGCGACGGCCGGGTCGCCGAGCGCGGCGGCGACGGTGTCGGCGTCCACGAACAGCCCGGGGCGCGGCCGGGCGGTGAAGGACCCGCGCGGCCCCCCGTACGCCGCCGCCGCGGCCTCGACGGGCAGACCGGCGGCCCTCCAGGCGGGCAGCCCGCCGTCCAGCACGGCGACCCGGTCGAAGCCCATGGCCCGGAACATCCACCAGGCACGGGCACTGGAGTAGATGCCGGCGGCGTCGTACACGACCACCGCGTCGGCGTCGTCGACGCCGAGGTCCCGCACGGCCTCCTCGAACGCCGCCGCCGTCGGCATGGTGTGCGGGACGGGGGCGCCGTGGTCGGAGAGACCGCCGTCCAGGTCGAAGGGCCGGGCCCCGGGAATCCTCGTGCCCCCGGCCCGCAGCGCCCCGACGGAGGCGTCGAACACCACGACCCGGCGGAGGTTCCCGCCGAGCCAGTCGACGGTGACGAGGGGCCCGGGTATCGCGGGCACGGGTGTCTCGGGCACGGGCATGCGGAGCCTCCGGGGCGGGGTCGGAAACGATCTCCCGGCCATCCTCGCCCACCGCGGGCGGCCCGGGGCCCTGGATGGCCGGGATCCCGCCGAACGGCGGGGGACGGCCGCCGCCCCCGCCCTCGTGCCGCCTCACGCGCACCCGCCCCGGCGCGCGTAGACCGCCACCCGCGCCCCGCGGACCTCCGTCACCGAGCAGCGGTCGAAGGCGGCCGCCAGGGTGTCGCGTTTCGCCGCCTCGGCCGGGTACGGGTCCAGCGGCTGGCCCGCGGGGTCCAGGAGCGCTATCACCCGGGGCGAGGACAGCAGGGCCGCCCGCACGCCGTCCGCCGGGAGCTCCGTGCCGTGGAGGGTGTGCGAGGCGGCCGGGGGTCCGGCCAGGGCCACGTCGCGCAGCCCCGCGTACACCCTGGGCGAGGACAGCAGCCACTCCCGTCTGCGGGCGGGCATGAAGAGCACGGCGTCCCCCGGCCGGGCCCGTTCCCGTACCGCCGCGGCGACCGCGAGGACGTCGTCCTTGCGGCTCTCCGGAGTCCGCAGCCACGCCGACCACACCCCCACCGGCACCAGCAGCGCGGCCCCCAGCATCCACGGCAGCCACCGCCGGGTGCCCGCTCCCCGAACCGGCCGCGCCCCCGCCGCCCTGACCCCCGCCAGCAGGGCGAATCCGGCCAGGGCGTACAGGACGTACCGGTCGACGTACCAGGGGTGGACCAGCGAGACCGTCATCAGCAGCCCCGGCGGCAGCAGCGCCAGGGGCACCGCGACCCGGACCACGTCCGGCCCCCGCCCCCGGGCCCGGCGCTCCCCCCGGGCCAGCAGCACCACCGCGACCACCAGCACCCCGTACGCGGCCCAGTCCTGCCAGCCGGGCCGGCCCAGCCAGCCCAGCTGCCGCCCGGCCTGCCCGGCGCTCACCACGGCCAGCGGCGCCAGCCCGGCGGCGACCGCCCCGGCCGCCCACCGCCAGCCCCTCTCCCGCCAGGCGGTGAACGCGTGCGCGAGCAGCGCCAGGGCCGCGAACTCGTGCAGCCAGCAGCCCAGGAGCAGCACCACGGCGTAAGCGGCCCACCGGCCCCGCAGCATGAGGTGGGTCGCCCAGGCCACGGCTGCGGCGACCAGGGCGTACGAGCGCCCCTCCTGGCCGTACATCTGCACGGGCGGGAGCAGGACGTACACCACGCCCGCCCACAGCGCGGCCCGCTCCCCCGCCAGCCGGTGCGCGACGGCGGCCACCCCGCCGGCGGCGAGGGCGGTACCCGCCACGGACGGCAGCCGCAGCGCCCACAGGCCGCCGCCGCCGGCGCCCGCGCCGCCGTCCCCCCACAGGGCGAACACGGCGTGCATGACCCCGTAGTACAGCCCGTGGACCGCGTCGACCTGTCCGAGCAGCGCCCAGAGCGCGCCGGCCGGCCGGTGGGCCGCCTGCCAGGTCGTGGACTCGTCGCGCCACATGCTGCCGCCGCCGGGGCCGCGCGCCAGCCCCCACAGGCCGAGCAGGAGGAAGGCGAGCAGCGGCGGGAACCAGCGCCAGGGGGCCGAGCGGCGGATGACGTCCTCCGGGGTGCTTTCCGTAGCGGGTCGGGGCCTCCATACTCGGGGGCGTACCGGTGACCCGCTGGAGGTGGGCGTGCGAGCGATGCGAGCGGCCGGGGCCGCGGCGGCGGTGCTGCTGGCCGCGGTGTCCCTGGCGGGGTGCGACCGCGACGGGTCCCCGGGCGGCCCGGCTCCGGCGGGGGCCACGGCACCCGCCTCCGCCACGGCCTCCCCCGCGTCCTCCCCTTCGGCCACCGCCCCGCAGCCGCCGGCCACCACCCCCGCCGGCCCCCGGCCCGCCCCTCCGTCCACCGCGGCCCCGTCCACCGAGCGCCTCCTGCGCGTCACCCGCAGCGGCGGTTTCGCCGGCCGGACCCGCACCCTCCTCGTCAACGGCGACGGCTCCTGGACCCTCCTCGGCGAGCAGGACAAGGACCTCCGCAGGGGCCGCCTCACCCCCGCCGGCCTGGAGGATCTGCGTACGGCGCTCCGCGCGGCGGACTTCGCCCACCTGCCCCGCACGGCGACCGCCGAGCCGCCGGTCCGCGACGGGTTCACGTACTCCTTCGCGCACGGCGGTTTCGAGGTGGCGGCCGACCAGACGGTGCTGCCGCGGGCGCTTTCCAAGGTGCTGGAGGCCCTCCCCGGATTCGACGCCGCATGAGGAATCCGGGATGAATCTCTGATTCCGCATGCGGCCGGGTCCTGTCCGAACCCTCCATGGCCGCAGGCCTGTGCCTCCTCTACGCTGCACCCCAGCCATCACGCGGATCATCAGGGGCGGGACATGGAACAGACGCACACGACCCACAGCGGAGCCGCGGCCACCCCAGGTGCCCAGCGGCGCGTGCTGGTGGTCGAGGACGACCGCACCATCGCCGACGCGATCGCGGCCCGGCTGCGCGCCGAGGGCTTCCAGGTGCAGACCGCCCACGACGGTCCGGCCGCGGTCGCGGCCGCCGAGAGCTGGCTGCCCGAGCTGCTGGTGCTGGACGTCATGCTGCCCGGCTTCGACGGGCTGGAGGTGTGCCGGCGGGTGCAGGCGCAGCGGCCGGTCCCGGTGCTGATGCTGACGGCCCGGGACGACGAGACCGACATGCTGGTCGGCCTCGGGGTCGGGGCGGACGACTACATGACGAAGCCGTTCTCCATGCGCGAGCTGGCGGCGCGGGTCCACGTGCTGCTGCGCCGGGTCGAGCGGGCCACGCAGGCCGCGACGGCCCCGCGCGGGGCGACCCTGAGGCTGGGGGACCTGGAGATCGACCACGCGCAGCGGCGGGTGCGGGTGCAGGCGGAGGACGTGCACCTGACGCCGACCGAGTTCGACCTGCTGGTCTGTCTGGCGGGGAGCCCGCGGGCGGTGCTGTCGCGGGAGCAGCTGCTGGCGGAGGTGTGGGACTGGGCCGACGCCTCGGGCACCCGGACGGTCGACAGCCACATCAAGGCCCTGCGCCGGAAGATCGGCGCGGAGCGGATCCGTACGGTCCACGGCGTCGGGTACGCCCTGGAGACCCCGGCGCAGGCGTGAGCGGCGGGCGTCCCGGGGGCGGCCTGCGGCCGTTCTCGCCGTTCTCGATCAAGACGAAGCTGGGCACGCTCGTCGTGGTGTCGGTCTTCATCACCACGGGCCTGCTGATGGTGGCGCTGCGCACGGACACGGAGCTGCGGTTCATCACCGTCTTCTCGGTGATCGCCTCGATGCTGATCACCCAGTTCGTGGCGCACGGCCTGACGGCGCCGCTGGACGAGATGACGACGGTCGCCCGGGCGATCTCGCACGGGGACTACACGCGCCGGGTGCGCGGGGCCGGGCGGCGGGACGAGCTGGGTGATCTGGCGTCGACGATCAACCGGATGGCCGACGATCTGGAGGCCGAGGACAGGCACCGTCGAGAGCTGGTCGCGAACGTCTCGCACGAGCTCCGCACTCCGATCGCGGGGCTGCGGGCGGTGCTGGAGAACGTGGTGGACGGGGTCTCGGAGGCCGATCCGGAAACCATGCGGACGATGCTGAAGCAGGCGGAGCGGCTCGGCCGGCTGGTGGAGACGCTGCTGGACCTGTCGCGGGTGGACAACGGGGTGGTGCCGCTGAAGGCGCGCCGCTTCGAGGTGTGGCCGTACCTGTCGGGGGTGCTGAAGGAGTCGGGGCTGGCGGCTGCGGGGCGGCCTGGGCTGTCTTCCGGTTCGGGTGGGCACACCCGTAACGACGTGCACCTCCACCTGGACGTGCATCCTCCGGAGCTGACCGCGTACGCCGACGCGGAGCGGCTGCACCAGGTGGTGGCCAACCTGATCGACAACGCGGTGAAGCACAGTCCGGCGCACGGCCGGGTGACGGTCCGGGCGCGCTGCGGCGACACGCCCGGGAGCCTGGCCCTGGAGGTCGTGGACGAGGGGCCCGGAATCCCGGAGGCGGAGCGCCACCGGGTCTTCGAGCGCTTCAACCGCGGGTCGGCTGGCGGCGGCGACGGGGGCACGGGGCTGGGGCTGGCGATCGCCCGCTGGGCCGTCGGCCTGCACGGAGGGGATATCCGCGTGGCCGAATCGTCACGTGGTTGCCGAATCCTCGTCACCCTTCCGGGCAGCTCGCCGGTGCTGTCTTGACGTAGGGTTCGAGTGCGAAGGACATGATCTCGGCCACACGTGCCCGGGGTCGTCAGGGGTGCGAGGCCGCGGGGGTCGCAACCTCGCTGCCCCCTACCCGAACCACGCTTGTTTCCCGCCATTCCACGCGACGAAACCCGCCGTTCGGTGTGACCTGCGTGACGGAAGTCCCGCCCGGCCTGCATTGCACCGCCCGGGAGGCGTAGCCTTTATTCCCGCTGTCCATACCTTGTGAAGCGGAAGAGGGCGGTTGCCGCCGTGTCGCCACAGTCCCCCAGTAACCCGAGCACCACGACCGACGCAGCAGAAGGCGGGAAGACCCCTGCCTCAGGCTTCGGCGCGAATGAGTGGCTCGTCGACGAGATCTACCAGCAGTACCTCCAGGACCCGAACTCGGTCGACCGGGCCTGGTGGGACTTCTTCGCCGACTACAAGCCGGGGGGCGCTGCCGCTCCGGTGAAGTCGGACGGTCCCGCTCCCGAGAAGTCCGCGACGACGGATGGCGCCTCCGCACAGGCCGCCACCGCCCCGGCCGGGATCCCGCAGGCCGCCGACGCCGCCACGGGGGCGGCGCCCGCCGCGCCCATTTCTGCGTCCACACCCGTGTCAGCTCCGTCCCCTGCTCCTGCCACCCCCTCTGGTGCCCCTGCTGTGACTGTCACCTCCCAGGCCCAGGCCGCCGCACCGGCCGCGCCCGCTCCCCAGGCCCCCGCTCCGGCCGCCACCACTCCGGCGCAGAAGGCCGCGCCCGCCACCGAGGCCCCTCAGGGCCCCGAGCTGGTGACGCTCCGCGGCCCCGCCGCCGCCGTGGCCAAGAACATGAACGCCTCCCTCGACGTCCCGACGGCCACGTCCGTCCGCGCCGTCCCGGTGAAGCTGCTGTTCGACAACCGCATCGTCATCAACAACCACCTCAAGCGCGCCCGCGGTGGGAAGATCTCCTTCACCCACCTCATCGGCTACGCGATGGTGCAGGCCATCAAGGCCATGCCGTCGATGAACTACTCCTTCCAGGAGAAGGACGGCAAGCCGACCCTGGTCAAGCCGGAGCACGTGAACTTCGGCCTCGCGATCGACCTGGTCAAGCCGAACGGCGACCGCCAGCTCGTCGTCGCCGGCATCAAGAAGGCCGAGACCCTGAACTTCTTCGAGTTCTGGCAGGCCTACGAGGACATCGTCCGCCGCGCCCGCGTCGGCAAGCTGACGATGGACGACTTCACCGGCGTCACGGTCTCCCTGACCAACCCCGGCGGCCTGGGCACCGTCCACTCCGTGCCCCGCCTGATGCCCGGACAGTCGGTCATCATGGGCGTCGGCTCCATGGACTACCCCGCCGAATTCCAGGGCACCTCGCAGGACACCCTGAACAAGCTGGGCATCTCCAAGGTCATGACCCTGACCTCGACCTACGACCACCGGGTCATCCAGGGTGCGGCCTCCGGCGAGTTCCTGCGCATCGTCGCGAACTTCCTCCTCGGCGAAGGCGAGTTCTACGACAACGTCTTCGAGTCGCTGCGGATCCCGTACGAGCCGGTCCGCTGGATGCGCGACATCGACGCCTCGCACGACGACGACGTCACGAAGGCCGCCCGCGTCTTCGAGCTCATCCACTCCTACCGGGTCCGCGGCCACGTCATGGCCGACACCGACCCGCTGGAGTACAAGCAGCGCAAGCACCCCGACCTCGACATCACCGAGCACGGCCTCACCCTGTGGGACCTGGAGCGCGAGTTCGCCGTCGGCGGCTTCGCCGGCAAGTCGATGATGAAGCTGCGCGACATCCTCGGCGTCCTGCGCGACTCGTACTGCCGCACCACCGGCGTCGAGTTCATGCACATCCAGGACCCGAAGCAGCGCCGCTGGATCCAGGACCGCATCGAGCGCGCGCACTCCAAGCCGGAGCGCGAGGAGCAGCTGCGCATCCTGCGCCGCCTGAACGCGGCGGAGGCCTTCGAGACCTTCCTGCAGACCAAGTACGTCGGCCAGAAGCGCTTCTCGCTGGAGGGCGGCGAGTCCGTCATCCCGCTGCTCGACGCCGTCATCGACTCGGCCGCCGAGGCCCGCCTCGACGAGGTCGTCATCGGCATGGCCCACCGCGGCCGCCTGAACGTCCTGGCGAACATCGTCGGCAAGTCGTACGCGCAGATCTTCCGCGAGTTCGAGGGCAACCTCGACCCGAAGTCCATGCACGGCTCCGGCGACGTCAAGTACCACCTGGGCGCCGAGGGCACCTTCACGGGCCTGGACGGGGAGCAGATCAAGGTCTCGCTCGTCGCCAACCCCTCGCACCTGGAGGCCGTCGACCCGGTCCTGGAGGGTGTCGCCCGCGCCAAGCAGGACGTCATCGGCAAGGCCGGCACGGACTTCACCGTCCTGCCCGTCGCCCTGCACGGCGACGCCGCGTTCGCCGGCCAGGGCGTGGTCGCCGAGACGCTGAACATGTCGCAGCTGCGCGGCTACCGCACCGGCGGCACCGTCCACGTCGTGATCAACAACCAGGTCGGCTTCACCGCCGCCCCGGAGTCCTCGCGTTCGTCGATGTACGCGACCGACGTGGCCCGCATGATCGAGGCGCCGATCTTCCACGTGAACGGCGACGACCCGGAGGCCGTGGTCCGCGTCGCGCGGCTCGCCTTCGAGTTCCGCCAGGCGTTCAACAAGGACGTCGTGATCGACCTCATCTGCTACCGCCGCCGCGGTCACAACGAGTCGGACAACCCGGCGTTCACGCAGCCGCTGATGTACGACCTGATCGACAAGAAGCGCTCGGTGCGCAAGCTGTACACCGAGTCCCTCATCGGTCGCGGCGACATCACCCTGGAAGAGGCCGAGCAGGCGCTCCAGGACTTCCAGGGCCAGCTGGAGAAGGTCTTCGCGGAGGTCCGCGAGGCCGCCACGCAGCCCGCGGTCGCCACGCCGGAGCCGGCCCCGCAGGCCGAGTTCCCGGTGGCCGTGAACACGGCGATCTCGCAGGACGTCGTCAAGCGGATCGCCGAGTCCCAGGTCAACATCCCCGAGGGCCACACGGTCCACCCGCGTCTGCTGCCGCAGCTGCAGCGCCGCGCGGCGATGATCGACGACGGCACCATCGACTGGGGCATGGGCGAGACCCTGGCCTTCGGTTCGCTGCTGATGGAGGGCACGCCGGTCCGCCTGTCCGGCCAGGACTCCCGCCGCGGCACCTTCGGCCAGCGTCACGCGGTCCTCATCGACCGGGAGACCGGCAAGGACTACACCCCGCTGCAGCACCTGTCGGACGACCAGGCCCGCTACAACGTCTACGACTCGCTGCTCTCCGAGTACGCGGCCATGGGCTTCGAGTACGGCTACTCGCTGGCCCGCCCGGACGCGCTGGTGCTGTGGGAGGCCCAGTTCGGTGACTTCGTCAACGGCGCCCAGACCGTCGTCGACGAGTTCATCTCCTCGGCCGAGCAGAAGTGGGGCCAGACCTCCGGCGTCACGCTGCTGCTGCCGCACGGCTACGAGGGCCAGGGCCCGGACCACTCGTCCGCCCGCCCGGAGCGCTTCCTCCAGCTGTGCGCGCAGAACAACATGACGGTCGCGATGCCGACCCTGCCGTCGAACTACTTCCACCTGCTGCGCTGGCAGGTCCACAACCCGCACCACAAGCCGCTGGTCGTCTTCACCCCGAAGTCGATGCTGCGTCTGAAGGCCGCGGCGTCGAAGGCGGAGGAGTTCACGAGCGGTTCGTTCCGTCCGGTCATCGGGGACACCACGGTCGACCCGAACGCCGTCCGCAAGGTCGTCTTCTGCGCGGGCAAGGTCTACTACGACCTGGAGGCCGAGCGGGAGAAGCGCGGCATCACCGACACGGCGATCATCCGCATCGAGCGGCTGTACCCGCTGCCGGGCGCCGAACTCCAGGCGGAGATCGCCAAGTTCCCGAACGCGGCGAAGTACATCTGGGCGCAGGAGGAGCCGGCGAACCAGGGTGCGTGGCCGTTCATCGCGCTGAACCTGATCGACCACCTCGACCTGGCGGTCGGCGCGGACATCCCGGCGGGCGAGCGCCTGCGGCGCATCTCGCGTCCGCACGGCTCTTCCCCGGCGGTGGGCTCGGCGAAGCGCCACCAGGCCGAGCAGCAGCTGCTGATCAACGAGGTCTTCGAGGCGTAGTCGCCACCGCGACCTGCACGGAGACGGAAGGCCCGGCCCCCACTCGGTGGGGGCCGGGCCTTCCGGCCTTCCCGCCGCTGCCGGGGCTCCGCCCGGACCCCGCGCCCCGGTCGCCGGCGGGGCCGGTTACGGCTGGGGTTCGAAGTCCCAGTACGGGCGGGTCTGCTGGCGGGCCGAGACGGTGTGGACGTGTTGGGGGCCCAGGGTGCGGGTGAGGGCCTTGAGGCCGGCGTCCTCGTGTTTGGCGGCCTCGGCGTCCTCCCGTACCGAGCGGAGGTCGGCGGCCAGGGCGATCTGGGCGCTGAGGGCCATCGGGTGGTCGGGGCCCAGGACCTGTTCGGCGGCGCGCAGCGTCTCGCGGCTGAGCTCCAGGGCGGACTCCAGGCGGCCGGTGATGTTGCGGTGGCCGGTGGCGTTGAGGGCGCAGCCCAGGGTCCAGGGGTGGCGCTCGCCGAGGGCGCCGCGCATGCCGACCAGGGCCTGTTCGGCCAGGTTCAGTGCCTCGGTGCGCTCGCCCTGGGCGCGCAGGACGAGGCCGAGGTTGCCGACCGTGCCGATGCTGTACGGGTGGGCGAGGCCGAGTTGGGACTGGTAGCCGCGGACGACCTCCTCGGAGATCCGGCGGGCCTCTTCGATGTCCCCGTACTCGCGCAGGTAGGTGGCGTAGTCGGAGGCGACCATCAGGGTCCAGGGGAACTCGGCGCCGAAGACCCGGGTGGAGCGTTCCAGGACGCTGCGCAGGCGGGCGCCGGCGCCCGGGATGTCGCCGGTGCGGCGCAGGCACTGGCCGAGGTTGTGTTCGGCGCGCAGGGTCTGCGGGTGGTTGGCGCCGAGGACCTGGACGTGGAGTTTGAGGCCCTGTTCCTGGCGGGCGAGGGCTTCGCGGTAGCGGCCCATCAGGCGCAGGCCCATGGCGCAGCCGATGCCGGAGGAGAGGGTGGCGATGTGGCGGACGCGCAGGACGCGTTCGCGGCGGCGCAGGGTGTCCAGGTCGGTGTCGTAGGCCTCCTGGTAGCGGCCGAGGAGGCGCAGTGCGACGGCGACGTTGTTCTGGGCGTTGAGGGTGGTGGCGTCGTCCTCGCCGAGGAGTTCGCGGTAGCGGGCGAAGGCGTGTTCGAGGAGCGCGCGGGCCTCGTCGAACTTGGCGGTGCTGAGGAGGACGCCGGCGTAGGTGCTGGTGGCGCGGAGGGTTTCCAGGTCGCGGTCGCCGCGTTCGGCGATGAGCCGGTCGGCGACCTGGCGGGCGAGGGCCTCGGCCTGGCGGAAGTGGCCGAGCATGCGCAGGGCGCCGCCGTAGTGGTAGCTGAGTTCGCGGACCTGGTCGTGGTCGTCGCCGAGCATGGCCCGCCAGACGTGGTCGGTCTGTTCGGCCAGGCGCAGGCAGGTGCGGTACTCGCCGGCGAGGATCAGGAAGCGCAGGCAGTGCAGCAGGAAGTTCTGGATGCGGGGGTTGCTGCTGGTCAGTACTCCGGCGGGTTCCAGGTGCGGGATGAGTTCGGCGTAGCGGGGCCAGAGCCGGGAGTCGGAGGGGCGGCCGGGGTCGGCGGCGGCGAGGACCTGGCGGACGGCGCGGGAGAGCTGGTCGGCCTCGTCCTCGGCGAGGTTCTCGCGGACGATGTTGTGGACCATGCGGTGCAGCTGGACGGTCTCCAGGCCGCCGCCCTCCTCGACGGACAGGTCGGAGTACTCCAGGCGGACGACGGAGAACTGGACGAGCTTGTTGAGGGCGGCGTTCCAGCGGATCTGGTCGTTGACGATGCCCGCGAGGTCTTCGGGGACGTCCTCGGCGGGGAACTCGCGCAGCAGCCGCAGCGGGACCCGGCCGGGGGCGAAGAAGACGAACAGCCGGAGCAGGGCGAGGGCGTCGGGGAAGTTCTCGCGGACGTTGTTGAGGAGTATGGCCAGGGCGGTGGGGAAGGGCAGCGGGTAGTCGTCGGAGAGGGTGACGGCCTCGTGGGAGTCGAGCCGCCGTTGGAGGAGGTCGAGGTATTCGCCGACGCCCAGGGGGGAGTCGGCGAGCCAGCCGGCGGTCTGGTCGAGGGCGAGGGGGTAGTCCTCCAGGGCCTCGGCGAGCTGGTCGGCCTCCTCGCCGGTGAGGCGGCGGGCGCGGCGGCGGATGAAGGTGACCGATTCGGGCCGGGCGTAGAGGGGGACCTCGACGAGGCTGGTGTGGCGGGCGGCCCATTCGCGGTTGCGGGAGGTGATGATCACGTCGCCGGCGCCGGAGGGCAGCAGGTCGGTGAGGTCGTCGGGGTTGTCGCAGCCGTCGAAGACCATCAGCCAGCGGTGGTAGGGGTTGCCGCGGCGCAGGGCTTCCAGGACGGCGCGGATCTGCTCGCCGTAGCTGCCGGCGCCGCGCGGCAGGCCGAGTTCGGGGGCGAGGTCGGCGAGGCGTTCGCGGAGGGTGGGCCGGTCCTCGGCGGGGACCCACCAGACGACGTCGTACTCGGAGGCGAAGCGGTAGGCGTACTCGGTGGCGACCTGGGTCTTGCCGACGCCGGACAGCCCCAGGAGGGTGACCGTCGAGGCGCCGGGCGGGGCTTCGGTGAGGGCGGCGCGCAGCCGGCCGATGACGTCGTTGCGGCCGGTGAAGCGGGGGTTGCGGCGCGGGACGCGGCCCCAGATCTCGGGCGGGTCGTTGGGGAAGCGGGGGCCGCGCCGCCCGCTCTCGGTGCCGATGCGGTCGGTGGGCAGGTCGAGGCGGCGCAGGACGCGGTACTCGGCCTCGTAGGCGTCCAGGCCCCACAGGTCGGTCTTCTCCAGGGCGGCGACGGCGCTGGGCAGCGGGGCGTCGGTGAGGCAGACGGCGGCGAACCGGTCGGGGTGGGCCTCGGTGACGGTCCGCAGGGCGGTGTTCCACTCCTCGTCGGTGTGGGTGCCGACGGAGAAGTAGCGTTCGCTGAGCACGACGAGGACCCTGCCGCCGGAGCGGGCGAGGTCGTCGAGGGCCTCGGTGATGCCGGGACCGGTCTGGGGGTCCCAGCGCTGGAGGGCGACGCGGTGGCCGTGTTCCTCCAGGCGGTGGGCGATCCACACCGCCCAGGGGCGGTTGAAGCCCGCGAAGCTGATGACGAAGCGCTGGGGCTGGGCGGCTCCGTCGCGGTCGTGTCGCGTACCGGTACCGGTCATGCGGCCGTCTCCCTGGGGTGTCCGGGCGGTGGACGGGGTGCGGGGCGGTGCGGGGCGCCGCCGCGGCCGGGGGGTTCCGGGGGCGGCGGGGCGAGGGGCGGGCTTGAAAGGTACCGCAGCGGACGGCCCGTCAGGCCCCTGCGGACTCCGCGAGTTCGGGGTGTGCCGCGCACCAGGCGCGGCGTTCCCGTTCGAGGGCGCGGCGGGCGGTGGCGTGCTGGTCGCCGGGGGGCGGGAGGGCGTCCATGGCCCGCTCGGCGCCGGCCATGGCCTCGACGAACTGCCTTCCTGTGGCGGTGAGTCGGGGGTGGCCGCGCAGGACCGGCAGGACGGCGGCCACCTGGGCGCGGGTCCGGGCGTGCCGGGCCCAGGCGCCGCGGGCCCCGTACAGGGCGGCGCGCTGCCAGTAGCCGGCCAGGGCCAGGTGGGCGTAGGTGCCGTGCAGCAGCCCCTCCAGGGGGCGCGGGTCGGTGCGCCAGGGGGCCCAGTGGCAGGGGGTGCGGTCGGCGGTGTGGAGGGTGAGGACGTCGGTGAGCGCGGCGAGTTTTCCGTGCTGCACCTCGTGGACGAGGGTCGCCGCCAGCGCGGGCGGGGACTGGCCGCGGGCGAGGAGGGATCCGGCCGCGGCGGGGAGGGTGGCGCCGTTGGAGCGGGAGCCGCCGCCGAGCGGGACGAGGGAGCGCAGCAGGCGGCCCGCCTCGTCCGCCCGGGCGGCGTCGTAGCGCTCCAGGAGGGTGAGGGCACCGGTCCACTGGGTGTCCCAGCGCCTGTGGCCCTTGGGGGTGAGCCGGCGGGCGGGGCGCACGGGTGCGGGGTGGCCGGGGGCGGGGGCCCGGTAGGGGTCGAGGTCGTCGAGGGAGGTGCGGCCGCCGGGCAGGGGGTGCAGCGGGAGGACGTCGGAGGT
Organism: Streptomyces racemochromogenes; assembly: GCF_044129415.1. Taxonomy (GTDB): domain Bacteria; phylum Actinomycetota; class Actinomycetes; order Streptomycetales; family Streptomycetaceae; genus Streptomyces; species Streptomyces racemochromogenes_A. The sequence goes on from NZ_JBBDHD010000003.1 coordinate 26,581, forward strand.
GTCCCAGGAGCGCTCGGTCAGGGCGAGGGGGCCGGGCCGGTCGGGGAGCAGCAGGCCGAGGGTGGGCAGGGCGAGGCGGCCGTGGGCGGGGCGCAGGGTGGTCTTGAAGCCGATCCCGGCGCGCAGCGCGGCGGCCACGGCGAGGGCGCCGAGGTGCCCGAGGTCGGGGGCGGGGCCGTGCGGGGCGTGCAGCCGGCGCAGGGTCTCCTCGGCCCACACCCCGGTGGAGGGGTAGTGCAGGACGTCCCGTACGGCGTGGGGGTCCTGTCGTTCGGCGTCCTCCAGCAGTCCCCACCACTCCCCCGCTTGGGGGCCGGGGGCGGCGTCGAGGACGGCCCGCAGGAGGAGCAGCCGCTTGGACCGCCGGACGTCGCCGACGAGCCGGGTCCCTTCGGGGGAGGGTTCGGTGGAGGCGAGGGCCTCCAGGACGGGGGCTCCTACGGCGAACCGGGCGAGGGCGGCCGGGGGCGGGGCCCCGGAGCCGGGGGCGGGGGCGGTGGGACGGGTCATGAGGCGGCCCGCCGGTTCGTGGCGGCCGTGTGGACCGCGCGGGCGATGTGGCGGATCAGGGCCTGGAGGTCCGCGCAGTACACGGACGGCTGGCGGAAGCCCTCGCCCTCGCGGTAGCGGTGGGGGTAGTGGCCGCCGCCGCAGACCTGCACCAGCTCGCAGGACCGGCACTCCTCGGCGAGGGCCTCGCGGCCGAGCTGGCGGGCGGCGAAGCCGGGGTGGTCGAGGAGGTCGTCGAAGCGGTGGGTGTCGAGGGTCATGCCGGTGGCCGCGGCCCCTTCGTAGGCGGACTTCAGGGAGTCGGCCTGTTCGATGCTGCCGTCGGTCTCCACCACGGCGGTGGCGGCGGGGGCCAGGCCGAGGCTCTCGGTGGCGGCGGGGAGGCCCAGCAGCAGGGCGATGACCTCCTCGAAGATCCGGATGCGGGTGCGCCGGGTCCCGTCGTGCCACCAGCGTTCGAAGACGGCGATCAGCCAGTCGGCGTACGGGGTGCCGGCGGCGGGGCCGGTGGTTCCGGGCGGCGGGGTGCTCCAGTTGGCCAGGGGCAGCAGCAGCCCGATCGCGGGTGGGGCGAAGGCGAGGAGGGACTCGTACGTCTCCACCGGGTCCTGGGCGAGGTCGGCCACGCACAGCACCCCGGCGTAGCCGGCCGGGTGCCGGGCGAGCAGCCGCAGGCCGCGGGCGGCCGCGCCGAAGCCGGGCCGGCCCGCGTGGTCCACGCGGCGGGCGTTGTGGGCGGGGAGTCCGCCGTCGAGGCTGACCCCGATCCGGATGCCGGCGGCGGCCAGGGCGGCGATCCGGCCGCGGGTGAGGAGGGTGGCGTTGGTCTGCACGCTCGCGGTGACCCGGGTGCGGGGCGAGCGCCGGGCCAGCGCGGCCCGTACCGCCTCGACGGGGGCGGCGAGTTCGGCGGGGTCGGCGAGGAGGGGTTCGCCGCCGTGCAGGACGAGGTCCACGCGCGGCAGTTCGTGCGCGGCGGCGTGCTCGGCGATGCGTTCGGCCGCGCGCCGGGCGGTGGCGGGCGCCATGGCGGCGGGGCGGGTGCGCCAGCTCTGGTCGGCCATCTCGTAGACGTAGCAGTACGTGCAGGCGAGGTTGCAGCGGCTGTGCGTCTTGAGCACGAACTGCCGTACGGGGTGCGGTCGGTGGCCCGCGGCGCGCAGGGCGGGTACGTCGAGGCGGGCGTACGGCCAGGGGGCGTGGCGGGCGTGACGGGCCTGGGCGGCGAGGACGGCGGGGCTGTGGGGTGCGGGCAGTGCGGGCCCGCCCGTGATCGCTCGGCCCATCACCCGTGCCCCCTCCCCCGGCCACCGCTGGGTGCCCGGCCCCCGGCCCGGCCCCCGGAACGGTCCATCCCTGCCCCCCGCCGGGGTCCGGCTAACGGCGGAAAGTGGTCAACTCCGGGCGGTACGGGCGCGGGCGCGCGGGGTGTGGGGTGGCTCAGGCGACGCCCGAGTCGAAGGCGTTGAGGATCTCGGCCGGGTGGGTCACCCGCTCCACGAGCCCTTCGATGACCTCGGCGAGCACCGGGTGGGCGATGCCGCGCAGGGCGGGCAGGTCGAGCCCGGAGAGGTCGGGGAGCTGCCCGGGGCAGGGTCGGGGGTGGGCGCGGGGATCGGGGGGTGGGGCCACTTCCTGACGTCCGGTCACCATGGGCTGCCCGTCCCCCTTCGCACCGTGGAATGTGGATTGCGGTGGAATGCCGTGGTCCACTGCCCTTTCCCGCGGTCCGGCGGGGGGAAACGGCTCATCCGCCGCTCTCCAGGGCAGCGATGCGCTGCCGGACGGCCTCCGGCCGCTCGCCGTCCGGCAGTCCCTGGCGCTGCCACAGCTCCAGGGCGGCCCGGTACGCGTCCAGGGCGGCGCGGGGGCGGGCCAGGCGCTCCAGGACCCCGCCGCGCAGCTCCTGGACGCGGGCGGCGAGGCGCAGGGCGGCGGTGTCGCCGGGGGCGGCGGGGTCCGCGGGGTCGTCGCGGCCGGCCTCCAGGGCGGCCCGCCAGGCCCGGCGGTAGGAGTCCGCCGCCCGGTCCAGGCGGTCGGTGGTGCGGGTGTGGGCGTGGATCTCCTGCTGGACGTCGCCGTGGTCGCGCCAGGCGCGGGCCCGCTCCAGAGCGGCGCGGCTCTGCCGGGCGGCCAGCTCCAGCAGGTACTCGGCCTCGCGGAGGTCGACGAGGTCGCCCTCGTAGGTGTGCCGCAGCCGCAGCCCTGAGGCCAGCCGCAGCAGCCGGTACGCGGCCCCCGGGTCGGACTGGGCCACCGCCGCCCGGCTCTCGCGCAGCACCCGTACGGCGGTGGAGGCGAAGCGGCGGCCGTCGGCGGCGCGGGCCCGCTCCAGGAGCACGTCGCCCCACTCGGGCAGCAGTTCCGCGTAGGCGTCGCCGTCCCGGGGGATCAGCCGCCGGGCCCGCCCGTACGCCTCGGCCGCCTCCTCCAGGGCGGCGGGGTCCCCGTCGCGGGCGTACCGCGCGCGGTGCACGCGGGCGAGGCCGAGCAGCGCGGCGAGCCGCAGCTCGGGGTCCCCGACCCCTTCGTCGAGCGCCCGCAGCAGCTGCGCCCGCGCCTCTTCGAGCCGGCGCGGCAGGTACCGCAGGGCCCCGGCCAGGTCCACCCGCACCCACGCAGCCCGCCGCCCCCGCACGGCACCCGCCCCGGAAACGCCCCGCCCGCCCGGAGCCGGCCCCGCGCCCCGTCCCGCGTCTCCAGCGGCACGCCCACCCACCGGCCCCGCGTCCCGGCCCGCGCCCGGGCCGGCCGCCGCACCCGTACCCCGGTCCGCGCCTTCGGCCGCGTGCCCGGCCACCGGGCCCGAACCCCGGCCCGGGACCTCGAACGCGCCCGGGCCGGCCGCCGCACCCGTACCCCGGTCCGCGCCTTCGGCCGCGTGCCCACCCACCGGGCCCGAACCCCGGCCCGGGACCTCGAACGGGTCCGGGCCGGCCGCCGCACCCGTACCCCGGTCCGCGCCTTCGGCCGCACGCCCGGCCGCCCGGTCCGGATCCCGGGCCGGGTCCCCGGACGGGTCCGGGCCGGTCGCCGGGGAGGGGGGCCGGGACGGGCCTTCGGCCGCACGCTCCCGCTCCGCGTCCCGGGCCGGGTCCCCGGACGGGTCCGGGCCGGCCTCCGGGGGCGGGGCGGGGGCTTCCAGGTGGGACAGGGCCGTCTCCAGGGCTTCCGCCGCGCGTTCCGCCAGGGCCGTGCGGTGCGCCGGGTCGGAGGTGTGGGTGAGGAGGGCCAGCAGGACGGCGCCCAGGGCAGGCAGGACGTCCGGGTCGGCGCCCAGGGGTTCCAGCGCCGCCAGGGCCTCGTGCAACGGCGCCGGGTCCGCGCGGAGTTCGGCGAGCCGGATCAGGGCGCGGGCCCGGCGCACGGCGCAGTCCGCCCGCAGCTCCGCGTCCTCCCCCGCGGCGGCCGCGGCCGCGGCCGGAGTGGCGGCCGCGGCACCGGGGGGCGCCTCCGGCTCGGGCTGGGCCAGCGCGAAGGCCCGTACCACCGGCGGCAGTCCGTACTGGCCCGGCAGGTCGGAGGGCGCGAGCAGGCCCGCGTCCAGCAGGCTCTCCAGGAGGTCCTCGACCGGCTCCGCCGACCGCTCCACCGCGTGGACGAGCGCGTCCGCGCACTCGTACACCACCGAGTCCACGGACAGCCGTCCGGAGGCGGCGATCCGCCGCAGCAGGGGGCGGGCCCACGGGACCGCCGAGCGGTAGGCGGCGTCCAGGCGCCGGTTCAGGCTGTCGTCCCCGGCCCGCAGCCGGGACAGGAAGAGCCCCGGCGCCTGCACGCCCTCGCCGAGCAGCTCCGAGACGCAGTCCTCCAGCATCCACTCGGGCCGGGCCGCGATGCGCCGGCCCGCCAGGTTCAGTGCCGCGGGCAGGTCCCCGCAGGCCTCCGCCAGACGCAGGCAGGCCCGCGGCTCGGCGCCGGCCCGCTCCTCGCCGAGCAGGCCCACCAGCAGTTCCACCGACTCGTCCCGCTCCAGCACCGGCAGCCGCATCCGGTTCACCCCGTCGAGGCCCAGCAGCCGGGAGCGGCTGGTGACGATCATCCGGCTCTCGGGCGCGGCGGCCAGCAGCTCGCGCACCTGGCGCTCGTGCTGCACCCCGTCGAGGACCACCAGAACCCGGCGGCGGGCCAGCAGCGAGCGGTACAGACCGAAGCGCGGGCCCGTGTCGTTCGGGATCCGCTCGGCGGGCATGCCGAGCGCCTCCAGGAAGCCCCCCACGATCCCGTGGGCGTCCTTGCGGCCGTCGGCGGCCGGGTCGAGGTCGACGTACAGCTGTCCGTCCGGCAGGTCCGCCGCCAGCTCGTGGGCCAGCCGCAGCGCGAACGCCGACTTGCCCGCGCCGACCTGACCGGTGATCACCAGCGGCCGGGGCGCGGTGTCCCCGCCCTCCCGGGAGTCCGTCAGCACCCGGGCCCGCTGGAGCAGGTGGCCGCGCCCGACGAGCCGGTGCGGCGCCATCGGCAGCTGAGCGGGCGGCGGCACCGCGGCCCGTACCGCGGCGGCGCGCAACTCGGCCTCCTGGTGCTGCTGCACGCTCTTGGCGGCCGGACGGGAGACCCCCTCGGCCCCCTCCGCCCCGGCGGCCTCGCGCCAGCGGCGCTCCCAGGTCGCCCGGTCGCCGCCGCAGGCCTCGGCGAAGGCGAGGGCCACCTGGAGGGTCGGGAGCCGGTATCCGGCGGCCGCGTCGGAGAGCACCGACGCGGAGAACATCGCCCGGTTGGCCATGTCGCGGTAGCCGGGGCTGCCCGCGGCGGTGCGGAGCCTGCGCAGCTCCCGGGCGAACGCGGTGACGGGTCCCGCGTCCGGGGCGAGGGGTCTCTCCAGTCTGCCCACCTTCTGCTCCTTTGCCGCTCGCTGTGTCGAATGCGCCTGGCGACACCGGCCGTCCGGGCCGGTCCTGTCGACCCGCACAGCCTCCGCGTTCGGATTCCCGTTCCCTTCCCGGAGCCTTACCGCACACAGGGGAACCGCCTATGATCCCGTTGGCAAAGGCCCCTACCTGGGGATTTGTTGGGCTGGGGGGGTATCAGCTGTCGATGACCGCGACAGAACCAGGGTCCGGAGAGAGAGGCGAAGCGATTCCCCAAGGGAATCCGCTGCGCTTCAACGTGCTCGGATCCCTTGAGAGTTGGGCCGCCGGGGGGCGGCTGAGACTGGGTGGGGCGATCCAGGAGCGCGTCCTGTCCATGCTGCTGCTGGAATCCGGCCGGGTGGTGACCGTCGCCCGGCTGGTCGAGGCGGCCTGGGAGCAGGATCCACCTGCAACGGCTTCGCACCAGGTGCGCAAAGCCGTCGCCGACCTGCGCAGGCGCCTCCCCGACGGCGGTGCGGTGATCGTCACCGACGGCCCCGGCTACCGGGCCGCCGTGACCGCCGGGCAGCTCGACCTGCTCGAATTCGACGCCCTCGTGCAGGCCGCCGGCCAGGCCGCGAAGGACGGGCGGCTGACCACCGCCGCCGAGCACCTGGCCGCCGCCCTGGCCCTGTGGCGGGGTCCCGTCCTGTCCGGCGCCGGGGGGCCGGTGATCGACACCGTGGCGACCGCGCTGGAGGAGCGCCGGCTGTCCGCCGCCGAACAGTACTTCGGCCTGCGCCTGACCCTCGGGGAGAGCGGCGAGCTGGTCTCCGGGCTGCGTGCGCTGATCACCGAGCACCCGCTGCGGGAGACCCTGCGCGGGCAGCTGATGCTCGCCCTGTACCGCACCGGCCGGCAGGCCGAGGCGCTCCAGGAGTACGGACGGGTGCGCGAGCTGCTGGTGGAGGAGCTCGGCATCGACCCCGGGCCGCAGCTGGCCAAGCTGTACGAGGCGATCCTGCGCGACGGCCCCGAACTGGCCGGCCCCGAGCGCGCGGCACCCGGGGCACGGGAACCGCAGCCGCCGGCGGACGCCGCCCCGGAACCCGCCGCCCCGCCCGCACCCGTACCGGCGCCCGTCCAGGAGGCGCCGGCGGCGCCGCCGGGCCCCGCCGCCGACGCCCCGTGCACGCTCCCCTACGACCTGCCCGACTTCACGGGCCGGGCCGAGGAGCTGAACGAGCTCTTCGCGTTCGTCCGGGACGGCCGCCCGGACCAGGAGCGGTACTCGCGCGTCATCGCCATCGACGGCATGGGCGGCATGGGCAAGACCTCCCTCGCCGTCCGGGCCGCCCACCGGCTGGCCGACCGCTACCCGGACGGCCAGCTCCTCATCGACCTGCGCGGGTTCACCCCGGGCGAGACCCCGGTGACGCCCGCCGCCGCGCTCGACACCCTGCTGCGCACCCTCGGCGCCCCCGGTGACCGCATCCCCGAGGACCTGGAGGGACGCGCCGCCCTCTGGCGGGCGGCGCTGGACGGCCGGCGGATCCTGCTGCTGCTCGACAACGCCGTCGACGCCGCCCAGATCCGGCCCCTGCTCCCGGCCACGCCGGGCTGCCTGGTGCTGGTCACGAGCCGGGCCCGGCTGCTGGACCTCGACGGGGTCGAGTGGGTCTCCATCGACCTGATGAAGCCCGAGGAGAGCACCGACCTGATGACGCAGACGCTCGGCGCGGCCCGCGTGTCCGCCGAGCCGGAGGCGGCCGCCGAACTGGCGGAGCTGTGCGGGCACCTGCCGCTGGCCCTGCGCATCGCCACCGCCCGGCTGCGCAACCGGCCACGCTGGACCGTCCGTTACCTGGTCGAGCGGCTGCGGGACGAGACCCGCCGGATGGACGAGCTGAGCTCGGGCGAGCGCAGCGTGGCGGCGACACTGCGGCTGTCGTACCTGGCGATGGACGAGAAGCACCGCACGGCCTTCCGCATCCTGAGCCTGCACCCGGGCGCCGACATCGACGTCCACACGGCGGCCGCGCTCCTCGGCACGACCGTCCGGGACGCCGAGGACACCCTGGAGTTCCTGCTCGACGTACACCTCGTCCAGCAGCCCGACATCGGCCTCTACACCTTCCACGACCTGGTGCGCAGCTTCGCCCAGAGCCTGCGCGTCCCGGCGACCGAGGCCGCCGACGCGGCGGCGGTCGAGCGGCTGCTCGGCTACTACCTGACGGCGACGGACACCGCCTGCGAGGTGCTGTTCCCGGGCCGCAAGCACCGGCCCACCGGCATCCCTCCGTACGAGGGCGAACTGCCGCCCCTCACCCGCGCCGACCTGGCGGGCCGCTGGTTCGACCAGGAACACGAGGGCCTCATGGCCGCGGTCACCCTCGCGGACCAGCGCGGTCACGACCGCTACACGGCCTGCCTGAGCCGCAACCTGGCGTTCCATCTGCACGCGCGGGGCCGGTTCGACGACTTCTGGAGCCTCGGCCGCCTCTCGGTGGCCGCCGCCCGCCGGCTCGACGACCCGCACCTGCTGACCGTCAGCCTGGCCAACCTCGGCGCCGCCTGCTGGAAGCTCGGCCGGTTCGAGGAGGGCCTGGAGGTCGCCGCGGAGAGCCGGGACACCGCCGTACGGCTCGGCGACCGGCACATCGAGGCCCACAGCGAGTCCACCATCGGCCTGCTGCTGTCCACGCTCGGCCAGTACACCGCGGCCGTCCCCCTGATCGAGCGGGCGATCGGGATGGCCGCGGAACTGGGCGCGCGGCGCGAGGAGTCGGAAGGCCTCACCATGCTCAGCACGCTGCACGAGCGCTGCGGACGCTACCCGGAGGCCGAGGAGACCGCGCGCCGGGCGCTGGGGATCAGCCGCAGCCTCGGGTACCGGAGCGGGGAGGTCACGGCGCTGACGGACCTGGCCTTCGCCCAGGCGGGCCGCGGGGCGTACGAGGAGGCGTCCGCCTCCCTGCGCACGGCGCACGGCCTGTGCGACTGGGCCAGGGAGCAGGTGGACGGGGCCGTGCTGCTCGCGCTGTGCGCGGAGGTCGCGGACCGGCTGGGCAACGAGGAGGAGTCCTCCGGCTTCGCGGCGCGGGCCCTGGCGCTGGCCCGGGCCAACGGTGCCCCGATCCGGCTGGCGAAGGTGGAGAACCTGCTCGGACGCCGGCACGTGCGCCGGGGGGAATGGGAGGCCGCGCGCGCCCTGCACGGCCACGCCTACAAGATCGCGACGGGGATGCGCCTGCGTCCCGAGGAGGCCGACGCCCTGGTCGGCCTGGCGAGGGCCTCGGAGGCCATGGGGGACCTCACGGCCGCGTCGCAGCAGTGGGCGAAGGCGGAGGAGATCTTCGCCTTCATGGGGATCCCGGAACGCTGCCGCGCCGGCTGACCGGCGGACGCGCACGTGCCCCGCACCGGTTCTCCGGTGCGGGGCACGTCACTTTCCGGGTGCGGGCCCGGTCAGGGGGCCGGGGCCGGGGAGGGGGCCGCCGGGCCGCGGTCGTCGGCGAGGACCTGGTGGCCCGCCGACGGGCCCGCGTCCGGGGCCTGGACCGTGGCTCCGAGGCCCAGGACCAGAGCCGCCGCCGCGAAGATTCCCGCCAGGCCCGCCAGCTTGCTGTTCATCGCCATCCCCCTGATGTCTGCGGTGTGCGGCCCCCGTTGCGGTGGGCCGCTTTCGACATCACTGAGATTGGGCCAGGGCGATACCGGAGCGTTCCCGTCCCGATACCTGTCCAACTCCCTTGCAAACCTGGCTCGTTACCGCTGTCCGATAACCGGCCGTCAGGCCGGCGCACCGCTTTGCGCCGCTGCGCGCGCCGGGTTCCCGTACGGTTCCCGCGAGGCCGCGATCCGGGAGCCCCGGGCGGTGATCAGGACGTCCGTGCGGGTCGTCCCGCACTCGTACCCCGCGAGGTCCAGCAGCGCCCGCACGGTCGCGCGTACGCCCGCGCGGTCCTCCTCGGAGAGGGGCTCCTCGTGACCCTCTGCCGTGATGCCGGCGACCAGGTGCATACCGCCCACCGAGAAGGTCTCCACGCTGAACTGCGGCCCGGTCAGCAGCTCTTCGACGAGGTGCGGGCCCGGGTACCGGCCGGCGACGGCCCCCTCGGCCCAGTCGGCGAGGGCCGCGTGGTCCCGTACGGGGGCCGTGTGCCACACGCCCGCCGCGTCGGCGGACTTGATCACCACCGGCAGCGGGAAGGCCTCGGCCAGCGCGCGGGCCTCGGCGACGGTGGCCGCCTCCTCGGCGCGCACGGCCGAGATCCCGCTGGCGTTCAGGACGCGCCGCATGGCCGCCGCGTCCGGCAGGCCGGGTACCGCGTCCCCCTGCTCCTCCCGGCCCTCCGCGAGCTCCCGGGCCACCGCCTCCGCCGCCGCCGAGGCCCCGCCCGTCAGGGCTCCGGGGAGGTAGAGGATGTGCCCGATCCCGCGGTGACGGGCCGTGTCCGTCAGGACGGCGCGCAGCTCGGCGGCCTCCGCGAAGTCCACCCGCAGGATGCGCTCGGGCGGCAGTTCCGCGCGGATGCCCGGCTCCACCTCCAGCCTGTGGTCCAGGGCCGCCCAGACCTCCAGACCCGCCGCGCGGGCCGCGCGTACGAGCCCCGGTCCGGGCATCACCAGCAGGGCCCGCCTCGCCCGCTGTGCCGTCTGGCTGTCACTCACCGTGTCCCCCTTCTCGGACTTCCGGGGAGATAGTGACGCCCCGCCTTCCCGATCAGATCCCTCGGTGGTCCTGAAGGGCCGATGTCTTTTCCGGACTGTCCGGATACGTACCGGCAGGGGCCGCGGTCCGTCCAGCGCCGCCCGAGACTCCTTCCGGGGATCCTCCAGGAGACCCCGACCGGGGCGGGAACGGACCGGGACCGGGGCGGGCCGGGGGCGGGCCCCAGGCGCGTCGGGGGCGGGCCCCAGGGCGGGGACGACGAAACCCCCTGACCGGCGTTTCCGCAGGTCAGGGGGTTTCGTGAAGTGGAGCCTAGGAGATTCGAACTCCTGACATCTGCCTTGCAAAAGCAGCGCTCTACCAACTGAGCTAAGGCCCCGTGCGTCCGGACGCGGCTCCTCCCCCGGGAGGGAGTGTCCGTTCCGCAGGACAGAGTACCCGGTGCACCCCCTCATCCCGCAAAATGATAGGGACTCCCGCCCCGCGACCACGCTCCGTAAGATGCTCGCGAGGTTCGCACCAGCGAAGGGGAGTAGTAAGCGTGGACGCAGTACAGCAAGAGGCCACCGCCAGAGCCCGGGAGCTTCAGCGCAGTTGGTACGGGGAACCGCTCGGCGCCCTGTTCCGACGGCTCATAGACGACCTCGGCCTGAACCAGGCTCGCCTCGCTGCTGTCCTCGGACTGTCGGCGCCCATGCTGTCCCAGCTGATGAGCGGGCAGCGCGCCAAGATCGGCAACCCGGCCGTCGTCCAGCGGGTCCAGGCCCTCCAGGACCTCGCCGGGCAGGTCGCGGACGGCAGCGTCAGCGCCGGCGAGGCCACCGACCGGATGGACGAGATCAAGAACACCCAGGGCGGTTCCGTCCTCAGCAACAACGGTCAGACCGCCACGAGTTCCGGCGCCCCGACCGTCAAGCGGGTGGTCCGCGAGATCCAGTCGCTGCTGCGGTCCGTCTCGGCGGCCGGCGACATCATCGACGCGGCGAACGCCCTCGCCCCCAGCCACCCCGAACTGGCCGAGTTCCTGCGGGTGTACGGCGCGGGGCGCACCGCGGAAGCGGTGGCCCACTACGAGGCCCACCAGAACTGACGCACCGGGGGCGGCGGGGGCGGCAGCGCACGGGGTCCCGGCGCCGCTGTGCGGCGTGATCATGCACGCGCCGCACCCCGGAACCCCCAAGCCGGTTCCAGAGCGCCACAAGGGCGCACAAGGCCCTTGCCGGGCTTGCCCAGTTGCTCCCCACCCCGCCCGACGACGCGGACGGGGACCGGGCGCCCCGGAACAGCACGAAGCCCCGGCAGCAGCGGCAGCCGGGGCTTCATGAGATCAAACGTGGGGCTCACACGCCGGAACCGGAAGGCACGGAGTCGGTAGCCTCCGTCCACAGGTCCTGCTCGGCGCGGTCCGCCTGGATCTGGCGGTACACGAGGAGCCCGCCGATGGCGGCCAGTGCGACCAGGAGCAGCTTCTTCACCGCGCGACCTCGTCTTTCGTTGACGTTGGGGACTTCTGGGCGCCAACAATACACACCGACCGATACCGATCGGTTATCTAGGGGTCCCTGGACGGACCAACGAAGAAGACCCCCGGGCCGGTGGCCTGGGGGTCTTCGTCACTGTGGGGCTAACAGGATTTGAACCTGTGGCCTCATCCTTATCAGGGATGCGCTCTAACCAACTGAGCTATAGCCCCTCCGCGCCTGCGCGCTGACTCCTGAAGATTAGCGCACAGACGCTGTGGAACCCAAATCCGTTCCCGCGGGCCTTTCCCGCAGGTCAGTCAGCGGGTCATTCGTCCTCGGCCAGCGTGAGCTCCACGCCGCCCACGAAGCCCGCCGACAGGTTGTAGATGAACGCGCCCAGCGTCGCCAGGGCGGTCATCAGCACCACGTCGATCACCGCGATGACCGAGGTGAAGATCAGCACGCGCGGCAGCGACAGGAACGACTGGAGGTCGAAGCCGTTGCCCTCGTTCGAGCCGGTGGCCTCGCTGATCGTGCCGCCGACGGTCGAGAAGATGCCCATGGCGTCCATGACCATCCACAGCACCGCGGACGCCACGATCGTGCAGATGCCGAGCGCGATCGACAGCAGGAAGCTGACCTTCATCACCGACCACGGGTCGGCCTTGGCCACCCGCAGCCGCGCCTTGCGCGTCCGGGGCGTCGTACGGGTCCCCGGAACGGGCCCCCGCTGCGTCGCCGGCTTCTTGGGAGCCGCGTACGCCTGCGGGGGGTGGTAGGGCTGCTCGGCGGCGTCCTTGGCCGCGGCAGCGGGCTTCTGCTTCTGCTTGGACTGGGACTGCGGCTTCGCCTGCGGTCCTCGGGTGTCCGTCACCGTTCCCCCCCTGCCTTCGGCGGGGGTGTCCCCGCCCTCGGAGTCCGCGGCGGGGCCACGGGCACCGTTCGCTCCAGTCTTGGCCGGTCCGGCGCCCGTGGCTCCACTCACGACTTACTCCTCGTGCTCCCGATCCGGGGACGCTGCGTCCCCGGCGGCCTCGGCGGCCGTACCCTCGGCTGCCGCGGCCTCGATCCCTGTCTCGATCTCGTCGACCTCGTCAGCTTCCTGACCGGCCTCGGCGTTGCGGGCGATACCCACCACGGCATCCCGCTTGCCCAGGTTGATCAGCTGGACGCCCATGGTGTCACGGCCCGTCTCCCTGACTTCGTTGACGCGCGTACGGATCACACCGCCGCCGAGCGTGATGGCGAGGATCTCATCCGATTCATCCACCACCAGCGCGCCGACGAGCGACCCGCGGTCCTCCACGATCTTGGCGGCCTTGATGCCCAGACCGCCACGGCCCTGGACGCGGTACTCGTCCACCGCGGTCCGCTTGGCGTATCCGCCGTCGGTCGCGGTGAACACGAACGTACCCGGCCGGACAACGCTCATCGAGAGCAGTTCGTCACCCTCGCGGAAGCTCATGCCCTTCACACCGGAGGTGGCGCGGCCCATCGGGCGCAGCGCCTCGTCCGTCGCCGTGAAGCGGATGGACTGCGCCTTCTTGCTGATGAGGAGCAGGTCGTCCTCGGCGGACACCAGCTCGGCGCCGATCAGCTCGTCGTCGCTGCCGTCCTCCGTCTCGCGGAGGTTGATGGCGATGACGCCGCCCGAACGGGGCGAGTCGTAGTCCTTCAGCGCCGTCTTCTTCACCAGGCCGGCCTTCGTGGCCAGGATCAGGTAGGGCGCCGCCTCGTAGTCGCGGATCGCGAGGATCTGGGCGATCTTCTCGTCCGGCTGGAAGGCCAGCAGGTTCGCCACGTGCTGCCCGCGGGCGTCGCGGCCGGCGTCCGGGAGCTCGTACGCCTTGGACCGGTAGACGCGGCCCTTGTTCGTGAAGAACAGCAGCCAGTGGTGCGTGGTGGAGACGAAGAAGTGGTCGACGAGGTCGTCCTGCTTCAGCTTCGTGCCGCGCACGCCCTTGCCGCCGCGCTTCTGCGAGCGGTAGTCCTCGGTCTTGGTGCGCTTGACGTAGCCACCGTGCGTGATGGTGACGACGATGTCCTCTTCGGCGATCAGGTCCTCGATGGACATGTCACCGTCGAACGGCACCAGCTTGGAGCGGCGGTCGTCGCCGTACTTCTCGACGAGCGCGGCCAGCTCCTCGCTGACGATGGAGCGCTGCTTCTCCGGCGAGGCCAGGATCGCGTTGTACTCGTCGATCTTCGCCTGGAGCTCGTCGTGCTCGGCGACGATCTTCTGGCGCTCCAGGGCCGCCAGGCGGCGCAGCTGCATCTCCAGGATGGCGTTGGCCTGGATTTCGTCGATCTCCAGGAGGCCCATCAGGCCCTCGCGCGCGATCTCGACGGTGTTGCTGCGCCGGATGAGGGCGATGACCTCGTCGATGGCGTCCAGCGCCTTGAGCAGGCCGCGCAGGATGTGGGCCCGCTCCTCCGCCTTGCGCAGACGGAAGCGCGTACGGCGGACGATGACCTCGATCTGGTGCTGCACCCAGTGGCGGATGAACGCGTCGATCGACAGGGTGCGCGGCACCCCGTCCACCAGCGCCAGCATGTTCGCGCCGAAGTTCGTCTGCAGGTCGGTGTGCTTGTAGAGGTTGTTCAGCACGACCTTGGCGACGGCGTCGCGCTTGAGCACGATCACCAGGCGCTGGCCGGTCCGGGACGAGGTCTCGTCACGGACGTCGGCGATGCCGCCGATCTTGCCGTCCTTGACCAGGTCGGCAATCTTCTGCGCCAGGTTGTCCGGGTTGGTCTGGTACGGGAGCTCCGTGACCACCAGGCACTGGCGGTTCTGGATCTCCTCGACCTCGACCACCGCGCGCATCGTGATGGAGCCGCGCCCGGTCCGGTACGCCTCCTCGATGCCCTTGCGGCCCACGACGAGCGCGCCGGTCGGGAAGTCCGGGCCCTTGATGCGCTCGATGAGCGCGTCCTGGAGCTCCTCGTGCGTGGCGTCCGGGTGCTCCAGCGCCCACTGGGCGCCGGCCGCGACCTCGCGCAGGTTGTGCGGCGGGATGTTGGTGGCCATACCGACGGCGATGCCGGCGGAACCGTTCACCAGCAGGTTCGGGAACCGTGCCGGCAGGACGGTGGGCTCCTGGTTGCGGCCGTCGTAGTTGTCCTGGAAGTCGACGGTCTCCTCGTCGATGTCCCGGAGCATCTCCATGGCCAGCGGCATCAGCTTGCACTCGGTGTAGCGCATGGCGGCCGCCGGGTCGTTGCCCGGGGAGCCGAAGTTGCCGTTGGAGTCCACCAGCGGCATGCGCATCGACCACGGCTGGGCCAGGCGGACCAGGGCGTCGTAGATCGAGGAGTCACCGTGCGGGTGGTAGGTGCCCATGACGTCGCCGACGACGCGGGCGCACTTGTAGAAGCCCTTCTCGGGCCGGTAGCCGCCGTCGTACATCGCGTACAGCACACGCCGGTGGACGGGCTTGAGGCCGTCCCGTACGTCGGGCAGCGCGCGGGAGACGATGACGGACATCGCGTAGTCGAGGTAGGAGCGCTGCATCTCCGTTTCGAGCCCGACGGGCTCGATGCGCAGCTGCGGCTGCTCCTCCGCGGCGTTCTCTGCGGTGGGGGTGGTTTCGTCGGCCATTGCCGGTCAGAAGTCCTTTCGGGCGGTCAGCGTCGGGCCGACTCAGATGTCGAGGAAGCGGACGTCCTTGGCGTTGCGCTGGATGAAGGAACGCCGCGCTTCGACGTCCTCACCCATCAGCACCGAGAACAGGTCGTCGGCCTGGGCCGCGTCGTCGAGCGTGACCTGGCCGAGCACGCGGTGGTCCACGTCCATGGTGGTGACGCGCAGCTCCTCGGCGTTCATCTCGCCCAGACCCTTGAAGCGCTGGATCGAGTCTTCCTTGATGCGCTTGCCGTTCTGCTTGCCGAGCTCGACCAGGGCGTCGCGCTCGCGGTCCGAGTAGGCGTACTCGAAGTCGTCGCGACCCCACTTGATCTTGTACAGCGGCGGGCGGGACAGGTAGACGTGTCCGGCCTCGACCAGCGGGCGCATGAAGCGGAAGAGGAAGGTCAGCAGCAGGGTGTTGATGTGCTGGCCGTCGACGTCGGCGTCCGCCATCAGGATGATCTTGTGATAGCGGAGCTTCTCGATGTCGAAGTCCTCGTGCACACCGGTGCCGAAGGCGCTGATCAGCGCCTGGACCTCGGTGTTCTGGAGGATCTTGTCGATCCGGGCCTTCTCGACGTTCAGGATCTTGCCGCGGATGGGCAGGATGGCCTGGTACATCGGGTTGCGGCCGGACTTCGCGGAGCCGCCGGCGGAGTCGCCCTCGACGATGAAGATCTCGCACTTGGTCGGGTCGTTCGACTGGCAGTCCGAGAGCTTGCCCGGCAGCGAGGCGCTCTCCAGGAGGCCCTTGCGGCGGGTCAGGTCGCGGGCCTTGCGGGCCGCGACGCGGGCCGTGGCCGCCTGGATCGCCTTGCGGACGATGTCCGCGGCCTCGACCGGGTTGCGGTCGAACCAGTCGCTGAGGTGCTCGTGGACCACCTTCTGCACGAAGGTCTTGGCCTCGGTGTTGCCCAGCTTGGTCTTCGTCTGGCCCTCGAACTGGGGCTCGCCCAGCTTGACCGAGATGATGGCCGTCAGACCCTCACGGATGTCCTCGCCGGCGAGGTTGTCGTCCTTCTCGCGGAGCAGCTTCTTGTCCCGCGCGTAGCGGTTGACCAGGCCGGTCAGCGCCGCGCGGAAGCCCTCCTCGTGGGTGCCGCCCTCGTGCGTGTGGATCGTGTTCGCGAAGGAGTAGACGCCCTCGGTGTACTGCGAGTTCCACTGCATCGCGATCTCGACCGAGAGCATGCGCTCCTTGTCCTCGGCCTCGACGTCGATGACGGTCGGGTGGATCAGCTCGCCCTTGCGCGAGTTGAGGTACTTCACGAAGTCGACGATGCCGCCCTCGTAGTGGTACCGGACCGTGCGCGCCTTGGGCTCCATCGCGTCCGCGTCGGGGTTGTCGGCGTCCGCGGTGGCCTTGGCCGACTCGCGCTCGTCCGTGAGCGAGAGGGTCAGGCCCTTGTTGAGGAAGGCCATCTCCTGGAAGCGCCGCGACAGCGTCTCGAAGGAGTACTCGGTGGTCTCGAAGATGTCGCCGTCGGCCCAGAACGTCACCGACGTGCCGGTCTCGTCGGTCTCCTCGTTCTTGGCCAGCGGGGCCGTGGGCACGCCCAGCTTGTAGTCCTGGGTCCAGCGGTGGCCGTCCGTCTTGACCTCGACCGCGACCTTGGTCGACAGGGCGTTGACGACGGACACACCGACGCCGTGCAGACCGCCGGAGACGGCGTACCCGCCCCCGCCGAACTTGCCGCCCGCGTGCAGGACCGTGAGGACGACCTCGACGGCCGGCTTGCCCTCGGACGGCACGATGCCGACGGGGATGCCCCGGCCGTTGTCGATCACGCGCACCCCGCCGTCGGCGAGGATCGTCACGTCGATGGTGTCCGCGTGCCCGGCCAGCGCCTCGTCGACCGAGTTGTCGACGACCTCGTAGACGAGGTGGTGCAGACCACGCTCACCCGTCGAGCCGATGTACATACCCGGCCGCTTGCGGACCGCGTCCAGGCCCTCCAGGACCTGGATCGCACTGGCGTCGTAATTCTTCTCGTTGGAGTCGCCGGAATCGGCCACGAAGCGCCCTTTCTGGCACAGCGCAGCCCGTACTCCGGACCAGCGTGTGCGCCGGCGGGAGCGGCCGCGTCGATCTGCGTTGTCTGCGTTGTCGGTGTCACCCCGCGAACGGGCGGGATTGTCTCCAGTCTACCGGTACCGCTGACATGAGTGGGGGTTTGCCGGTGCCTGAGTCCGCATGTGCCGCCCTGAACCTCCACTCTCCGACTCCCCATATCCGGGGAGGGGCTCAAAGAGGCTCACGCGGGCATCCAGCGCTTCGGCCTGTCAACCCGTCGCTACGGTGAGGGACACCGCACCGGCCACGGGAACCGCAGCCCTGCCGGACCCCTCCGCCCCCATGGACCACATCCGGCCCCGCCGACGTCCGGGGCGCGCGGGATCCGGGGCCGGAACCCCGGGTCCCGGCACGGCTCACCCCGCGACCGGGACTAGCCCCAGGTGTCCCCCGGGCCCGAGCTGCCGGGCGCCCGCAGGGGCCCGTACCGCTTCGGCCGCCCGCCGGGCCCCTGCACCTTGATCAGCCGGACGGTGCCCTGCCCGAGCTCCGCGTTGAGCCGCGCCACCAGCTGCGGAGCGAGCAGCTTCAGCTGGGCGGCCCAGGCCGAGGAGTCACACCGCACGAGGAGCTCACGGTCCTCGTAGCGTTCCGGTTCACAGTGCGCGGCGATCTCCGGGCCGACGATCTCCGCCCAGCGCTCCATCACCCCGGCCACCGCGATCGGCATCTCCCAGCCGCGTTCGGTGCGCAGCCGGTCCAGCGCCGCCATCAACGGCATCGGGTCCCTGCCGTCGGCCCGCGCGCCCGACCGCAGCCCGGACTGCTGCTGGCGCTTCTTCCCGCCGACCGCGTTGCCGCGGGCCCGGGCCTGCTCGCGGGCGGCGGCCAGGGCCTGGCGGGCCAGGTCGACCCCGGAGGGCTCGGGCGCCTTCCGCTTCTGCTCCTCGCCGTCGTTCACAGCCGGGTCACCTCACCTCCGGACACCGCGAAGCGGGTCCCCGTCAGCACCCCCGGCACGTCGTCGTCCACCGCCGCGGTCACCAGGACCTGCTCGCCCGGAGCCACCAGTTCCGCGAGCCGCTCGCGGCGCCGGGCGTCCAGTTCGGCGAAGACGTCGTCCAGGACCAGCACCGGCTCGTTGCCCTCCGAGCGCAGCAGCTCGTACGAGGCCAGCCGCAGCGCCAGCGCGTACGACCAGGACTCGCCGTGGCTGGCGTACCCCTTCGCGGGGAGCTCGCCGAGGCGCAGCAGCACGTCGTCGCGGTGCGGGCCGACCAGGGTGACCCCGCGTTCGATCTCCTGCTTGCGCACCCCGGCCAGGCCGGCGAGCAGGACCTCGTAGAGCGCCTCGCGGGTGCGGGCCCCGCCGCCGTCGACGTCCTCGCCGGCGGAGGACCTGTAGGAGAGGCCGAGCGGGCCGCCGCCGGGCGCGAGCTGCTCGTACGCCTTGTCGGCCAGCGGCAGCAGGGTGGCGAGCAGGTCCAGCCGGTGGGCGAGCAGCTCGGCGCCCGCGCGGGCGAGGTGCTGGTCCCACACGTCGAGGGTGGACATGTCCATGGACCGGCCGCCGTGCCGGCGGGCCATGGCCGCGGACTTCAGCAGGGTGTTGCGCTGCTTGAGCACCCGCTCGTAGTCGGAGCGGACGGCCGCCATGCGGGGGGAGCGGGCGGTGACGAGCTCGTCCAGGAACCGGCGCCGCTCACCGGGGTCGCCCTTGACCAGGGCGAGGTCCTCGGGGGCGAACAGCACGGTCCGCACGATGCCCAGCACGTCCCGGGGCCTGACCTGCGAGGACCTGTTGATGCGGGCCCGGTTGGCCCGGCCGGGGTTGAGCTCCAGCTCGACCAGCTGCTGGCGTTCCCCCTGGGTCACGGCGGCCCGGATGACGGCCCGGTCGGCGCCCATGCGCACGAGCGGGGCGTCCGAGGAGACCCGGTGGCTGCCGAGGGTGGCCAGGTAGCCGACGGCTTCGACGAGGTTGGTCTTGCCCTGGCCGTTGGGGCCCACGAAAGCCGTGACGCCCGGGGCGAGGGGGACCTCGGCCCGGGCGTACGAGCGGAAGTCGGCCAACGAGAGATGCGAAACGTGCATACGGCGCCGACCTCCCCCGGCTTCCTGCTGCTGTGCTGGTGCTGCTGTGGTGCGGTTACTTCTTCTCGACCGCGTGGCCGCCGAACTGGTTGCGCAGCGCCGCGATCATCTTCATCTGCGGGGAGTCGTCCTGGCGGGACGCGAAGCGGGCGAAGAGGGAGGCGGTGATCGCCGGGAGCGGCACCGCGTTGTCGATCGCCGCCTCGACGGTCCAGCGGCCCTCGCCCGAGTCCTGGGCGAAGCCCCGGAGCTGGTCGAGGTGCTCGTCCTCGTCCAGCGCGTTGACGGCCAGGTCCAGCAGCCAGGAGCGGATGACCGTGCCCTGCTGCCAGGAGCGGAACACCTCGCGGACGTCGGTGACCGAGTCCACCTTCTCCAGGAGCTCCCAGCCCTCGGCGTAGGCCTGCATCATGGCGTACTCGATGCCGTTGTGGACCATCTTCGCGAAGTGGCCGGCGCCGACCTTGCCCGCGTGCACCGAGCCGAAGTCACCCTCGGGCTTGAGGGCGTCGAAGATCGGCTGGACGGCCGCGACGTGCTTCTCGTCGCCGCCGTACATCAGCGCGTAGCCGTTCTCCAGGCCCCAGACGCCGCCGGAGACGCCGCAGTCGACGAAGCCGATGCCCTTGGCCTCCAGCTCCTTGGCGTGCTTCTCGTCGTCCGTCCAGCGGGAGTTGCCGCCGTCCACGACGACGTCGCCGGGGGAGAGCAGCTCCGCCAGCTCGTCCACGGTGGACTGCGTCGCGGCGCCTGCCGGGACCATGACCCACACCACGCGGGGGGCCTGGAGGCTGTCCACAAGCTCCCGCAGGCTGTGGACATCCGCGAGGTCCGGGTTGCGGTCGTATCCGATGACGGTGTGGCCTGCGCGGCGGATGCGCTCGCGCATGTTGCCGCCCATCTTGCCGAGACCGACGAGACCGAGCTCCATCAGGTGGGTTCCTTAAGCGTTGGGGCCGTCTGTATCGGGGCTGCCCGGGGGCCGGGTGGTTTCCGGCCGTTTTCTCCTGGGCGGCCCGCCGGGTCCGAGCCTACGCCGGGCGGTGGCGCGGGGCGCTCCGCACGGCGCGGGCCCGGCCCCGCTGGTGCGGGACCGGGCCCGGCGTCCGCGTACCGGACGGGGGTCAGCCGGAGAGGCGGACCGGCATGATCAGGTACTTGTAGGCCTCGTCCGCCTCGGCGTCGACCGCGGGGCGGCCGCTGAGCAGCGCGGGCTTGGTCGACGTGGTGAAGCTGAGCTGGGCGGCCGGCGAGTCGATCGCGCTGAGGCCGTCGAGCAGGAAGGTCGGGTTGAAGGCGATGGAGATGTCGTCGCCCTCCAGCGTCGCGTCGACGCGCTCCACAGCCTGTGCGTCGTCGCTGGAGCCGGCCTCCAGGATGAGGACGCCCTGCTCGAAGCTGAGGCGGACGGGGGTGTTGCGCTCGGCGACCAGGGCCACGCGCTTGACGGCCTCGACGAACGGGGCGGTCTCGATCACGGCGACCGAGTTGAACTCCGTCGGGAAGAGCGTGCGGTACTTCGGCAGGTCGCCTTCGAGCAGGCGGGTGGTGGTGCGGCGGCCCGCGCCCTCGAAGCCGATGAGGCCCTCGCCCTGGCCGGAGCCGGAGAGCGCCAGGGTGACGGTGTCACCGCTGGTGAGGGACTTGGCGGTGTCGAGGAGGGTCTTGGCGGGCACCAGGGCCACGGCCGAGGCGTCCGGGTTCTCCGGCTTCCACAGGAACTCGCGGACCGCGAAGCGGTAGCGGTCGGTGGAGGCCAGGGTGACGCGGTCGCCCTCGATCTCGATGCGGACACCGGTCAGCACGGGCAGCGTGTCGTCGCGGCCGGCGGCGATGGCCACCTGGGCGGCGGCGGAGGCGAAGACCTCGCCGGGGACGGTGCCGGTGGCGGTGGGCATCTGCGGGAGTGCCGGGTACTCCTCCACAGGCAGGGTGTGGAGGGTAAACCGCGAGGAGCCGCAGACCACGGTCGCCCGTACACCGTCTGTGGAAATCTCCACCGGACGGTTGGGGAGGGCGCGGCAGATGTCGGCGAGGAGCCGGCCGGAGACGAGGACGGTGCCGTCCTCCTCCACGTCCGCCTCGACGGAGACGCGGGCCGAGACCTCGTAGTCGAAGCCGGAGAGGGACAGGGTCCCGTCCTCGGCCTTGAGCAGCAGGCCCGCGAGCACGGGCACCGGCGGCCGGGCCGGGAGGCTGCGTGCAGCCCAGGCCACCGCCTCCGCGAGTACGTCGCGCTCCACCCGGATCTTCACCGGAACCGCCTCCTGCTGTTGCTCGCTCGTCTGCCGGCCTTCGTCGTCGGTCGTCGATGCCTCGACCGATGCCGGTGACCAGTCTGACGTACGGCGCCGACAGTCGTTGCGGCTGGCGGTCAAGTCGGGAGCGAGGCGGCGGGACGGCCGCTCGACGAGTTGTGCACAGGCCCTGCTTGAAAACCGAATCCGCGCTAACTGTCTATGGGGGTAGTAGTAGGGCCTGTGGAAACGGTGGAAAAGCTCGTTCTCGCAGGTCATGCCGGGTTTTTTATCCCCACACCCTGTGGGTGGCACCGGTGGACAACACGGTGTCTCTGTGGAGAAAGGAAAGTTCTGCACAGGCCGTCCCCAGGGGACCCGCACTACTCCACAGGTGTGTCCCCAGCTTTTCCCCAGAAGTCCACAGGCGAAACGTCGACATCCGTGTGACGGCTTTCACTCTTGGAGGTGAGGGGAGGGGGCCGCTTGCCGAACAGTGGACAACGGTGTGGAGAACCGTCGGGAACCTGTGCACAGGATGCGGGAACCTGTGAGTCGGCGGTGGACGGAGGAGTGGATGAGCCTGTGGATGATTTTTCTGTCCACAGCCTGTGGATGACGCTTGCGCACAATTCCACAGCCGTGTGACCTGGGCTGATGGACCCTCAACCGGTGCTCCTGTGGACAGATTGTGGGCGAGGATCGCTGTCCCCATGCTGTGGACGGAAGAAAGTTGGGGAATCTGTGGACAACTGCCGCTCCCGGGGGCGTATTCGAACAGAGCAGGGGCGCGCGAACGACGAAGGGCGCCCCCGGTGGGATCCGGGAGCGCCCTGTGTGGGGTTCGAGAGGCCCCCGACGCGCCGGCCGGGGGCCGCCGTCAGCCGTTCTTGATGCGGTTGGTGAGCTCGGTGACCTGGTTGTAGATGGAGCGCCGCTCCGCCATCAGGGCGCGGATCTTGCGGTCCGCGTGCATGACGGTGGTGTGGTCGCGGCCGCCGAACTGGGCGCCGATCTTCGGCAGGGAGAGGTCCGTGAGCTCGCGGCACAGGTACATGGCGATCTGCCGCGCCGTCACCAGGACCCGGCTGCGCGAGGATCCGCACAGGTCGTCCACGGTCAGGCCGAAGTAGTCCGCGGTGGCCGCCATGATGTCGGCGGCCGTGATCTCGGGCGCGCTGTCCTCGCCGCCGGGGATCAGGTTCTTGAGGACGTCCTCGGTCAGCCCCAGGTCCACCGGCTGCCGGTTGAGGCTCGCGAACGCCGTCACCCGGATCAGCGCCCCCTCCAGCTCGCGGATGTTGCGCGAGATCCGCGAGGCGATGAACTCCAGTACCTCCGGCGGGGCGTTGAGCTGCTCCTGGACGGCCTTCTTGCGCAGGATCGCGATCCGCGTCTCCAGCTCGGGCGGCTGGACGTCGGTGATCAGGCCCCACTCGAAGCGGTTGCGGAGCCGGTCCTCCAAGGTGACGAGCTGCTTGGGCGGCCGGTCGGAGGACAGCACGATCTGCTTGTTGGCGTTGTGGAGCGTGTTGAAGGTGTGGAAGAACTCCTCCTGCGTCGACTCCTTGCTCGCGAGGAACTGGATGTCGTCGACGAGCAGGATGTCCATCTCGCGGTAGCGCTTGCGGAACGCGTCGCCCTTGCCGTCGCGGATGGAGTTGATGAACTCGTTGGTGAACTCCTCCGAGCTCACGTACCGCACCCGGGTGCCGGGGTAGAGGCTCCGCGCGTAGTGCCCGATGGCGTGCAGCAGGTGCGTCTTGCCGAGACCCGACTCCCCGTAGATGAAAAGGGGGTTGTACGCCTTCGCCGGCGCCTCGGCGACGGCCACCGCGGCGGCGTGCGCGAAGCGGTTGGAGGCACCGATGACGAAGGTGTCGAAGAGGTACTTGGGGTTGAGCCGGGCGGTCGGCTCCAGCGGACCCGAGGTGGAGCCGCCGGACGGGGCCGACGGCGGCGGCGCGGGCGTCGGCCGGCCCGGGGCGGGCCGGGCGGCCGGCTGCTCGTACGACGGCTGGTCGTAGGACTGCTGCTCGTACCCCTTCTGCTCGTACTTCTGGGGCTCGTACGTGCCCCCCTCGTACGGCTGCTGCTCGTAGGAGGGCGGCTCGTACTTCTGCTGCTCGTAACCGCCCTGGTCGTAGCCGCCTGCCTCCGGCTGCTGGAGGTAGCCGGGCTGCGGGGAGGCGTAGGGGTCCCGCTCGGGGAAGCGCTGCTGCTGCCAGCCGTAGTCGTCCTGGCCGCCGCGGGGCCAGGCGCCGGGCTCGGGGCGCGGCTGCTGGTACTCCGGGTAGGCGGGGCGGGCCGTGGGCAGCTGCTCCTCGCCGGGGCCGGACCCGGGGCGCTGGCCGCCGTAGGGCTCGTAGGACTCGCGGGAGGAGGGGGCGGGCGCGGCGGGGGGCGCGGGCTCGCCGGCGGAGTCGTCCACGGTGATGGCGATCCGGATCGGGCGGCCGCACTCGCGGCTGAGCGCGTCGCTGATCAGCGGGGCGAGCCGGCCCTCCAGGACCCGCTTGCCCCATTCGTTGGGGACGGCGAGCAGGGCGGTGTCGGCGACGAGGGCCAGCGGCTGGCAGCGCTCCACCCACTGCTTGTCCTTCGGCTCGATCCCCTGCTGACCCTCGCCGAGCAGCTTTTCGAGCACGCGTGGCCACACTGCGGCAAGATCGGCAGGTACGTCAGCCACAGAGCACGCTCTCTCACAGGTCCCTCGTCCCACGAATGTGTGGTTCTTTGGGACGGTCGGGACAAAAAACGGGGATCAGACAACGGTAGTCAGGCCGGTGGGTGCGGTTCAAGTCGTTGTCCACAGCCTGTGCACAGTGTGGGGCAGAGGGCGCTCGGTTTGACCGGATGGCGTAGCCCCGCGTACCGTAGCGAGGTCGAGTTGTCGATGGCTGCTGCCGCCTGCCTACCGATGGGCGAAGATCACTGACCGTGATCATTTAGCGGTGTCCACTCGGGCGAACACGCGAGTTCCTCGTGGGCGCACGGTGACAGCCAGGCGATGTACCGCCACAACGATTCATTTTCTGGAGCCCCCGAGTGAGCAAGCGCACCTTCCAGCCGAACAACCGCCGTCGTGCCAAGACCCACGGCTTCCGCCTGCGTATGCGTACCCGCGCCGGTCGCGCCATCCTGGCGAACCGCCGCAGCAAGGGCCGCGCCGCCCTCTCCGCGTAACAACACGCAGGTCGTGACGTCGTGCTGTCTCCCGAAAATCGGCTGAGGCGGCGCGAGGACTTCGCGAGCGCGGTACGCCGAGGCCGCCGGGCCGGTCGCCCGCTCCTCGTCGTCCACCTACGTACCAGCGGTGCCACGGACCCGCACGAGCCGGGGGAGACTCATCCCTCGCCGCGTGCGGGTTTCGTCGTCAGCAAGGCCGTCGGCGTCGCGGTGATCCGTAACCGGGTCAAGCGTCGTCTGCGTCACCTCGTACGGGAGCGCCTCTCCGTGCTGCCCGCCGGTAGCCTGGTGGTGGTGCGGGCGTTGCCCGGAGCGGGTGAGGCCGGCGTCGACGAATTGGCCCGGGACCTGGACGCCGCTCTGGTGCGGCTCCTCGGAGGCGTGGCTCGATGAAGTACCCGCTGCTCGCTTTGATCAAGCTGTACCAGTGGACGATCAGTCCGCTGCTCGGGCCGGTGTGCCGCTATTACCCCTCGTGCTCGCGCTACGGGTTCACGGCCATCGACCGGCATGGTGCGGTGAAGGGGACGGCCCTGACCGCCTGGCGGATCCTGCGGTGCAACCCGTGGTCCGCGGGTGGTGTGGACCACGTCCCACCCCGTAAACGCCCGCGTTGGCACGAGCAGCTGCGCAGTGCGTTGCGTCGACCTCGCAATGCTCAAGGAGCCTGATTAGTGGACACGATTGCCAGTCTGTTCAGCTTTATCACCACGCCAGTCTCGTGGGTCATCGTCCAGTTCCACAGCCTGTACGGCGCGATCTTCGGGCCGGACAGCGGTTGGGCCTGGGGCCTGTCCATCGTGTCCCTGGTGGTCTTGATCCGCATCTGCCTGATCCCGCTCTTCGTGAAGCAGATCAAGGCGACGCGTGGCATGCAGGCGCTCCAGCCGAAGATGAAGGCGATCCAGGAGCGCTACAAGAACGACAAGCAGCGCCAGTCCGAAGAGATGATGAAGCTGTACAAGGAGACGGGTACCAACCCGCTCTCCTCGTGCCTTCCCATCCTGGCGCAGTCCCCGTTCTTCTTCGCGCTGTACCACGTGCTCTCGGCCATCGCCAACGGCCAGACCATCGGCGTCATCAACCAGTCGCTCCTGGAGAGCGCGCGTCAGGCGCACATCTTCGGCGCCCCGCTGGCCGCGAAGTTCACGGACAGCGCCGAGAAGGCCGCCTCCCTGGGTGCCTCGATCACCGACGTCCGGATCGTGACGGCGGTCATGATCGTCCTGATGTCGCTGTCGCAGTTCTACACGCAGCGCCAGCTGATGCAGAAGAACGTGGACCTCTCGGTCAAGACGCCGTTCATGCAGCAGCAGAAGATGCTCATGTACATCTTCCCGGTGATCTTCGCCGTGATGGGCATCAACTTCCCCGTCGGTGTCCTCGTGTACTGGCTGACCACCAACGTGTGGACCATGGGCCAGCAGATGTACGTGATCAACCAGAACCCGACCCCGGGCAGCAAGGCCCAGGACCAGTACCTGACCCGACTGCTGAAGCACGTCTCCACCCACGGGGACGTCAAGGGCCGGAGCAAGAAGAAGATCGTCGCGGCGATCGTGGCCAAGGGCCCGGACCGCAACGACAACGAGCGCAAGTTCATCACCGCGCTGTCGAAGCAGGGCATGGCCGCGCAGGCCGACGGTTCCGTGGTCAGGAGTTCCGAGGCCACCGCGGACGCGGACGCGGCGAGCGGCGGTGTCGCGACCAAGCGGCAGCAGCCCAAGCGGCAGTCGAAGTCGAAGCGCCAGACGCCCCCCAGCAAGCCCTCCAAGAAGTAGAAGGAGTCCCTCCCGTGACGGAAGGCACCACCACCGCCGCCGCTGAGAGTGGCGACACCCTCACCCGCCTTGAGCAGGAGGGCGAGATCGCGGCCGACTACCTTGAGGGGCTGCTGGACATCGCCGATCTCGACGGCGACATCGACATGGACGTCGAGGCCGACCGCGCCTCGGTGTCGATCGTCAGCGACTCGGCCAGCCGCGACCTGCAGAAGCTCGTGGGTCGCGACGGCGAGGTCCTGGAGGCCCTCCAGGAGCTGACCCGCCTCGCGGTCCACCGGGAGACCGGGGACCGGAGCCGGCTGATGCTGGACATCGCGGGCTTCCGGGCCAGGAAGCGCGCGGAGCTGGCCGCCCTGGGCGCCAAGGCCGCGGCGGACGTGAAGGCCTCGGGCGAGCCGCTGAAGCTGGCTCCGATGACCCCGTTCGAGCGGAAGGTCGTCCACGACGCGGTGGCCGCCGCCGGCCTCAAGAGCGAGTCCGAGGGCGAGGAGCCGCAGCGCTTCGTCGTTGTGCTTCCGGCCTGACCCGGAATGTTGTGAGTCGGCCCCGCCTGTGTCGCAGGCGGGGCCGATGTTTGTAAGCCTGGCAGTCGAGCGACCACGGATGTGGCGCGAGCGGTTCTGTACGGAAGGACGGTCCCCGTGACGGAGGCAGCGGAGCTTCCCCCGGCGCCTGAAGAGGCGCGCGCGGTGTTCGGTGAGTTTTTCCCGGAAGCTGTGCGGTATGCGGAGCTGCTCGCGGACGCGGGCGTCAAACGAGGCCTCATCGGGCCCCGTGAGGTTCCCCGGCTGTGGGAACGGCACCTGCTGAACTGCGCGGTGCTCTCCGAGGTGGTGCCCGCGGGCGTCACCGTGTGCGACGTGGGCTCGGGCGCCGGCCTGCCCGGCATCCCGCTCGCCCTGGTCCGGCGGGACCTGAAGATCACTCTGCTGGAGCCGCTGCTGCGCCGCACGACCTTCCTCCAGGAGGCCGTGGAGCTGCTGGGTCTGGACCACGTCACGGTGGTGCGCGGCCGGGCCGAGGAAGTGCTCGGCAAGGTCCAGCCGGTGCACGTGGTCACGGCGCGGGCGGTTGCCCCCCTGGACCGGCTGGCGGGGTGGGGCGTGCCGCTGCTGCGTCCCTACGGCGAGATGCTGGCGCTCAAGGGCGACACGGCCGAGGAGGAGCTGGTCTCGGCGAAGGTCGCGCTCAGCAAGCTCGGTGTGGTGAAGACCTCAGTGCTCCAGGTCGGAGAAGGGGTGGTCGACCCCCTGTCCACGGTGGTCCGGGTGGAGGTCGGGGAGAGCCCCGGCGGGGTGCGGTTCGCGGCCAAGCGGGCGAAGGCGGCGCGGGTCGGCCGGACGCGTCGGCGCCGCTGACGGCCTCCTGAGCGCCACGCGGAAGGGGCGATGCGGGGCGGTTTGATGCCTATAGGTATGGATTTCGGAGTGTCGTAGAGGGCTGAAGACTCCGTCCCGGCATCGTGTTTCACGTGAAACGTCGCTCTCTGCTGCACGGAATCATCAGCCGCGGCCGGGCTGCTGCGGCCCCCCGCCCCCGCCGGGACGCGGGGGTGACGGAGTTGTCCACAACGGTGGATTCATCCACAGGAGCACGGGCCCCGCTGGTTCACCACCCGGGTGGCATGGCAGGCTCTGTTCATCGCGAGCCCGCTGCCGAGGAGAGTGACACCGTGCGGTCCGACGCCAACCTCGCGGGGCCGATGGCCGATCCGGTCCCCGGTCCCCGCTCTGAACCGCCAGGCGACGACGTTTCGCTGGGCGCACCCCCGGCGGTGGCCGGGTCGGAAGCGCCCGCGCCCCTCGTGGACAACGACGAGGACACCCCGATCGGTCGTGCCGCACAGCTGGCGGTCGAGTCCATCGGCCGTACCGGTGTGCCCCTGCCCCGGCCGGCGGAGACCCGGATCATGGTGGTCGCCAACCAGAAGGGCGGCGTCGGCAAGACCACGACGACCGTGAACCTGGCGGCCTCCCTGGCGCAGCACGGCGCGCGGGTGCTCGTGATCGACCTCGACCCCCAGGGCAACGCCTCCACGGCGCTGGGGATCGACCACCACGCGGACGTGCCCTCCATCTACGACGTGCTCGTCGACAGCCGACCGCTGCTGGAGGTCGTCCAGCCGGTGGTGGACGTGGAGGGCCTCTTCTGCGCTCCGGCGACCATCGACCTCGCGGGCGCCGAGATCGAGCTGGTCTCGCTGGTGGCCCGCGAGAGCCGGCTCCAGCGGGCGATCCAGGCATACGAGCAGCCGCTCGACTACATCCTGATCGACTGCCCGCCCTCCCTGGGGCTCCTGACCGTGAACGCCCTCGTGGCGGGCGCGGAAGTACTGATCCCCATCCAGTGCGAGTACTACGCCCTGGAGGGGCTGGGCCAGCTCCTGCGCAACGTCGACCTGGTGCGGGCCCACCTGAACCCGACCCTGCACGTGTCCACGATCCTGCTGACGATGTACGACGGCAGGACGCGGCTGGCCTCGCAGGTGGCGGAGGAGGTGCGCACGCACTTCGGCAAGGAGGTGCTGCGTACGAGCATCCCGCGGTCGGTGCGCATCTCCGAGGCCCCGAGCTACGGGCAGACGGTCCTCACATACGACCCGGGTTCCAGCGGGGCCCTCTCCTACATGGAGGCGGCGCGCGAGATCGCGCTCCGGGGAGCCGGAATCCATTACGACGCCCAGAACGCCCACCTGGGCGCGGGCATGAACAGCACGCAGAGCATGGCGGAGGGGATCCAGTGAGTGAGCGACGTAGGGGTCTGGGGCGGGGGCTCGGCGCGCTGATCCCGGCCGCTCCCCAGGAGAAGACGCCGACGATGGGCGCGGGGTCCACGTCCCCGTCGGCGGTACCGGTCCTGACGTCGGAACGGGGCATCGCCGCGGCGAAGCTCGCAGCGCTGTCGCAGGCCGATGTTTCACGTGAAACATTGATGCCGCTGGAGCCGGAAGCGGCGCCGCCGCAGCCGCAGGCGGACGCGGTGGCCGGCGCGACGTTCGCGGAGCTTCCGCTGGACGCCATCACGCCCAACCCGAAGCAGCCGCGCGAGGTGTTCGACGAGGACGCCCTCGCGGAACTGGTGACCTCGATCCAGACGGTGGGCCTGCTCCAGCCGGTGGTCGTCCGGCAGGCGGCGTCCCCCGGCCGCTATGAGCTGATCATGGGCGAGCGGCGCTGGCGTGCCTGCCGCGAGGCGGGGCTGGAGACCATCCCCGCGATCATCCGGGCGACGGACGACGAGAAGCTCCTGCTCGACGCCCTCCTGGAGAACCTGCACCGGGCGCAGCTGAACCCGCTGGAGGAGGCGGCCGCCTACGACCAGCTCCTCCGGGAGTTCAACTGCACCCACGACCAGCTGGCCGACCGGATCGGGCGCTCGCGTCCGCAGGTCTCGAACACCCTGCGCCTGCTGAAGCTCTCGCCCCAGGTGCAGCGCCGGGTGGCCGCCGGGGTGCTGTCGGCGGGTCACGCCCGGGCCCTGCTGTCGGTGGAGGACACCGAGGAACAGGACCGTCTCGCGCAGCGGATCGTGGCCGAGGGGCTCTCGGTGCGCGCGGTCGAGGAGATCGTCGCCCTGCTGGGCTCGGAGCCTTCGAGCACCGTGAAGCCCAAGGGCCCGCGGGCCGGCGGCCGGGTGTCGCCTGCGCTCAGCGAGCTCGCGACACGTCTGTCGGACCGGTTCGAGACCCGGGTGAAGGTCGACCTGGGCCAGAAGAAGGGCAAGATCACCGTCGAGTTCGCGTCGATGGAGGATCTGGAGCGGATCCTGGGAACCCTGGCGCCGGGCGAGGGCCGGGTACTGGAGCAGGGCCTCTCCGGGGAGTAGTTCCTCCCCTCGCGTTTCCCACTGCCCCCTGTTTGTCGAGATGTCCACCCTCGAAGAAGCAGGGGGCAGTGGTTACGATGCGGTCATGGGTCGTCGGCTCGTACCGCTCACGCTGGACAACCTCCAGGACCTGCCCGGGCGTTGCCGGAGCTGTGTGTTCTGGGAGCTCGATCCCGTCACCGGCGAAGCTGCCGTGAAAGCGGGTACCGCGGAACTGGAGAAGGAGGCGTGGATCTCCGCCGTCCTCCTGGACTGGGGATCCTGCGGCCGGGTGGTCTACGTGGACGATGTCCCCGTGGGCTTCGTCCTCTACGCTCCTCCCGCCTACGTACCGCGTGCCGCGTCCTTCCCGACGAGCCCGGTCTCCCCGGACGCCGTGCAGCTGATCACCGCCTGGATCATGCCGGGCTATCAGGGGCAGGGCCTGGGCCGGGTGATGGTCCAGACGGTCGCCAAGGACCTGTTGCGGCGGGGCTTCAAGGCCATCGAGGCCTTCGGCGACGCCCGCTGGGAGAGACCTGCCTGCCTGCTGCCGGCCGACCATCTGCTGGCGGTGGGCTTCAAGACGGTACGCCCCCATCCGGCCCATCCGCGGTTGCGGCTGGAGTTGCGCACGACGCTGTCGTGGAAGGAAGACGTGGAACTGGCCCTGGACCGGCTGCTGGGCGGGGCGAGGGCGCGGAAGGAACCGGTGCTGCGGCCCCTGTGACGGTCACCGGCCATGCGAAACGGGGCCGGCCCCTCGTAGGGTCGGCCCCGTTTCACGTGAAACACACGACGGGTCAGGCGGTCTTGACCTCGATGAAACCGTCCAGGTCGCGCAGGATGGCGGCCTTCGGCTTGGCGCCGACGATGGTCTTGGCGACCTCGCCGCCCTGGTAGACGTTCAGCGTCGGGATGGACATGACGCCGTACTTGGCGGCCGTGGCGGGGTTCTGGTCGATGTTGAGCTTGACGATCTCGATCTGGTCGCCGTACTCGGCCGCGATCGCCTCCAGGGAGGGGGCGATCTGGCGGCACGGACCGCACCACTCGGCCCAGAAGTCCACGAGCACGGGCTTGTCGCTGCGAAGGACCTCGGTGTCGAAGTCGGCGTCGGTCACGTTCTTGAGGGTGCCGGCCACAGCGGCCTCCTTCTTCCTGCGGGGTGGGGTGTAGGGGGGTGGAGCGGGATCAGACGGTCGCGGCGGCGGGCTCGGCGTCCGAGAGGGCCGCGAGGAAGCGCTCCGCGTCGAGGGCGGCGGAGCAGCCGGTGCCGGCGGCGGTGATCGCCTGACGGTAGGTGTGGTCCACGACGTCGCCGGCGCCGAAGACACCGGAGAGGTTGGTGCGCGTCGAGGGCGCGTCGACCTTGAGGTAGCCCTCGTCGTCCAGGTCGAGCTGGCCGGTGAAGAGCTCGGTGCGCGGGTCGTGGCCGACGGCGATGAACAGGCCGGTCACGGGCAGCTCGGAGGTCTCGCCGGTCTTGGTGTTGCGCAGCGTCAGGCCGGAGAGCTTCTGCTCGCCGTGGATCCCGGCGACCTCGCTGTCCCACGCGAAGCTGATCTTCGGGTCGGCGAAGGCGCGGTCCTGCATGGCCTTGGAGGCGCGCAGGGTGTCACGGCGGTGGACGATCGTGACGGACTTGGCGAACCGGGAGAGGAAGGTCGCCTCCTCCATCGCGGTGTCGCCGCCGCCGACCACGGCGATGTCCTGGTCCTTGAAGAAGAACCCGTCGCAGGTCGCGCACCAGGAGACACCGCGACCGGAGAGCGCGTCCTCGTTGGGCAGGCCCAGCTTGCGGTGCTGCGAGCCGGTGGTGACGATCACGGCCTTGGCGCGGTGGACCGTGCCGGCGGTGTCGGTGACGGTCTTGATCTCACCGGTGAGGTCCACGGAGACGACGTCGTCGGGGACGAGCTCGGCGCCGAAGCGCTCGGCCTGCGCGCGCATGTTGTCCATGAGGTCCGGACCCATGATGCCGTCCCGGAAGCCCGGGAAGTTCTCGACCTCGGTGGTGTTCATCAGCGCGCCGCCGGCGGTGACGGCACCCTCGAAGACCAGCGGGTTGAGCGAAGCGCGGGCGGTGTACAGGGCGGCCGTGTAACCGGCCGGCCCGGAGCCGATGATGATCACGTTTCGTACGTCGCTCACGGGTTCTTTCCTCGTCTCTGCGGACTTCGCGCTGCCTACCGGGGGCCGGTGCGGACTCTCACCCCACCCAACGGATCCTACGGCGCGCGCATTCCCGGCCCGTCACCCTCTGCCTCCGAATGCGCCGGGCGCCGCCCGCGGAACCCTTCAGCTCCGGGGGTAGGTTCGGGTCAAGAGAGGCCTTTCGGGGGTCGCGGCGGGGGTCTCGGCGCAGCCCGCGGGCACGAGGTAGACGTCCACGAGGGCGGGGTCCTGCGCATGGGGAAGGACCACGAGGTACACCTGGGTGCCCTGGTAGCGGCCCGGCTCGGCGGCCAGCGGCGTCTCGGTGCGGCCGGTGGCCCGCTGCACACAGGGGGGCACCGCGTTCGCGGCCGGCTCCGGTGAGCCCGGTCGTTCGGCGGGGGCCAGACCGGCGGAGGGGTTCTCCAGCTCCATGGTCCGGTTCGAGTCCCGGGGAGCGGTGGTGGGCGCGTCCGTGGCGGGACCGGAGGCCAGGAGCCGATGGACGTTCTGCTGGAGTCCCTGGGCGGTGTACTCCCCGGGGGCGGCCGAGCCGGCGGCCCGCACGGTGTTGTTGCTCGTGGCGGTGTCGTGGCCACCGGTTCCCGTCAGCCCGTTGAAGAGGACGACGCCGAGTACGCAGGCGGCCGCCCCTGCCAGGCCCGCGAGGACGGCGATCCGGCGGCGGGCGCGCCGGCGGCCGGGCCCCGTTGCGCCGGACGGGTGACCCGCAGGCCGGCGGGCCCCGGTCCGGCCGGGGTCGGGGGCCGGTGTTTCACGTGAAACGTCGTCCACGGGGTGCTGCCGGGAAGCGGACACGGCTTCGGCCCGGGAGGCGGTGGAGTCGAGCAGGGCCTCGGCGGCGAGGGCCGCGTCGATGCGCCCGGCGATGTCGGAGGGCATGCGCGGCGGCCCGGGCAGGGTGCCCAGCAGAGAGCGGATCTCCTCCAGGGAGGCCAGGACGTCGGCGCACAGGGCGCAGGCCGCGAGGTGGCGGCGGACCTCGGTGGTGCGGGAGGGGGAGAGGAGCCCTTCGGTCAGGTCGGAGATCTCCGAGACCTCCGGGTGCCGGATCGTGCCGGCAGTGCCGGTCGTGGGGGTCACGGTCGTCCACCTCCGCCCTTCACAGGGTCTGGGTCTGGTTCGGGATGCCTGGGTTCTGCCGCAGATGGGACGGGTGCCCCCGGCGTCCGGTTCCTTCCCCGCCCGGTGGCGGTGTTATCCCCGGCATTCGTGCGCAGATGAGTGAGGAGGGGGAGGAGTTTCGCCCGGCCGCGCGCACACCGGCTCTTCACGGTCCCGACGGGGACGTCGAGGACGGCTGCGGCTTCGGCGACGGGGTAGCCCTGCATGTCGACGAGGACGAGGGCGGCCCGCTGGTCGGCGGGCAGGGTGGCCAGCGCGGCCAGGAGCTGGCGGTGGAGGTCCTGTCGTTCCGCGGGGGCCTCGGCGGACTCGTGGGGCTCCAGGAGCCGCTCCAGGCGGTCCGTGTCGTCGAGGGGGGCGGTCCGGCGCGAGGCGGCCTTGCGGGCACGGTCCAGGCAGGCGTTGACGGTGATCCGGTGCAGCCAGGTGGTCACCGCGGAGTCCCCGCGGAAGGTGTGGGCGGCCCGGTAGGCGGAGACCAGGGCGTCCTGAACGGCGTCGGCCGCCTCCTCACGGTCCCCCAGGGTCCGCACCGCGACGGCCCACAGCCGGTCCCGGTGCCGCCGCACCAGCTCCCCGAAGGCATCGGGGTCCCCGGCGACGTGCAGGGAAAGGAGATCCTGGTCGCTGCGCTCGCCGGTCGCGGCTTCGTCCAACGGTGAGCCCCCCTCCCCTGCCGTACGTCAGCCCTTGAACTTCACGTCCGTGATGCCCTGCTTGTAGCCGGCGCCGCTGTAGTTGTCGTAGCCGGCGTACGGCATCTCGGTGATCCACAGGAGCACGTAGCGGGTCTTGACCGGCTTCTGCACGGTCAGCTTGACGCTGCCGTCCTTCGTGGTGGTGCCCGCGATCTTCTTCTTCGAGTCGACGGCGCTGCTCGGGGACAGGGAGTCGGCCGCGTAGAGCGTCAGGGTGGTGTGGTCGCCCGGGTGCCTGAGCCCTATCGAGACCTCCTTGACCTCCTGCTCGGAGCCGAGGTCGTAGACGATCCCGACGCCGGGCTTGATCACGATCTTCGGTCCGTCGGAGAAGCTCTTGGTCCGCCAGTACGTGGAGGTGTCCCCGTCGTACGTCTTGTCGACGTCACCCGCGTTCTGCGGGACGCCGTCGGGGGCGTACTCCTTCGCGTCCTTGATGGCGAGCGGCGCCGGTTCCTTCTTCTCCGGGGCGGGGCCCTGCTGCTGGGGCTGGGTGGTCTCGCTGTTGTTCTGCTTGCCGTGGTCCAGGAGGGCGTCGGCGAGCTGCCAGCTGCCCAGGCCCAGGGCGGCGATCAGGAGGGCGGCGACGCCCCATTTCAGGGCGCGGCCCGTACGGCTCTGCAACGGCGGAGGCGGGGGCACCGGCACGCTGATCGGGGCCGTGGGCATGCCGACGGGAGCCGGGCGGCCGTAGCTGCCCTGCTGGTACGTGGTGTGCTGGTACTCCGGCGGGGCCGTGAAGGCCGGCTCGGGCGGCTTGATGCGGGGCATCGCCGCGACGGCCTTGGCCAGTTCCTCCGGGGTGGTGCAGGCGGGCTCCTGCCGGGAGGCGGTGGCCCCGTCGTTGGCGAGGGCGCGCATGGCGAGTTCGCCGAGGCCGCGGTGGACGCCGGCCCGGACCTGGTCGGGGGCGAGCAGGCCGACGCCCTTGGGCAGGCCGCGCAGGCCGTAGGCGTCGTTCTCGTACGGCCAGCGCTGGGTGAGCGCCGCGTACAGCAGCGCCCCGATGGCCTCGGTGTCCGCCCGCTGCGGGGTGTCGCTGGTGATGCCGCGCAGGGCGGCGTTCACGGCGAGGCCGCGGATGCGGTATTGGCCCGTGGAGGTCCGCAGTATCGCGCTGGGGGTCAGGCGCAGGTGGGCCAGGCCCTCGCGGTGGGCGGCGGCCATGGCCTGGGAGACCTGGCTGACCAGCTGGTAGGCCTCGTGGGGCTCCAGCGTGCCGGCGGCGAGGACGGCGGTGAGCTCGGTGGCGTCCGGCAGCCATTCGTGGACGACGTAGACGAGGTCGTTCTCCTCGACGGCGTCGAGGACCTGGACGAACCGGGGGTCGCCGAGCAGGGCGGAGGAGCGGGCCGCGGCCAGGACCGTCCGGGCGCGGGGGTGGTCGGCGGGCAGCAGGTGCACCCCGACGGCGCGGCGCAGCTTCTCGTCCATCGCGCGCCAGCTGCTGAATCCGTCCAGACGGGTGACGCACTCCTCCAGCCGGTAGCGCCGGGCGAGCTTGTGGCCGCTGTGGAGTTCCGGCGCGGCCGCGGGTGCCGCGCTCCTGCGTTCGCCGTCCTTTTCGGGCATGGGCTCGTCCGCGGCTCGTCCGTCCTGGGTGTCCACCCCGTCGGCCGTGGCCTTGGCCGCATCTGCGGCCAGCGGCTGGTCGCCGCTGTTGTCGGCCACGTCGACGGCAGCTGTGCTACGTTCCGCCACCGTCGTCCCTGCCTCCCCATCCGTTGCGCGCTGTCGGCCAGTCTGCGAAGCCATGCCAATTGTGCCCACAGTCCGGCGCTATGCACGACACACGATGGGGCCCGACGGTTGTGCGCATCAGCGACCCAGTCGGCCGCGGACCATTCCGACCATGGAGTTGAGCTCTTCGATGCGCATGCGCTTGGCGGCGAGGAGGAACACGGCCCCCAGCGCGATGCCGCCGGCGACCAGGGAGGCGAGGGAGCCGAGGGCCCCGCTGCCCAGGACCTGCGTGACCCCGTAGGCGGCGGCGCCCGCCACCGCGGCGGCCGGGACGCACGCGCCGATCAGGCGGGTGTAGGTGCGCATGACGTGGGCGCCGTCGAGGTCGCCGCCGAGGCGGGCCTTGAGGCGCCGCCAGGCGACGCCGACGCCGACCACGTAGCCGAGGCCGTACGCGGCGGCCATGCCCACGACCGCCCAGCGCGCGGGCAGGAGGAAGTAGGCGAGCGCGGAGACGCCGGCGTTGACCGCCGCGACGATGACGGTGTTGTAGAAGGGGGTCCGGGTGTCCTCGTAGGCGTAGAACCCGCGCAGCACCACGTACTGGACGGAGTACGGGATCAGGCCGAGGCCGAAGGCCATCAGGACGTAGCCGATGTTCACGGCGTCCTTGCCGGCGCTGGCGTAGAGCAGGGTGGCCATCGGGACGCCCAGCGCGAGGAACGCGAAGGCGCAGGGCACGATGGCGACGGCCGAGGTGCGCAGGCCGTAGGAGATGTCGTCGCGGACGGCGGCGGCGTCGCCGTCGTGGGCGGAGCGGGAGATGCGGGGCAGGACGGCCGTCATGACGGAGACGGTGATGATCGCCTGCGGCATCTGCCAGAGCAGCAGGGCGTAGTTGTAGGCGGTGATGCCGGTACCGCCGTGGCCCAGCTTCTCGGCGGCCGTGCCGGCCGCGGTGGCGAGCTGGGTGACGACGACGAGGCCGATCTGGTTGGCGAGGACGAAGAAGAACGTCCACTTGGCCAGGCCGGCCGCCTTGCCGAGGCCGTGGCCCTTCCAGTCGAAGCGCAGGCGCATCCTGAAGCCGGCGTCGCGCAGGTAGGGCAGCATCGCGAGGGACTGGACGGCGAGGCCGAGCAGGGTGCCGATGCCCAGGAGCCGGACGCCCTCGGGGGTGATGGTCGCCTCGGACACCCCGGAGGAGGTGAACCCGCCGAAGGCCCAGATGAAGGCGCCGAAGGTGGCGATGACGACGATGTTGTTGAGGACGGGGGTCCACATCATCGCGCCGAACCGGCCGCGGGCGTTGAGGATCTGACCGAGCACCACGTGCACGCCCATGAAGAACATGGTGGGCAGGCAGTAGTGGGCGAAGGCCACGGCGACGTCGAGGCGCTTGGGATCGCCGGCGATCGTCGGCGACATCAGGCGGATGAAGAGCGGGGCCGCGAGGACGCAGATGGTGGTGACCGCGCCGAGCAGCGTGATGACGAGGGTGAGCAGGCGGTTGGCGTAGGCCTCGCCGCCGTCGTCGTCGTTCTTCATGGCGCGGACGAGCTGCGGGATGAACACGGCGTTGAGGGCGCCGCCGCCGACGAGGACGTAGATCATCGTCGGCAGGGTGTTGGCGACCTGGTAGGAGTCGTTGAGGGTGGCGACGCCGATGGCGCCCGCGATGACCAGGGTGCGGGCGAAGCCGGTGATGCGGGAGACGATCGTGCCGGCCGCCATCAGCGCGCTGGACTTGAGCAGGCTGGACGCCTTGCCGGCGGGCTTGCTCGGGGCCGGGGCCGCGACCGGGGGCTCCTCGGCGGGGGCGCCGGGGGCCGCCTGCTGGTCGCGGTAGAGGTGGGTGAAGGCGTCGGGCTCGGGCTCCTCGTCCGAGGCGCCGGTCACGAGCGAGTCCACCCCGACGAACTGCGTCGTCGCCGCGCGGTCGCCGTAGGGCAGGTGGCGGGACGGGCCGTCCGGCTCGGGCGGCGGGGTCTGGGCCCAGACGCGGGGGTCGGGCCCGTGCGAGGGCGCCTGCGGGGCCGCGTAGAGCGGACCGGGCTCCTGGTAGGTGCCCGGCGGCGGCGGGGGGTGCGAGGCACGGTCGTAGAGGGCCTCGGTCACGGGGTCCTGGGCCGACAGGTCCTGCGACCGGTAGGGGTCGTGGTCGTAGGCGTCCTGGACGTACGGGTCGTGGTCCGGCGCCGGCGCGGGCGGCGGAACCTGCCCCGGCACCGGAGTGCCGGGGGCAGTGCCCCGGGAGGGCCCAGGCCCGCCGGCGCCCTGCGCGCGGTCACCGTCGTACGGCGCGTTCATCGCAACCCCACCTCATCGTCCCCAGGCCGACCGGCCACGGCATCGCTCAACGGTCCACTGTCTCACCCGTTCCGGACCCCTCTGTGCTTTGCGGTCCGGTGTCCGTGGTCTCGTCACTCGGCTGCGTGCTCTCCTCGGCGGCCGCCCTGGCGGCGACGCGCTTGCGGCTGGCGTACATCTTGATGCCCGCAAGGACGAGGAGGAGCACGCCGCCGGCGATGACGAGCATGACGGTGGGGGTGATCTCGGTGGCCTCGACGGTGAACCTGCGTTCCTTGCCGTACGGCACGCCGTCCTTGGTGAACAGGCGTGCGGTGACCTCGACCGGACCACTCGCGGTGGCGTTGGCGGTGAACTTTACCGTCTGGCTGTGGCCGCCCTGAACGGTGACTTCCTGTTCCGTTTCGCTGAACATCAGGCGGGTCGGGTTGGCGGACTTCACCCGCAGCACCAGGTTGTGCACGTCCTGGACGAGGCTGTTCTGCACGCTGACCGGGATCGTCGCGCTATGTCCGGACAAGGTGGCGTCCGACTTGGGGACGACCTTGACCTTGTCGGTCAGCCCGACCAGGTAGGCCTGGACCTCGTCGCGGTAGCGGTCGCCCTCCTCGGGGCGGCCGCGCCAGGAGGTGGACATCTCCCGGTTGGTGGTGTTGCCGAAGGGGATCTCCACCCGGTCCGGGGCCGTGAGGATGACCTTGAAGTGGTCGAGGGTGTTCTGGGTGGTGCGGATCTTCTCGAAGGCCGCTACGGGCAGCTCCTGCCTGCTCAGGGCCTCCGGGTACTGGCCGGCGCCGGGGACCTGGGTCGCGGCGCCGGGGTCGGGCTTGGCCGCGGCCGCCGCCTCCAGGTCGGAGGGCTGGCTCCAGCGCGCGGCCTGGAGCCCCCGCAGGGCGATGGCCATCGAGTCCGCCTGGCTGGCGGAGGGACGGCGCTGGG
Organism: Streptomyces racemochromogenes; assembly: GCF_044129415.1. GTDB lineage: Bacteria > Actinomycetota > Actinomycetes > Streptomycetales > Streptomycetaceae > Streptomyces > Streptomyces racemochromogenes_A. The sequence continues at coordinate 65,705 of NZ_JBBDHD010000003.1, forward strand.
GTGCGACCACGTAGCTCCGCGGCTCGTCGCCGCCCTGGAGATTGAGCGCCAGGCTGTGGGCGAGGAACTTCTGCACGGCGAGCGTGGAGTTCCCGGCGCCGGCCATGTCGCCCTCGAAGGCGGTGGACAGCTCGGCGTCGGCGACCACGGCGGTGGTACCCGCGCCGATGGGACGGGCGGCGCTCGGGGTGTGGCCGAGGGCGCCGGTCTCCTGGAGGCTGTCGCTGCGGGTGAGGACGTTGTGGGCGCCGGCCGAGGTGGCGACGTTCACGATCGCCGGGTCGATCGCGCCGTCCACCGGCCAGGAGAAGTCGGTGGAGGGCGTGACGTGCAGCACCGTCTCGACGGCCTGCTTGGCCTTGTCGGTGGCGGGCCGCAGCTGGCCCAGGGTGCCCGAGACGTCCTTGCCGTGGTGGGCGAGGGAGGCGATGTCGGGGTCGGCGAACGGCAGGGCGACCACCTTTTTGCCCTGTACGGCGTTCTCCAGGGCGCTCAGCCACTGCTCGGCGACGGCCTTGCTCCGGCCCTGGACGGGCTTCCCGCCGTTCGGGCCGCGCACCCGGTAGCCCTTGGTCATGGCGTCGACGGTGGCGAGGAGGTCGGGGTCGATGACCCAGGTGACGGGCAGGTCCTTGCCGAGGGAGACCATCCGCTCCAGGCGGCCGCCCGGCCGCAGCTCCTCGGCGAGTGAGTCGTCCGTGAAGACCGGGGTCTGGACCTCGTCCGAGCCGGTCTCCGCGGTGACGCGGGTCGTGGCGATCAACGGCCACACGTAGGTGAGGGAGGAGCGCTTGGCGGCGGGGTCCGGCTGCCAGGGCAGGAAGGTCCGCCGGATGCCGAGCACCTGCTCGGACGGGCGGCTGTCGGTCGACCCGGACAGGGAGACGCCCAGCTGGTAGACGCCGTCGGCGCCCAGGTCCAGCTTGTTGACCGGCACCTTGATCGTGAAGGGCTGGCCGACGTTCGAGGGCAGGGAGTCGATCTTCACGGCGAAGGCCGGGTCGATCTCCGCGGGGTCCGTGCCCGGCCGGAAGCCCTTGCGGTCCGCGATCTCGTCGATGGCCGACCGGTCGCCCACCAGGGGCCCGACCCGCAGTCCGACGTGGGCTCCCTTGATCGTCTCGCGGCCGTTGTTGACCACGGTCCCCTGGATGGTCAGCGTGTCGCTCTTGACCGGAGCGCTGGGCGACACCTCGGTCAGCTGGACGTCGACGGAGGGGGTCTCGGCGGCCTGGGCCGCGGGGGCGGGGGCGTAGATCAGGGCGGCCAGCACCGGCGTCCCGCTCAGCAGGACGACCGCCCGCCGCAGCCATCGGCGCCGGGCAGGGGCGGAGGCCGCCCCCTGGATTTCTGCCGCCTCGGCCACGCGCTCACCAGTCCCTCGAAGTGTCAGTGGTCGTCGGTTCTGCGTCCACGCATGGTAACGAGACGCGCTGTGCGCGAGTGCCGCGCCTTGCTCCACAAGATCCGTTCCGGATCCGTTCCGGTTCCCGGACCGCGGCCCGGCGCGCACGGTGTCCCGCCGGGCGAAACCGGGCGGCCTCCGCCGGGCGGGCCACGTACCCTTTTCTGTTGTGCCGAACGCCAATGAAGACAACCCCAGTGCCCTGAGTCAGGTGCAGCGCCGCGCGGTCAGCGAACTGCTGCGGGTCGCCCCTGTCGCCGACGAGCTCGGCCGCCGGTTCCAGGAGGCGGGCTTCCGCCTCGCCCTGGTCGGCGGGTCCGTACGCGACGCGCTGCTCGGGCGTCTCGGCAACGACCTCGACTTCACCACCGACGCACGCCCCCAGGACGTGCTGAAGATCATGCGGCCGTGGGCCGACTCGGTCTGGGACGTCGGCATCGCCTTCGGCACCGTGGGAGCGCAGCGCGGCGGCTTCCAGATCGAGGTGACGACGTACCGTTCCGAGGCCTACGACCGTACCTCCCGCAAGCCCGAGGTGTCCTACGGGGACTCGATCGAGGAGGACCTGGTCCGCCGGGACTTCACGGTCAACGCCATGGCCCTGGCCCTGCCGGAGCAGGAGTTCGTCGACCCGCACGGCGGCCTGGAGGACCTGGCCGCCGGGGTGCTGCGGACACCGGGCACCCCCGAGGACTCCTTCTCCGACGACCCGCTGCGCATGCTGCGCGCGGCCCGGTTCGCAGCGCAGCTGGACTTCGAGGTCGACCCGGGGGTGGTGGCGGCCATGAAGGCGATGGCCGACCGGATCGAGATCGTCTCGGCGGAGCGGGTGCAGGCCGAGCTGAACAAGCTGCTGCTCTCCGCGCACCCGCGCAAGGGCCTGGCGCTCCTGGTGGACACCGGTCTCGCCGACCGGATCCTGCCCGAGCTGCCCGCGCTGCGGCTGGAGAGTGACGAACACCACCGTCACAAGGACGTCTACGACCACTCGCTGATCGTCCTGGAGCAGGCGATGGCCCTGGAGGAGGACGGCCCGGACCTGGTGCTGCGGCTCGCGGCCCTGCTGCACGACATCGGCAAGCCCCGCACGCGCCGCTTCGAGAGTGACGGCCGGGTCTCCTTCCACCACCACGAGGTGGTGGGCGCGAAGATGACCAAGAAGCGCATGACGGCCCTGAAGTACTCGAACGACATGGTCAAGGACGTGTCCCGGCTGGTGGAGCTGCACCTGCGCTTCCACGGCTACGGGGACGGTGAGTGGACGGACTCGGCGGTGCGGCGCTATGTCCGCGACGCCGGCCCGCTGCTGGACCGGCTGCACAAGCTGACCCGGTCCGACTGCACCACCCGCAACAAGCGCAAGGCCAACGCCCTGTCCCGTACCTATGACGGGCTTGAGGAGCGGATCGCACAGCTCCAGGAGCAGGAGGAGCTGGACGCGATCCGCCCCGATCTCAACGGCAACGAGATCCAGCAGATCCTGGAGATCGGTCCGGGGCCGGCGGTGGGCAAGGCCTACGCCTTCCTGCTGGACCAGCGGCTGGAGAACGGCCCGATGGGGCACGACGCGGCCGTGGCGGCCCTCAAGCAGTGGTGGGCCGAGCAGGCGCCCCAGGGCTGACGGGGGCGGCGGCACCTGCGGGAGGCCGATGTTTCACGTGAAACGGTCCTACGTTTCACGTGAAACATCGGCCCGGTCGCGCCCGTGGCGGAGGAACGCCGCCGTCGCGGCGTAGATCAGGGACGTGGTCAGGAGCAGGGCCACGGACCGGCCGTCGGCGGGGAGCATCAGCGAGGAGACCGCTGCCGCTCCGACGAAGGCCACGTTGAACAGCACGTCGTAGACGGAGAAGACCCGCCCTCGGTAGTCGTCGTCCACCCGGGACTGCACCACCGTGTCGGTGGAGATCTTGGCTCCCTGTGTGGCGATGCCCAGGGCGAAGGCGGCGACGAGCATCGGCCCGGGGGCGAAGAAGAGGCCGAGGGCCGGTACGAGGAGGGCCGCTCCTGCCGCGCAGGCGGTGATCCAGCCCAACGGTCCGAGCCGGCCCACGAGCCAGGGGGTCACCACGGCGGCCGCGAAGAACCCGGCGCCGGAAACCCCGACGGCGATGCCCAGCAGAGCCAGGCCCTCGGCCTCGTTGTCCGACCACGCGTAGCGGCAGAGCATCAGCAGCATCACGGTCAGGGCGCCGTAGGCGAAGCGCATCAGCGTCATCGCGGTCAGGGCCCGGGCCGCCTCCCGCCGGCCGGCCAGGTGGCGCAGCCCCTCGGCCATGCCCCGGACGGTGAGCGCGACCCCTTCGGCGACCGAGGGGCGGGTCCGCCCGGGAGGGTGGTCCGGTCCCAGGAGGCCCACGGCCAGTCGCAGGGCCATCAGCCCCGCGCACAGGTACAGCGCGGCGCCGACCAGGACCACGAGGACGTTGGACCCCGAGGCGAGCAGTCGGACGAGGAAGGCCAGGCCGCCGCCGGCGACGGCCGCGAGTGTTCCGGCGGTGGGCGAGAGGGCGTTGGCGGTGACCAGTTCGTCGGCTTCGACGACATGGGGCAGGGCGGCCGCGAGTCCGGCGAGGACGAAGCGGTTCACCGCGGTCACGGACAGGGCCGAGGCGTAGAAGAGCCAGTCGGGGACCTGCGCGAGGATCAGCGCCGCCGTGACGCAGGCGAGGAGGGCCCGGAGCAGGTTGCCGTAGAGGAAGACCTGGCGGCGGCGCCAGCGGTCCAGCAGAACTCCGGCGAAGGGGCCGATGGCGGAGTAGGGCAGCAGGAGCACGGCCATCGCCGAGGCGATGGCCGCGGGTGAGGCCTGTTTCTCCGGCGAGAAGACCACATAGGTGGCCAGCGCGACCTGGTACGTCCCGTCGGCCGCCTGGCACAGCAGCCGTACGGCGAGCAGGTTGCGGAAGTCCCTCCGGCGCAGGAGTACGCGCAGATCACGTACGACGGGCATGAGAGCAAGCGTCACATACACCGAGGGTCTCCGGACACACAGTCCGGAGACCCTCGGTGGAAGAACCGTCGAAGAGCAGGCGTCCCTGGGGACCCTGGACCCGACCGGGCGCGGTGACTAGCGCTCGACCTCGCCCTTGATGAACTTCTCGACGTTGGCCAGGGCCTCGTCGTCGAAGTACTGGACCGGCGGGGACTTCATGAAGTAGCTGGACGCCGACAGGATCGGGCCGCCGATACCGCGGTCCTTGGCGATCTTCGCGGCGCGCAGGGCGTCGATGATGACACCGGCGGAGTTCGGGGAGTCCCACACCTCAAGCTTGTACTCAAGGTTCAGCGGGACGTCACCGAAGGCGCGGCCCTCAAGGCGGACGTAGGCCCACTTGCGGTCGTCGAGCCACGCGACGTAGTCGGACGGGCCGATGTGGACGTTCTTCTCGCCGAGCTCGCGGTCGGGGATCTGCGAGGTGACGGCCTGCGTCTTGGAGATCTTCTTCGACTCCAGGCGGTCGCGCTCAAGCATGTTCTTGAAGTCCATGTTGCCGCCGACGTTGAGCTGCATGGTGCGCTCAAGGCGGACGCCGCGGTCTTCGAAGAGCTTCGCCATCACGCGGTGCGTGATGGTCGCGCCGACCTGGGACTTGATGTCGTCGCCGACGATCGGGACACCGGCCTCGGTGAACTTGTCGGCCCACTCCTTGGTGCCGGCGATGAAGACCGGGAGGGCGTTGACGAACGCGACCTTGGCGTCGATGGCGCACTGGGCGTAGAACTTCGCCGCTTCCTCGGAACCGACCGGGAGGTAGCAGACCAGGACGTCGACCTGGCGGTCCTTGAGGATCTGGACGACGTCGACCGGGGCCTCGGAGGACTCCTCGATCGTCATGCGGTAGTACTTGCCGAGACCGTCGAGGGTGTGGCCGCGCTGGACCGTGACGCCCTTGTTCGGGACGTCGCAGATCTTGATGGTGTTGTTCTCGCTGGCGCCGATGGCGTCCGAGAGGTCCAGGCCGACCTTCTTCGCGTCGACGTCGAACGCGGCGACGAATTCGACGTCACCGACGTGGTAGTCGCCGAACTGGACGTGCATCAGACCCGGGACCTTGGTGGCCGGGTCGGCGTCCTTGTAGTACTCGACGCCCTGCACCAGCGAGGCGGCGCAGTTGCCCACGCCGACGATGGCTACGCGAACCGAACCCATTCCGGTTGCTCCCTGTTTGTTCTCGGAACGAGGCCTGCGAGATGCAGGTCTCACTGTGTTTCGTCGGACGGACCGGGTCGTCTCTTGTCCCGTCCCGCCCTCTCGCTCTCGATGAGCTCGTTCAGCCAGCGCACTTCACGCTCGACGGATTCCATACCGTGCCGCTGCAGTTCGAGCGTGTAGTCGTCCAGGCGCTCCCGTGTGCGGGCGAGCGAGGCGCGCATCTTCTCCAGGCGCTCCTCCAGCCGGCTGCGGCGGCCCTCCAGCACGCGCATCCGCACTTCACGTTCGGTCTGGCCGAAGAAGGCGAAGCGGGCGGCGAAGGACTCGTCCTCCCAGGTGTCCGGGCCGGTGTGGGAGAGGAGCTCTTCGAAGTGCTCCTTACCCGCGGCCGTCAACCGATAGACGATCTTGGCGCGGCGCCCTGCGAGTGAAGCGGCGAGAGCGTCCTCCGGGGCGTTTCCCGGTTCTTCGATCAACCAGCCGTTGGCGACCAGCGTCTTGAGGCAGGGATAGAGAGTCCCGTAGCTGAACGCCCTGAATACCCCCAGTGAGGTGTTGAGCCTCTTGCGGAGCTCATAGCCGTGCATGGGGGATTCGCGAAGCAGGCCGAGGACGGCGAACTCCAGGATGCCGGAGCGCCTGCTCATCCGCCTGCCCCTCTCTGCCTCTGAGTTTTATGCCGAGCTGATGTATCGGCTCGATACATCCAGACCATAGATCGGGGCGCTTCCGGCGACAAGCCAAGACATGGTGACCGGCGTCACATCACCAATTCGTACGATGCAAGTTGCCTGATTTGGGGTGAACTTCGGCACTGATTGGGTTTTGACCGTGCGTAGGCTGTGCGGCAGGACCACCGGGGGGAACCGGAATCACCTGCCGCTTCCAGGCCACTCGCCTGCCCGAGGAGTAGTCGTTCGATGAGCGAGCACCGCCGCAAACCGCCGCAGCCCGAAGGCGGCGGCCGCGCCGCGTCCCGCCGGGCTGCCCAGCAGCGCCCCGGGCGGGGCGCCGGTCCCGGACGGGAGGCTCCCGGCGCACCGCCCGGCGGCCCCTACGGAAACCCGGGTGCCCAGGGCAGTCGCGCCGACACCCGCCGGGCCGCCCAGCAACCGCCCGCCGGCCGAGGACGCCCAGGTGGGAAGGGGGGAGGCGGCCGCAAGCGGTTCATCGACTACCCCCGTGCCGGGAAGGTCGGCTGGAAGCGCTTCGTGCCGTCCTGGAAGCTGGTCGGCGGCAGCGTCCTGGGACTCTTCGCCTTCATCGTCGCCGGGGCCGGCGTCGGCATCGCCATGGTCGGCACCCCGGACGTGAACAAGGCGGCCAAGGCGCAGAACAACGTCTTCCAGTGGGCCGACGGCTCCCAGATGGTGGCCACCGGCGGGTCCACGAACCGCCAGATCGTCCCGATCGACCAGATTCCGGTCTCCATGCGGAATGCCGTGATCGCCGCGGAGAACGAGTCGTTCGAAACGGACAAAGGTGTCGATCCCATGGGTATTGCCCGTGCCGTGGTGAACATGGCCTCGGGCGGATCCACCCAGGGTGGCTCCACCATCACCCAGCAGTACGTCAAGAACACCTACCTCGACTCCGAGCAGACGCTCAAGCGCAAGGTCACCGAGCTCTTCATCGCGATCAAGCTGGGTACCACCGAGAGCAAGGACGTCGTCCTCGCCGGCTACCTGAACACCGCCTACTTCGGACGCGACGCGTACGGCATCCAGGCCGCCGCCCGCGCCTACTTCGGCAAGGACGCCAAGGACCTCAACCCCTCCGAGAGCGCCTTCCTCGCCTCGCTCCTCAAGGGCCCCAACCTCTACAACCCGGACGGCGGCATCGGCTCCGCGGCCACCCCCGAGGCCAACGAGAAGCGCGCCCGGGCCCGCTGGGAGTGGGTGCTCGACCGCGAGGTCGCCGTCCACCGCATGGAGCAGTCCGAGCGGGACAAGTACCGGGAGTTCCCCGCCCGGGTCGACCTCGCCCAGGCGAGCGGGATGTCCGGCCAGACCGGCTACCTGGTCGAGGTGGCCAAGTCGTACGTCATGAAGACGGCCGACATCAGCGCCGAGAAGATGGCCCTCGGCGGCTACACCATCCGCACCACCTTCCAGAAGCCCAAGGTGGACGCCCTGTCCAAGGCGGTCGAGGACACCCGCAACGACTTCCTCGACGAGAAGAAGCGGCCCGAGTACGACACCTTCGTGCAGTTCGGGGCCGCGTCCGTCGACGTGAAGACCGGGGCGATCGTCGCCCTGTACGGCGGGCCCGGCTGGGACCACAAGTACTTCGCCAACAACGCCAACACCTCCGGCGTCCCCGTCGGCTCCACCTGGAAGCCGTACGTGCTGGCGGCGGCCATGGAGTACGGCACGCAGAACTCCAAGGGCACGGGCATCTCGCCCAACAGCAAGTACAACGCCAACGACCTGACGGTGATCAACGACCGCTCCGGCAAGCCGCTGCTCGGCCCCGACGGCCAGCCGTTCAAGCAGAAGAACGAGAGCGAGTACCCGTACGGCTACGTGACCCTGAACGAGGCGATGGAGAAGTCCATCAACGTCCCGTTCGCCCAGCTCGTCTTCGACGTCGGCCACAGCAAGGTCCGCCAGGTCGCCAAGGCCACCGGCATCCTCGAAGAGTCGATGGACGGGAACAACAACGCCTCGTTCGCCCTCGGCACCTCGACGCCCAGCGCGATCCGCATGGCCGACTCCTACGCCACCTTCGCCGCCTCCGGGACGCACCACGAGCCCTTCTCCGTGCTGAAGGTCACCAAGGACGGCAAGGACCTCCCCGGGTTCCAGACCCCGAAGGAGTCCCGGGCCATGGACAACTCCGTCGCGGACAACATCACCAAGGTCCTGCGCAACGTGGTGGAGAACGGCACCGGCACCAAGGCCAAGAAGCTGGGCCGGCCCGCCGCGGGCAAGACCGGCACCACCGACCAGAACAAGTCGGCCTGGTTCGTCGGCTACACCCCGGAGCTCTCCACCTCGGTCACGCTCTTCCGCAACGACCCGAACTCCAAGGACAAGAAGCTCATGTCCATGAACCACGTGGGCGGTGTCGACTCCATCCACGGTGGCGACATCCCCGCGGCGATCTGGACCGAGTACATGCGCGAGGCCCTCAAGGGCACCCCGGTCAAGGACTTCCCGGAGGCCGAGGACATCGGCGTCGTCGCCGACGCCGCCGGCGCACCCTCGCCCAGCCCGTCGGTGTCCGTGTCCCCCTCCGCCTCGCCGTCCACGTCCGTGTCCCCCTCGCCGTCCACGTCCGTGTCGCCCTCCCCCTCCCAGGGCAAGCCGTGCAAGCCCAAGCCCTGGAACCTGTGCGACCCGCAGACCACCGGCGGCACGGGCACCGGAGGGACGACCGGCGGGACGACCGACGTGCCGACCGCGCCCGCCACGACCCGCCCGAACCGCCCGGGCGGCGGAACCAACTGGGGCAGCATCATGGGCACCCAGGGCTGACCCCCCCCAGCACCACGAGGGCCGTCGCACACCGTGCGGCGGCCCTCCCCCGTCTCCGGGCCGGTACGGCAGGATGAGCCCATGACCAAGGTGCACGAGGACCGGCCGCCCGTACTGCCCACGCAGCAGGACGAGGTCGCCGCCGCCGGCAGCCAGCTCATCGGCGGGCCGGCCGGCCGCCACCTCCGCCCGGGCGCCCAGTGGCTCGCCCCCGTCCGCGTCGTGGTCCTCGTGGCCCTCGGCATGTTCGCGCTCGGCATGGTGCAGAAGCTGCCCTGCTACGACTGGGCCTGGTTCCAGGGAGCCGGCTCCCAGTACACCCACGCCTGCTACTCCGACATCCCGCACCTGTACTCCGCCCGCGGCTTCGCCGACGGCCTCGTGCCCTACCGCGACCGGTTCCCCGACCTGGCGGTCGACCCGAAGTACGGAGGCATGCAGTACCTGGAGTACCCGGTGCTCACCGGGGCCTTCATGCAGGTCGCCGCCTGGCTGACCCCCTCGTCCGGGGCCCTCCAGCACCGCGAGCAGATGTACTGGATGGTCAACGCCGGCATGCTCATGGCCTGCGCCGCCGTCATCGCCGTCTGCGTCGCCCGCACCCACCGCCGCCGCCCCTGGGACGCCCTGCTGCTGGCGCTGGCCCCCGCCTTCGCGCTCAACGCGACCATCAACTGGGACCTGCCGGCCGTCGCCCTCGCCGCCGCCGCGATGCTGATGTGGTCACGCGGCCGCCCGCTGCTCGCCGGCGTCCTGATCGGCCTGGCCACCGCGGCCAAGCTCTACCCCGTGCTGCTGCTCGGCGTGCTGTTCGTGCTGTGCTGGCGGGCCGGGAAGTGGCGGGCGTTCGGCGCCGCCGCGGCGGGCGCGGCCGGAGCGTGGCTCGTGGTGAACCTGCCGGTCATGCTCTACGCCTGGGACGGCTGGAAGCGGTTCTACGTGTTCAGCCAGGACCGGCCGATCGACTTCGGCTCCGTCTGGCTGCTGATTTCGCAGCGCACCGGCAACCCGCTGGACGACGCCAACACATACGCGACCGGTCTGACCCTGCTGCTGTGCCTCGGCATCGGCCTGCTCACGCTGACGGCCCCCCGGCGCCCGCGCTTCGCCCAGCTGGCCTTCCTCGTCGTCGCCGCCTTCATCCTGGCCAACAAGGTCTACTCGCCGCAGTACGTGCTGTGGCTCGTCCCGCTCGCCGCGCTGGCCCGGCCGCGCTGGCGCGACTTCCTGATCTGGCAGGCCGGCGAGGTCGTCTACTTCCTGGGCATCTGGTTCTACCTCGCCTACACGACCAGCGGGGACAAGCACCAGGGGCTGCCGCTGGAGGGCTACCAGCTGGCCATCGCCGTCCACCTCCTGGCCACGCTCTACCTGTGCGCGGTCGTCGTGCGGGACATCCTGCTGCCCGAGCGCGACGTCGTGCGGCGCGACGGCTCGGACGACCCGTCCGGCGGCGTCCTGGACGGGGCCCAGGACGTCTTCGTGCTCGGGCACAGGGCGAAGGCGCCGCGGTACGCGGCGCCTTCGGAGGGACAGCGGGTGGCCTGGGGCGTGGACCCCCGGGACTGACCGGGTCAGGCGTCGAGCACCCGGTCGAACTGGGTCGTGGTGTGGCGCAGGTGGGCCACCAGCTCGTCGCCCACCTTCGGCTCGGTCGCGTCCGAGGGCACGAACAGGATCGACACCTGCATGTGCGGGGGCTCGGCGAACCAGCGCTGCTTGCCCGCCCAGACGAAGGGCGAGAGGTTGCGGTTGACGGTGGCCAGGCCGGCCCGGGCGACACCCTTGGCGCGCGGCATGACCCCGTGCAGGGCCTTGGGAGCCTCCAGGCCCACCCCGTGCGAGGTGCCGCCGGCGACCACGACCAGCCAGCCGTCCGACGCGGCCTTCTGCTGGCGGTAGCCGAACCGGTCGCCCTTGACCACGCGGGTGACGTCCAGGACCGAACCGCGGTACTGGGTGGCGTCGTGGTCACCCAGCCACAGCCGGGTGCCGATGCGGGCGCGGAAGCGGGTCTGCGGGAACTGCTGCTGGAGCCGGGCCAGCTCCTCGGCCCGCAGGTGGCTGACGAACATGGTGTGCAGCGGCAGCCGGGCCGCGCGCAGCCGGTCCATCCAGCCGATGACCTCCTCCACGGCGTCGGAGCCGTCGGGCCGGTCGAGCGGCAGGTGCAGGGCGAAGCCCTCCAGCCGGACGTCCTCGATCGCCGACTGGAGCAGGCCCAGGTCCTGCTCCGAGATGCCGTGGCGGCGCATCGAGCTCATGCACTCGATGACCACGCGGGCTCCGACCAGGCCCCGGACCCCGTCCACGGAGGACACCGAACGGATCACCCGGTCCGGCAGCGGCACCGGCTCCTCACCCCGCCGGAACGGGGTGAGGACGAGCAGGTCGCCGCCGAACCGGTCCTTGATGCTCGCGGCCTCGTACGTGGTCCCGACGGCCAGGATGTCGGCGCCCATCCGGGTCGCCTCCTCGCACAGCCGCTCGTGGCCGAAGCCGTAGCCGTTGCCCTTGCAGACGGGGATCAGACCGGGGAACTGGTCGATGATCGTCTTCTGGTGCGCACGCCAGCGCGCGGTGTCGACGTAGAGCGTGAGCGCCATGCCCGTCCGGAGCCTCTCTCGGATAGCTGCGTGGTGCAGCGGTGCGGTGTGTGTGGAAGGGGCGGGGTGGGGGTCAGCGGCGCGACATGTAGATGTCGAGCGCCTTGTGCAGCACCTTGTTGAGCGGGAAGTCCCACTCGCCGACGTACTCGACGGCCTCGCCGCCCGTACCGACCTTGAACTGGATCAGGCCGAACAGGTGGTCGTTCTCGTCCAGGGTGTCACTGATGCCGCGCAGGTCGTAGACGCTGGCGCCGAGCGCGTACGAGTCGCGCAGCATGCGCCACTGCATGGCGTTCGAGGGACGGACCTCGCGCTTGTGGTTGGCGGAGGCACCGTACGAGTACCAGACGTGCTGGCCGACGGTCAGCATCGTGGCGGCCGCGAGCGGTTCGCCCTCGTGCTTGGCGATGTACAGCCGCATGCGGTTGGGGTCCTCGGAGTTGAGGGCCGTCCACTGGCGCTGGAAGTAGCTGAGCGGGCGCGGGCGGAACTTGTCGCGCTCGGCCGTGATCTCGTAGAGGTACTGCCAGGTCGGCAGGTCCTCGTAGCCGCCCTGGACGACCTCGACGCCGGCCTTCTCGGCCTTCTTGATGTTGCGGCGCCACAGCTGGTTGAAGCCCTTGAGGACGTCGTCCAGCGAACGGTTCGCCAGCGGCACCTGGAAGACGTAGCGGGGCTGGACGTCGCCGAAGCCGGCTCCGCCGTCCTCGCCCTGCTGCCAGCCCATGCGGCGCAGCTTGTCGGACACCTCGAAGGCGCGGGGCTCGATGTACGAAGCCTCCACGTCCCGCAGGCGCTTGACCTCGGGGTCCTGGATGCCGGCCTTGATGGCGGCGGAGTTCCAGCGGCGGATGACGACGGGCGGGCCCATCTTCACGGTGAAGGCGCCCTGCTGCTTGAGGTGCGCCAGCATCGGCTGGAGCCATTCCTCAAGGTTGGGGGCGTACCAGTTGATGACCGGGCCCTCGGGGAGGTAGGCGAGGTACCGCTTCACCTTGGGCAGCTGGCGGTACAGGACGAGCGCGGCGCCGACGAGCTGGCCGGACTTGTCGAACCATCCGAGGTTCTCCGAGCGCCACTCGTTCTTGACGTCGGCCCATGCCGGGACCTGGCAGTGGCTAGCCGAGGGCAGGCTCTGGAGGTACGCCAGATGCTGCTCTCGGCTGATGGTGCTCAGGGACAGGCTCATGCGGGGTGTCTCCTCGGGCGGCTTCGCTGCTATGGCGCGAAGCCTACTGCGACGGGGGCGCCACCCATCTGGGGGACAGGCCGTAGCCCGGGCCGCTGTTCGGCCGGCGCCCCGTCGCGGAGATCCCCCGGTCAGCCCACCCAGCCGCCGAAGAGGCCGCCGTGCGCCATTCCGAGGTAGAAGCCGATGCCAGACGCGCCAAGGCCGATGATCAGCGCGAAGCGCTCGCGTGTCGTCGCGGAGACGAACTGCCCGTAGGCGCCGGTCACGATCCCGATCAGTCCCGTCCAGGAGCTGAGCAGGTGCAGATTGTGGAAGAACGCAGTGACGAACGCCACGGCGCCGAGAACCAGGGTGACGGCCACCAGGGTGTCCTGGAGGGGATGGGGCTTGCCGTCGGTCGAGAGCAGGGAGATGGGCGGGCGATCCATTGCCTGTGCCATCGAAAGGCACCTCCTGGCTGACGCAGAGCGGTGCGGCGGTGCGGCCTCCGGCCGGGGCCGGGGGCATAGCACCGAGCACACCCGTTGCCTACAGATTGTGGCCCCCTCCTGCCGGATTTCAACCGGAAGGAGTCGAGCAGGTAGTCTGTACGGTCTGCGCGGTGTCTGCTCTCAGGCACCGTGCGGCACGCATCACGACCCTCCTGCCACGGATCGACCGTGGCCGCTGAGTCCAAAGGAGGTGGGTTCCACATGCGTCACTACGAAGTGATGGTCATCCTCGACCCCGATCTTGAGGAGCGCGCTGTCTCCCCGCTGATCGAGAACTTCCTCTCCGTCGTCCGTGAGGGCAACGGAAAGGTCGAGAAGGTCGACACCTGGGGCCGTCGTCGTCTCGCTTACGAGATCAAGAAGAAGCCCGAGGGCATCTACTCGGTCATCGACCTTCAGGCCGAGCCTGCGGTCGTCAAGGAGCTCGACCGCCAGATGAACCTGAACGAGTCGGTTCTCCGGACCAAGGTCCTTCGCCCCGAGACCCACTGAACTCCGGTTCAGCGGTAATCGGGATCGAGTAGCACAGCAGCCCAGCAGCAATCCCCGCCGAGAGGTTCATCCATGGCAGGCGAGACCGTCATCACGGTCGTCGGCAATCTCGTCGACGACCCCGAGCTGCGCTTCACCCCCTCGGGTGCGGCGGTCGCGAAGTTCCGTGTCGCGTCCACCCCCCGCACCTTCGACCGCCAGACCAATGAGTGGAAGGACGGCGAGAGCCTGTTCCTGACCTGCTCGGTGTGGCGGCAGGCGGCGGAGAACGTCGCCGAGTCCCTCCAGCGGGGCATGCGCGTCATCGTGCAGGGCCGGCTGAGGCAGCGGTCGTACGAGGACCGTGAGGGTGTCAAGCGCACGGTCTACGAGCTGGACGTCGAGGAAGTCGGCCCCAGCCTGAAGAACGCCACGGCCAAGGTCACCAAGACCACGGGCCGAGGCGGCCAGGGCGGTTACGGCGGCGGCGGCCAGCAGCAGGGTGGCGGCGGCTGGGGTGCCCCCAGCGGCGGTCCCCAGGGCGGCGGAGCTCCCTCCGACGACCCGTGGGCGTCCAGCGCGCCGGCCGGCGGCCAGCAGCAGGGCGGGGGCGGCTGGGGCGGAAGCTCCGGCGGCTCCGGCGGTGGCTACTCGGACGAGCCGCCCTTCTAGGGCATCTCGTAACCCCACTTCTTGATCACACAGGAGAGACACAATGGCGAAGCCGCCTGTGCGCAAGCCTAAGAAGAAGGTCTGCGCGTTCTGCAAGGACAAGACCGCGTACGTGGACTACAAGGACACGAACATGCTGCGGAAGTTCATTTCCGACCGCGGCAAGATCCGTGCCCGCCGCGTTACCGGCAACTGCACGCAGCACCAGCGTGACGTCGCCACGGCCGTGAAGAACAGCCGTGAGATGGCGCTGCTGCCCTACACGTCCACCGCGCGCTAAGGAAAGGGTGACCGACTAATGAAGATCATCCTGACCCACGAGGTCTCTGGCCTCGGTGCCGCCGGCGATGTCGTCGACGTCAAGGACGGTTACGCTCGCAACTACCTGGTCCCGCGTGGTTTCGCGATCCGCTGGACCAAGGGTGGCGAGAAGGACGTGGCGCAGATCCGCCGCGCCCGCAAGATCCACGAGATCGCGACCATCGAGCAGGCCAACGAGGTCAAGGCCCAGCTTGAGGGCGTGAAGGTCCGTCTGGCCACCCGCGCGGGTGACGCCGGTCGTCTCTTCGGTTCCGTCACCCCGGCCGACATCGCCACGGCGATCGAGGCTTCCGGTGGCCCGAAGGTCGACAAGCGCCGCGTGGAGCTGGGCTCCCCGATCAAGACCCTCGGTTCGTACCAGGTCTCCGTGCGTCTGCACGCCGAGGTCGCCGCGAACGTGGGCATCGAGGTCGTCGCCGCCTAAGGGCAGCACATGAAGGGCCGCACCCCTCCGGGGGTGCGGCCCTTCGTCGTGTCCCAGGGGGCTCGGTCGTATCGGCGGTCGTACCGGTGGGGGATGTTTCACGTGAAACACAGGCCGGCCCGGTGCCGCCCGGTCAGCGCGTGGCGCCTGCCACCAGCCACCGGCCCGAGCGGGCACGCAGCTGGAGGGTGACCATGCGGACCAGCATCATCAGCGTCATGGCCCACCACAGCGCCGTGAGACCGCCGCCCAGGACGGGGACGAGCAGCGCGGCCGGGGCGAACACCGCGAGGGTCAGGAGCATGGCCCGGGCCAGGTAGGGCCCGTCCCCGGCGCCCATCAGCACCCCGTCGAGGACGAACACGACCCCGCAGACCGGCTGGGCGAGGGCCACGACCAGCAGCGCGGGGAGCAGAGCGTCCTCGACCACGGGGTCGCCGGTGAAGAGCGGGATGAACACGGGTCGGGCCAGGACGACCAGCAGGCCCAGCACGACTCCGGATCCGATGCCCCACCGCACCATGCGGCGGCAGACGGCCCGGGCGCCCTCGGTGTCTCCGGCGCCCAGGTAGCGGCCGATGATGGCCTGGCCGGCGATGGCGATGGCGTCCAGGGCGAAGGCGAGCAGGCTCCAGAGGGACAGCGCGATCTGGTGGGCGGCGATGTCGGCGTCCCCCAGCCGGGCCGCGACCGCGGTCGCGATCATCAGGATGGCGCGCAGCGACAGGGTGCGGACCAGCAGCGGCACGCCCGCCCGGGCGCAGGCGCGGATGCCGGCCGCGTCGGGCCTCAGGGCGGCGCCGTGCCGGCGCGCTCCCCGGACCACCACGCAGAGGTAGGCGGCGGCCATGGCGCACTGGGCGACGACGGTACCCCAGGCCGATCCGGCGATGCCGAGACCGGTTCCGTAGACGAGGGCCACGTTCAGGATGCCGTTGAGGGCGAAGCCGCCGACGGCCACGTACAGAGGTGTCCGGGTGTCCTGGAGGCCGCGTATGACACCGGTGGCCGCCAGCACCACGAGCATGGCCGGGATGCCCAGCGCGGAGACCCGCAGGTAGGTGACGGCGTAGGGGGCGACGGCGTCCGAGGCCCCGAAGAGGGAGATCAGCGAAGGGGCGGTGGGCAGGACGACGGCGACGACCGCCGCGCCGAGCAGCAGGGCGAGCCACATGCCGTCCACGCCCTGGCGCAGGGCGGCCCGCAGGTCGCCGGCCCCCACCCGGCGGGCCACGGCCGCGGTGGTCGCGTAGGCGAGGAAGACGAAGACGCTCACGGCGGTGGTGAGCAGGGCGGCGGCGACGCCGAGGCCGGCCAGCTGGGGGGTGCCGAGGTGTCCCACGATGGCGCTGTCGGCCATCACGAAGAGGGGCTCGGCGACGAGGGCGCCGAAGGCGGGGAGGGCGAGGGCGAGTATCTCGCGGTCGTGCCGTCTCGGGGCGGCCTTCTCAGCTGTGGGGGCCTGTGTCATGCGCTCAATCTAATCTTCCACAGGTAATAGATGCAATCGACTGTAGATCCTTACCGACGCGCTGACTTGGGCGTTCGTCGCGGACCGTTGCGGGCGATCTTGGGAGTGTGGCGAAGAATTTTCTCCGGCGCTGCCCGTGGACGAGGAAATCCCAGGTCAAGATGGGTGTGGGGGTGGGTCGGGTGATTTTGTCCACAGCGTCGTCCCCCGGTCTGTGCACAGCTTGGGGCGACTTACCCACAGCATTGGGTCCGTCGTCCACATGTCATCCACACAGCCTGTGGATAACAAGATTGGCTGACGTCGCCCGCGGCCCTACCGTTGGGCGTTGCCCGACGCGCCGAGAGCCGATCCGGGTGTCCCAAATGTCAGAGCCGTGTCGTAGAAAGAGTGACACGGCGAGGTCCGCGTTGCGGACGGGAGGAGGCGGCCCGGTGAGCATCCCGGAGCCCATGGACGACCCCTGGGCCGACAGTGGCCCCAGCGACCGTCTGCCCGCCCGTCCGCGCCGCGGCGGCGAGGGCCGAAGCCGTGGGGACGAGGAGCGCGACCGGGGTCGCGAGGGCGGCTCCTGGGACGGAGGGGGCGGCGGCTTCGAGCGCGTCCCGCCCCAGGACCTCGACGCCGAGCAGTCCGTCCTGGGCGGCATGCTGCTGTCCAAGGACGCCATCGCCGACGTGGTCGAGGTGCTCAAGGGCCACGACTTCTACCGCCCGTCGCACGAGACGATCTACCAGGCCATCCTCGACCTGTACGCCAAGGGCGAGCCGGCCGACCCCATCACCGTCGGCGCGGAGCTGACCCGGCGCGGGGAGATCAGCAAGGTCGGCGGTGCCTCGTACCTGCACACCCTGGTGCAGTCCGTGCCGACCGCGGCGAACGCCGAGTACTACGCGGAGATCGTCCACGAGCGGGCCGTCCTGCGCCGCCTCGTGGCGGCCGGCACGAAGATCACGCAGATGGGATACGCGGCGGACGGCGACGTCGACGAGATCGTCAACAGCGCCCAGGCCGAGATCTACGCCGTCACCGAACAGCGGACCTCCGAGGACTACCTCCCCCTCGGCGACATCATGGAGGGCGCCCTCGACGAGATCGAGGCCATCGGTTCGCGCTCCGGCCAGATGTCGGGCGTGCCGACCGGATTCACCGACCTGGACTCCCTGACCAACGGCCTGCACCCCGGTCAGATGATCGTCATCGCGGCCCGTCCCGCCATGGGCAAGTCGACCCTCGCACTGGACTTCGCCCGCGCCTGCTCCATCAAGAGCAACCTGCCGAGCGTCATCTTCTCCCTCGAAATGGGCCGCAACGAGATCGCGATGCGCCTGCTCTCGGCGGAGGCCCGCGTGGCGCTGCACCACATGCGCTCCGGCACCATGACCGACGACGACTGGACCCGGCTCGCCCGCCGGATGCCCGACGTCTCGGCCGCCCCGCTCTACATCGACGACTCCCCGAACCTGTCGATGATGGAGATCCGCGCCAAGTGCCGCCGGCTCAAGCAGCGCAACGACCTGTCGCTCGTGGTCATCGACTACCTCCAGCTGATGCAGTCGGGCGGCTCGCGCCGCCCCGAGAGCCGTCAGCAGGAGGTCTCGGACATGTCCCGAAACCTCAAGCTGCTGGCCAAGGAGCTCGAAGTACCGGTGATCGCGCTCTCCCAGCTGAACCGTGGACCCGAGCAGCGCACCGACAAGAAGCCGATGGTCTCCGACCTGCGTGAGTCCGGCTCCATCGAGCAGGACGCCGACATGGTGATCCTGCTGCACCGCGAGGACGCGTACGAGAAGGAGTCCCCTCGTGCGGGTGAGGCGGACCTGATCGTCGCCAAGCACCGAAACGGTCCGACGGCCACCATCACCGTGGCCTTCCAGGGCCATTATTCGCGGTTCGTGGACATGGCCAACACATAGCATCCGCTCATGGATGCGCTCTCTGAAGACCTTGAACTCCTGCCCTCCACCCGGCGCGCGCTGAACCACCGGATCGCCGTCGCGCAGAGCGAGGGCCGGGCCCCGTCCGTGGTGGCGGCCGTCGTACGGGGCGGAGAGGTGGTCTGGGAGGGATCGCGTACCAGCGTCGAGGGCCACGGGCCCGACGGGGACGTGCAGTACCGGATCGGGTCGATCACCAAGACGTTCACGGCGGTCCTGGTGATGCGCCTGCGGGACGAGGGGCTGCTGGCGCTGTCGGACCCGCTGGGCAAGCACCTCCCCGGGACCGGGGCCGACGAGGTGACCATCGGCCAGCTGCTGGCGCACAGCGCGGGACTGGCGGCCGAGACTCCCGGCGAGTGGTGGGAGCGCACCCCCGGCGCACAGCGGCCCGAGCTCGCCGACGTCCTGGGCGAGGAGCCGTTCAAGCACGCCCCCGGTACCCGGCACCACTACTCCAACACGGGCTACACCCTGCTGGGGTCGCTCGTCGAGGCGCTGCGCGGCAAGCCCTGGGAGGACGTGCTGCGGGCCGAGGTGCTGGAGCCGCTGGGGCTGCACCGTACGAGCGCGCGGCCGCAGGCACCGCACGCGGGCGGCTGGGCGGTGCATCCGTGGGCGGACCTGATGATGCCCGAGCCGGCGGAGGACCTGGGCCTGATGGCCCCGGCCGGCCAGCTCTGGTCGACGACCCGTGATCTGGCGCGGTTCGCGGTCCTGCTGGCCCGCGGTGACGAGAGGGTGCTGAGCGCGCGCAGCGCACAGGAGATGCGCACCTCCGCGACGCCCCCGGAGCCCGGGCTCGCCGACCTCGGATACGGGCTGGGCCTGCAACTGGCGGACCAGAGGGGACGGCGGCTCGTCGGGCACGGCGGCTCGCTCCCCGGGTTCGTCGCGGGGCTCTGGCTGAGCGAGGCGGACGACGTGGCGGCGGTGGTGCTGGCGAACTGCACCTCGGGCCTGCCGCCTTCGACGGTGGCCGCCGATCTCCTCGGCATCGTGGCGGACGCGGAGCCCCGTTTCCCCACGCCGTGGCGGCCGTTCGCGGAAACCGACCGGGTTCCGCTGGAGCTGGCCGGAGTCTGGTACTGGGGCACCGCGCCGCACGCCCTGCGGCTGAAGGCGGACGGGTCGCTGGAACTGGGGCCGGTGGGCGTGACGGGACGTGCGGCCCGGTTCCGCGCGGAGCCCGACGGCACGTGGACGGGCCTGACGGGCTACTACGCGGGCGAGACCCTGCGGGCCGTACGGCGGGAGGACGGCTCCCTCAGCCACCTCGACCTGGCCTCGTTCGTCTTCACGCGCGAGCCCTACGACCCGCAGGCCCCGGTGCCCGGCGGGGTGGACCCGCAGGGCTGGCGCGGCATCGGCTGACGCTCCCGGGCCCGGTCAGGCCACGAGTTCGCGCTCCAGCGGGGTGCGGAAGCGGGGGGTGATCCGGGCGTCCCCCACCCAGGCGGCTAGCCGTGCGGCCTCGGCCCCGATCGCCTCCTCTGCGGCGCGGCCGGGATCGGCCAGCAGCCGCCAGACGATCTCGCCGTCCGGGCGCTGGGCCCAGCCGCCGACGACCTCGCCGTTCCACCACACGGTCGGGCCGATGTTGCCCGCGTAGTCGAAGAGGGCGGGACGGTGGGCCGGGTCGAGGTGGAAGCTCCGGTCGGCCCAGCCCATACCGCTGGGGTCCAGGCCCGGCAGCAGCGCGGCCCAGGGCTCGGGGGCGGGTTCGGGTGCGGTGTCGCCGGGACAGACGAGCGCGGTGCCGCCGTCCTCCAGGCGGACCTCTTCGGGGCCGACGGCGGCCAGGGCCTTGCGCACGTCGGTGAGGGTCCAGCCGGTCCACCACTTGAGGTCGGCCTCGGTGGCCGGTCCGTAGGCGCGCAGCCAGCGGCGGGCCACCTCTGCGCGGGCCTCGTCCGCCGGAACGGCGGGCCAGGGCTCGGTGTGGACCCACCGGAACTGGCTGGAGGTCCAGGAGCCGCGCGGCCGGTCCCGGCGGATGCGGCCGTCCGCGGCGAGCAGGCGGATGACACGGGTGGCGACGCCCGTCTCGGCCTCGTACTTCCTGCCCCGGCCGATGGTGATCTTCTGTCGGAGCGCGGGCACCGCCGCGGACAGCTGGGACCCGGTCGAGGGGCCACGGGCATCGAGGGCGTCGAGCGCGGCGGCCTCGGCGTGCGCCAGCCAGGCGGCGTCGAGACCCTGGCCGTCCTCGTCGAGGTGCTTGAGGAGGGTCCGGCGCTCCTTCGCGGCGATCGCACGGGCGGTGGAGGAGTCCACCCAGGGCGCGAGTTCGGCGGACACGGCGAAGAGCGTGTTGCGCATGCTGAGCAGCCGGACGACGCTCATGTCCTCGTACAGGGCGCGTTCGACCTCCGCCGGGCCGCCTTCGGCCAGGCGGGCGCGTGCGGAGAGGTAGAGGGTCGCCGCGTCCGTGGCGTGCAGGGCGACGACCGCGTCCGCGACCGCGCGGGTGTCGGCGGCGCGGGCCGAGGGGGCCAGGCAGTGCCGGCGGCCGAGTCGGTGGCGGCGGTCGGCGGTGCTGACGAGGGGGAGGCCTGTGCTCATCCTCCCGATCGTAGGCCGGGCCGCCGGCGGCGGCCCGGCCTCCTGCGGGCCCGTTCAGAGCTGGAGCTTGAACCCCACGTGGGACGGGGTGAAGCCGAGCCGCTCGTAGAAGCGGTGGGCGTCGGTGCGGGTCACATCGGAGGTGAGCTGCACCAGTCGGCAGCCCTCCTCGCGGGACCGGTCGACGGCCCATTCGATGAAGCGGGTGCCCAGGCCGCTGCCGCGTTCGTCGGTGTGGACGCGGACCCCTTCGATGATCGAACGGGTGGCCCCCCTGCGGGACAGGCCCGGCACGATCGTCAGCTGGAGGGTGCCCACGACGCGCTCGCCGCGCACCGCCACCACGACGTGCTGGTGGGGATCGTCGGTCAGCCGCCTGAGGGCCGCGGCGTAGGGGGCCAGGTCGTCCGGGGACTCGCGGGTGGCGCCGAGCGGGTCGTCGGCGAGCAGGGCCACGATGGCGGGCAGGTCGGCCTCGGTGGCGGGACGGATGGACAGATCCGGGGTCTCGGTCATCGTCTGACTCCCCGCCCTCAGCCGGCGGCGACGGTGAGCGGGGCCCAGCGGCGGGTCCAGTCACCGGGCAGGCCCGGGAGGTCCCGCGTCATGACGGCGTTGAAGGTGACGGATTCCAGGCCGCGCTCCTTGAGCCAGGAGACGAACTCCTCGTGGCGTACGTCGACGTCGGTGCGCAGGGGGCGTCCGGTGCTCGCGGCCAGGGCGGTCACCAGGGCCTGAGCGGTGGCGGTGTCGCGGGCGATGAGGGGGCCGACGACATGGGTCTCCATGTTGGGCCAGATGGCCGCGTAGCCGAGGAGGGCACCGGAGCGGTCCTCGGCGACCAGGAGCCTGTCGGTGAAGGCCGGCAGTCGCGTGACCATGTGCGTCCTGTCGGTGCCGAACACCTCCGTGTCCAGCCGGATGATCCTGGGGAGGTCCTCGGCGGTGGCCGGCCGGACCGGGACGCCGGTGCCGCCGGGCCCCGGGTCGGGGAGGAAGGTGCCGCGGAGCATTTCCGCACGGCCCGTGGTGTCGAAACCCAGCTCTTCGTAGAGCGGGCGGCCGTACGGGGTGGCGTGCAGGGTGAGCGGTACGCCGGTGAGGAGCTCGTCGCACACGTACCGCATGAGGCGGCGGCCCAGTCCCTGGCGGGCGAAGCGGTCGGCGACGAGGACCATTCCGATGGCGGCGAGGTCCGGTTTGGCCCGGCTGTCCCCGTAGGCGGTCACGACACAGGCGGCGGCGAGGCCCCGACCGTCGGGCGCGTCGATCCCGTACCCGGTCCCGGCGGTGAGGAGCAGCCCCCACTTGTGGTCCTCGCGCGGCCATCCGCGGTCTTCGGACAGGTCGGCGCAGTGGCGGAGGTCCTCCGGGGTCAGTGCGCGGATCGGCAGATCGGTGAGCAGTGGTGGTGTCACCGGCCCAGAGTGGATCACCGGCTCGCGGGGCGTCCAGGGGATTCCGGGATCCGGCCGGACGATGTTTCACGTGAAACCGTCGACGCTTCACGCGAGTCGGTCGATGTTTCACGTGAAACGAGCCGACGTCGGCGTGAAACCCGGTCACTCACGCCGAACGCAGGGGCTAGCCTCGACGACCATGACGCTGCTGCACCTGTTCGATCTCGACGGGACCTTGATGTACGGATCGGCCGCCCCGGTCGAGATCTCCAGGCAGCTTGGCCTGGAGGCCGAGATCGCAGAGCTGGAGCGGGCTTTCGGTGCCCGGGAGATCGGCCCGCAGGACTTCTCGCGGGCGGCGCGCGACATGTGGGCCGACCTGACGCCCGCACACGTCCGGGCGGCGTTCGACGGGGCTCCGTGGCTGGCCGGAATCCGTGACGTCTGGCAGGAGATCCGTGAGCGCGGCGACTACTGCGCGGTGATCTCCCTGTCCCCCTCGTTCTTCGTCGAGCTGCTGCTGGAGTGGGGTGCGCACGCCGCTCACGGTTCGGTCTTCCCCGAGGTGCCCTTCACCCGCCCCGTCGACGTGGCGGGGATCCTGACGCCGGAGGGCAAGCTGACGGTCGCCGACCGGCTGTGCGCGCGCTTCGGTGTGACCCGGGCCGACTGCGTCGCCTACGGGGACTCGATGACCGACGCGGTCCTCTTCGGGGCTCTCCCGCGGTCGGTGGCGGTGAACGCACGGCCGCATCTGGCCGAGCGGGCCACCCACGTCTACGAGGGGCGTGACCTGCGGGAGGCATACCAGCTCCTGGGGCGGACGCGCCCGGGAGTCGCAGCATCTTAAGGGGATCGTGGGTTCGAAACCCGGTTTTTCCCCATTTCCCCACAGCGCTCCCGGTCGACTGGCACGCTGTGGAACCCGGAACCACGGTCGCGAGGCCGTGGCGTGTGAGACCCGACCGAGATGCTCGAAGCGAGGCACCGCATGGACCTTCCGCCCACCAGATCGGCGAGACCGACGGGTTGGATACCTTCCGGGGACGGTGCGGCCGAACCCTCCCCGGACGCCGTTCTCATCCGACGGACCCTTGCCGAGATCGCACCCGTCGCGGACAGGGTGACCTCGTACTTCTACGCCTTGGTCTTCATGGGCCATCCCGAGGTGCGGGAGCTGTTCCCCGTGGCCATGGACGTCCAGCGCGACCGGTTGCTGAAGGCCCTGCTGACAGCCGCGGAGCACATCGACGACCCCGCGGTGCTCACCCCCTACCTGCGTCGCCTCGGCACGGGGCACCGCAAGTACGGCACGGTGGCCGCCCACTATCCGGCGGTCGGGGAGGCACTCATCGGGGCGCTGGCCCGGTACGCGGAGCGCACCTGGGGCCCGGAGGCGGAGGCCGCCTGGGTACGCGCGTACACCGCGATCTCGCAGACGATGATCGACGCGGCGGCGGAGGACGAGGCGCGGTCCCCCGCGTGGTGGCACGCCGAGGTGGTCTCCCACGACCTGCGGACCCCGGACATCGCCGTTCTGACCCTCCGCCCCGACCAGCCGTACCCCTTCCTGGCGGGCCAGTACACGAGTCTGGAGACCCCGTGGTGGCCGCGGGTGTGGCGGCACTACTCCTTCGCCTCCGCGCCGCGCGCCGACGGGCTGCTGTCCTTCCACGTGAAGGCCGTGCCGGCCGGCTGGGTGTCCAACGCCCTGGTACGGCACGCCCGCCCCGGCGACGTCCTGCGGCTGGGTCCGCCGGCCGGCTCGATGGTGGTGGACCACAGCACCGACAACGGGATGCTGTGCCTGGGCGGGGGGACCGGCATCGCCCCGATCAAGGCGCTGATCGAGGACGTGGCCGGGCACGGCGAGCGCCGTCCGGTGGAGGTGTTCTTCGGGGCGCGCAGCGACGACGACCTCTACGACAAGGACACGCTGCTGGGCCTGCAGCGCTCCCACCCGTGGCTGTCGGTACGCCCGGTGATCGGGGAGGGGATGGCGGGGCAGCTGCCGCACGCGGTGGGTGTGCACGGGCCCTGGCGCTCGTACGACGCGTTCATCTCCGGGCCGCCCGCGATGATCCGCAGCGGTGTGGACGCGCTCAAGCGGATCGGGATCCCCGGGGAGCGGATCCGCTTCGACGCGCTGGAGGAGCTGGCGGGCGTGGCCGGCTGACACCGGCGAGGACCCGCCCGCTTCCCCGCGTGCTCAGCCCAGGTCGGGGGCGTGCATGGCGCGCACCCCCTCGATGTTGCCGTCGAGGTAGTGGCGCAGTGAGAGCGGGACGAGGTGGACGGCGGCGATGCCGACGCGGCTGAAGGGCACGCGGACGATCTCGTACTCCCCCTGCGGCTCGTCGACTTCGGGTCCGTGCCGTCGGCCCGGGTCCATCGACTCCAGGTGACAGACGAAGAAGTGCTGCACCTTCACCCCGGTCACCCCGCCCGAGGCGATGTGTTCGACGGTGTCGACGAAACAGGGCACCACATCGGTGATCTTGGCGCCGAGCTCCTCGTCGAGTTCTCTGTGGAGGGCGTCCACGACGGTGGCGTCGGAGGGTTCCACACCGCCGCCCGGGGTGAGCCAGTACGGGTCGACGCCGGGCTTGGTGCGCTTGATGAGGATCAGGTCGTCACCGTCGAGCAGGATCGCTCGGGCGGTGCGTTTGACCACGGGACGTTCGGTCATGGGAGAAGAGTGGCCCACGGCCGCGCTTCTGAAACGCGCCGTCGTCCGAAACACGAGGGGCTCACCAGTGTGCGGCGGCGCGCAGCAGGCGGTCGTGGGCGCGGGCCAGGTGGGCGAGGGCCAGGCTGCCGGTCCGGACGACGAGGAACCAGGTGCGCAGCGGGGGCACGGCGGGCTCCAGCAGGGCGACGACCTGACCGTGGTCGAGGGCGTCCTGGCACAGGTAGCGGGGCAGGACGGCGAGTCCGGCGCCGGCCCGGACGCACTCCAGGACGGCCCGCAGGTCGGGGGCGACGACGGTGGCGGCGGTGTCGGACGCGGGGCCGGGGGCGGAGTCGAACACGGCGGCCCAGTAGCGGGTGACGAGCGGGAGGCTCTCGTGGACCTCGACGACCGGGATCCCGTCGAGGGCCCCCGGGCCCTTGGCGAGCAGTTCCTCCGGGTCGGCGAGAGCAGCCCAGTAGGGCGCGGCGACCAGTACCTGCTCCTCGTCGCACAGGACGCCGGCCGTGAAGGGCCCGCCGCGCGGCCGGGCGGTGGTGACGACCAGGTCGTGCTGGCCCGCCGCGAGCCCGGCGAGGTTCTCCTCCGCGTCGGCCGCGAAGACCGTGCGCAGGGTCTGGCCGTGGCCGACGAGGGGGGCGAGGGCGGGGAGCACCCGCAGGCTCAGGAACTCGGGCGGTCCGGCGAGGTGCAGGGTGCGCAGGGTCCCGGCGGTCTGCCGCTCGGTTTCGGTGATCCGCAGCAGCGCGTCCAGGTGGGGGGCCGCCTTGTGGGCCAGCTCGTCGCCGACGGCGGTGGGGGTGACGCCGCGGGCGCGGCGGTGGAACAGGGGGCGGCCGAGCTGGCGCTCCAGGGTGCGGATCTGGGAGGTGACCGCGGGCTGGGACAGCCCGAGAAGCGTGGCGGCCCGGGTGAACGAGCCGGCCCGGTGCACGGCGACGAAGGTGCGCAGCAGGGCCAGGTCCATGGCGGCCCCTCTCGGTGGGGGCCTTCAACTATAAATATGCCGATAGGTTCCTGTCTTCACCGTGATTGGACTCTGACGCAGAGTCAACTAGCCTTGTCGACGTGGTTCTTGTGGGCAGGGAACCCGTCGCGGTCCGAGCCACCAGGGGGGAGGCTCGGACCGCTTTCCCACGCGTGTTCAGGCCTGCGAACCCGCCTGGTCCAGGGCGCGGAGCACGTCCGCGACCAGGTCCCGGGTGTCCTCGGCGCCGGCGGAGAAGCGGATGAAGCCCTCCGGCACGGCATCGCCGCCCCAGCGTCCGCGCCGCTCCGCGGTGGAGCGCACTCCGCCGAAGCTCGTGGCGTCCTCGACCAGGAGGAGGGCGGACATGAAGCGTTCGGCGTGCGCCCGGTCGGGCAGGGTGAAGGAGACCACCGACCCGAAGCCGCTCATCTGCCGTGCCGCCGTCGCGTGGGAGGGGTCCGAGGGGAGTCCCGGATAGCGCAGCCCGCTCACCTCGGTGCGGTCGGCCAGAGCCTCGGCGACCGCCAGCGCGTTGGCCCACTGGCGTGCGGCGCGCAACTGGATGGTGGCCAGGGAGCGGTGGGCGAGCCAGGCCTCCATGGGCCCGGGAATCGCACCGACGATCTTGCGCCAGCGCCGGACGGCGGCGGCGAGTTCCGGGTCGCGGCAGGAGACGTACCCGAGCAGCAGGTCGCCGTGGCCGGTGAGTCCCTTGGTACCGCTGGCCACGGAGAAGTCGGCACCCAGCTCCAGCGGCCGCTGCCCGAGGGGGGTGGCCAGGGTGTTGTCCACGGCGACCAGGGTGCCCGCCGCGTGGGCGGCGTCCACGAGGCGGCGTACGTCGCACACGTCGAGCCCGGGGTTGGAAGGGGTCTCGATCCACAGCAGCCGGGCCCCGTCGAGGACCGCGAGCTGCGCGTCCCCGCCGGTCGCGGCGGTGCGGACGCGGACCCCGTACGCCTCCAGTTGCTCCCGGACCAGGGGCAGTGCCTGGTAACCGTCGTCGGGCAGGACCACGGTGTCCCCGGCGCGGGCCTGCGAGAGGAGGACGGCGGAGACCGCGGCCATGCCGGACGCGAACACGACCGTGTCCACGTCCTCGCGGCCGGGTGCCTCCAGTTCGCCGATCGCACGCTCCAGCAGGGTCCAGGTGGGATTGGTGTCGCGGCCGTAGGTGTACGGTCCCGCCACCTCGCCGGGCAGGTGGAAGTGGGCGGCGAAGACCGGTCCGGGCAGCGGCGGTTGGTTCGTGACGGGTTCGGGCAGCCCGGCGCGCACGGCCCGGGTCCCGTCGCCGTACGGGGCCGGGGCGGCCGCCCCGGCGGGCCGGCCGGTCACGGGGTCTGCGTTCACGGGGTGTGCTCCTTCACTGCGGCGCGTACGGCCTCCAGGAGTCCGGTGCTCGCGGCCTCGACCAGCGCCAGGCACTCCTCGAACCCTTCGAAGGGGCCGTAGTACGGGTCGGGTACGTCCAGGGAACCGCCACTCGTGTCGGCGCCCGGGCCGCGGCCGGTCGCGCCCGCCGGCCCGTACGAGCGCAGCAGCCGGACCTTGGCGGCCGCCTCGGGGGTGGGGGCGAGGGCGCGCAGGTCGCGCAGGTGGCCGGAGTCGAGGGCGATGACGAGGTCGAGCCGGTCGAACCAGGAGGCGTGGAACTGCCGGGCGCGGTGGTCCTGTCCGTATCCGGCGGCTTCCAGCACGGCCACGGTGCGCGGGTCGGCGCCGTCGCCCTCGTGCCAGCCGCCGGTGCCGGCGCTGTCGACCTCGACCAGGCCGTCGAGCCCGGCCGCCGCCAGGTGGGAGCGGAAGACGGACTCGGCCATGGGGGACCGGCATATGTTGCCGGTGCAGACGAAGCACACGCGGTACATGGGGCTCGTTCAGTCCTTGTCGGGCAGGGCCACGTTCAGGGCCCAGGAGACGACGGAGATGATCAGTCCGCCGAGGACGGCGGTCCAGAAGCCGTCGACGTGGAAGCTGAGGTGGAACTGCTCGGCCAGCCAGGAGGTCAGCAGGAGCATCAGGGCGTTCACGACGAGGGTGAACAGGCCCAGGGTGAGGATGAAGAGCGGGATCGAGAGCAGCTTCACCACCGGCTTGACGATCAGGTTCACCAGGCCGAAGACGAGTGCGACCAGGATCAGCGTCACCACGCGGCGGCCCAGGCTGCTGCCGTCGTCGAGGGTGATGCCGTCGAGCAGTGCGATGGCGACGGCCAGGGCCCCCGCGTTGGCGAGCGTCTTGACTACGAAATTCGTCATGTGTCTGATCGTGGCAGAGAAGATACGGGCCGGGCATCGGCAGATCAGCGGATCCCGGCACCACCGGGCAAGGGCAAGGGGCACAGCGAACATGAAGGCCTTCCGGCTGGACGAGCTCGAAGCGGAACGAGCCGCCAACGACGGCGCCTACCTGCAGTTCCTGCGTGAGCGGAACATGTCGGTCGGGCTCTACTCGCTCGACGCGGGGCAGAGCGATCCGCAGCAGCCGCACCGTCAGGACGAGGTGTACTTCGTGGTGAGCGGCCGTGCCTCGATCACGGTCGGGGAGGAGACGACGACGGTGGCCAACGGCAGCGTCGTCTATGTCCCGGCGGGGGTGCCGCACAAGTTCCACCACATCACCGAGCCGTTGAAGGTGATGGTGGTCTTCTCGCCGCCGGAGGCCTGAGCACCCCGGCGGACCCAGGGTCGTCCCCCTGGTCCCCCTAGGGGGCGGGTCAGGGGGTTCCGGGGGCTCACGGGCCCCCGCTCCGTGCTCGCGGCTCCTAAGCTCGTGACCAAGGAAGAAGCCAGGGACACCGGCGAGGACGAGGAAGAGGTAAGGACATGGACGGGATCCGAGCGATGTTCGCGGGGACGCCGTGGTGGGTCAAGTGGGTCGCCGTTCCGCTGCTGGCGCTCTTCGTCTTCGGCGGCATCATCACCTCGATCATCGGCACGCTGATCGGCTTCGCCTTCAAGCTGCTGCTGTTCGCGGCCCTGGTCGGCGGCCTGATCTTCGTGGTCAGGAAGTTCACGGGCAGCGGGGCGAAGAGCTCCTCCGACGGCTGGTAGGCCGTCGTGCGGCGGCTGGCAGGCCGTCGTGCCGAGGGGGACGGGCGTTGCGCCAGGCGGGCGAACGTGACCTGCCAAACCCCCCATCCTGTGGCAATCGGTGGATAGGCTGGCAATCCGTGCCGTTCCCTGGGCGCCGGCGGGCCCAGGGCCCGCCGCCACGCCTGGGGGTGCGCTTTGTCTCCGGTTCACAATGCCGGTGTGCCGACGCTGATCGGTTCGGTGCAGAGGGCGCTCCGGCTGCTGGAGGCCGCGGCCTCCCACGGCGGGGGAGCCCCGGCGAAACAGCTGGCGCGCGAGGCCGGGCTCCCGCTCCCCACCGCGTACCACCTGCTGCGCACCCTGACGCACGAGGGTTATCTGCGCCGGGAGGGCGGGGTGTTCGTCCTCGGCGAGGCGGCCGCCCGGCTGGGGCACGGGGGACTTCAGCAGAAACGTCGCAGCATGATCCTCGATTCGCTCGCGCACTTCCGCGACGTGGTCGGGGCCCCCGTCTATTTCGCGGTCTACCGCGAGGGTGAGATCGAGGTCGTGGGCGTCTCGGACACCCCGGCCAATCCGGCCTGCGAGGAGTGGGCCGACTTCCGCGCCACCGGGCACGCGCACGCCATCGGCCAGTGCCTGCTGGGGCAGTTGGACGAGAAGGCGCGCAGGGACCACTACGACCGTCATCCGGTGGAGGGCATCACCCCGTACACCGTCCGGGACA
Organism: Streptomyces racemochromogenes; assembly: GCF_044129415.1. GTDB lineage: Bacteria > Actinomycetota > Actinomycetes > Streptomycetales > Streptomycetaceae > Streptomyces > Streptomyces racemochromogenes_A. The sequence continues at coordinate 95,725 of NZ_JBBDHD010000003.1, forward strand.
TGCGCGCGCTGGAGGAGCGGATCGGCTCCCTGGAGCGGATGCAGCCGGTGACCGAACGTCAGGAGTACGCCCTGGGCACGGTCTGCGCGGCCATCCCGATCACCGCCGGCGACGCCGCGGCGACCATGGCCATTTCTCTCCCTGTGCACCAGGAATCTCGATTGCTCGCTGTAGTCGATCGACTACGGAGTGAAGTAGGCGCGCTGCTGAGCACCCTCTCCTTCTCTATCAGTATCTGAAAACTCACTCCTTGTGATCTGCTTGCGCTTCCACCACCCTTGTCAAGACGGCCCTGGGGGATCATTCCTGGCCACTTCCACTACAGCGGGGTAGGCAATGCGCGAGTCGGTACAGGCAGAGGTCATGATGAGCTTCCTCGTTTCCGAGGAGCTCGCGTTCCGGATCCCGGTGGAACTCCGGTACGACGCCCGAGACCCCTACGCCGTGCGCCTGACCTTCCACCTTCCCGGAGACGCCCCCGTGACCTGGGCGTTCGGCCGGGAGCTGCTCCTCGACGGCATCAACGGACCGTGCGGTGACGGTGACGTGCACATCGCCCCCACCGAACCGGGCGAGCTCTCCGACGTCCACATCCGCCTGCAGGTGGGCGGCGACCGGGCCCTGTTCCGGGCGGGCGCGGCCCCGCTCGTCGCCTTCCTCGACCGGACCGACCGGATCGTTCCGCTCGGTCAGGAGCGCAGCCTCGGCGACTTCGAGGAGACCCTCGACGAGGAGCTCGGCAGGATCCTCGCCGAGGCGCGGCGGCAGAACGAGCAGAGCGCGGGCTGAGGAGCCCTGCGGCCGGGGGCCGTGCCCGCGCGGCCCCTCAGCGCTTGCGCCGCCGGCCCCGGCCGCCGCGGGCCGGTGACGCGGGAGCGGGAACGGTCGCGGTGGGGCCGGTCCGGTCCGCGGACACCACCAGCGCGGCCAGCGCCGTGGTCACGGGGACCGAGGCCACGAGCCCGATCGAGCCGACGAGGGTCCGTACGATCTCCTCCGCCACCAGCTCGCTGTTGGCCACGGTGCCCATGCTGCTGTTCGCGATGGAGAACAGCAGGAGCAGCGGCAGCGCCGCACCCGCATAGGCCAGCACGAGGGTGTTGACCACGGACGCGATGTGGTCGCGGCCGATCCGGATGGCGGCCCTGTACAGGCCGCGCGGGCCCATCTGCGGGTCCGCCTGGTGGAGTTCCCAGACGGCCGAGGTCTGGGTGACGGTCACGTCGTCGAGGACGCCGAGCGATCCGATGATCACGCCTGCGAGCAGCAAACCGCTCATGTCGATGTTCGGGTAGAGGCCGTGGATCAGACCGGTGTTGTCGTCCGTGTTCCCGCTCAGGAACGCCCAGTCGATGAACAGCGAGCCCAGCAGCCCGATCAGCAGCAGCGAGACCAGGGTGCCGAGGACGGCGACCGACGTGCGGGCGGTCAGCCCGTGGCACATGTAGAGCGCGATCAGCATGATCGCGCTGGCCCCGACCACCGCGACGACCAGGGGGTTCGAGCCCTGCAGGATCGCCGGGAGGATGAAGAGGGTCAGCACGCCGAAGCTGACCACCAGCGCGATGAGCGCGAACAGCCCGCGCATCCGGCCGACGACCACCACCGCGACCGCGAAGATGCCCGCGAGCAGGGCCATCGGGAACTTCCGGTTCAGGTCGATCACGGAGTATTGGAGGTCGCGCGGTGCGTCCGGAGCATAGGCGACCACCACCTCCTGGCCCTTCTCCAGCTGCCGCGGCGCACCCGGCTGGACGATCTCGAAGAAGACACGCCCCTTGTCCGGCCCGGTGCCGACCTCGACGGTGGCCCGCTTGCACGCGCCGCCGCCGGCGGTCCGCGCCTCGGGGCCGGTGGTGCCACCGGCGGGCGGCATCTGCGAGGCGTTCACGGACTTGCAGCCCACTTCGGCAACGGCGACCACCTTGCCCTGCTGCGTCTGGCGGTCGAAGCCGACTCCTGTGCGCTCGTGGGCCGGGGCACCGCCGGGCCACAGCACCACCAGGCCGACGAAGACGGCGACGGCGAAGGGGATCAGTACGGCCGAGATCACCCTGCGCAGGTGCTTGGACACCGGGGCCGCCGGGCCGTGGCCATGAGAATGCCCGTGGGAGTGCCCGTGGCCGTGGGAGTGCCCCGATGGGCTCCCGGCCACAGGCCCGTGGGGGGCGTGCTCGTGGCCGGTGTGGCCCCGGGGGGCCAAGGGCTCGGTGGGGGGCTGCGGCGAGGTCGTCACTGGCAGATCATCGCAAGAGTTGAGGGGGCCCACTGTTCAGCACGCCACAGATGACGCTAGCGTGGGGGCTACTTTGCACAACGCGGGAGCTCGGAGCACCGGGCTGAGAGGGCGCTGATCACCGTACGCGCAGGAGATTGCGTACGGGAGGAGGCTGCGTCGACCGCCGAACCTGTTACCGGGTAATGCCGGCGTAGGGAGATCAGGTCTCATGACCATTCAGGACGCACGCACGCCTGCCGCCGATCGGAAGTCCGACGGCCAGACCGAGCGCCAGCCCGGCTGGCACAAGGGATACCTGGCGGGTTCCCGCCCGGACATCCGGGTGCCGGTCCGCCAGGTCCACCTCACCAACGGCAAGGACGTCACGCTCTACGACACGTCCGGTCCGTACACCGACCCGCAGATCGAGACCGACGTCCGCCGCGGCCTGCCGCCGCTGCGCGAGAACTGGATCATCGGCCGGGGTGACACCGAGGAGTACGCGGGCCGCCCCGTGCGCCCCGAGGACGACGGCATCAAGCACACGTCGCCCCGAGGCGGTCTCAAGAACCTCGACGCGGTCTTCCCCGGCCGCCCGCGCCTGCCGCGCCGGGGCCGTGACGGCCAGGCCGTCACGCAGCTCGCGTACGCCCGCCGGGGCGAGATCACCCCGGAGATGGAGTACGTCGCGATTCGGGAGAACGTCTCCCCCGAGGTCGTCCGTGAGGAGATCGCCGCAGGTCGCGCCGTGCTCCCCGCCAATGTGAACCACCCCGAGATCGAGCCGATGATCATCGGCAAGCGGTTCCTGGTGAAGGTCAACGCCAACATCGGCAACTCCGCCGTCACCTCCTCCATCGAGGAGGAGGTCGACAAGATGACCTGGGCCACCAAGTGGGGCGCGGACACGGTCATGGACCTCTCGACCGGCCGCAACATCCACACCACGCGCGAGTGGGTCCTGCGCAACTCCCCCGTCCCGATCGGCACCGTGCCGCTCTACCAGGCGCTGGAGAAGGTCGACGGCCGCGCCGAGGAGCTGACCTGGGAGATCTACAAGGACACGGTCATCGAGCAGGCCGAGCAGGGCGTCGACTACATGACGGTCCACGCCGGCGTGCTGCTGCCGTACGTGCCGCTGACGGCCCGCCGCAAGACCGGCATCGTCTCCCGCGGCGGCTCGATCATGGCCGCGTGGTGCCTGGCGCACCACAAGGAGAACTTCCTCTACACGAACTTCGAGGAGCTCTGCGAGATCCTGGCGGCCTACGACGTCACGTACTCGCTGGGTGACGGCCTGCGTCCCGGCTCCATCGCGGACGCCAACGACGCCGCGCAGTTCGCCGAGCTCAAGACCCTGGGCGAGCTCAACACGATCGCCAAGCGGCACAACGTGCAGACCATGATCGAGGGCCCGGGCCATGTCCCGATGCACAAGATCAAGGAGAACATCGACCTCCAGCAGGAGATCTGCGAGGAGGCGCCGTTCTACACGCTCGGCCCCCTGACCACGGACGTCGCTCCCGCGTACGACCACATCACGTCCGGCATCGGCGCCGCCATGATCGCCTGGTGGGGCACCGCGATGCTCTGCTACGTGACGCCCAAGGAGCACCTGGGCCTGCCCAACCGCGACGACGTCAAGACCGGCGTCATCACGTACAAGATCGCGGCGCACGCGGCGGACCTGGCCAAGGGGCACCCGGGCGCCCAGGAATGGGACGACGCCCTGTCGGACGCGCGCTTCGAATTCCGCTGGGAGGACCAGTTCAACCTGGCCCTCGACCCGGACACGGCCCGCGAGTTCCACGACGAGACGCTCCCGGCCGAGCCGGCCAAGACCGCGCACTTCTGCTCCATGTGCGGTCCGAAGTTCTGTTCGATGAAGATCTCCCAGGACATCCGCCGTGAGCACGGCGGCGATCTGAAGGCAGAGGAGATCGAGGCCGGCATGGCGGAGAAGTCCGCCGAGTTCGCCGCCTCGGGCAACCGCGTCTACCTGCCGCTGGCGGACTGAACCGACCGGAGGGGCCGGCCCGCGATCGTAGGGGTCGCGGGCCGGTTCTGACGGGCTCCCGGAAGGTCTTGCGCTGGAGTGCGCTCCAGCTCCTAGAGTGCGGCCGCATGACCATGCGATACCGGAATCTGGGCGGGACCGGCATAGAGGTGAGTGCCCACTGCCTCGGCACGATGATGTTCGGGGCGATCGGCAACACCGACCACGAGGACTGCGCGCGGATCGTCCACGCGGCCCTCGATCAGGGCATCAACTTCGTGGACACCGCCGACATGTACTCGGCGGGCGAGTCCGAGGTGATCGTCGGCAAGGCGCTCAAGGGGCGGCGTGACGACGTCGTGCTCGCCACGAAGGTCCACTTCCAGATGGGAGAGGGACGCAACCGCAGCGGCAACTCGCGCCGCTGGATCGTGCGGGCCGTCGAGGACAGCCTGCGCCGGCTGGACACGGACTGGATCGACCTCTACCAGGTCCACCGGCCCGACCACTCGACCGATGTCGAGGAGACGCTGTCCGTCCTCGGCGACCTCGTCAGGGCCGGGAAGATCCGGACCTTCGGCTGCTCGACCTTCCCCGCCGAGGAGCTGGTCGAGGCGCACCACGTCGCCGAACGCCGGGCTCTCCCCCGGTTCCGGACCGAGCAGCCGCCCTACTCGATCCTCGCGCGCGGCATCGAGGCCGATGTGCTGCCGGTCGCCCGGCGGTACGGGATGGGCGTGCTGACCTGGAGCCCCCTCGCCTCGGGCTTCCTGAGCGGGAAGCACCGGCTCGGCAGCCCCGTCGACCTGACCACGGGGCGGGCGAAGCTGCACCCGGCCCGCTTCGACCCGGCCATCCCGGGCAACGTCGCCAAGCTGGAGGCCGTCGAGAAGCTCATCGGGATCGCCGACGACCTGGGCTGCACGCTGCCGGAACTGGCCGTGGCCTTCCCGGTCGCGCATCCGGCGGTCACCTCGGTGATCATCGGTCCGCGCACGATGGAGCAGTTCGAATCCCTGGTGAAGGGGGCCGGGCTGGTCCTCGACGACGAGGTGCTCGACCGGATCGACGAGATCGTCCCGCCGGGCACGAACCTCTACCATCCGGACGGCGTCTGGCTCCCGCCGGCGCTCACCGACGCCGCGCAGCGGCGGCGTCCGCCGGGCGACAGGGCCGCGGGCTAGACCGCTGCCGGGCGGGATGTTTCACGTGAAACGGGCGGCCGTTTCACGTGAAACATCCCGGTGCCCAGCTTGCTCCGCGCGAAGTCCAGATTGGCGGAGACGCGGTCACGGTGCTCGCCGGGCAGCTTGCCCTCGCTCAGCAGCCGTTCGCAGCATTCCAGCGACTCGCGGTACTCGCCCACCCAGTAGGCGGCGATGGAGAGTTCGTCGAGCGCGCGCCACTCGTGCCAGGCGTATTCCACGAACAGGATGTCCTTCGGGTAGGGGATGCGGACCGCCTCCTTGGCGAACATGTAGGCCAGCGGCCAGCGCTCCTCCACGCGGCAGAGGCCCGCGAGGTCCCCGATCGCTTCGGCGCGGGAGGGCCGGCTCTCGAAGGCGCGGAGGTAGCGGTCCACCACCTCGGCCGTCGGGCGGCCCAGGCTCGCGGCGGCCCGTGCGGCGTAGACCCGGGCCAGGTACGTCTCCTCGTGGAAGCCGGCCATGACCGCCCGGTGGTCGTAGGCGGCGAGGGATTTCTCCTGCTCGCCCGCGTCGCGCCAGCTCTGCCCGAGGTAGAACATGTAGCGGGCGTTCTCCGGTTCCTTGGCCAGGCCCTGTTCGAGGATCGCCGCGTCGCGCAGGTATTTCTGCCGCTGGCCGCCCTCTCGCAGGCGTGCGCCTCCGCCGATGCTGAGGATATGGGCGCCTTCGAGCGTCCCCAGGCTGTAGTCCCCGCCGCAGTCGATGTACTCGTGGAGCACGCCGACGTACCGCCAGGGCAGCCGGGTGGAGACGAGCGCCGCCCGGTAGTGGACGATCGGCCCGTCGTGCAGGGCGATTTGGTAGGCGTCGAGGGTGAGCTCCGGCATCCGGAAACCGGGCTCCACCTCCATCGCGTCGTCCGCGTCGATGAACAGCAGGTAGTCGGCCTCGGAGCGGGCGAGCTCGATCGCCTCCGTCCGACTGCCGTCGAACCCTTTCCAGGGACGTTCGTGGAGGGTGCCGGGGAGGTCCCCGAAGCAGTCCCGGATGACGTCCTGGGTGCCGTCCGTCGAGCCGGTGTCCACGATCACCCATGTGTCGATCAGGGGCCGTACGGAGTCGAGGCACCTCCGGATGGTCGGGGCCTCGTCCTTGACGATCATGTTCAGACAGACGTGTGGTCTCACGGGTCCCGTCCGCTGGTGTGGGCCGTGCGTTCCGGTAGCCGGCCGGGTCGGATGGATCGTCGGGGACTTTAGGGAGCGGGCGGGGGGCGCCGGGAGGTGGCACGCCGGTAAGGCAGGAGTTGGCCCGATTGGCGGCATATAGTCAGCCGAGGTGCTGATAGCAGGAGTGACTTCAGGGGCGTCGTGCGGCCATCCGCCCTCGGGAGGGAGACGCTCGACGCGCGACCGGAGGCCGCTGCCTCCGGTTCGAGTCACTTCGCTGAAGGAGCGCTCTATGAGTCGTGAGCACCGGGCCAAGGCCGCCCCCCTCGGCCCCCTTCCACGGGGCCGGGTCTGGCTGATGGGAAGCAGCCTGGCCTCGCTCTCCCTCGTGCTGGCGGGTGTCGTCAGTCCCGTCGCGGCGGCGCAGCAGGCCGCGCCGGTGCCGGTGCCGGCCGCGGTCGGCCCGGTCGGCGGGGACCACTGCAAGCAGAAATCGCACCACCACGGGGACGATGACGACGACCGGCCGGAGGCGCGGGCGTCCGTCCGGTCCCTCGGCGGCGGTGACCGGGACGACGACGACTGCCGTGGCCCCCGCGGCCCCCGCGGCCCCCGCGGCCCGAAGGGCCCGAAGGGCGACACCGGCCCGACCGGCCCCACGGGTGCGACGGGTGCGACGGGCGCGACCGGCCCCACGGGTCCGACGGGTGCGACGGGCGCGAGCGGCCCCACGGGTCCGACGGGTCCGACGGGTGCGACGGGCGCGACCGGCCCCACGGGTCCGACGGGCCCGACCGGCCCGACGGGCCCGACCGGTGCGACGGGCGCCACCGGTCCGTGCAGTGACGTCGACGCCTACAACCCGAGCAGCGCCGAAGAGGTGAAGGCGGTCTTGACCGGCGGCTCCGCGTACGTGGGCATCCGCCGGCTCACCCCCACCGTGAGCAGTTTCTTCTGGGTGAACCTGACCAGCACCACCACCAACTTCCCCGCCGGCGCCTGTGCCATCTCCGTCGCGGACCACTCGAACTCGGCGAACTCCGTCTCGGTCGAGGTCCTGACGACCGGCAACCAGCTGTGGGAAATCCTGTGCAGCCGGGTCAACACCGCGGGCAACCGCAGCCTGACCTGCGGCACCACGTGGACGCAGATCACCCCGTTCCCCCCGACGCTGGTCCAACGGCAGTTCGAGGACAAGCCGATCCTCCGGGCCGAGCCGGGTCACCTGGTCAACCCGTAGGGTCACGACCCGGGCCGAGACGGCCCGCGCCGCCGGACGTCAGTCCGGCCTGTGTTCCGGGCCGCCGAAGTCCGGGCTCGTGAAGTCCGGGCTGGAGTAGCCGGGCCGCGGGCCGGGCGTGCCCTCGGACGGGCTGCTGAAATCGGGCCGGGTGTATCCCAGACTGGGGATGCGCCCGGCCCCCGGCGTCCGGGGCACCGGGTAGCCCGTCCCGGCGGTCGGATCGGCCAGCGCGTCGCGCAGGAACGGCATGATGCCCCGCTCCAGCAGCGCGTTGCGCCAGGCCTCCCGGGCCCGCGCGAGCTCGTCGGGCACCGGCACGCTCTCCTCCGCGGCCACCTCGGTGGAGCTGTTGCGCAGCGCCGCCACCAGCAGCGAGACCACCGCGAAGACCAGCGCCACCACGGTGAGCCCGCCGAAGAGCCAGCCGGCCGTCAACATCGTCCGGGCGAAGGCCGGTTCGGGGTCGATGGCCTTCAGGCAGTAGCCCACCAGCAGGAAGATCAGCATGGCGGTGCCCGCCAGCACGGGCGCCAGAACGGCCACCACGGCGCTCACGCCCGCGCCGCCCCCGTCGTCGCTGCCGTCCCCGCCGTCCTCGGCCGAGTCGTCGTCGGCGCTCCTGCGGCCCGACAGGGCCGCGTCGCGCAGGTCCTCCCGGACCTTCACGTAGTGGGCGTACTCCGCGGACGCCGCGGCGGTCAGCAGCGCCGCGGCGCCCAGTGCCATGGTGCGCAGTTGTTCGGCGTTCAGCCGTTCGCCGAGGGCGGCGAGCTCCGGCCGTTCGTCCGCCGTGCGCAGCGCCTCGTCCAGGAGGCGGTCGAACTCGGGTCGGTCTTCGGTGAGCAGGTGCGGACCGCTGGTCATGTGCATCCCCCGATGCTCCGTACGAGCCGGTTTGCCCGCGTAGAACCGGGCGCCGGCCGAAAACGGAGGAGAGCCTGCTACGGACAGGGCGATGGTAGAGCGCCCCGGCCATGGGGTGACAGGGACTTTCGGGAAATACCCCGCTCGGTGAACGCTCAGTCGCTCAGCGGCAGTTGTTGGACCAGCAGTTTGCCCGCCATCGTCACGCCGCCGTCCATCGCGATGGCCAGCCCGTCCGCGTACACGTGCGGTCCGTCGACGGCCTCCGGCCCGTGCGCCTCGTCGCCGTCCTCGGTGCCCACCTCGCCGAGCAGGTACGGGATGGGGCTGTGGCCGTGGACGATGCGGCTGCCGCCGTACGTGGTCAGCAGCTGCCGGACCGCCTGCGGGCCCGTCTCCTCGTCGCGGAAGGCGAACCGCTTGGTGAACTTGCGGAACAGGTCCCAGGTGGTGTCCGCGTCATTGCGGTTGAGCAGCTCGTGGATCGTGTCGTTGACGTCCTCGATGGAGTCGCCGTAGTCCAGGTACGCCGTGGTGTCGGAGTGCAGCAGCAGGTGCCCGTCGGCGAGGGTGGCCGCGTCCAGCCGGGACATCCACTGGAGGTGGACGTCTTCGAGGCGCTCCATGTCCGTGCGCTGGCCGCCGTTGAGCAGCCAGGCGGCCTGGAAGGTGGCCGTGCCGGCCCCGGAGTTGACGGGGGTGTCCCCGAACCGCTTCGCGCCGATGAGCAGCAGCTCGTGATTGCCCATCAGGGCCTTGCAGTAGCCGCCGGCGGCGGCGGCCTCGGCGGACAGGCGCATGACGAGGTCGATGACGCCGATGCCGTCGGGGCCGCGGTCGGTGAAGTCGCCGAGGAACCAGATGCGCGCGTTGCCGGCGGACCAGTGGCAGTCGGCGTCGATGAGGTTCTGCGCCTGGAGCTCGCGGACGAGCTCGTCGAGGTATCCGTGCACGTCGCCCACCACGTAGAGCGGGCCGGGGCCGGCGGCCGGGGCCTCCTGGGGGACGTAGTGGACCTGGACGGTGTCTCCGGGCCCGCCCGTCGCGCCGCGCCCGATGACGGGGAGGTCGCGCTGGGTGGGGGTGTAGCCGTCGAGGTCGTCCTCGGCTCCGGCGGCGGGGAAGTCCGCGGCGGCCGGGAACTCCGCCCGGTCGGCGGCCGTGCGCTGCTGCGGGACGGTCTCCGGTGCGTAGTACGCGGGGTACTCGCCGTAGACGGGCGCCTCGCCGGGCACACCGGCGGACGCGGCGTACGGCGCGGGTTCGTCCGCCGGGACCCGGAAGTCCCGCAGCGTGTCCGTCCGCATCGCGGGTCCCTGACCGGCCCCCTGAGTCATCGACCCCTCCACCACCCTCGCGCTGCCGTACACCTGCGGACCCTGCTCACCTCGGGGGGGGAGGGTCCGTGATGTCGTGCGCCCATCATAGGAATGCGGCTCGCGCTCTGTGACGCACCAGGGGTGGTGAATCCGGGGCGGAACCAAACCTTCCTGCCGTTTTGCCCCGATATGGGGGATGTTGAAATCCTCGGCGGGGCCCTCGGCCCCGCCGATACGGCGTTCCGGAGGTCAGTCCTGGGACGGCGAGCGCGGTGGGCTGACGGTGGTCCGGGGGGTTCTGCGCTGCGAGGACGTACGGATGATCAGCTCGGTCGGGACCACCTGTTCGACCGGTCGGCCGGTGTCCACCCCCTCGATCGCGTCGATCAGCAGCTGTACGACGGCCGTTCCGATGCGCCGCGGCTTGAGGGAGAGCGTGGTGATCGGCGGTTCGGTGTTCGCGTAGACGGTGGACTCGCTGCAGCACACGAGGAGCAGGTCCTCGGGGACCCGCAGTCCGTAACGCCGGGCGGCGGCGAGGAGGTCGGTGCCGTTCGGGTCGAAGAGCCCGTAGACGGCGTCGGGGCGGTCGGGCCGGGCGAGGAGGCGGTCGGCGGCGACGGCCCCCGCGCAGGGGTCGTGGGCGGGGTAGGACTCGTAGACGGGGTCCTGGCCGACGCGCTCGCACCAGCGGAGGTAGGCGGTCGTGGAGAGCCGGGTGTAGGTGTCGGTGGTGGTGCCGGTCAGCAGCCCGATACGGCGGGCACCGGCGGCGGCGAGATGGTCGAGCAGGCCCAGCACGGCGGCTTCGTGGTCGTTGTCGACCCAGGCGGTGACCGGGAGGGTGCCCGCGGGGCGGCCGTCGGAGACCACGGGCAGGCCCTGGCGGACGAGCTCGGTGACGACGGGGTCGTGGTCGGAGGGATCGATGACGACGGTGCCGTCGAGGGCCACGTTGGACCAGACGTCGTGCCGTGAGGTGGCCGGGAGGATGACGAGGGCGTAGCCGCGGGCGAGCGCGGCGGAGGTGGCGGCCCGTGCCATCTCGGCGAAGTAGGCGAATTCGGTGAAGGTGAAAGGTTCATCCCCGTACGTCGTCACGGTCAGGCCGATGAGGCCCGACTTTCCCGTACGGAGGGTGCGGGCGGCGGCGGAGGGGCGGTAGCCCAGCCGGTCGGCCACCTCGCGGACGTGGCGGCGGGTGGCGTCCGGCAGCCGCCCCTTGCCATTGAGCGCGTCGGAGACGGTGGTGATGGACACGCCCGCCGCGGCGGCCACGTCCCTGATGCCGGCGCGCCCCTGTCGGCCGCCGACCCGCCGGGTGGTCTCGGCCCGGCTCACGTGATGCTTCCCTGCTGCTGTCATGGCGAGCCGATAGTAGGGCTCGGAGGGGTGGGTGGTTCAGGTGCATATGCACGGGTTGACAGGCACGATTCTGCTTGGTTCGCCACCCCCAATGACCTTGGAATTGAAGGTGTTTGGCAATCCGAGCCAAAGGTGGCGCCTGTCGGCGGGTACGAGCATGCCAAAACGCTGCGGCCTTGGGCCGGTCGCAACTCACCTGCACGAGGGACGCGCGCCACGGCGCGGGCCACCGGCGCGCGCATATATGCGCGCGCTCCCCCTGTGTTCCTGGCGCCCGCCATTCTCGGATCGGCGGAATCCTCATAAGGTGAGCAGTATTGAGTCGACGGGGACGTCGACGGGACGGTCGAGGAGGACCTGCGGTGAGCGAGAAGAGCCCGAAGCTGCGCGCCGAGCTGGACGGCATCCCCACCTACAAGCCCGGCAAGCCCGCCGCCGAGGGCGGGGCCGTCGCTTTCAAGCTGTCCTCGAACGAGAACCCGTATCCGCCGCTGCCGGGCGTCCTGGAGACGGCGGTCGCCGCCGCGGGCCGGTTCAACCGCTACCCGGACATGGCCTGCACCGGCCTGGTGAACGAGCTGGCGGAACGCTTCGGCGTCCCGGCCGAGCACATCGCCACCGGCACCGGTTCGGTGGGCGTGGCCCAGTCGCTGATCCAGTCGACGGCCGGCCCGGGTGACGAGGTCATCTACGCCTGGCGCTCCTTCGAGGCCTACCCGATCATCACGCAGATCTCGGGCGCGACGTCGGTGCAGGTCCCGCTGACCGACGGCGACGTCCACGACCTGGACGCGATGGCCGCCGCGATCACCGAGCGGACGCGGCTGATCTTCGTTTGCAATCCGAACAACCCGACCGGTACCGCCGTCCGCCGCGAGGAGCTGGTGCGGTTCCTGGACCGGGTGCCCTCGGACGTCCTGGTGGTGCTGGACGAGGCCTACCGGGAGTTCGTCCGCGACACCGACGTGCCGGACGGCATCGAGCTCTACCGCGACCGTCCCAACGTCGCCGTGCTGCGCACCTTCTCCAAGGCCTACGGCCTGGCCGGCCTGCGCGTCGGCTTCGCGGTGGCGCACGAGCCCGTCGCCGCGGCGCTGCGCAAGACGGCGGTTCCCTTCGGTGTCAGCCAGCTGGCGCAGGACGCGGCGGTCGCCTCGCTGCGTGCCGAGGACGAGCTGATGGGCCGGGTCGGGGCGCTGGTGTGCGAGCGCAACCGGGTGCACGAGACGCTGCTCGCCCAGGGCTGGACGGTCCCGGACACGCAGGCCAACTTCGTGTGGATGCGTCTGGGGGAGCGGACCGCCGAGTTCGCGGCGGCCTGCGAGAAGGCCGGTGTGGTGGTCCGGCCCTTCGCGGGCGAGGGCCTGCGGGTCACGATCGGTGAGACCGAGGCGAACGACCTCTTCCTGCACACGGCGGAGGCCTTCTTCAAGGAGCTGTAGAACCGTAGGGAGCGGTGGTCGTCAGACCAGTTCCACGCGGATGGGGTCGCCGTCGCGGACGGTGGCCAGGAGGCGGGGGTCGCCGTCGAAGGAGCCGAGCACGTTGCAGGGGCTCGCCAGGCGGCTCTCGCCTCCGCGCGAGATGGGCGTGGGGCCGTAGGGCAGCGCGAGCGCGTCGCCCTCGGTCCAGAAGGCGACCGTGCCGGGCTCCACGACCTGCCGGGCGTCGTGTTCCAGGTCCACGGAAACGCCCGTGTCGAAGTAGACCTCCTCGCCCCAGGTGTTCGCGGAGGCGGAGATCGGGAGGGCCGCGGCCAGCGCCTTGCTGGTCGGGGTGTCGTCGAGAGTCGCGGTGAGCAGGCCCGCAGGCCATGAGATTCGAATCTGCATGGCCATATTCAACAATCTGTTGAATTCCTTGGCTAGGGGTCCGGGCCGGGAGCCGTGCTCAGGGGTACCCCGCCTGTTTCCGGCCAGAGGGTGTAGGACATAATGCTTGTGAATGTGAACGCGTTCACAAGCGTGTCCTGCTTCCTCCCGTTATGGGGGGAACCCGCCAGGCAGACTGCCCGCTGTGACCACGGCGACGACAAGGAGCAGACGACGTGGACCTAGCTTTGGCGCCTGAGACATTGGCGCGCTGGCAGTTCGGCATCACCACCGTCTACCACTTCCTCTTCGTGCCGCTCACGATCTCGCTCGCCGCGCTGACCGCCGGCCTGCAGACCGCCTGGGTGCGCACCGAGAAGGAGAAATACCTCAGGGCCACGAAGTTCTGGGGCAAGCTTTTCTTGATCAATATCGCGATGGGTGTCGTCACCGGCATCGTCCAGGAGTTCCAGTTCGGTATGAACTGGTCCGACTACTCGCGGTTCGTGGGCGACATCTTCGGAGCGCCGCTGGCCTTCGAGGCGCTGATCGCCTTCTTCTTCGAGTCCACCTTCATCGGCCTGTGGATCTTCGGCTGGGACAAGCTGCCGAAGAAGATCCACCTGGCCTGCATCTGGATGGTCTCGCTGGGCACCGTCCTGTCCGCGTACTTCATCCTCGCGGCGAACTCCTGGATGCAGCACCCGGTCGGCTACCGGATGAACGAGGAGCGGGGCCGGGCCGAGCTCACCGACTTCTGGCGCGTCCTCACCCAGGACACCGCGCTGACCCAGTTCTTCCACACCATCACCGCGGCCTTCCTGGTCGGCGGCGCCTTCATGGTCGGCATCTCCGCCTTCCACCTCGCCCGCAAGAAGCACGTCCCCGTGATGCGCAGCTCGCTGCGGCTCGGCCTGGTCGTCATGATCATCGCCGGTATGGGCACCGCCCTCAGCGGCGACATGCTCGGCAAGGTGATGTTCAAGCAGCAGCCGATGAAGATGGCCGCGGCCGAGGCCCTCTGGGACGGCGAGGCCCCCGCGCCCTTCTCCGTCTTCGCCTACGGCGACGTCGACAAGGGCCACAACAAGGTGGCCATAGAGGTCCCGGGCGTGCTGTCGTTCCTCGCGAACAACGACTTCGACTCCTTCGTCCCGGGCATCAACGACGTCAACAGGGCCGAGCAGGAGAAGTTCGGCCCCGGCGACTACCGGCCCAACATCCCCGTCGCCTACTGGGGCTTCCGCTGGATGATCGGCTTCGGCATGGCCTCCCTCGGCATCGGCGTGCTGGGGCTGTGGCTGACCCGCAAGCGCTTCCTGCTGCCGCCCGGGCTGCGCACCGCAGAGGACGAGGTCCCCCATCTCGTCCTCTTCAAGAAGGCGCTCAGCCCGCGGTTCGCGCAGCTCTACTGGCTCGTCGCGCTCTGGACCATGTGCTTCCCGCTGCTGGCCAACTCCTGGGGCTGGATCTTCACCGAGATGGGCCGCCAGCCCTGGGTGGTCTACGGAGTGCTGCGCACCCGGGACGCCGTCTCGCCGAACGTCTCGCAGGGCGAGGTGCTCACCTCCATGATCGGCTTCACGCTGCTCTACGCCGTCCTCGCCGTGATCGAGGTCAGGCTGCTCGTGAAGTACGTCAAGGCCGGCCCGCCCGAGCTGACGGAGGCCGACCTGACCCCGCCCACCAAGGTCGGCGGGGACGACGCGAACGCCGACCGGCCGATGGCCTTCTCGTACTGAGGCAGGAAGGAGCACACCATGCAGCTTCACGACGTCTGGTTCGTACTCATCGCCGTCCTGTGGATCGGCTACTTCTTCCTGGAGGGCTTCGACTTCGGCATCGGCGTACTCACCAAGCTCCTCGCGCGCGACCGCGCCGAGAAGCGGGTGCTGATCAACACGATCGGTCCCGTCTGGGACGGCAACGAGGTCTGGCTGCTCACGGCCGGCGGCGCCACCTTCGCCGCCTTCCCGGAGTGGTACGCCACCCTCTTCTCCGGTTTCTACCTGCCGCTGCTTCTCATCCTGCTCTGCCTGATCGTCCGCGGGGTCGCCTTCGAGTACCGGCACAAGCGGTCCGAGGACAGATGGCAGACCAACTGGGAACACGCCATCTTCTGGACCTCGCTGATCCCCGCCTTCCTGTGGGGCGTGGCCTTCGCCAACATCGTGCGCGGAGTGAAGATCGACCAGCACATGGAGTACGTCGGAAGCCTCTTCGACCTGCTCAACGTGTACTCGCTGCTGGGCGGGCTGGTGACCCTCACCCTGTTCACCTTCCACGGTGCGGTGTTCGCCGCGCTCAAGACCGTCGGCGACATCCGGGAGCGCTCGCGGGCGCTGGCCACCCGGCTGGGCGTGCTGACGGCCGTCCTGGCCCTGGCCTTCCTCCTCTGGACCCAGGCCTCACGCGGTGACGGCCGGAGCCTGATCGCCCTCGCCGTCGCCGTGGCCGCGCTGGTCGCCGCCATCGGATGCAACCTGGCGGGCAGGGAGGGCTGGTCGTTCGCCCTGTCCGGGATCACCATCGCGGCAGCGGTCGCGATGCTCTTCCTGACGCTCTTCCCGAACGTCATGCCGTCCTCGCTGAACGAGGCGTGGAGCCTCACGGTCACCAACGCCTCGTCCACCCCGTACACCCTGAAGATCATGACCTGGTGCGCCGGTGTGGCCGCTCCGCTCGTGATGCTCTACCAGGGCTGGACGTACTGGGTGTTCCGCAAGCGGATCGGTACGCAGCACCTCGCCGACGCGCACTGATCCGCGCGCGTCACCCCGCCCGACCCTGCCGAGGGGATGTTTCACGTGAAACCGATCGACCCGCGCCTGCTCCGGTACGCCCGTTCCACCCGCCTCTTCCTGGGGGCGGTGGTGGCCCTCGGGCTGGCCGGGGCGGGGCTGGTCGTCGGCCAGGCGATGCTGATCGCCGAGATCGTGGTCGGAGCCTTCGAGCGGGGACTCGGCACGGGGGCGCTCCGGACGCCACTGCTGCTGCTCGCGGCGGTGGCGCTCGGGCGCGGCCTGGTCGCCTGGCTCACCGAGCTGGCCGCGCACCGTGCCGGCGCGGCGGTCAAGTCGGAGCTCCGCGGCCGGCTGCTGGACCGGGCCGCAGACCTGGGGCCCGGCTGGCTCGCCGGACAGCGCACCGGCTCGCTGGTCTCGCTGGCCACCCGCGGCGTGGACGCGCTCGACGACTACTTCTCCCGCTACCTGCCCCAGCTCGGGCTCGCGGTGGTGGTGCCGGTGGCGGTCCTCGCCCGGATCGTCACCGAGGACTGGGTCTCGGCGGCCATCATCGTCGTCACCCTGCCGCTGATCCCGCTGTTCATGATCCTCATCGGCGTGGCCACCCAGAGCCGGATGGACCGCCAGTGGCGGCTGCTGTCCCGGTTGTCGGGGCACTTCCTGGACGTGGTGGCGGGGCTCCCGACCCTGAAGGTCTTCGGGCGGGCCAAGGCGCAGGCCGAGTCGATCCGGAAGATCACCGACGACTACCGCCAGGCCACCATGCGCACGCTGCGCATCGCCTTCCTTTCCTCCTTCGCGCTCGAACTGCTCGCCACTCTCTCGGTGGCGCTCGTCGCGGTGACCATCGGCATGCGGCTCGTCCACGGGGAGCTGGACCTGTACACGGGCCTCGTCATCCTGATCCTCGCGCCGGAGGCCTATCTGCCGCTGCGCCAGGTCGGTGCCCAGTACCACGCGGCCGCCGAGGGCCTGGCCGCCGCGGAGGAGATCTTCGCGGTCCTGGAGGCCCCGGCCCCCGTGCCGGGCGCCGGTGCCCCCGTGCCGCCCGGCGGTCCGGTCATCGAGTTCGACGCGGTCGAGGTCCGCCACGAAGGGCGTGCCGTGTCCTCCCCCGGGCCGGTGTCGTTCGCGGTCGGTCCGGGCGAGTGCGTGGCGCTCACCGGACCGAGCGGGGCCGGAAAGTCCACTCTGCTGAACGTGCTGCTCGGGTTCGTCACGCCCACGGCCGGCGAGGTCCGCATCGGCGGGACGAACCTCACCGGGCTCTCCCTCGAACAGTGGCGGGAGCGGATCGCCTGGGTGCCCCAGCGGCCGCACCTGTTCGCCGGAACCATCGCCGAGAACGTCCGCCTGGCCCGGCCCGGTGCCGGCGACGAAGCGGTGGAGGCGGCGCTGCGCGACGCGGGGGCATGGGAGTTCGTCTCCGGCCTGCCGCTCGGCACGCGGACCCTGCTCGGCGAGGGCGGCACGGGCCTGTCCGCCGGCCAGCGCCAGCGGCTGGCCCTGGCCCGGGCGTTCCTCGCGGACCGGCCGGTGCTGCTGCTGGACGAGCCGACGGCCGCACTGGACGGGGAGACCGAGGCGGCGATCGTGGACGCCGTGCGGCGTCTCGCGGCCGGCCGGACCGTCCTCCTCGTGGTGCACCGCCCGGCGCTGCTGGCGGTCGCGGACCGGGTGGTGGCGGTGGGCGAGGGCGAGCACGACGCGGCCGTGCGGGAGGCGGCACCGGTCGCGGCCGCGGGCGCCTCCCCGCGCACGGCCCCCGGGATGTCCGACCCCGGGGAGTGGATCCTCGGGACCTCGCGGGAACGGACCGGCGGCGGGGGCGCGGACTCGGGCGGTGGAGACCCGCTGCGCCGGGTGCGGGCCGTGGCCGCGGCCTGGCGGGGCCGGTTCCGGCTCGGGCTGCTGCTCGGGGCACTGGCCGTCGGATGCAGCGTGGGACTGATGGCCGTGTCCGGATGGCTGATCTCCCGGGCGTCCGAGCAGCCACCGGTGCTGTACCTGATGGTGGCCGTCACCGCGACGCGGGCCTTCGGCCTCGGGCGGGCCGTCTTCCGCTACGCCGAGCGCCTGGTGTCGCACGACGCCGTGCTGCGGATGCTCGCCGACCTGCGGGTCGCCGTGTACCGGAGGCTTGAGCGGATCGCGCCCGCCGGACTGCGCGCGCAGCGGCGCGGGGACCTGCTGTCCCGGCTGGTGGCCGACGCCGACGCCCTTCAGGACTACTGGCTGCGCTGGCTGCTGCCGGTGGGCACCGCGGTGCTCGTCGGTACGGGGGCGGTGACGTTCACGGCCTGGCTGCTGCCCGCGGCGGGTGCGGCGCTCGCGGTGGGGCTGCTCGTCGCCGGGGTGGGGGTTCCCCTGGTCAGCGGGGCCTGCGCGCGGAGTGCGGAGCGGCGGCTCGCGCCCGCCCGGGGTGAGCTCGCCACACAGGTGGCCGACCTGCTGACGGGTACCGCCGAGCTCACCGTCGCGGGCGCCCTCGCCGACCGGAAGGCCGGGGTGCGCGGCGCCGACGGGGCGCTCACCCGGATCGCCTCCCGCGGGGCCGCGGCCGCCGGACTGGGCGGTGGGCTGTCCGCCCTGGTGTGCGGGCTCACCGTGGTGTGCGCCGCGTTCGCCGCGGTGGGCGCCGTCGGCGACGGGCGGCTGTCGGGAGTGGCCGTGGCGGTGGTGGTGCTGACCCCGCTCGCCGCGTTCGAGGCGGTCGCCGGCCTTCCGTTGGCGGTCCAGTACCGGCAGCGGGTGCGCCGCAGCGCCGAGCGGGTCTACGAGGTCATCGACGCACCGGTGCCCGTCGCCGAACCGGCCGAGCCGGGCGTGGTGCCGTCCTCGCCGTTCCCGCTGCGGCTCACGGGCATCACCGCCCGCCACGGAGGCCAGGAGCGGGACGCGCTGGGCGGCCTGGACCTGACGCTGGAGGCGGGCCGGCGCATCGCCGTCATCGGTCCCTCGGGTTCGGGCAAGACCACGCTGGCCCAGGTCCTGCTGCGGTTCCTCGACCCGCGCGCGGGCGGCTACACCCTGGGCGGGACGGACGCGCGCACCCTGGACGGCGACGACGTCCGCCGCTTCGTGGGCCTGTGCGCCCAGGACGCCCACATCTTCGACAGCTCGGTGCGCGAGAACCTGCGGCTCGCCCGGACCGGTGCGAGCGAGGAACAGCTGCGGGAGGCGCTCGCCGCTGCCCGACTGCTGGAGTGGGCCGACGGACTCCCGGACGGACTCGACACCCTCGTCGGCGAACACGGGCAGCGGCTCTCGGGCGGCCAGCGGCAACGGCTGGCCCTGGCCCGGGCCGTGCTCGCGGACTTCCCCGTCCTCGTCCTGGACGAACCGGCCGAGCACCTGGACCTCGCGACCGCGGACGCCCTGACAGCGGACCTGCTGGCGGCGACCGAGGGCCGGGCCACCGTGCTGATCACGCACCGGCTCGCCGGGCTGGAGGCGGTCGACGAGGTCCTCGTACTGGACCGGGGGGCGGTGGTGCAGCGGGGCGCGTACGCGGAGTTGGCGGCCGTCGACGGCCCGCTGCGGAGCCTGCTGGAGCGGGAACGCCGGGCAGGTGGGGTTCCGGCCGGTTCCACGGGCTGACTTTCCCTCCTAAACGGGACTAACTAGTCTCAAGGACATGTCAGTGCAGGAGTCCCAGGAATCGCCGGAGCCCGCCCGGGAAGCACAGGACCCGAGGGAGGCCGCCACCCAGGCCACCCGCAGTCTGCAGGGGCTGTCCACCGAGCTGACCGCTCGGGTGCCGCAACTGCTGGAGGCCATGCGCTCCGTCGGGACAGGTCTCGAACTGCACTCCACGCTCGACCGCATCTGCGAGACGGCCGCCGAACTCGCGGACGCCCGCTACGCGGCGATCGGTGTCGTCGACACCGACGGCCCCGGGCTCTCGGACTTCGTGACCTTCGGGCTCGGCCCCGAACAGGCGAAGCGCATCGGCCGCCGTCCCGACGGCAAGAGGGGCCTGCTCGGAGCACTGATCTCCCATTCCGACACCGTGCGGCTCAGCGATCTGACGAAGGATCCGCGGTCGGCCGGCTTCCCCGCGCACCACCCGCCCATGAAGACCTTCCTCGGCGTGCCCATCAGGGTGCAGGGGGAGATCTTCGGCAACCTCTACCTCGCCGAGAAGAAGGGCGGCGGCGAGTTCAACGACTACGACGTCCACATGGTCCGCGTGCTGGCCACGGAGGCGGGCATCGCCATCGGCAACGCCCGGCTGTACGAGGCCGCCACCCAGCGGGAGCGCTGGATCGACGGTTCCGTCGCCGTCACCACGGCCCTGCTGTCGGGCGGGGACGCGGACGACGCCCTCGCGGTGGTCGCCGAACAGGCCCGGCACCTGGCCGACTCGGCGGCCGGGATCGTGATGCTGCCGGCGGAGGAGGGCGGGATGGAGATCGTCGCCGTCTCCGCCGACGATCCGGCCACCTCGCTGGGGTTGGTGGTTCCCGCCGAGAGCCCGATCGTGGTCAAACTCCTCCAGGGTGAGCCGGTGTTCGTGGAGGACGCGTCCACCGATCCCCGCATGATCAGCAGGCTCACGAGCCCGTACGGCCCCTGCATGATGCTGCCGCTGCACAGCGGCGGGCGGGTGCTGGGAGCGCTCGTTACCCCGCGGGCCCGGGGCAAGAGGCCCTTCACCGAGGCCGAGCGGACCCTGGCCACCCAGTTCGCCTCGCAGGCCGCCCTCGCGCTGATGATGGCCGAGGCGCAGCGCGACCGGGAGCGGCTGGCGGTGTTCGAGGACCGCGACCGGATCGCGCGTGACCTGCACGACCTGGTCATCCAGCGGCTGTTCGCCACCGGGATGATGCTGGAGGGCGCGCAGCGCCGCTCCATCGTGCCGGAGGTCCGCGACGGGGTGGGCAAGGCCGTGGACGAGCTGGACGTGACGATCCAGGAGATCCGCACCGCGATCTTCGCGCTCCAGCAGGGCCCGGCGGAGGCCCCGGCCGGGCTGCGCACCCGCGTCCTGCGGGAGATCAACATGGCGGCCGTCCCGCTGGGCTTCAAACCCGCCCACCGTTTCGTCGGGCCGCTCGACGCGGCCGTGGGCGAGCTGGTCGGCAAAAACCTGATCGCGGCCCTGCGCGAGGCCCTGTCGAACGCCTTCCGGCACGCGTACGCGTCCCGGATCGAGGTGGTGGTCGATTCCACCGTCAGCCTGGCCGACGGCCGGCCCGGAGTGCGGCTGGAGGTCGCCGACGACGGGGTGGGCATCCCGGAGGGCGGCCGGCGCAGCGGGCTGCGCAACCTGCGCCGCCGGGCCGAGTCGCTGGGGGGCTCCAGCTGGTACGGCCCCGGGATCGGCGAGGACGGCGGGGGGACCGCCCTGGTGTGGGAGGCCCCGCTCTAGAGTCCGGCCATGCGCGCCTCGCGTTCGGCGAGGATGCGTTCGATGACGACCGCGACTCCGTCCTCGTTGTTGGCGACGGTACGGCCCGAGGCGGCCGCGATCACGTCCGGGTGGGCGTTGCCCATCGCGTAGGAGGTCCCGGCCCAACGGAGCATCTCGACGTCGTTCGGCATGTCGCCGAAGGCGACCACCTCGGCCGGGGAGATGCCGCGCTCGGCGCAGCACAGCTCCAGCGTGCTGGCCTTGGACACACCGAGCTCGCTGATCTCCAGCAGGGCGGTCGGGCTGGAGCGGGTGATGGACGCGTAGGCGCCGGCGGCCGAGCGGGCCAGGGCGAGGAACTCGTCCGGGCTCAGTTCGGCGTGGTGCGCGAGCAGCTTCAGCACCGGTGCGGCGGTGCCGTCCGACTCCTCGCGCAGCAGCTTCTCGGCGGTGGCGACGGTGGCCCCCGGGTCCTGGAAGAAGGGGGGGTAGGCCGGCTCGTAGTTGATGCCGGCGGTCGTCTCGACCGCGAAGGAGGTGCCGGCGACGGCCGCGCGCAGGGTTTCCACGACCGTGAGCGCGGTGGCCCGCGGCAGTGCCCGCACCTGGACGAACTCCCGGCCGGCGTGCAGGTCGACGACGGCGGCGCCGTTCGCGCAGATCGCCAGGCCGTGCCCGTGGACGTGATCGCTGACCACGTCCATCCACCGGGCCGGGCGGCCGGTGACGAAGAAG
This sequence comes from Streptomyces racemochromogenes, assembly GCF_044129415.1. Classification (GTDB taxonomy): domain Bacteria; phylum Actinomycetota; class Actinomycetes; order Streptomycetales; family Streptomycetaceae; genus Streptomyces; species Streptomyces racemochromogenes_A. Next base: position 117,696 of record NZ_JBBDHD010000003.1, read on the forward strand.
ACCTCGATCCCGGCCTCCTCGGCGGCAGCGAGGGCGGCCACCGTGCGCAGCGAGACGGATTTGTCGTCGCGCAGCAGGGTGCCGTCGAGGTCGGTGGCGATGAGCCGGGGTGCGGGGAAGGGCCCTTCGGGGCGCTGGGGAGCCGAGGTCACCGCTCCATCTTCGCCCATGGGTTCCCACCCGTTCACCATGATCGTACAGAGATGTTTCACGTGAAACGTGGCTCACAGCGGGATGGCGGCTCGCCCCGTACGCTCGGTGACATGAGTCTTCGCCTGAGCACTGTGATCCTGCCGGTCCGCCCGTGGCACGACGGCGGCCGCGACCAGTGGGAGCGGGCCGAGCGCCTCGGGTTCCACACCGCCTACACCTATGACCACCTGACCTGGCGGACCTTCCGTGACGGCCCCTGGTTCGGTGCGGTCCCCACGCTGACCGCCGCGGCGGCCGTCACCAGCCGGCTGCGCCTGGGCACGCTGGTCACCTCGCCGAACTTCCGGCACCCGGTGACCCTGGCCAAGGACCTGATGTCCCTGGACGACATCTCCGGCGGGCGGATCACCCTGGGCATCGGCGCGGGCGGCAACGGCTTCGACGCCACCGCGCTGGGGCAGGAGGAGTGGAGCCCGCGGGAGCGGGCGGACCGCTTCGCGGAGTTCGTCCCGCTGCTGGACCGGCTGCTCACCGAGAGCGCGGTGACCCACCAGGGCACCTTCTACTCCGCGGAGGAGGCCCGCAACATCCCCGGGTGCGTCCAGCGTCCGCGCCTGCCGTTCGCGGTGGCCGCGACCGGCCCGCGGGGTGTGAAGCTCGCGGCCAGGCACGGTCAGGCCTGGGTGACCGCGGGTGACCCCAAGGTGTTCGAGGGGACGCCCGAGCAGTCGCTGGAGGCCCTGCGCGGGCAGGTCGGCAAGCTGGAGAAGGCGCTGGCGGAGATCGGGCGGGAGCCCGGCTCGATCGAGCGGGTGCTGCTGACCGGGTTCACTCCGGAGCGCGGCACCATGCTGGAGTCCGTGGACGCGTTCGTCGACTTCGCCGGCCGCCACCGCGAGCTGGGCTTCACCGAGCTGGTGGTCCACGCCCCGATCCCGGACTCCGTTTTCGCGGCCGACGAGGCCGTCTTCGAACGGATCGCCACCGAGGCGCTCGCCCAGCTGGGCGCCTAGACACGGCCTCCCGCCGGCCCGCCGGGGTTCCCTTGCCGCTACCGCAAGCGCAGGAACTCCGGCGGAACGGCGTCCGTCAGCCACACCCCGTTGGCGCTGAGCAGGAAAACGTGCCCTGCCGCGCGCATCGCCCCTGCGTCCACCGCGAGGACCACCGGCCGGCCCCGGCGCGCCCCCACACGGGTCGCCGTCTCCCGGTCGGGAGACAGGTGCACGTGGTGGCGGGCCATCGGGCGCAGGCCCTCGGCGCGGATCGAGTCGAGGGCCGTGGCGACGGTGCCGTGGTAGAGGTAAGCCGGCGGCTCGGCCTCCGGCAGGCCGAGGTCGACGGGCACGGTGTGCCCCTGGCTGGCCCTGATGCGGGTGCCCTCGACGGCGAACCGCTGTTTGTCGTTGGCGGCGACCACGTGGTCGAGCTCGGCACGGCTGATGGGAAACCTGTGCGCCGCCGCGGCTCGAAGGAGATCGTCGATCTCCACCCAGCCCTGCGGGTCGAGCACCAGTCCGATGCGTTCCGGCTGGTGCCGCAGGTGTTTCGAGACGTATTTGGACACCTTCACGGTGCGTTTTTCGTCCATGTGCCCAGCGTGGCGCCTTGATCGGCCTTCGGACAGCCCTTTTCCCCCTCTGGCAGTGGAATGCTCCCTCTATCGTCATTCCAAGATACGGAATACATTTTCCGCTGTACGGCTACTCAGAGGGAGAAACTATGACAAATAAGGCTTCACTGCTGCGGCGCACGGCTGCCGAGCTCATCGGCACCGCGAGCCTCCTCGTGGTGGTGATCGGGTCCGGCATCCACGCCGCGTCCCTCAGCCGCGACACCGGTGTCGCCCTCGTCGCCAACTCGCTCGCGTCCGCGATCGGCCTCGGGCTGATCATCACCCTGTTCGGGCCCCTGTCCGGCGCCCATCTCAACCCCGTCGTCACCCTCAGCGCCTGGTGGGCACGCCGCTCGGGCGGCGAGGGGCTCGACGCCCGGGAGGCCTTCGCCTACGCCGCCGCCCAGACCGTCGGTGCCATCGGCGGCGCCGTGCTGGCCGAGACGATGTTCGGCCGCGCCCCCGGGACCTTCTCCACCCAGGTACGCGACGGCGGCCACCTGCTGATCGGTGAGATCGTCGCCACCGCCGGACTGGTCCTGGTCATCCAGGGGCTCGGCCGGATCGGCCGCACGAGGCTCGTCCCGGCCGCGGTCGCCGCGTACCTCGCCGCCGCGATCTGGTTCACCTCGTCGGGTTCCTTCGCCAACCCGGCCGGCACGATCGGCCGGGCGTTCAGCGACTCCTTCACCGGTATCGCCCCCCAGTCGCTGCCCGGCTTCGTCGCGGCGCAACTGGTCGGCGGCGCCCTCGGTCTCGCCCTGGCCACCCTCCTCTACGGGCGCGAGCGCGGCCGGAACCAGCCCGGGCAGCCCCTGACCGGACAGCCCCTGACCGGACAGCCGGACGTACAGGCCCCCTTGGCCGATATGCCCCGTCCCGGCACCGGTTTCGAAGCGATCGTCTGACACCTCCACCCCTGTTGCCCACAGGAAAAGGGCAGTTGTCCACAACCGTTTCGAAGGCTTTCGGCGCCATCTGAGGGATTCGCCCCGGGGGTCGCCTGTGGACTACCGATCGAGCATTACCGGCCGCCCCTGCTGGCCAGGTCGTTCATCGTCCGGGCCTGGAGCTCGCGCTCCGTCGCGGCCCGGACGAACTCCGCCACGTGCTCGGCGCCCACCAGCTCCTGCACCGCCCGTACCGTCCCCGCGGGCAGCGCCACCGGCGCGGGCCCCGTCGTCTGGACCGCGCCCGGGGCACCCAGATGGCGCTGGAGGTGCCGGGTCGCGAACATCCTCATCGCCCGCGCCAGTTCGGCGTCGACGGTCTGCTGCGCCAGGGGCCGCAGCCGGCGCACCATGGTCGCCGCCTCCGCCGCGTCCGAGTCCGTCGGCGGCACCTGCCCGAGGTACCGGGCGAAGACGTGCTCGGTGGTGAACTCCAGGAAGCGCGAGGCGATGTGCTCCACCTGGCCGCGCAGCTCCCGCAGATGGCCGGTGATCGCCGCGAGGGGCACCCCGGCCGCGTACAGCTCGGCCGCGACCGCCAGCTCCTGCGGGGAGGGGACCAGGAACTCGTCCGCGCGGCCCGGGATGCGCTCCAGCACCCCGAGCTCGCAGGCCTCGTCCACCGCGCCGTCGTCGGGCAGACCGCCGAACCGCGCGTCGAGCTCCTCCCGGCTGATCCGGTCGGCCTCCTCGTCGGTCCACGGCCCGTGCACCTCCGCGACCAGGCCGAGTACCCCGCCCAGCCCGCGGCCCGCGTCCCAGGCCTCCAGCAGTTCCTTGATGGAGGCCAGGGTGTAGCCGCGGTCCAGCAGGTCCGCGATCTGGCGCAGCCGCGCCAGATGCGTGTCCCGGTACACGTTGGACCGGCCCCGCCGCTCCGGCTTCGGCAGCAGGCCGCGGTCCTGGTACGCGCGGATCGTGCGCACGGTCGCCCCGCTGTGGTGGGCCAGATCCTCGATCCGGTACTCCGCTGGCGCCTGATCGGACAATCCCGGCTCCCTACGACATGGCGGCTCGGCCGACCGCGCCCGCCGCGGTCCGGGCGGCAGGAGGCGCCGCCAGGTACTCGACCGCCGTGAGCAGCGAGCCCTCCTGCGAGGGATGGTACGACCGCCGGATGGAGCGGGGTATGTCCGTGCCGGGCTCTGTGCGCGGCGGAACCGGACCGCTCCCGGCCGCGCCCGTCCGGCAGGCGCCGCCGCGGTTCACAGCCGGGGCTCCAGCCTCGCGATCCGCCGCAGTGTGTTCGGCATGTACCGCGACATCCACAGGGCGCCCTTGGACTCGGGGGTCACGGGCACCACCGCCCGGTTCTTCACGACCGCGAGCAGGATCGCGTCGGCCACCTTCTCCGGCGGGAAGTTCCGCAGCCCGTACAGCCGGGAGGACCGCTCCTGACGGCGCTTCTCCTCGGCCGCGTCCACCCCCGCGAACCGGGAGGTGGCGGTGATGTTGGTGTTCACGATGCCCGGGCAGATCGCCGAGACCCCGATCGACCGGGAGGCGAGCTCCGCGCGCAGGCACTCGCTCAGCATCAGCACCGCCGCCTTGGAGGTGCTGTACGCGGGCAGGGTCCGGGAGGGGAGGTAGGCGGCCGCGGAGGCGGTGTTGACGATGTGTCCGCCCTGACCCCGCTCGACCATCTGCCTCCCGAAGATCCGGCAGCCGTGGATGACCCCCCACAGGTTCACGTCGAGGACCTTCTTCCAGTCCTCGGAAGCCGTGTCCAGGAAGGACCCCGACAGCCCGATGCCGGCGTTGTTGACCAGCACGTCGACGATGCCGTACTCGGCGGCGACCTTGGCCGCGAGCTTCTCCATCGCCTGCTCGTCGCTGACGTCGACGCACTCTCCCCAGGCGTCGGCGGCGCCGATGAGCCGGGCCATCTCGGCGGTGCGGGCCGCCCCCTCGCCGTCGCGGTCCACGGCCACGACCCGGGCCCCGGCCTCCGCGAACGCGAAGGCGGTGGCCCGCCCGATGCCGCTGGCGGCACCGGTGACCAGCACCAGCTGTCCCGCGAACCGGTCGGCGTGCTTCCCCGGGGCCTTCTGCTCGGGCGCCTTCGCCGTCGGCTCCTCCCGGGCGGTGACGAACTCGCCGATCCAAGCCGCCACCTGGTCGGGCCGGGTCCGGGGGATCCAGTGCTTCGCGGGCAGGGTGCGCCGCACCAGGTCCGGGGCCCACCGCTCCAGGTCGTCGTAGAGGCGCTCGGAGAGGAAGGCGTCCCCGGTCGGGGTGATCAGCTGCACCGGGACGTGCGCGTACGCGTCGGCGCGCGGGCGGCGCAGGCGCGGCCGGACGTTGTCGCGGTAGAGCCAGGCGCCGTGCGCCGCGTCGGAGGGCAGCGAGGACGTCGGGTAGGAGGAGTCGGCCGGTACCTCCTCCAGCCGCGCGAGGATCTTCGGCCAGCGCCTGCCCAGCGGGCCGCGCCACGCGAGCTCGGGCAGCACCGGTGTGTGCAGCATCCCCACGTACCAGGACTTCGAGCCCTGGTTCAGCAGCTGGGCGGCCCGCCGCGGGGTCGGCCGCTTCATCCGCTTCTTGATCCAGTGTCCGAAGTGGTCGAGGGAGGGGCCGGACATGGAGGTGAAGGAGGCGATCCGGCCTTCGGTACGGGCGACCGTCGCGAATTCCCAGCCCTGGACGGAACCCCAGTCGTGCCCCACCAGGTGCACGGGCCGGTCCGGGCTGACGGCGTCCGCCACGGCCAGGAAGTCGTCCGTCAGCTTCTCCAGGGTGAAGCCCCCGCGCAGCGGCACCGGAGCCGAGGACCGGCCGTGTCCGCGCACGTCGTACAGGACCACGTGGAACCGGGCCGCGAGCCGCTCGGCGACCTCGGACCAGACCTCCTTGCTGTCCGGGTAGCCGTGCACCAGCAGCACGGTGGGCCGGTCCGGCTCACCGAGCTCGACGACGGACAGCTCGACCCCGCCCGTGCTCACCCGGCGCTCGCGCGCGTCCGCCAGTGACGTACCGCTCATCCCGCTCATGCCGCCTTCTCCTCGGTCCAGCGCCGCACGTGCGGCAGGTCGTCGTCCAGCCAGAACGCGCTCTCCTCGGGATCCCGGGAGTCGGTGACGACAAGGATCTCCTCGAACTTCGCCCCCGTGCCCCGGAAGCCCAGATGCGGCTCCACCGCCCACAGGCCGGGCTGCGGCGGGTGGTCGGAGAAGTGGTACGGGCTCCACAGCGGGGACCAGCCCTCGCGGTGGCCGTGCAGGGCGTCGGAGGCCAGCCCCTTGAGGGACCGGGTGCCGAACCCGAACACGGTCGGGGACCAGCGGCGCTCCTTGACCCGGTCTATCTTGTGCGCGATGACACCGAAGGGATAGGCCCGGTGCCGGTTGGCGTATCCCTGGCGGGTCATCAGCCGCTCGACGTTCTCGTAGATCTCGCGCAGCGTGCGCCGCTCGCGCACCTGCTCCAGGATCAGCGCCCGGTGTGGGCGCAGGTCGGACATCAGCCGGTCCTGCACCGGATTGAGGCCGAGGCTGCCCGAATAGCCGATGTCGGCGGCGTAACCCTGGTACACCGGCGCCATGTCGAGGATGAACGGCATCCCCGGCTCCAGCTTCCGGTTGGTCGGGAAGAACTGGAGCGGGATGGTGAAGTCCGTGAACGCGGTGCGGTCCCCGAACCAGGCGAAGGGCAGGTGGAACCAGTCCCGCACGCCCCGCTCGCGCAGCCAGTCGCGCTGCATCCGGGCCGCCTCGCGCTCGGTCACCCCGGGGCGCAGCTGCGCCGCCACGGTCTCCGCGCACTCGTAGGCGAGGCGCTGGACCTCCCTGAAGCCGCGCAGCTCGGCGGTGAGCCGCGCGGAGCCGTGCGCGGTGCGTTCCCTGGTGCCCGTGTCCCCAGCCATGCCAGCCGTCCGTCCCTGTCAGCCGTGCCCGCCGTCAAGTTGACACTGATGAATGTGACAATGACCGGAGGTCACGTCAAGAGCCGTGCACGGACCTGTGGACAACCCCCGCCCCCACCCGGCCGGCGTCAGCCTCGCGTCGGGGTCCGTAGTCCTCAAGGCGGATACGCGGTCCCGCTCCAGGTCTGACGATCCGCCCCGGCCCCGGCACTAACGTCGGAGCCGTGACTGTCATCGCGACCGAAAGCCTGAGCAAGCGGTACCCCCGAGTGACCGCCCTCGACCGGCTCTCCCTGGACATCGGGCCCGGAGTGACCGGGCTCGTGGGCGCCAACGGAGCCGGCAAGTCCACGCTGATCAAGATCCTGCTCGGGCTGTCCCCGGCCACCGAGGGGCGTGCCGCCGTCCTCGGACTGGACGTCGCCACGCACGGCAGTGCCATCCGTGAGCGCGTCGGCTACATGCCCGAACACGACGCCCTGCCGCCCGACGTCTCGGCCACCGAGTTCGTCGTCCACATGGCGCGGATGTCCGGCCTCCCGCCGACGGCCGCCCGCGAGCGGACCGCCGACACACTGCGCCACGTCGGGCTGTACGAGGAGCGCTACCGGCCCATCGGCGGCTACTCCACCGGCATGAAGCAGCGCGTCAAGCTGGCCCAGGCGCTGGTCCACGACCCGCAGCTGGTCCTCCTCGACGAGCCGACCAACGGCCTCGACCCGGTGGGCCGCGACGAGATGCTCGGCCTGATCCGCCGCGTCCACACCGACTTCGGCATCTCCGTCCTGGTCACCTCCCACCTCCTCGGAGAGCTGGAGCGGACCTGCGACCACGTGGTGGTCATCGACGGGGGCAAGCTGCTGCGCTCCAGCTCGACCAGCGACTTCACGCAGACCACGACCACCCTGGCGGTGGAGGTCACCGACTCCGACACCCACCCGGACGGAACGGCCGCCCTGCGCAAGGCCCTCACCGCGGCGGGCATCACCCTCCACGCCGGCGAGGAACAGGGCCTGCCCGGCGCCGGCCACATCCTCCTCGTCGAGGCGACGGGCGAGGACACCTACGACACCATCCGCGACACGGTCGCCGACCTCGGTGTCGGCCTGGTCCGCATGGAACAGCGCCGCCACCACATCGCGGAGGTCTTCCGCGAGAGCGACCAGTCCGCGCAGCGGATCCAGATCCAGCCGAAGGGAGCCGGTACCGATGGCGCCTGAGACCTCGACCCAGATCCACAACATCGGCTACCGGTCCTACGACGGTCCCCGGCTCGGCCGTGCCTACGCCCGCACCTCGCTGTTCTCGCAGTCGCTGCGCGGTGCGTACGGGCTCGGCCGCTCGGCCAAGTCCAAGGTCCTGCCGATGATCCTCTTCGCGGTGATGTGCGTCCCGGCGCTGATCATCGTCGCCGTGGCCATCGCGGTGCCCGGCTCCACCGACCTGCCGATCAAGTACACGACGTACGCCCTGACCACCCAGGTGGTCATCGGGCTCTACCTCGCGTCCCAGGCGCCCCAGTCGGTCTCGCGGGACCTGCGGTTCAAGACGGTGCCGCTGTACTTCTCCCGGCCCATCGAGCGCGTCGACTACGTCCTGGCCAAGTACGCGGCGATGGCCTCGGCCCTGTTCATCCTCACCGCCACCCCGCTGCTGATCATGTGGATCGGCTCGCTGCTGGCGAAGTTCGACTTCGGCCACCAGACCAAGGGATTCGGGCAGGCACTGGTGTCGGTACTTCTGCTGTCACTCCTCTTCGCGGGCCTGGGGCTGGTCATGGCCGCGCTCACCCCGCGCCGCGGGTTCGGCGTCGCCGCGGTCATCGCCATGCTGCTCATCCCCTACGGCGCCGTCTCCACCGTGCAGGCGGTCGCCTACGGGACCGGGAACACCGGCCCCATCGAGTGGCTGGGCCTCTTCTCGCCGATCACCCTGATCGACGGCGTGCAGACCGCGTTCCTCGGTGCGACCTCCGCCTTCCCCGGCGGTGAGGGCCCCTCGGCCGGCACCGGCGCCGTCTACCTGCTCGTCATCCTCGGCCTCATCGCCGGCTCCTTCGCCGCTCTGATGGCCCGCTACCGGAAGGCCGGGCTGTGACCTCCCACCCGTCGTCCACCACCACCCTCCTCAAGGATGGGCTGCGCCCATGACCACCATCGACATCGACCACGCCTCTCGCTGGTTCGGGAACGTCGTCGCCGTCAACGACGTGACCATGCGGATCGCTCCCGGAGTCACCGGCCTCCTCGGCCCCAACGGCGCGGGCAAGTCCACCCTCATCAACATGATGGGCGGCTTCCTCGCCCCCTCCACGGGCACCGTGACCCTCGACGGCGCGCCGATCTGGCGCAACGAGCAGGTCTACCGGCAGATCGGCGTCGTACCCGAGCGCGAGGCCATGTACGACTTCCTCACCGGGCGGGAGTTCGTCGTCGCCAACGCCGAGCTGCACGGCCTCGACGAGGCGGCGGCGCAGCGGGCGCTCGCCACCGTCGAGATGGAGTACGCCCAGGACCGCAAGATCGCAACGTACTCCAAGGGCATGCGCCAGCGCGTGAAGATGGCGTCCGCCCTCGTCCACGACCCGTCGGTGCTGCTGCTCGACGAGCCCTTCAACGGCATGGACCCGCGCCAGCGCATGCAGCTCATGGACCTGCTGCGGCGGATGGGTGACGAGGGCCGCACCGTGCTGTTCTCCTCCCACATCCTGGAGGAGGTCGAGCAGCTGGCCTCGCACATCGAGGTGGTCGTCGCCGGACGGCACGCCGCCTCCGGGGACTTCCGCAAGATCCGCCGCCTGATGACGGACCGCCCGCACCGCTACCTGATCCGCTCCTCGGACGACAGGGCCCTCGCCGCGGCCCTGATCGCCGACCCGTCGACCGCCGGCATCGAGGTCGACCTCAAGGAAGGCGCCCTGCGCGTCCAGGCCGTCGACTTCGGGCGCTTCACCGAGCTGCTGCCCCGGGTCGCCCGTGCGCACGGCATCCGGCTGCTGACGGTCTCACCCTCCGACGAGTCCCTCGAATCGGTCTTCTCCTACCTCGTCGCGGCCTGAAAGGAGCTGGAACCCATGTACGACCCCACCGTCGCCCGGCTCACGTACCGGGCCCTCCTCGGCCGTCGGCGTGCGGCGATCCTCTTCGCGCTGCCGGCCCTGCTGATCCTCATCTCCGTCGCCGTCCGCTTCTTCACCGGAGTGGACGACAAGGTCGCGGCGGAACTGCTCGGCGGCTTCGCGCTCGCCACGATGGTCCCCCTGATCGGCGTCATCGCCGGGACCGGGGCCATCGGGCCCGAGATCGACGACGGCTCGATCGTCTACCTGCTCTCCAAGCCGGTGAAGCGCCCGACGATCATCATGACCAAGCTGATCGTAGCGATCGCCGTCACGATGGTGTTCTCGGCCGTTCCCACCCTGATCGCGGGCTTCATCCTCAACGGCAACGGCCAGCAGATCGCCGTCGCCTACACCGTCGCCGCGCTCGTCGCCTCCATCGCCTACAGCGCACTCTTCCTGCTGCTGGGCACCGTCAGCCGGCACGCGGTCGTCTTCGGCCTGGTCTACGCCCTGATCTGGGAGTCCCTGTTCGGCAGCCTGGTCTCCGGCGCCAAGACCCTCAGCGTCCAGCAGTGGGCCCTGGCCCTGGCCGAGAAGGTCGCCGGACAGGGGTACGTCGACTCCAGCGTGGCCCTGCCCACCGCCGTGCTCCTGCTCCTCGCGGTCACCGTCGGCGCCACCGCGTACGCGGGCCAGAAGCTGCGCCGCCTCACCCTGGCCGGCGAGGAGTAGCCCGCCGCCACCGGCCGAAATCCGTGCCCCGCCCGGCCCACCGGTCAGGCGGGGCACCGCCGTACGGGGCATCATCGGGGCATGATCGAGCACACCGGACCCGAGCCGTCCAGGCCCCTGCGGGCCTGGATACGCTCGGCGCCCGGCACGCATACGTGGCTGCTGATCGTGGCCGTGACCAGCGTCATCGTGGCGATCGCCCCCGACCGGCTCGACCACGTGCTGCTCCACCGCAACAGCAGCAACATCCACCAGCTGGTCAAGTACCCGCTGCGGGCCCTGGTGAGCAGTGCCTTCTGGATCGAGAACCCCGCCTCGCTCGCCCTCTACACCCTGCTCTTCGAGATCTTCCACGCCACCGTCGAACGCTGGCTCGGCACCCTGCGCTGGCTGGTGATCGTCGCGACCGCCCACATCGTCGCCACCCTCGCCAGCCAGAAGGTCCTCCTCATGGCCATCCAGGACAACCGGGCGCCGCACAGCATGACGCACGTCGTGGACATCGGCGTCAGCTACGGCCTCGCGGCCTCCGTCGGCGTCCTGACCTACCGGCTCCCCCACCCCTGGAGATGGCTCTACCTGGCCGGAGCCGTGGCCTTCTTCGGCATCCCCCTGCTCACCGGCGGCAGCTTCACCGACCTCGGCCACGCCATCTCCCTGGCCGTGGGACTGCTGGCCTGGCCGCTGACGCTCCATCCGGACCCGCACCAGGTCCATGTTTCACGTGAAACATAAGAAATTCGCTGGTAAGGGGCGTACGCCCCCGGCACAGTGGGAGGTGCGGGGAGCAACAAAGAGGTCCGGAACAGCCACTTCGAGCGCGCCTCGCGGCGCGGGCTGTTCCGGACCTTCCGTTCAGGAGCCGGTGCGGCTCAGGCGGCGCCCAGCAGGCGTTCCAGCACCACCGCGATGCCGTCCTCCTGGTTGGAGGTGGTCACCTCGTCCGCCACGGCCTTCAGGTCGGCGTGGGCGTTGGCCATCGCGACCCCGTGCGCGGCCCAGCCGAACATGGGGATGTCGTTGGGCATGTCCCCGAAGGCGATCGTCTCGGCCGCCTTCACCTTCAGCCGCCTGGCGGCGAGCGAGAGGCCCGTGGCCTTGCTCAGTCCCAGCGGCAGGATCTCCACTATCCCCGGGCCGGCCATCACGATGTCGACCAGGCTGCCGACGGTCTCCCGGGCCACCTTGACCAGCTCGTCCTCGCCCATCCCCGGGTGCTGGATGTACAGCTTGTTGAGCGGAGCGCTCCAGACGGCCGTGGTGTCCTCCAGGTAGAGCGCCGGGAGGCCCTCCTGCACCTGGTAGCCGGGGCCGAACAGGACCTCGCCGTCCACGCCGTCCCGGCTGGCGGCCAGGGCCAGCGGACCCACCTCGGCCTCGATCTTCGACAGTGCAAGACCGGCCAGCTGCCGGTCGAGCGTCACCGAGGTCAGCAGCCGGTGCGCTCCCGCGTCGTAGACCTGCGCGCCCTGCCCGCACACGGCGATCCCGTCGTAGCCGAGGTCGTCCAGCACGCCCCGGGTCCAGGGCACGGCCCGGCCGGTGACGATGATGTGCGCCGCGCCCGCCGCGGTGGCCGCGGCGAGCGCCTCGCGGGTGCGCTCCGAGACGGTGTCGTCGTCACGCAGGAGCGTGCCGTCGAGATCCGTCGCGACGAGCTTGTACGGGAACGGGGCCGGGCTCACTTGGCGATCGGCTCCAGCACCTCGCGGCCGCCCAGGTACGGACGGAGCACCGGCGGGACCCGCACGGAGCCGTCGGCCTGCTGGTGGTTCTCCAGGATGGCCACGATGGTGCGCGGAACGGCGCACAGAGTGCCGTTCAGCGTCGACAGCGGAGCGGTCTTCTTGTCCTCGCGGTAGCGGATCTGCAGGCGGCGGGCCTGGAAGCCGTCACAGTTCGAGGCGGACGTGAGCTCGCGGTACTTGCCCTGGGTCGGGATCCACGCCTCGCAGTCGAACTTGCGGGAGGCGGAGGCACCCAGGTCGCCGGTGGCGACGTCGATGACCTGGAACGGCAGCTCCAGGCTGGTCAGCCACTGCTTCTCCCACTCCAGGAGCCGCTTGTGCTCGGCCTCCGCGTCCTCCGGCGCGACGTACGAGAACATCTCGACCTTGTCGAACTGGTGGACGCGGAAGATGCCGCGGGTGTCCTTGCCGTAGGTGCCGGCCTCGCGGCGGAAGCACGGCGAGAAGCCGGCGTACCGCAGGGGCAGCTTCTCGGCGTCGATGATCTCGTCCATGTGGTACGCCGCGAGCGGGACCTCGGAGGTGCCGACCAGGTAGTAGTCGTCCTTCTCCAGGTGGTACACGTTTTCCGCGGCCTGGCCGAGGAAGCCGGTGCCCTCCATGGCGCGCGGGCGGACCAGCGCGGGGGTGAGCATCGGGATGAAGCCGGCCTCGGTGGCCTGCGCGATCGCCGCGTTGACGAGGGCGAGCTCCAGCAGCGCGCCGACGCCCGTCAGGTAGTAGAAGCGCGAGCCGGAGACCTTGGCGCCGCGTTCGACGTCGATGGCGCCCAGCGCCTCGCCGAGCTCCAGGTGGTCCTTGGGCTCGAAGCCCTCGGCGCCGAAGTCGCGGATCGTGCCGTGCGTCTCAAGGACGGTGAAGTCCTCCTCGCCGCCGACGGGGACGTCCTCGTGGACGATGTTGCCGAGCTTGAGCAGGAGCTGCCGGGCAGCCTCGTCCGCCTCGTTCTGCTCGGCCTCCGCCGCCTTGACGTCGGCCTTGAGCTGCTCGGCCTTGGTCAGCAGCGCGGCCCGCTCCTCCGGAGTGGCCTTGGGGATGAGCTTGCCGAGGGACTTCTGCTCATTGCGCAGTTCGTCGAAGCGCATGCCGGAGGACCTGCGGCGCTCGTCGGCGGAGAGCAGCGCGTCGACGAGGCCGACGTCCTCTCCACGGGCGCGCTGCGAGGCGCGGACACGGTCAGGGTCTTCACGGAGCAGCCGAAGGTCAATCACCCCTCCAGGCTACCGGTCTGGGCTTCCTGGGATCACACCGATATCACGCTGCGTGTCATTATGTCCCGATTGAGGGGAATGCAAATCCCTTGCCCCAGTGGCCGGAACGGGCCCCTCGAAGGGGTTGATAAAACCGGCCCGATTCCCCGAAAAGGGGCGCGGCGGCTGGGGGCGGTGGGGCCCTGGACGGCGCTGAGCGCTCAGCCTTGTCCACAGGAATTCCCCCGGGGGTGCCCTTATCCACAGGCTGTGTGCCGCATCTGTGGACACCGAATTAGATCAATAGCGATCCTTGAGGGGCAGGTGTCGTTCAGGGTTCAAACCGCCCTCACACACTCATTCGGGTGGGAATGGCTCGCTCCAAAGAGTTGATCGGTGATACCGGGGTGACGTCGTTCACCTACCGCTTCCTCGCGCGAAACCTGGGCCACCCGACCGATTTGTCGACCTTGTCGGATCGCTCTGTCGACTTGTCCCCAGGTCGCCCTCTCGCCCTGTGGATAACTCTGTGGACAAGTGGAAGAAGCCTGGACCGGGCTACGCCCGGCCGTCGAGGCAGCGGGCCAGCCAGTCGGAAGCCTCCGTGAAGTCGCCATCGGAGGTGCCCGGCCGCGCCGCGCGCACCTCACTCAGCGCGACGCCGGCGCGGGGGTACGAGCCCAGGAACCGGACCTGAGGACAGGTCCGGCGCAGCCCCATCAGAGCCTCGCTCACCCGGCGGTCGGAGATGTGCCCCTCGGCGTCCACGGCGAAGCAGTAGTTGCCGATGCCCTCGCCCGTCGGCCGGGACTGGATCAGCATCAGGTTCACCCCCCGGACGGCGAACTCCTGGAGGAGCTCCAGCAGGGCACCCGGGTGGTCGTCGCCGAGCCACGCCACCACGGAGGTCTTGTCGGCGCCCGTCGGAGCGGCCGGCCGGGCGGGCCGGCCGACCAGCACGAAGCGGGTCTCGGCGTTCTGCGCGTCGTGGATCTCGGTGACCAACGCCTCCAGCCCGTACGTGGCGGCGGCGAACTCCCCCGCGAAGGCGGCGTCGAACCGGCCCTCCTGGACCAGCCGCGCGCCGTCCGCGTTGGAGGCGGCCGACTCCCACAGAGCGTCGGGCAGGTGCGTCCGCAGCCAGTTGCGCACCTGCGGCTGGGCGACCGGGTGCCCGGTGACGGTCTTGACGTCCGACAGCCGGGTTCCGGGCCGCACCAGCAGTGCGAACGCGATGGGCAGCAGCACCTCGCGGTAGATCATCAGCGGCTCGCCCGAGGCCAGCTCGTCGAGGGTGGCGGTGACGCCGCCCTCCACCGAGTTCTCGATCGGCACCAGAGCGGCCGCTGCCTCGCCGTTGCGTACGGCGTCCAGGGCGGCCGGGACCGACACCATCGGGACGAGCTCCCGGGTGGCGGCTTCCGGCAGGGTGCGGAGAGCCGCCTCGGTGAACGTGCCCTCGGGACCGAGATAGGTGAAGCGCGTGGCCGACATGCGATCAGCCTAATGCCGGGCCGGGCGCCGCCGTGGGGCCGTTCACCCTTCGAGCAGCCGCTGCCCGACGTACTCCCCGGCGCGCGGGCCGGGCGGGACGGCGTACAGGCCGCTCGACTCGTGCCGGATGAACGCCGAGAGCGCGTCACCGCGGTCGAGCTTGCGCTGGACCGGGACGAATCCGCGCAGCGGATCGGCCTGCCAGCAGATGAAGAGCAGGCCGGCGTCGGGGGTGCCGTCCGGCGCGATTCCGTCGTGGAAGGAGAAGGGGCGCCGGAGCATGGCGGCGCCGCCGTTCTGCGCGGGTGCGGAGATCCGCGCGTGCGCGTTGGACGGGATCACCGGCTTGCCGTCGGGGCCCAGCTTGTCCAGTGCCAGGGGCGTGGTCTCGCCGCCGCCGCTCAGGGGAGCCCCGTCGGACTTCTTCCGGCCGATGACCTGCTCCTGCTGGGCCTGCGACTGCTTGTCCCAGTCGTCCAGCAGCATCCGGATCCGGCGGACGACCGCGTACGAGCCCCCGCCCATCCAGGCGTGGCCCGCGGGCCCGGGGCCCGCGGCCGGCACGAAGATCCGCTTGTCGAAGTCGGGGTCCGCGGGCTTGGGGTTCCCGGTGCCGTCGATCTGGCCCATGAGGTTGCGGGCGGTCATGGGGGAGGCGGTGGCGCCGGGGGAGCGGTTGAAGCCGTTCATCTGCCAGCGCACCCGGGCGGCCTCCCCGGCGTCCTTCTGGAGCGCCCGCAGGGCGTGGAACGCGACGAGGCCGTCGTTCGCGCCGATCTGCACCCACAGGTCGCCGTTGCTGCGCTGGGCGTCGAGCCGGTCCGAGGAGAAGTCGGGCAGCGGGTCCAGGGCCGCAGGACGGCGGGCGGTGAGGCCCGTGCGCTCGAAGAAGGAGTGGCCGAAGCCGAACGTGACGGTCAGGGAGGAGGGTCCCGCGTCGAGGGCGATGCCGCTGTCCTCCGTCGGAGCGGTCTGGCCCGCCATGAGCCGCCGCGCGGTGTCGGACCAGCGGCGCATCAGCGCCGCCGCCTCCGTGCGCCCGGCGCCCGGTGCCAGGTCGAAGGCGAGGACGTGGCCCTTGGCCTGGAGCGGAGTGGTGATCCCCGCCTGGTGGTCCCCTTCGAAGGCGACCGCGGTGGCGCCCAGGGAAGAGAGGGAGCCGGCCGCGCCGGGCGCGCCGGGCGAGGGGTCGGTGGCCGCCGAGTGCACGAGGGCTCCGCCGGTGGCGCCGAGCGCGAGCCCGACGGCGCCTGCGGCGCCGACCGTGCCCAGCAGCCGGCGCCGGGAGATCTCGATGTCGGGGGTGCTCGCGGTGGTGCTGTCGGTCACGCTGTTCAGCCGATCTTCACGTTCTTCTGGACGGTCGTCTGGTCGATGTCGGAGGTGCGGACGGTGACGTCGATGCGCCACTCGCCCGCGAGGGGCAGCTGGACGCCGGAGGCGGTCCAGTGTCCGGGCGCGGCCCGGTCCGGGGCCACGGGCAGCGGGCCGATCTCCTTGGCCGGGAGGGTGAAGGAGATCTTGACCTCGGGCAGGTCGGCGGCGCCCCCGTCGGCGCCGTCCGCCCACAGATGCAGGGTGTTGGCGCCGACCCGGCCCGGGTCGAGCTCCAGCCGCACGGTGCCCTTCCCGTTCTGGCCGCCGGTGTCGTACGGCAGGGAGATCTTGATCGGCCGGTTGGGCACGGCGGTGGCGGCCGAGCCACGGCCGGCCTCCTGCTCCACGGCCCGGCCCGGCTCGGTGCTGGTCAGGACCGTGGTGACGGCCAGCAGGACGACCGCCACCGCGGCTTCGGCGAGTACGGAGCGGCGCAGGCCCGACCGGCCCGGGTCGGCGTCGCGCACCTGGTTCTCCAGGGCCTTCTCGCGGGCCGCGCGCTGCCGGGCGAGCTGCGCGGCACGCTTCGGGTCGGCGGGCTCGGCTGCCTCTGCGGGCGCGGCGGGCTCGGCAGGCTTGGCGGGGGCGTCCTCGGCGGATGTTTCACGTGAAACATCGCCTCCCGCGAGCACCGCCGCGGGCTCGGCGGCCCGTTCCTCCGCCACGACGTCGGCGAGCTTGGCGGTCCACGTGCGGGACAGGTAGGCGATGCCGACGAGGACGGCCACCAGGCCCACCTTGATCAGCAGCAGCCGGCCGTAGCTGGTGCCGGTGAGCGCCGACCAGCTGCCGAGCTGCCGCCAGGACTGGTACACGCCGGTGACGGCGAGGACCAGGACGCTGATGAAGGCGACCCGGGAGAACCGCTGCACCGCGGCCCGCTCGATGTCCGGCACCTTGCGCAGTGCGACGAGCAGGGCGATGAGCCCGCCGAGCCAGGCGGCCACGGCCAGCAGGTGCAGGATGTCGACCGGCATCGCGACGCCGGGCTGGATACCGGTGGACGCGTGTTCGGCGAGCGCCCAGGTGGCGGCGATGCCGGCGGCCACGACCGTGCCGCCGATACCGAGCCCGAAGGCCAGGTCGCTGGTGTCCTTCGTCTCCTCGGCGCTCTGCGCGTCGGCGTTCTTCTGACGGCGCGCGTAGGCGCCGAAGAGCACGGCGATGAACAGCGCGGCCGCGCCGAGCAACAGCAGCCGGGACACGAAGGAGGCACCGGTCTTGGTCTCCAGGACGGCCTGGAGCCCGTCGAGGTCGAAGGCGTCCGCGAACCTGCCCGAGCCGGTGTATGGGGTGCGGAGCACCAGCATCGCCAGCGTGGCGGCGGTGAGCGTGACCCAGCCGCGCACCACCAGCTTCTGCAGCGAACGCTCGGCGGAACCCCGGCGCCAGCACAGCAGGATGAAGGCGGAGCCGCCGACGAGGACGGTGAACCCGGCGTAGGCGGCGTAGCGGGCGATGCCGTACGCGATGCCGACGGGGCCGCCGCCCACCGCCTGGGAGGGCAGGGTGACGGAGGTGGCCGAGGGGGCGCCGACGGAGAAGGTGAACGCGCCGGAGACCGGGTGGCTGTCGGCGGAGACGGCCTGCCAGGCGACGGTGTAGGTGCCGTCGGGCAGACCGGAGTGCAGGGCGGTCCCGTACCGGATGACCGATCCGCTGCACATGTTCCGCAGCTCGCCGGTGTCGACGCGCTTGCCCTGCGGGTCCATCACGCGGATGGAGTCGTCACCCATGGCGACCTCCTCCGAGAAGGAGAGGGTCACCTGGGCGGGCGCCGTGGCGACCACCGCCCCGTCCTTGGGGTCGCTCGCGGTGAGTGCGGCGTGCGCCGTGGCCGGGGCGGCCGCGGTGAACAGGGTTGCCAGCAGGGCTGCGAGGACCAGCGCCAGCCGCGGCAGCGATGCCGTGGCGCGGACGCGGAAAGGAGAGGGAGCGGGGGCGGTGGCCGTCATGGCGTGTCAGTTCCTCGGTCCGTCAGTGTGCGGTGGAGTTCTGGGGGTTGTACGTCCGTTCCTTGACGTCCAGCTCGACCTTGACCGGGTCGGCCTTCTCGAAACGCAGCTCGATGGTGACCTTGTCGCCGACGTTCGGCTTGTTCTTGAGGCCCATGAACATGATGTGGTTGCCGCCGCGCTCCAGGTTCAGCTCGCCGCCCGCGGGCACGTCCATGGACTGCACCTGCTGCATCTTCTGGTCCTTGGTCTCGTGGACCTGGAGGTCGTCCGAGAGCGGGCTGGTGACCCCGAGCAGCTTGTCTGCGGTCTTCGAGTCGTTCTTGATCACCATGAAGGCGCCGGCCATCTTGTCGTTGACCGGCTCCGGCATGTAGCCCCCGCTGACGGTCATCTTCGGCTTGGCCGACTCCTCGGCCTTCGTGCCCGCGCTCGCCTTCGACGAGGACTCGGAGCCCGAGGAGGAGGACGAGGAGGGGGAAGAGGAGGAGCAGCCGGATATGGCGAGCGCGGCCGTCAGGGAGAGGGCGGCGGCGAGGGTGCGGGTGGTGCGGGTGTTCACGGGTTCTGTCCCTTGATGAGCTTCGGCAGGTCCTTGGTGTAGTCCTCGACGGTCGTGCCCTCGCCGTAGAGGACGTAGCCCTCGTCGGTCTTGGGCGAGAACGCGATGACCTGGGCCCCGTGCATGGAGACGACGCTGCCGTCGGGCTCCTTCTTGGGGGCCTCGATCCCGATGCCGAGGGACCGGGCGGCGGCCTGGATGGTGCTGAAGTCGCCGGTCAGCCCGGTGAACGCCGGGTCCTGCGCCCTGAGCCACGCGCCGAGGGACTCCGGGGTGTCCCGTTCGGGGTCGGTGGTGACGAAGACGACCTGGAGCTTGTCCTGGTCCTCCTTGGGGAGCGCCTTCTTGGCGACGGCGATGTTGCTCATCGTCAGGGGGCACACGTCGGGGCAGTTGGTGTAGCCGAAGTAGATCAGCGTCGGCCGGCCCTTGGTCTGCTCGCGCAGGTTCCACGGCTTGCCGGTGGTGTCGGTGAGGACCAGCTCCGGCTTGTCGAAGGGGCGGTCGAGGAGGGTCGCGGCTCCGGTCTTCTTCTCGCCGGTGATCTGCGTGACCGACCCGTTGTCCTTGGTCGGCTCGGCGCCGCAGGCGGTCAGGGTGAGCGCGGCCGCCGCCGCGAGGGCGGCGACCGTCACACGTGTGGTGCGCATATGGGGATGTCCCTGGGATCGGGGATGGTGCGGGTGTCTGGAAGGGGCCCGGGCGGGCCGGTGCACGGGCCCTGCGCGGGCCCGTGGACGAGGGGCCCGAGGGCCCGGTGGGTCAGGCGGAGCGGCGGCGGGAGGCGATGCCGAAGGCCACCCCGCCGAGGCCGAGGACGATGCCGGCGATGCCGAGGGCGCGTGCGGTGGTGTCGGAGCCGCTCGGGGCGGAGGCCTCGTCGTGCCTCTCGTCCTTGGCGGCGTCCTGGGCGGCGTTCTTGCCGTCGGCCGGCTTGGCGTCGTCGTGGTGGTCGCCCCCGGCGGCGGCGGTCAGCTTCAGCGTGGGCGCGGGGTTCTGCGGCTCGGCGGCGCCCTCCTTGGCCTCCTCGATCCAGCGGACGACCTCGTTGTTGTCGTACGTCTGGATGGCCTTGAAGACCATCTTGTCGGCGTTGTCGGGGAGCTTGCCGACGGAGACCGGGAACTGCTGGAACTTGCCGGGCTCGATCTTGCCGCCGGTCCAGGTCACCTTGGTGACCACCTCGTTGACCTGCTTGCCGTGCACGCTCAGCGGCTTGTCGAGCTTGGTCTTCTCGACGGTGGACGTCCAGCCCGGGATGTCCTGCGGCATGACGGACGTCAGCGGCTGGTCGATCGGGAAATTGACCTCCAGCTGGGTCGTCGAGGCGTTGTCCCGCTCGTTCGGGACCTTGAAGTTGATCGTCGCGTAACCGCCCTTGGGGGCATCGCCCGGCTGCACGCTGACGTGCGCGAAGGCGGTACCGGACAGGGCGAGGACGGCGCCGGCGGCGAGGGCGGCGGCGAAGGAGACACGAGAGGTCTTCATGGCGGAAACACTCCACGGAGCAGAGGTGAACGGTGGGTCCGCGCGCACGGGCGCGCGCGGAGGTCACGGCACCGGTGCTCCCGCCGGGTGTCCCGGGGAGTGGAGGTGCCGCGTCAGGCTGCGAGGACGAGCGCAGCCGGCGGACCCCGCCGGATCACGGAGTGCAGGAGCGCCTCCCGGCCGGCGGCCGCCACCGGTGCCGAAGCGGTCCGGCGGGCCCGGGGGCCGCACTGGGGAACGCCGAGGAGGCCGGCCGTGAGCACCCGTACGTAGGCCAGCGCGGCGCGCAGCGGACGTATCGGGTCGGCTTCGCCGGAGAGGCGGGAGAGTTCGACCAGCCGGAACAGGGCGGCGTCGCCCCGCCCCAGCAGCCAGCCGAGCGCGAGCGCGGCCAGCAGGTGGCCGAGCAGCATGCCCGGGCTGAACAGCCCGGTCTCGGGCGCCGTGGCGGGGGCCGCGGACAGGTGCATGTGACCCATGTGGCCCGAGGCGGCCAGGGCGGCCGGATCCAGACCGGCCGCCTCCAGGATCCGCCGGGCGTCGGCGGGGCTCGGCGGCACGGAGTTGCCCCCGCACACGAGCTGGGCGGCCAGCGCCGCCAGCGAGGTGTCGGAGCCCACGGCGGGTGCCTGTGCGGCGGCGCCGTGCTGGCCCAGGCCGAACAGGCCGTGCAGCCCGAGCTGGCCCACGGCCAGTCCGGCGGCGATGCCGGGCCGCGAACGGCGGCGTCCCGCGAGCGGGGCCGCGATCGCGAAGACGGCGACGAAGGCGAGGGCGAGCGCCCACCACGGCACGGTCGCGCAGGAGGCCACGGCGTGGCCGGCCGCGGACAGCACGACGCAGACCGCGGTGAACACCGCGGCCCGGGTCGTCCGGAGGCTCGCTCCGGCGTGCGTCGTGTGGGTGGCAGACATGGCCGGGCCATCATCGCACTGGGCCCCGTCCCTGCCTACGGCAGGTACTGGAGGGACCCTATGGTTCCGGTGTGGGACGGGCCGCCGCCGGTGGCGGGCGGCTCCGCGCCACCGCCCACCCGCGCACTCGATGCACACCGGACGCACATGCCGCATCGGCCGAATGAGGGCTGTGCCGGCCGCCGGGGGCTTACGCCCCACCGCGGGTGGCAATAGGTAACCGTATGAGCATCTGGTGGTCTCTCCACTTGCGGCGCGAAGCCGCGAGCGTCCCGCTCGCCCGGCGGCTGCTGCTGGGGACGATGGAGACCGCGGGGGTGGACCCGGACATCTCCTACGACCTTTCGGTCGCGCTGAGCGAGGCCTGCGCGAACGCCGTGGAGCACGGCGGCCGCGGCGGTCCTGCGGGGGGCCCGGCCGGCCTCCCCGCCGACGAGGTCCTGGACGGCACCGAGGCGTACCACGTCACCGCCTACCTGGACGGGGACCGCTGCCGCATCGAGGTCGCCGACTCGGGTCCGGGCTTCCCGCCCTCGACGGTGGCACGCCGCAGACCCTCGCTGGCCGAGCACGGCCGGGGCCTGCACCTGATCGCGGAGCTCGCCGACCACGTCCGCCTGCGCAACCGGCCGGGCCGGGGCGCCGTGGTGAGCTTCGAACGGATGCTGAAGTGGCGGGACGACGCCCTGCTGAGGGTCTCCTAGGAACGCCGGAGGGGGGGGGGGGGGGGGGGGGGGGGGCCCCCCCCCCCCCCCCCCCCGCCCCCCCCCCCCCGCCCCCCCCCCCCCCCCCCCCCCCCCCCCCCCCCCCCCCCCCCGCGACGACGCGGGCGTCAGCCCTTGAGCCGCGCCATCCAGGCCTCGACCTCGACCGAGGTGCGCGGCAGCCCGGCGGACAGGTTCCGGTTGCCGTCCTCGGTGACGAGGATGTCGTCCTCGATCCGGACGCCGATGCCCCGGTACTCCTCGGGCACGGTCAGGTCGTCGGCCTGGAAGTACAGGCCCGGCTCGACGGTCAGGCACATGCCCGGCTCCAGCGTGCCGTCGACGTAGGCCTCGGTGCGCGCGGCCGCGCAGTCGTGGACGTCCAGGCCGAGCATGTGGCCGGTGCCGTGCAGGGTCCAGCGGCGCTGCAGGCCGAGCTCCAGGACGCGCTCGACCGGGCCCTCCAGCAGGCCCCACTCGACGAGCTTCTCGGCCAGCACGTGCTGGGCGGCGTCGTGGAAGTCGCGGTACTTCGCGCCGGGCTTGACGGCGGCGATCCCGGCTTCCTGGGCTTCGTAGACCGCGTCGTAGATCTTGCGCTGGATGTCGGTGTACGTGCCGTTGATCGGCAGCGTGCGCGTGACGTCGGCGGTGTAGAGGGAGTGCGTCTCCACGCCGGCGTCGAGCAGCAGCAGGTCGCCGGAGCGGACGGCGCCGTCGTTGCGGACCCAGTGCAGGGTGCAGGCGTGCGCGCCGGCAGCGGCGATGGTGCCGTAGCCGACGTCGTTGCCCTCGACGCGGGCGCGCAGGAAGAAGGTGCCCTCGATGTAGCGCTCGGACGTGGCCTCGGCCTTGTCGAGGACCTTCACGACGTCCTCGAAGCCGCGGACGGTGGAGTCCACGGCCTTCTGCAGCTCGCCGATCTCGAAGGCGTCCTTCACGGCGCGGGCCTCCGAGAGGTAGACGCGCAGCTCCTCGTCGCGCTCCTTGGTCACCTTGTCGGTGAGGGCGGCCTCGATGACCTGGTCGTGGCCGCGGACGGCGCGGACCGGGCCGGTGGCCTCGGTGAGGGCCTCGGGCAGCTCGCGGACGTCCTTGGCCGGGATGCCCAGCAGCTGCTCGGCCTCGGTGAGGGAGTGGCGGCGGCCCACCCAGAGCTCGCCCTGGCCCGACAGCCAGAACTCGCCGTTCTCACGGTCCGAGCGCGGCAGCAGGTAGACCGTGGCCTCATGGCCGGTCTCCCCGGTGGGCTCCAGGACGAGGACGCCGTTCTCGGTCTGGTCGCCGGTGAGGTAGACGTACTCGGTGGAGGCGCGGAAGGGGTACTCGGTGTCGTTCGAGCGGGTCTTCAGCCGGCCCGCCGGGATCACCAGGCGCTCGCCCGGGAAGCGTGCGGACAGCGCGGCGCGGCGGTCGGCGGTGTGGCCGGCCTGGGCGATGGGCTCCAGGCCGTGGAGCTCGGTGTCGGCCCAGCCGGTGCGCATGCTCTCCGCGAGTTCCTCGCTGACGCCCGGGTACAGCCCGTTCTTGCGCTGCTTGTGCTTCTTCTGGGGCTGCTCTTCTTCCGGGGTCTCCGGGGTGAGCTCGTCAGCCACGTCATCTCCTCAGCCGCTACGACACGCACGGGTCCGGGTGCGAACCCCGTTCATCGTATGTGTGAGGGGGCGGCGCCCGGCCAGTCCTGTGACATACAAGTCAAAACGGGCGCCCGTCGGGGAGTGGGGGCCGGTCAGTCGAACCGGGCCGCGAGCAGGACGACGTCCTCGGTGTCCTGGTACGGGCCGGAGGCGCCCGAGCCGGGCCCGTCCTCGGGGAGCACCGCGCGCAGGATGTGGTCGCAGACGGCCGCCGGGTCCTCCCGGGCGCTGCGCGGCAGGCCCGCGGCGGCCGCGTGCAGCCGGGCGTAGGCCCGGTCCATGGGGTCACCGGTGCGCCGCAGCAGTCCGTCCGTGTACAGCAGCACCGTTTCTCCGGGTGCGGGCTCGATCTCCACGCTGGGCGCTTCCCAGCAGGACAGCATCCCCAGCGGGGCCGAGAGGGAGGTCTCGACGTACTCGGTGCGCCGCTCCCCGATGAGCAGCGGCGGGGTGTGCCCGGCCCCGGCCAGGAGGATCTTGCGGGCGGCGGGCTCGCAGTACGCGAAGAGGGCGGTCGCCGAGCGCGCGGGCTCGGTCAGGCGCAGCAGCAGCTCCAGGTCGGACAGGACCGCGACGGGGTCCTCCCCCTCCATGACGGCGTACGCGCGCAGCGAGGCCCGCAGCCGGCCCATCGCGGCGACGGCGCTCGGACCGGATCCGGTGACCGATCCGACGGCGAGTCCCATGGCGCCCTCGGGCAGCGGCAGCGCGTCGTACCAGTCGCCGCCGCCGAGCGGGCCCGTACGGTGCCGGGCGGCGAGCTGTACGCCGGGGATCCGGGGCAGCCGGCTGGGCAGCAGTTCCTCGGCGACGGTGGCCAGCCGGGTGCGGGAGCGGTCCACCTCCAGCATCCGGGCGAGGTGCTCGGCCGCGTGCCGGACGTAGAGGCCGACCAGGTCGCGCTGGCGGTCGCTCGGCTCGGCCTGTTCGTCGTAGAGCCAGACGGCCGCGCCGAGCCGGCCGGTGGCGTCGGCGGTCAGCGGCAGGGCGTAGCTGGCGGCGTAGCCGAGGCGGGCGGCGACCTCGCGGTGGCGGGGGTCGACGGGCGGCTCGTAGCCCCCTGCGCCGGGGGGCGCCGGTGCGCCGGGTTCGGGGAGGACCTCCGAGCCGCCGTGGGCGTCGGGGAGCCCGTCGAGGATGCGGCCGTACGAGGTGGCGCTGCGCGGGACCGTCTCGATGTGGCCGAGGTCGGCGCGGCCCAGGCCCAGGCCGATGGTGGCGGCGGGGCCGAGTCCGTCGGAGGGCTCCAGGACGACCAGACCGCGGCGGGCGCCGACGAGGGCGGCCCCGGCGCGCAGGAATTCCCTGAGGGAGGAGTCGAGGTCGGCGGCCCGGGCGAGGCGCTCGGTCAGTTCGTGGAGGGTGGTGAGGTCGGAGACCATGCCCGCCAGCCGGTCCTGGATGATGCTGCTCGCGGCAGGCGGGGCGGCCTGGGCGGGGGCGGTCCGGGCGGTGGTGGCCGCCGTGGTGGCGGACAGGGAGCCGGGCGGGGGCGCGACAGTCTGCGCCGACGCCGTAACTGCTGAATCGATTCCAGCCACTTTCGGCAGATGCGGGGCGCTCATGGCGTCCGCCTTTCCACCTGGTGCGATTCGCCACGTAGCATCGCAAACCCCCAGATCGTGCTGCGCCGCCATCAATGGATCCACATCTACACGCACCCGAGGATCGATGTCCAGCATTGTCCCAGTGGGAATCCTGGTGTCCGTGGGACGGCAACTCACTGTCCAGCCGAGGCTAAAACTTGGCTGGAAAAAGCGGGAACCGAGCGGTTTTTGCGATCGACTGGACAGGCGCTTCAAGGGGTCCGGGTACGTAGTCCGTAGTGCCCGGGGCCAGTTGGCGCCCCCGGCACCGCCGGGAACCGCCCGGCCCGGGCCGTCGTCCTAAGCGGCGGCAGCCGGTCTCGACACCGGTGCGGGTCGCTCGGACGGCTCGTTCCGGGGCCCCGCCGGACGTTTGACGGACCCGTAAGAAAACTGCACGAACCGTGTGAACCTGCTTCTGGCGGACTAGTGACGCGAAACGTGTACGTGTGGTGAAACACCGCTCACGTGGTGTGATGTGGCCCTCGACGTTCAACGGAAAGGAACGAGCGCTCATGCGCGAGATCCTCGGAAGGCGTCTCCAGCGGCTCCGCGATCGCTTGAAGTTCCCGCGCGCCGCCTCCCGTCCCGCGGCGGAGGCCGGGGCCGGCGCGGTTCCGTCCCTCCTCGACGCGGCGCTGACCTGTGCCACCGTCCGGCGGTGGCCCGTACTGCCGGGCGTGGGCCGGGCCGGAGCCGACGGCAGGCGCTGTGCCTGTCCCGACCCCGACTGCGTGGTGCCGGGCGCCCATCCCTTCGACCCCGGGCTGCTCGCCGCCACCACCGACGCCCGGATGGTGGCCTGGTGGTGGGGCAGGAGGCCGGCGGCCCCGCTGCTGCTGGCCACCGGCGGGGCGGCGCCGTGCGCGGTGAGCCTGCCGGCGAAGGCGGCCGCGCGTGCCGTCGTACGGCTGGACGCGCAGGGCATGCGGCTCGGCCCGATCGTCGCCACGCCGACCCGCTGGTCCCTGCTCGTCGCGCCCTACTCGCTGGAGCGGCTCGGCGAACTCCTCTACGCCAAGGACCACGTCCCCTCCTCGCTGCGCTTCCACGGCGAGGGCGGTTACCTGCTGCTGCCGCCCTCCGCGGCGTCCGGCGGCGGGCAGGTGCGCTGGGAGCGCGAGCCCGAAGCGCGGCGCCCCGGCGGGGAGGAACTGTGGCTGCCGGAGGTGGAGGCGGTCGTGGACGCCCTCGTCGAGGCGAGCAGCAGTGCTCCCGGCGGCGGCAGCCGGCTCGCGTACTGAACGCCCGGGAGCCGGTCCGGGGAGCGCGGCCCCCTGTGGCCGGAGCATCACTCGTACGGGTGTCGGCACGCCTGGTTTCCCGGGGAATTGGGCGCGGGGATCTCCGCGCCCCTTTCCCGCGTCGCTATCTTCGGCGAATGAATCTCCGCCTGATCGGTATCGGTGCCGGTGTGCTGATCATCTTGTCGCTTCCCCTGGCCGGAGCGATCGCCGGGCCGGATTTCGCCGGTCAGGCCGACGGAAAAGGCGGGGGGTTGCTCTCTTCGCTCGGCCTTTCCGACTCCTCCCGTACGGCTGGGCAGGCGCGGCCCGCCACCGGTCCCGCGCGGCCAGGACCGCCGGAGCAGCCCCGTACCGAATCCCGCTGCGGTCCCGAACTCTCCGCCCCGCAGGGCCTGGAGGCGCAGACGTGCGTGCTGGCGAGCGAAGGCCGGACCTGGGGCCGGAGCTACTACCGCAACACCAGCGGCCGCGCGCTGGATGCCGTGCTCACGGTGATGGGGCCGGCCGGGCGGACGGTGCAGATCCGCTGTGCGGTGGCGGCGGGTGACGATCCGGGGCTGTGCGAGACGCCCCGCGGGGAGTCGGCAGGGGCGCCGGAGACGTACTCGGCCGTAGCGGAGTTTGCAGTTCCGGACGAGCAAGGGCGGCTGTTGCTGCGGTCCGGGAGCAACTCACCGGCACCGTCGGGCGGTTGAGTACCGCCGAAAGACAGAGGCCCGGTCGCTGGCGACGGGGGATGCACCAGCGACCGGGCTACAAGAACGGTAACAAGAGATCGCCTGTTCGCAAATTCGATCTCTGATATTCAGACATCGATTTGCAGGCGATTAGCGGGAGTTGTGACACCGGTCACCGGTCCCGCGCGCGGCCGTCCACCGTACGCGGGACACCCGTCCGCCGGGCGGCCGTCAGCTCAGCGTCACCTGGCGGTTGGTGAGCCCGCCGCGTGCCCGGCGCTCCTCCGCGGTCAGCGGGGCGTCGGCTGCCAGGGCCGTGGCCAGGCGCTCCGCGAATTCGGCGGCGGGCTTCTCCACGTCCGCGGCGGTGACTCCGGTGGGCAGGTCCCAGACGGGGACCATCAGACCGTGGGCGCGGAAGGAGCCGACGAGCTTGGTGCCCTCGCCGAGGGAGGAGGTGCCCGCGGCGTGCAGCCGCGCGAGCGCGTCGAGCAGCTTCTCCTCGGGGTGGGGCATGACCCAGCGCAGGTGGTTCTTGTCCGGGGTCTCGCACCAGTAGGCCGCGTCCACGCCCGTCAGCTTGACGGTCGGGATGGCGGCGGCGTTGGCGCGCTCCAGGGAGGCGGCGATCTCCGGGGAGGCGTTCTGGGCGCTCTCCGCGTCCGGAATCCAGAATTCGAAGCCCGCGTGGACAACCGGCTCGAAAACGCCGTTCGGGTCGAGGAGATCCTGAAGTCGGGGACCCTCGGCCGGTACGCGGCGGGCCGGGACCGGGTTGCCCGGCTCGGCGGCGATCGCGCGCTCCAGGGTGTCGGCCATGTCGCGGGCCAGGTCACCGGAGCTGGACTCGTTCTGCAGGCCGAGCAGGACGGAACCGTCCTCGCGGCGCAGAGCCGGCCAGGCCATGGGCAGGACCGTCACCAGCGTGACGGACGGGACGCCCTCGGGCAGGCCGCCCTTGAGGGTCAGCGGCACGGTCGCGGCGGGGACGAGCTCGCGCAGCGCCACCCAGTCGCACTCGCCCGGCAGTCCCTCGAAGGGGCGCGCGACGTGCTCGGTGACGGCGTGCGCGGCGGCCGCTCCGTGACAGGCCTTGTACCGGCGCCCGGAACCGCAGGGACAGGGCTCGCGCGCGCCCACCACCGGGATCTCCCCGTTGTCGAGCTGCGGCTTCGCGGTCTTCGCGGCGGGGCGCTTCTTGGCCATCGTGGGTGTCTCCCGGTTGCGGCGGTACGGCGGTGTCTCTGGGCGCGAGCCTAGCCGTTCGTACCGCCGGAACCGGTGGGGTGCGGCCGGGAGCACGGTCGGCGTGCGCTCCCGGACGGCCGCTTCGCGGATGGCCGGTGGTGCCGGTCGGGGCCGTCAGACGTCGAGATCGTCGAAGGCGGCGGCGAAGTCGATCGCGGGGGGAGCGACGCGCGTAGCGAAGTCGTCGTGCCGGGGCCCCCGGGCGACGACCGCCCACACGGTGAGCTCGCCCGCCGCGCCGTCGCGCACTCCCCAGTCCTGGGCCAGCGCGCTGATGATGTTCAGCCCCCGGCCCCCGTGCGCGGTGACCGAGGGCGTCGCCGGAACGGGGCGGGTCGGGCCGCCGCCGTCCGTGACCTCGACGGTGAGCCGTCCCGCCTTGTCGACGCGCCAGGCGGCGCGTACGTCGCCGTCACCGACCTCCCTGGCGCCCAGCGGCCGGCCGTGTCGGCAGGCGTTGCTGAGGAGCTCGGAAAGGATCAGTACGGCATCGTCCACGACCGATTCGGACACCCCGCTGAGGCGCAGTTGTTCGCGCATCCGGTGCCTCGCCTCGCCCACGCCCGCAGGACCATGGCGAATGTCCATGCACGACGACGTGGGCACTTCCTGTGCCATCACCAACGCCACCCCCGGAACCTCCTTAGCCCCACGCCATGGTCTGGATGCCCCACTGGCCTGGACCGGAAACCGCCGTCCCGTTCACCTCTGACGCATTCATGACCAACGAACACGGAACGGATGCGCCGGGGCACGCCCTGTCACGGTCGGGGTGTCTGTGGCTGGTGTGCAAAACGGGACGTCAGCGGCCGAGTTGCGACAGAACCTGTCGGGGTCTGTTCGTGATGATCGCTTCTACACCCAGATCCGCGCATAGCTGAACATCATCCGGATCGTTCACGGTCCATACGTGGACGGAATGCCCCGCGGCCTGGAGCTTGCGGATGAAACCGGGGTGGCTGCGGACGATGCGCATGGACGGCCCGGCGATCCGCACGCCCGCGGGCAGGCGGCCGTCGCGCATCCGGGGCGAGACGAACTGCATCAGGTAGACGGTCGGGACCGTCGGGGCGGCCGCGCGCACCCGGTGCAGGGAGCGGGCGGAGAAGCTCATGACCCGGACGGGGTGGGGGCCGTCGGCGGGCGGGGCGTCCAGTCCGAAGCGCTTGAGGAGGAAGAGCAGGCGCTCCTCCACCTGTCCGGCCCAGCGGGTGGGGTGCTTCGTCTCGATCGCCAGCTGTACGGGCCGGCCCGCGTCGGCGACCAGCTCCAGCAGCCGCTCCAGGGTGAGCACGGAGGTGCGCTCCGGGTCCGCGTCCCAGTCGGGGGACTCCTCTCGGTCCTTCCAGGACCCGAAGTCGAGGGCGGTCAGGTCGGCCAGCTCCAGGGCCGAGACGGCGCCCCGGCCGTTGGAGGTGCGGTTGACGCGGCGGTCGTGGACCAGCACCAGATGGCCGTCGGCGGTCAGCCGGATGTCGCATTCGAGAGCGTCGGCGCCGTCCTCGATGGCCTTGCGGTAGGCGGCCAGGGTGTGCTCGGGGGCGTCCTCCGAGGCCCCGCGGTGGGCGACGATCTGGATGGGGCGCGGCGTAGCGTGGGTCACCCGGTCATGGTGCCACCGAGGCACCCCCGCGCGTCGGGGTGACTCCTGGAGGTGCGTCCGATATGTCGGATATAAAGGAAGCCGTGAGACGCACAGGTCCGGCTTACAGTGCTCTGACGGGTCATGGGAAAGGCTTCACCCTGGAACTTCTGCGGCGCGTCGAACGTTCAGTCGGACCGATGCCCGGAGGGTGTCGGGTCGATATGCCTGATATTTCCAGCAGCCGTATGGGCCGAGTAAGCCGTGTGTGACGAGGAGACAGCGCTGTGAGCACCGAGAACGAGGGCACCGCGGCCCCGAAGCCCCCCGCGGCCCCGTCCGCACCCCCCGTGCCGGTGGCCGCCTCCGCACCCGACCCGGCCGCCCCCGCGGCCCACGAGCCCCCGGCTCCGGCCGAGGCCCCCGCGCCGGCACCCGGCACCGAGCACACCCAGCAGCTCCCGCCCACCCCGTCGGCTCCCCCGGCCGCGCCCCCTTCCGCGCCCCCTTCCGCGCCCCCGGCGTACGGCCACGAGCAGGCCCCGGCCGCCCCGCCCGCGCCCCCCGCCGCGACCGCGTACGGCGCCGAGGCCTGGCCCCCGCCGCCCCCGGCGGTCCCCGCGTACGGCGGCGCCGGCCAGGGCGGCGGTGGCACCTGGGGCGTGCCGTTCACCGCCGACGGCACCCCGCAGCCCAAGCCGAAGGGCCGGGGCGGTCTGATCGCGGCCGTCCTGGTGGCGGCCCTGCTCGCGGGCGGTGTGGGCGGCGGCGTCGGCTACTGGGCGGCCCAGCGCGACCACAGCGGCTCCGGCTCGACCACGATCAGCGCGCCCAACACCCCGAAGGACCTCAAGCGGGACGCCGGCTCCGTCGCGGGCCTGGCCGCCGCGGCGCTGCCCAGCGTCGTCACCATCGAGGCCTCCGCCGGGGACGGCGAGGGCGGCACCGGCACCGGGTTCGTCTACGACGAGCAGGGCCACATCCTCACCAACAACCACGTGGTGGCCTCCGCCGCCAACGGCGGCAAGCTCTCCGCCACCTTCTCGGACGGCAAGAAGTACGAGGCCGAGGTCGTGGGCCGGGCCCAGGGCTACGACGTGGCCGTCATCAAGCTGAAGAACCCGCCGGCCAACCTCAAGCCGCTGGCGCTCGGCGACTCCGACAAGGTGGCCGTCGGCGACCCGACCATCGCGATCGGCGCCCCCTTCGGCCTGTCCAACACGGTCACCACCGGCATCGTCAGCGCGAAGAACCGCCCGGTGGCCTCCGGCGACGGCTCCGGCGGCAAGAACTCGTACATGAGCGCGCTGCAGACCGACGCGTCGATCAACCCGGGCAACTCCGGCGGTCCGCTGCTGGACAACCGGGGTGCCGTCATCGGCATCAACTCGGCGATCCAGTCCGCCGGCAACGGCGGCTTCGGCGGCGGACAGGCCGGCTCGATCGGCCTGGGCTTCGCCATCCCGATCAACCAGGCCAAGAACGTGGCCACCTCGCTGATCAGCACCGGCAAGCCGGTCTACCCGGTGATCTCGGTCTCCGTGGACCTCCAGGCGAAGACGGACGGCGCCAAGATCTCCGAGCAGGGCGCCCCGGCCGGCGAACTGGTCGACCCGAACGGCCCCGCCGGCAAGGCGGGCCTCAAGCCCGGCGACGTGATCACGGAGTTCGGCGGCAAGCAGGTCGACAGCGGCCCCACCCTGATCAGCCTGATCTGGACGTACAAGCCGGGCGACACCGTGAAGCTGACCTACCTGCGCGGCGGCAAGCCGACGACGGTCGACATCACGCTCGGCTCGCGCGTCGGCGACAAGTAACCGCCGCGAGGAGGACGGAGGCACCGCTCGACGGTGGCTTGATGGGAGGGGCCGTGGCCGGGAATCCGGCTACGGCCCCTCCCAATATCTGCTTATGCTTCGCTGGTGTTCGATTCACGGCACATACGGACATTCCACGAAGTGGTCGCCGCGGGCTCGTACTCGGCCGCCGCTCGTGCGCTGGGCTACACCCAGCCCGCGATCACCCAGCAGATGAAGGCACTCGAACGCGCCGTCGGCACACCGCTGTTCACCCGCGTGGGCCGGAAGATGAAGCTCACCGAGGCGGGCGAGTCCCTGGCCCGGCACGCCGAGTCCATCCTCGGCAGCCTCTCGGCCGCCGAAGCCCAGCTGAAGGCGTACACCCGGCTGCGCACCGGGCGCGTCCGGGTCTGCGGGTTCCCCAGTGCCAACGTGACCCTGGTCCCCGAGGCCCTGAGCGGCCTCGCCAAGGACCACCCCGGTGTGCAGGTCGAGCTGCTCGAAGGCGAGCCCCCGGAATCCCTGCGCAGGCTCCTGCGCGGCGAGTGCGACATCACCCTGGCCTTCACCTATCCCGGGCTGCACGAGGAGGTCCCGGAGGAGGTGGCCGAGGTCAGGCTGCTGGAGGACCAGCTGACGGTGCTGCTGCCGACCGGCCACCCGCTCGCCCGCCGCCGGGCCGTGCACCTGGCCGACCTCGCCGAGGAGCAGTGGATCGCCGGCTGTCCGCGCTGCCGGGCGAACCTGCTGCACGAGTGCGCCGAGCTGGGCTTCGTCCCCGACATCCGGTTCGCCACCGACGACAACCTGGTGGTCCAGAGCCTGGTCGCGCAGGGGCTGGGCGTGGCGATGATGCCCGCCCTCGTGCTGCCCTCCCTCTCGCTGACCCGGGTCTGCGGCCGGGTGCTGGAGCCGGCCGCCCGCCGTCACATCGCCGCATACGTCTACCGCGACCACCTGCGGATCCCCGCGACGGCGGTGGTCCTCGACGAGCTCAGGCGGGTCGCGTCGAACCGGGTCGGCTGCTGACCCGGCCCGGTCTCCGGCCACCCCCGATCCATAAGCAGGAGTTGGGATTTCAGGTCACAACTGTCGTTGGACGTGATGGATCGCGCGACCGACGCTGCTTGTATGACCACCACCACGCCGGCCCGTACGACCACGAGGATGGCCGCCCTCGTCAGTGAGATCCGCACGGTCGTCGACCGGGGGCTGGCCCCCGATCTGACCGCCTACCTCGTCGGCGAGCGCCTCGCCCCGCACCTGGGCGCGTCCGATCTGCTGACCGCGGAGCAGCAGGAGGGCGACCCGGACCACTACCGGCAGCACATCCTGCACGCCGAGCCCGACGGCAGCTTCTCGGTCGTGGCCCTGGTCTGGATGCCGGGCCAGGAGACCTGTATCCACGACCACGTCTCGTGGTGCGTGGCCGGTGTGCACCAGGGCGAGGAGAGCGAACGCCGCTACCGGCTCGCGCCCGGCGCGGACGCCGCCCGTCTGGTGGCCACCGAGGACGTGGTCAACGCCCAGGGCGAGGTCTGCGGGTTCGCCCCGCCCGGGGACATCCACAAGGTCCGCAACTCCTGTACCGGCACGGCGATATCGGTCCACATCTACGGCGCCGACGTCTCCCGGCTGGGCAGCAGCATCCGCCGCGTCTACACGCTCCCCGTCGACTGATGGCCCTCCTCCACCGCCCGCAGAGCGAGGCGGTCCCCCTTGTTCCACGTGAAACATCGTCCCCCTGGCCAGGTTTGGGCCTGGCGGCCGCCGGTGTGCTGGCGGCCTGGTGCGTGCACCAGGTGGTTCCCGCCGTACCGATGCTGACCGCCTCGGTGGTCCTGGGCATCGCGGTGGCCCACCTCCCCGGCATACGGGGCGTCGTACGCGGACCGGCCCGCCCGGGCCTGTCGCTGGCCGGCCGGCGGCTGATGCGGATCGGCATCGTCCTGCTGGGCCTCGGCCTCGGCCTGGACCAGGTGCTGCGGCTCGGCTGGTCGACGGTGGCCATGGTGAGCTCGGTGGTCGTGGCGACCTTCTTCGGAACGGTCTGGCTGGGCCGCCGCCTCGGGCTCCCCGGTGACCAGCCCCTGCTGATCGCCACCGGCTACTCCATCTGCGGCGCCTCGGCCATCGGCGCGGTGAGCGAGGTGTCGGGGAGCGACGAGGAGGACGTGGCGGCCTCGGTCGCCCTCGTCACCCTCTGCGGAACGCTCGCCATCGCCGTACTCCCCCTGCTTCAGGGTCCCCTGGGGCTCTCCGACCTCGCCTTCGGGCGCTGGGTGGGCGCGAGCGTCCACGACGTCGGCCAGGTCGTGGCGACGGCCCAGACGGCCGGCCCCGCCGCGCTCGGTGAGGCGGTGCTGGTCAAGCTGATGCGGGTGGCCCTGCTGGCCCCGCTGGTGGCTGCCGTGGCCTTCTCGATGCGGGCGCGGCGGCGCGGCGTACGCACCGCCTCCGGGAAGCGGCCGGCCCCGGTCCCCCTGTTCGTCGTCGGCTTCCTGGCGGCGGCCGCGCTGCGCGCGACGGGTCTGCTGCCCCACGTGGCACTGGACCGGGCGCACACGGCGCAGGAGCTCCTGCTGGCCGCGGCCCTGTTCGGGCTGGGCAGCGCCGTCCACCTGCCGAGCCTCGCCCGTACGGGCGGACGCGCCGCGCTCCTGGGCCTGGGGGCCTGGGTGGTGGTCGCGGGCGTCTCCTACGCCGGCGTCCTGGTGACCACATGAGCGCGTCAACCAGGGGGAGTTGGTCAATCCCTGGCCGGATCCGACCGAACGCCCGGACCGCCCCCTGACATCTCCGGGCCCGCGTGCGACCCTGCCCCCGCAAGTCGAACAGCCGATCCGCACCGACAGTTCTTCACCCCACCCTGCCCGGCTCCGTCCGGTCCGGGCACGGCAGAAGGAGTCCTGCGTGAATCGTCATCGCACGGCGGTGTCCGTCCTCCTCGCCGCGGGAGCCCTGCTCGCGGGCGCCCTGACGGCGGCCTCCCCCTCGGCGGCCGCGGAGTCGCCCGCCTCGTTCCGGCCCGGCCGGACCCCGGGCTTCTGGACGGCCGAGCGGATGCGCCAGGCCACCCCGCTCGACGTGACGGCGGCTCCCGGAGGGGCCCGCACGGCCCCGTGGCGGCCGGCCCGCCCACCCGGGTGGCGCCGACCTCGCCCACGGCGTTCCCGCAGCCAGGCGCGGCCTGGACCGGCGGCGGAGCGGTGGTGCGGACCTCGGGCCGGGTGTTCTTCACCTTCCAGGGCCGCACGGCCTCCTGCTCGGGCGACTCCATCACCAGCCAGAACGGCAGCACGGTCATCACGGCCGGCCACTGCGTGAAGTACCAGGGAGCCTGGCACACGAACTGGATCTTCGTCCCGGGCTACGACAACGGCAACGCCCCGTACGGGCAGTGGCAGGCCACCAAGACCCTCGCCACCGACCAGTGGGCGGCGAGCGAGGACATGAACATGGACGTGGGCCTCGCCGTCGTCGCCCCGCTGAACGGCCGGACGCTCAGCCAGACCGTCGGCGCGCAGGGCATCCAGTTCAACGGCGGCTACAACAAGAGGATGTACTCCTTCGGCTTCCCCGCGGCCGCACCCTACGACGGCACCAGGCTCGTCTACTGCAGCGCCGGCACGGGCAAGGACTTCCTGCTCACCAAGGACCACAGCATGGCCTGCAACATGACGGGCGGCTCCAGCGGCGGCCCCTGGTTCCAGGACTTCGACGAGTCGACGGGCCTGGGCACGCAGGTCTCGGTGAACAGCTTCGGCTACAACTTCCTGCCGAACACGATGTTCGGCCCCTACTTCGGCAACGAGGCCAAGGCGGCCTACGACAAGGCCCAGACGTCCTGACCTCCGCCACGCCGACTCCCACCCCACCCGCCCCCACATCCCGGTACTCTGTACGGGCCAGGTGGGTTGCCCGAGCGGCCTAAGGGAACGGTCTTGAAAACCGTCGTGGCGCGAGTCACCGTGGGTTCAAATCCCACACCCACCGCCAGCTCAGAGAAGCGGCATGCCAGAGGGTGGGCCCCGGGTTCCGGGGCCCACCCTCTTGGGCTTTCCGGGTGGTGTTTGTCGGAAGATCGGCGCGCGTGGTCGAAGACGTGCGATTGCGCTCGCATCATGACGAATGTATGCAGATCCGCCCGTCGGAACATCGGGAATCGAGGCGTTCGTCATGGCCCACCGCACCAGCATCACGTCGCTCTGGAGCTCCTTCCTCGCCGCTCTCGTGGCGCTCCTCGCCGCTGTGGGCCTGGTGGGCAGGGCGGCTCCGGCTGCGGCCGCGCCGACCGCGCCGGCCACTCCTTCGGCCGCGACGGTGAGCCGGCCGGTTGCCGTTGCGCGGCGGACGTGGCGGGCGATGATGCGCGGCGGTTCGCTGCCGCCGACGATCAAGCAGCGCATCCGGGCCGAGGCCCACGGCAAGAGCCCCTCCGTGCGCCGCTCCGCGACCGCGGCCGCGCTCGCGCTCACCAAGCCCGAACGGGAATCGGTCGCGCTCGCCGCGTAGCGGGGGCTTGCTCCGGCGCATTGAGGGGGCGCACGGGGGGCGCGAAGCTTGATACGACAGGGCCGCAGGGCCGGGAGACGGCGGGGTTCCCGGACGGTGCGGCCCTTTTCGGCATATCCGGGCCGAGCGAATGTGGCGGAACGATTCACCATCCGCCCGGTGCGGATTCCGCCTGTGACGGGGGCACTCGGTTGGGGCAGTAGTGGCGCACACCGCGTTTATCCCTTGTTGCTCATGCTTGCGGGGGAATAGCAGGCTGCGGGGTGGTTCGCCGGGGATTCGGTGGGCAACTCTGGTCTCGCGACGTCGTCAGCACCACGAACGACCGAGGTGGTCGGCCAACTGCCTCGGGATGAACCCGACTTCGGTTTCCTGGAGGACTCAGAATGGCAAGCATCCGTACCGCCCGCGTCATCGCCGCCGTCGCCTCGCTGCCCCTCGCCGCCGCTCTGTTCGGCGGGGTCGCGTCGGCCGACAACGGCTCGTTCGCGAACGACGGATCGAATGCGAGCGTCGCCAGCGTCATCGGCAGTGGCGTGGGCGGCAACAACCACGGCAACTCCTCCACCTCGCAGCAGGTGGCCACCGGCGCCGGCGCGTCGAACCAGAACAACACCGCCCAGGTGAACGGATCGGCCTACACGGCGATCCACCAGGCCAACTCCAACGTGGCGGTGCACTTCTTCCCGTGGTGGTAGGAGCCTCCTGAACCGCGCAGACCGCTGAGGGCGCCCGTACGACCGGACCGGCTGGGGTCCGGTAGTGCGGGCGCCCTCCCGCGTGCCCGGGCTCACGGGCCCGCCGCCTGGTCTCCCGACCTTGACATCGGCAGTAAATCTGACGGACAGTCAGTTCCACTCGTCCGCTGCGATGCCGGGAGGCCAGCGCCGTGCACCTCGCTCCGTCAGAAGGGCAGTCGCGGCTGCGCGCCGAGCTGCGCGCCTACTTCCGGGACCTGATGCCGGACGGCGCCCCCGCGGAACCGTCCGCCCAGCGCGCCCTGCTGCGCCGCATCGGCGCCGACGGGCTGCTCGGCCTGGGCTGGCCCGTCGAGTACGGCGGCCGGGGCCTGGGCCCCGACGAGCAGTTCGTGTTCTTCGACGAGGCCTACCGGGCCGGTGCCCCCGTCTCCATGGTCACGCTCAACACCGTGGGCCCCACCCTCATGAAGTACGGGACCCCGGAGCAGAAGGACCGTTTCCTGCCCGGCATCCTCCGGGGCGAGACCGTCTTCGCCATCGGCTACTCCGAGCCCGGGGCCGGCACCGACCTGGCCGCCCTGCGCACCCGCGCCGTCCGCGACGGGAACGGGGACTGGGTGATCGACGGCCAGAAGGTCTTCACCTCCAACGCCCAGAACGCCGACTGGATCTGGCTCGCCTGCCGTACCGACCCCCAGGCTCCCAAGCACAAGGGCATATCGATCATCCTGGTGCCCACCGACAGCCCCGGCTTCTCCTGGACCCCCATCGACACCGTCGGCGGCCTCACCACGACGGCGACGTACTACGACGGCATCCGCGTCCCCGCGGGCCACCTCGTCGGCCCCGAACACGGCGGCTGGGGCCTGATCACCAACCAGCTCAACCACGAGCGCGTCGCCCTCGCCGCCATCGGCATGCAGGCCGAGGACTTCTACGAGGCCGCCCGCGCCCACGCCCTCACGCCCGACCCCGCCACCGGAGAACGTCCTGCGGACCGGCCCTGGGTCCGGGCCCGGCTCGCCGAGGCGCACGCCCGGCTGGCCGCCGTACGCCTCCTCAACTGGCGCCTCGTCCAGGACGTCGGCGCCGCCACCCTGGCCCCCGGCGACGCCAGCGGAGTGAAGTTCCTCGGCACCGAGTCCGCCGTCGAGGTGTACCGGATCTGCCAGGAGGTGGTCGGCGAGGAGGCCCTCGTCCGCGGGCCCGGGGCCTTCCTCGGCGGCGAGCTGGAGCGGATGAACCGCGCCGCGCAGATCAACACCTTCGGCGGCGGGGTCAGCGAGGTCCAGCGCGAGATCGTCGCCATGATGCGGCTCGGCATGAAGGGGAGGAAGCGATGACCGCCGACGAGACGGCCGCCGCGGAAGCGGAGCTGCTCCGGCGGCTCAGGGCCTTCGAGGGACGGCCCGCCGCCACCGACGGGCGGGGCAAGGACCCGGTCAACGCGCCCATGATCCGCCACTGGTGCGAGGCCATGGGAGACGCCAACCCCGCCTACACCGGACCCGGCGCCATCGCCCCGCCCACCATGCTCCAGGCCTGGACCATGGGCGGGCTCTCCGGCCACACCGGCCGC
Source organism: Streptomyces racemochromogenes (assembly GCF_044129415.1). GTDB lineage: Bacteria > Actinomycetota > Actinomycetes > Streptomycetales > Streptomycetaceae > Streptomyces > Streptomyces racemochromogenes_A. The sequence goes on from NZ_JBBDHD010000003.1 coordinate 156,072, forward strand.
TCCACCGCCTACGACGAACTGCTCGCACTCCTCGACGGCGCGGGCTGCACCTCGGTGGTCGCCACCGACTGCGAGCAGGAGTACCTGCGTCCCCTGCGCCCCGGCGACACCGTCACCTTCGACGCTGTGATCGAATCGGTCTCCCCGCGCAAGACGACCAGACTCGGCACCGGCCACTTCGTGACCACCCGGATGGACGTCCGCGCCGACGGCGAACTCGCCGGAACCCACCGCTTCCGCATCCTCAAGTACGCCCCGGCCGCCATCCCGCCCCCGCCGAAGACCGCGGCCGCCCCGGAGGCACAGCGCCCCCGCCCCGTGGTCAACCGCGACAACCAGGGCTTCTGGGACGGAGTCCGGGACCACAGGCTGCTGATCCAGCGCTGCACCGCCTGCGCGACCCTGCGCTTCCCCTGGCTGCCCGGCTGCAACGCCTGCTCCTCCCCCGACTGGGACACCGTCGAGGCGAGCGGCGCCGGCACCGTCTTCTCGTACGTCGTCATGCACCACCCGCCCTTCCCGGCCTTCGACCCCCCGTACGCGGTGGCCCTCGTCGAGCTGGCCGAAGGCGTGCGGATGATCAGCAACATCACCGGGGTCCCCCACGACAAGGTGCGCATCGGCCTGCCCGTCCGACTGGAGTTCCTGCGGGTCGACGGCACCCTCGAACTGCCCGTCTTCCGCGGAGAGGCGGCCTGACATGGACTTCCACCCCACCGAGGAGCAGGCCGCGGCGGCATCCCTGGCCGCCCGGATCTTCCACGACCTCGCCACCCACGAACGCCTCGCCGCGGCCGGCACCGGCAGCGACGCCGAACTGTGGAAGGCGCTCACCGCCGCCGGCCTGACCGCCGCCGTCGAGGAGGTCGGCCTCCTCGGCCTGGTCCTCCTCCTGGAGGAGCAGGGCCGCACCACCGCCCAGGTCCCGTACGCCGCCACCTGCGCCTACGGCGTCCTCCCCGTGGCCGCGCACGGCAGCTCCGAGCAGCGCGCCCGCCTGCTGCCGGCCCTCGGCTCCGGCGAAGCCGTCGCCACCGGCGCCTTCCCCGCCCGCAGGACGGTCACCGCCGGCTCCGACGGCCGCCTCACCGGCACCGCCCCCGTCGTTCCCTGGCTTCGCGACGCCACGCACGTGCTGGTCCCGGACCGCGACCGGACACTGTGGCTCGTGAGGACGGACGCACCCGGTGTCGCAACGCGGCCGGTGGAGACGACCGCCCCCTGGTCGGCGGGGAGCCTCACCCTGACCGGCGCCCCGGCGGAACGGCTCGGCGGCCCCGACGCCCACGACGCCGTGCTCGCCGCCGCCCGCACCGCCTTCGCCGGACTCCAGGCCGGTGTCTGCGCCGGCTCCCTCGCCCGTGCCGTCGAGTACACCTCCACCCGCGAGCAGTTCGGCCGTCCGCTCTCCACCAACCAGGGGGTCATGCTCCGCGCCGCCGACGCCCACATGGACACCGAGGCCATCCGGGTCACCGCGTACGAGGCGGCCTGGCGCATCGACGAGGGACTCCCGGCCCGCGAGCACGCCCTCACGGCGGCCTGGTGGGCCTCCGAGGCGGGCAAGCGGGTCGTCCACACCGGCCAGCACCTGCACGGCGGCATGGGCGCCGACCTGGAGCACCCCGTCCACCGGCACTTCCTGTGGGGGCGCCAGCTGGACGCCTACCTGGGCTGCGGCAGCGAACTGCTGTCGGAGCTGGGCGCGCTCATATCCGAGGGGGAGAAATCCGACGGGGAGAAAAAGGGAGAGGACGCATGAACGTCGGCGACGCGCTGCCACCGCTGGAGATCCCGGTGACCCGCACCCTGATCGTGGCGGGTGCCCTCGCGTCCCGCGACTACCAGGACGTCCACCACGACGCGGAGCTCGCCCGCGAGAAGGGCTCCCCGGACATCTTCATGAACATCCTGACCACCAACGGGCTCGTCGGCCGGTACATCACCGACCACCTCGGACCGGAGGCCGTCCTGCGCAAGGTGGCCATCCGCCTCGGCGCGCCCAACCACCCGGGCGACACCATGACCCTCACCGGCACCGTCACCGCCCTCGACGGGGACACCGCCGAGATCCGGGTGGTCGGCGCCAACCGCCTCGGCCACCACGTCACGGGGACCGTGACCGTCACCCTGGGGGCCCGGGCATGAGCGTCCGCCTCCGCGACGACCTGGGCGGCCGCGCCGCCATCGCCGGCATCGGGGCGACCGAGTTCTCCAAGGACTCCGGCCGCAGCGAGCTCAAACTCGCCGTCGAGGCGGTGCACGCAGCCCTCGACGACGCCGGACTCACCCCCGCCGACGTCGACGGCATGGTCACCTTCACGATGGACACCAGTCCCGAGATCACCGTCGCCCAGGCCGCCGGCATCGGAGAGCTCTCCTTCTTCTCCCGCGTCCACTACGGGGGCGGCGCGGCCTGTGCCACCGTCCAGCAGGCCGCCCTCGCCGTGGCCACCGGAGTCGCCGAGGTCGTCGTCTGCTACCGCGCCTTCAACGAGCGCTCCGGCCGCCGTTTCGGCTCCGGCGTCCAGCAGCGCGAGCCCTCCGCGGAGGGGGCGGCCCTCGGCTGGTCCCTGCCGTGGGGGCTGCTCACCCCCGCGTCCTGGGTGGCCATGGCCGCCCAGCGCTACCTGCACACCTACCACCTCACCCCCGAAGCCTTCGGGCACGTGGCCGTCACCGGACGCGGATACGCCGCGAACAACCCCGCCGCCTACTTCCACGGCAAGCCCATCACCCTCGCCGACCACGCCGCCTCCCGCTGGATCGTCGAACCGCTGCGGCTGCTGGACTGCTGCCAGGAGACCGATGGCGGCCAGGCCCTCGTCGTCACCACCACCGAGCGCGCCCGCGACCTGCGCCGGAACCCCGCCGTGATCACCGCGGCAGCCCAGGGCGCGGGCCGGCGACAGGAGGCGATGACCTCCTTCTACCGTGACGACCTCACCGGCCTCCCGGAGATGGACGTGGTCGCCCGCCAGCTGTGGCGGACCAGCGGCCTGAGGCCCTCCGACATCGACGTGGGCATCCTCTACGACCACTTCACGCCCTTCGTCCTCATGCAGCTGGAGGAGTTCGGCTTCTGCGGCCCCGGCGAGGCCGCCGATTTCACGGCCGCCGGCGCGCTCCCGATCAACACCCACGGCGGCCAGCTCGGGGAGGCCTACCTGCACGGGATGAACGGCATCGCCGAAGCCGTCCGCCAGCTGCGCGGCACCTCCGTCAACCAGGTGCCGGGTGCCGGGCACGTCCTCGTCACGGCCGGCACGGGCGTGCCGACCTCCGGGCTGATCCTGGGAGCCGACCTCTGACTCCGGTCCTGGTCGCGCGCCCCCTCCTCCACCTACAGGAGGTGGGACGCGGCCGGGCCGTACAACCTGAGGGGGACCCCGTTTCGGCACCTGCGGGCGATCCCAGGAGCGTGCTCCGCTCCTAGCGTGGAGCCATGACCACGCCTGTGTGCACGCTCGCCTCGAACCCGACGCCGTACCCGTCGTTCTCGGCGTACGTCCGGACCCGTGGCACGGCCCTGATGCGCACCGCGCGCTCCCTGACGGCCAACCCGTGCGATGCCGAGGACCTGCTCCAGACGGCCCTCGCCAAGACCTATGTCGCCTGGGACCGCATCGAGGACCACCGCGCCCTCGACGGCTACGTCCGGCGGGCCCTGGTCAACACCCGCACCTCGCAGTGGCGCAAGCGCAAGGTCGACGAGTTCATCTGCGACGAGGTTCCCGAGAACGAGGAGCGGGCCTTCGCCGACCCCGCGGAGGCGCAGGTGCTGCGCGACGCGATGTGGCGGGCGGTGACCCGGCTGCCGGACCGCCAGCGGGCCATGGTGGTGCTGCGCTACTACGAGGACCTGAGCGAGGCGCAGACCGCCGAACTGCTCGGGGTCTCGGTGGGTACGGTCAAGAGCGCCGTCTCCAGGGCCCTGGTCAAACTCCGCGAGGACCCGGAACTCACCCCGGTGCGCTGAGCCCCGTTTCACGTGAAACACGGCCGGCCCCCGTTTCACGTGAAACATCGGCCAGACCACCGGCCCGGACAGTGATCGACCAGCCTGTTTGTACTCCCGGGTAGTGACATGCCGACCGGTACGTGCGCAGAATCGGCAGCATCCGACAGCCGCCGCAGCGCCGCAGCGCTCACCGGGAGGACGCTTTGCTGAGCACCATGCAGGATGTACCGCTGCTGATCTCGCGGATCCTGGCCCACGGGTCGACGATTCACGGAGACTCCCGGGTCACGACCTGGACCGGCGAGGCGGAGCCGCACCGGCGCAGCTTCGCCGAGATCGGCGTCCGCGCCGCGCGGCTCGCGCACGCCCTGCGTGACGAGCTCGGAGTCCGGCAGGACGAACGGGTCGCGACGCTCATGTGGAACAACTCCGAGCACGTCGAGGCCTACTTCGCGATCCCCTCCATGGGCGCGGTCCTGCACACGCTCAACCTGCGGCTGCCCCCGGAGCAGCTGGTCTTCATCGTCAACCACGCGGCCGACCGGGTGGTGCTGGTGAACGGCACCCTGCTGCCGCTGTTGGCGCCGCTGCTGCCGCACCTGCCGACGGTCGAGCACGTCGTGGTCTCCGGCATCGGCGACCGCTCCGCCCTCGACGGGCTCGGCGTACGGGTCCACGAGTACGAGGAGCTCCTCGAAGGCCGCGCCGACCACTACGACTGGCCCGAACTGGACGAGCGCCAGGCCGCGGCCATGTGCTACACCTCCGGCACCACCGGGGAGCCCAAGGGCGTCGTCTACTCCCACCGCTCGGTCTACCTGCACTCCATGCAGGTCAACATGACCGAGTCGATGGGCCTCACCGACCACGACACCAGCCTGATCGTGGTCCCGCAGTTCCACGTGAACGCCTGGGGCCTGCCCCACGCCACCTTCATGACCGGCATCAACATGCTGATGCCGGACCGCTTCCTCCAGCCCGCACCGCTCGCCGAGATGATCGAGCGGGAGAAGCCCACGCACGCCGCGGCGGTCCCCACCATCTGGCAGGGACTGCTCGCCGAGGTCACCGCCCGCCCGCGCGACCTGACCTCGATGAAGCAGGTGACCATCGGCGGCGCCGCCTGTCCGCCCTCGCTGATGGAGGCCTACGACAAGCTCGGCGTCCGCCTCTGCCACGCCTGGGGCATGACGGAGACCTCCCCGCTGGGCACCATGGCGCACCCGCCGGCCGGGCTCAGTGCCGAGGAGGAGTGGCCGTACCGCGTGACCCAGGGCCGCTTCCCGGCCGGCGTCGAGGCCCGCCTCATCGGGCCGGCCGGCGACGTCCTGCCGTGGGACGGGCAGTCCGCGGGCGAGCTGGAGGTCCGCGGCAACTGGATCGCGGGCGCCTACTACGGCGGTGCGTCCGGAGAACCGCTGCGGCCCGAGGACAAGTTCAGCGCCGACGGCTGGCTCAAGACCGGGGACGTCGGTGTGATCAGCGCCGCCGGCTTCCTCACCCTCACCGACCGGGCCAAGGACGTCATCAAGTCCGGCGGCGAGTGGATCTCCAGCGTCGAGCTGGAGAACGCGCTGATGGCCCACCCCGAGGTCGCCGAAGCGGCGGTCGTCGCCGTCCCCGACGAGAAGTGGGGCGAGCGCCCGCTGGCCACGGTCGTCCTCAAGGAGGGCGCCACGGCCGACTACGAGGGACTGCGCGCCTTCCTCGCGCGGTCGATCGCCAAGTGGCAGCTGCCGGAGCGCTGGACGTCCGTCGAGGCCGTGCCGAAGACCAGCGTCGGCAAGTTCGACAAGAAGGTGATCCGCAAGCAGTACGCCGACGGCGACCTGGACGTCACCACCCTCGGCTAGCCGGTCCCGGGCAGCCGGTCAGCCGCGCGTCAGCCACGGTCGCAGCAGCCGGCTGACGGCGGGCATGGCCGCATAGGTCATCAGGGTGCTGAAGACGGCAGCGAACGCGGCCGTCCGGAGCACGAAGTTCACGTCCACCAGGTACGGCCCGAGCACCGCGTTGCCGATCAGCGAGATCGGGAAGATGGCCAGCCCCGAGCTGATCGCCATCTTCCACCGCGGCGGCGCGGGCCGGGTCGTACCCGGCTTGGCGAACCACGTCTCCATGCCGTGCAGCTCGCGCCGGGCTATCTCGGTGTGGTGGTGGCCCTCGCAGTGGGCGAACCACTCGGCCCGCTCCGGCGACTCCTGCCACCGCGCGAGCGCCTCCTGGTCGCGGAAGCGGTGGACGAGGAACCACGGGGCGCCCTCGGCCGCGGGCCGGAACAGCCCGTAGCCCAGGTGGTCGGGAAAGCGCGCGGCGGTCTCCAGGATGCCGCGCGCCCAGCTCTCGAAGGCCTCCTCGTAGCCCGGTTCCACCTGACGCGCGATGAGCAGGCTCACCTCGCCGTTGTCGGCGGGGACGCTGTGCTCGGTCGTGTCGGTGGTGGCCATCGGACCAGGATGGCTAGTTGGTGCCGATCTTGGCGAGGAGGTCCACGATGCGGCCCTGTACGTCCGGGGTCGTGGCGCGTTCGGCGAGGAACAGCACGCTCTCCCCCGAGGCCAGCCGCGGACGGTCGCCCGGCTCGATCCCGGTGGCCGTGTAGACGACGAGCGGGGTGCGGTTCAGGAGCCCGTTGGCGCGCAGCCAGTCCACGATCCCGGCCCGTCGGCGCCGCACCTGCATGAGGTCCATGACCACCAGGTTGGGACGCATCCGGGTCGCCAGGTCCACCGCGTCGGTGTCCGCTCCCGCCCGTGCGACCTGAAGGCCGCGCCGCTCCAGCGCGGCCGTCAGCGCGGTGGCGACCTCGTCGTGCTCCTCGATCAGCAGCACGCGGGAGGGGTGCTGTTCGCTGTCGCGCGGCGCCAGCGCCTTGAGGAGGACGGCCGGATCGGCACCGTACGCGGCCTCGCGCGTGGCGTGCCCCAGCCCGGCCGTCACCAGGACGGGGACCTCGGCGGCCACCGCGGCCTGGCGCAGGGACTGCAGGGCGGTCCGGGTGATCGGGCCGGTCAGCGGGTCGACGAACAGGGCGGCCGGGAAGGCCGCGATCTGCGCGTCCACCTCCTCCCGCGAATGCACGATCACCGGGCGGTAGCCGCGTTCGCTGAGTGCCTGCTGCGTCTGCGCGTCCGGCGCGGGCCACACCAGCAGCCGGCGCGGGTTGTCCAGCGGCTCGGGCGGAAGCTCGTCGTCCATGGGCTGCGGCACGGGACGGTTGACCACCTCGACGGCTCCACCGGGCCCGTCGAGCGGCTCCGGGCCCTCGGCGGCGCCCGCTTCGGGGGCCCCTATGGCGAAGGCCCGCCCCTGGGGCGCCGGTTCGGAGAGCCGACGGCGCCGGCCGGAGCCGGATCCGCCGGGGCCGGCCGCGCCCGCGTCCACGGAGATGCCCTGGCCCAGGGTGCCGAGCGCGCGCACGCTGATCGGCTGGCCTCCCGCCGGGGCGTCACCGGGCTGCCGGGCGCCGGGCACGGCGGCCGCCGCGGCTTCCGCGTCCTCGGGCGCCGTCCGGGCCGCCGGCACGGGCCAGGCGGGGGTCACGGGCAGCGCCCGGCGCCGCCCGGTGGGAAGCGTGGGCTCCGCGCCACCCGGAGCGTCCGTGGCCTGCGGGCCCGGGGAGGCGGCGGGAGAGGCGGGGGCGCCGAGCACCCGGCGGCCACGGCGTCCGCCCGGGCCCTCGCCGTCGGCGTCGGCGGGGC
>NZ_JBBDHD010000030.1:0-75463 GCF_044129415.1 Streptomyces racemochromogenes
GGTGCGCAGAGCCAACAGGACGGCAACCAGCAGGCCGCACCGCAGCGCTTCGGCCCCGACGCCGTGCCTGCCCCGGCTCCGACGCGGGGTGAGCCGAGCGCGCGTCCCACGCCCCCCGCTCAGAGCACCCCTGCCCCGGCTCGGGCCCAGACCCCCATCCGGCCGCCGGCACGGCAGGAGCAGGCCGAGGCGCAGACGAACAGCGACCGGCCGCTGCCCGTGAACAACGCCCGCCGCGACGGCTCCTCGACTCCGAGGCAGCCAGGGGCCGGTGCTCCGGCTGCGCCGGGTGCGCGGACTCCGGGTCGGACACAGGCAGCGGGTCAGCCGGGTGCGATCCAGGCGCCGACGCCGCGCCCGACGCCTGCCCCGCCGGGGCGTGCTCCGCGGCCGCCGGCCCCTGCACCGGCTCCTACGCCGCCGCAGGCTCCGGTTCCACGTCCGCGCCGGACGGCCGATCCGGACCCCCGGAGCGTGGAGACCCCGGAGCCGCAGCCGCGGCGGACCGTTGGCCCCCGCCGAGGCCGGGGCGAGGAGGACTGATCCTCCGATCGAGGGCGGGCGTGGAGGCCTGACGCACCCGGTGAGAACGATCAACCTCACCGGGTGCGTCGTCCATACCCGGCGCCGCAGCTTCAGGAGGAGGCGTCAGAGGCTTGACCAGCCGAGGACGGACAGAACCCCGTGGACGCGATGCCCACGGGGTTCAGTGCTGCTCGCCGGCCGGCGGAACGTCGACGCTACTTGGCACACTTGTTCTTGAAGCCGCCCAACAGTGCCTTGCCGGCATCGGAGTCGTCACGCACGTACACGCTACCGCCGATGCTGATCGAGGTGTTGCTGGTCGAGATTGACTCGCTGCCGGTCCGCTTGTTGCGGGTGTCGTCTCCGGCGACCGTCCATATGATCTGGGTCTGATCCTTGTTGAACTCGCCGGTGCTGGTCACGCCCGGCTTCTCGTAGACACCATCGCAGCCGTACTCATGATGCGAGACGCTGTTGCCCTTGACGACCAGCTGGCCGAGGTCGGACGTGCCGTTGACGTCCTTGACGTAGTAGGTGCCGTCGAGCTTGCCGCCGCTGTCGCTGCTTCCGCCGCAGGCGGTGAGTAGGAGTGAGCCCGCGGCCAGGGCCGCGACGGACACGGCAATCCTGGCCCGCGTCCTAGGTGCAGTCCTGGTGATCCTCATGGCGTTTCCCTTCGTTCGTTAGGGCAGTCGATTCGAGACGGACAGGCCAGTCAAAATAACCTATGGATAGGGGACTTTGGTGGACCGGGACCGTTTGTCAGGTGCCTTCTCGGAGGTTGTCGAGCCGATGCCCCGCCGGCGCCATTGCGGCCTGGGCCTGATGGGGCGCGTGTTCGCCGTCCTGGATGCGCCACTGCGGACGCTGCACCGGCAGGGCGTCTGCCGGCCACGAGTACCTGTTCCCGGGCATTGGCGGCGGGCTGCCGGCCAACACGAACTCGGTCGCCAGAAGACCGAGGCCGTCCCCGGCACCAAAGCCGCGCTCGCGAACCTGGTCGGCATCGCTCCTCTGGAAGATCGCGACGCGGTCGCCGCCGCCGTCATCAAGGCTGTCGGCGTCAAGGGGGCCGCTCCCCTCGCCCTCGGCAAGCACCACGTCCAGGCCCCCGCCACCACGCCGGACGACGACGCCGACCTCGCGCGACGGGACGACGACGGCGCCCCGCTCGCGCCATCCCGTTCCTCCCCGGACGCGTGGCTACGCGTCGGAGTATGAGATGGTCCCCAGAAACGATCTTGAGGCCGTATCGGATGCTTCCGATACGGCCTCTGACCTGCGTATTCGCAAGTCGGGACGACAGGATTTGAACCTGCGACCCCTTGACCCCCAGTCAAGTGCGCTACCAAGCTGCGCCACGTCCCGATGCCGCTGACCTGGGGTTTCCCCCGGCCGAACCGGCATGAGAACCATACCGCACTTCCGCGGGTGGTCGCGCGCACCATGCGCGGGGCGGCCGGATCCGGCGGGCCGGGCGGCGGCCCCTTGACCTCAAGTCCACTTGAGGTCGCATGGTTCCTGCATGACACACGCAACCGCGGACACCGGCTTCCGCTACGAGGACCTGGGCCGCCTGATGGCCCTCATGACCGGGGACGAAAAGCACGGACCCGCCGCCACCTCCACGCTCGACGTGCTGTGGGTGCTGTACGACCGGGTGCTGCGGGTCGGCCCGGGCAGCGCGGACGCACCCGGGCGGGACCGGTTCCTGCTCTCCAAGGGGCACGGGCCGATGGCCTACTACGCCGTGCTCGCCGCCAAGGGGTTCTTCCCCGTGCACTGGCTGCCCGGCTTCGGCGCGTTCGACTCCCCGCTCGGCCACCACCCCGACCGCGTCCTGGTCCCCGGCGTGGAGATCGCCAGCGGCTCCCTCGGGCACGGACTGCCGCTCGCCGTCGGCAGCGCGCTCGGGCTGCGGGCGCAGGGGCTCGACGAGCCCGCCGTCTGGGTCCTGATCGGGGACGCGGAGCTCGACGAGGGCAGCAACCACGAGGCCATCGCCTACGCCGGCGCGGCCGGGCTGGAGGCCCTGCACACCGTCATCGTCGACAACGACTCCGCCACCCACGGCTGGTCCGGCGGGATCGCCTCGCGCTTCGAGGCGGCGGGCTGGAGCACGGCCACGGTCGACGGACGCGACCACGCGGCGCTCCACGCCGCCTTCACCGCACCGCACCCGGGCCGGCCGCACGCCGTCGTCGCCCGGGTCGAGAAGAAGTACTGAGGGGGAAACGCCATGGACACCATGCGGGAACGGTTCGTCTCGGTCACGTCGGAGCTGCTCGACGAGGATCCCCGGCTGGCCGTGGTGCTCGCCGAGATCACCATGGACGGGTTCCGGCCCGCCCAGCGGCGCCATCCCGACCGCGTGATCAACGTCGGGATCCGTGAGCAGTTGCTCGTGGGCGTGGGCGGCGGCCTGGCACTGACCGGGCTGCGGCCGGTGCTGCACACCTTCGCCAGCTTCCTGGTGGAGCGGCCGTTCGAGCAGCTCAAGCTGGACTTCGGGCACCAGGACACGGGCGGGGTCCTGGTCAGCTCCAGCGCCAGCTACGACTGGCCCGCCGGCGGGTACACGCACATGGCCCCGGGCGACGTGGCCCTGCTGGACACCCTCGACGGCTGGACCGTACACGTCCCCGGCCACCCCGACGAGGCCGAGGCCCTGCTGCGCCACGCGTACGCCGCCGGGGACGACCGGGTCTACGTCCGGCTGTCGCAGATGGCGAACGGGGCCCCGCGGCCGGGCGCCGACGGCCTGCGGTTCCAGACCGTGCGGGAGGGCCGCGCGGGCGTGGTCCTCGCCGTCGGCCCGATGCTCGACGGCGTCCTCTCCGCGACCGAGGGCCTCGACGTCACCGTGTTGTACGCCACCACCGTGCGCCCCTTCGACGACGCGGCCCTGCGCGCCGCCGTCGGCCGGGCCTCGGCCGACGTGGTCCTGGTGGAGCCGTACCTCGCCGGCACCTCGGCGGCGGCCGCCGGGCGGGCGCTGCTCGACGTCCCGCACCGGGTGCTGCCGCTGGGGGTGGGGCGCGCCGAGCTGCGCCGGTTCGGGACGATCGAGGAGCACACGGCGGCCCACGGTCTGGACGCCGCCTCGCTGCGGAAGCGGATCACGGCCTTCCTGCGCTGAGTCCCGCGGGCCCGTCAGGCGGAGCGGTCCGCGCGCTCCTGGAGCCGCTCCACCAGCTCGGCGGCGAGGGCCTTGACCGTGGTCAGGCCGGCCGGTCCCCACCGGCGCGGCACCACGTCCGCCGCGCACACCGTGCCGAGGACGATGCCCCGCCGGTCGGTGAGCGGCGCCCCCAGGTAGGAGCGGATCCCGCTCCCGTCCACGACGGCGTTGCCCGCGAAGCGCGCGAAGTCCCGTACGTCCTCCAGGACCAGGGCCCTGCGGCGCACCACGACGTGCGGGCAGTAGCCGTGGTCGCGGGGCAGCACCCGTGCCGGGTAGCCGTGCGAGGCCGCGTCCGGTTCGTGGTGCAGGCCGGCGAAGAACTGGCGTTCCTCGCCGACGAAGTTGACCCCGGCGGACGGGGCGTCGAGGGTCTGCGCGACGCGGCGGGCGAAGGCGTCGAGCTCTTCGTCCACGCGCTCTCCCAGGTTCATCTCGCGCAGCCGGAGCACCCGCGCGGGTGCCTCCCGGTCCACGGGGGTGAGCAGCAGGTGGCCGGTGGATTCGTAGCGGTTCACGGTGGTCCCCCCGGTGGGTGGTGGTGGTCGGACGGGTGCGGGGCCGGCGGTCCGGCCGCCGCGGCGCGCTGCGCGGTGGACAGCAGGTGGTGGACGAGGGCGGCGAGCGTCCCCGTACCGGAGCCCCTGAGGCGGGCGTCGCAGCAGACGACGGGCACCTCGGGGGCGAGCCCCACGGCCGCGCGGACCTCCTCGGCCGTGTAGCGGTGGGCGCCGTCGAACTCGTTGACGGCGACGATGAAGCCGATGCCGCGCCGTTCGAAGAAGTCCACGGCGGGGAAGCAGTCGTCGAGGCGGCGGGTGTCGGCGAGGACGACGGCGCCGAGGGCGCCCGCGCAGAGCTCCTCCCACAGGAACCAGAAGCGCTGCTGGCCGGGCGTGCCGAACAGGTAGAGCACGTGCCGGTCGTCGAGGGTGAGCCGGCCGAAGTCCAGGGCGACGGTGGTCGCCGTCTTGCCCGCCACCCCGTCGAGCGGGTCGGCGGCCTCGCCGGCCCCGCTCAGCAGTTCCTCCGTGCACAGCGGCTCGATCTCGCTGACCGCGCCCACGAAGGTGGTCTTCCCCGCCCCGAACCCGCCCGCGACCAGGATCTTCAAGGTCGCGGGCAGGGCCGGGTCCTCAGAGCCTTCGGCGTAGGCCATCGAGCACCGCCCTCAGCAGGGACTGGTCGTCGGCGGCGAAGGATCCTCCCCCGCCACCCGGGAACCTCGGCGCCCGCGTCCGTACCGCCCCGTGCTCCACGAGGTCGGACAGCAGCACCTTGACCACCACCGCCGGGAGCCGCAGGTGGCCGGCGACCTCGGCGACCGTCACCGCCGGGGCGGCCGCGCAGCAGCGCAGGGCGAGCGTGTGCTCGGCGCCGAGCGGCACCCTCGGCCGGACCCCGGTGGCGCTCACCAGGGACAGCAGGTCGAGGGCGACGGCGGCACGCGTGCGGCCGCCGCTGGCCGTGTACGGGCGCATGACCCGGCCGGCCGAGTCGTCGAGCCAGGGCGTGTCCCGCGGTGCCCCGGCCCCCGTCGTGTGGACCCCCCCGGTCCGGGCCCTCACCGCCCCGCTTCGGCGTCGGCGAGGGCGACCGGGCGGCGGGGCGGGGCGGCCAGGTACGGCCGTACGCTCTTGACCAGCATCGCCATCTCGTAGCCGAGCACGCCCGCGTCGGCCTCCCGGTCCGCGAGGACGGCCAGGCAGGTGCCGGAGCCGGCCGCGGAGACGAAGACGAGCGCGGTGTCGAGTTCGACGACGACCTGCCGGACCTCGGCTCCGTCGCCGAAGCGGGCCCCGGCGCTGCGGCCGAGGGAGTACAGACCGGAGGCCAGGGCCGCCATGTGGTCGGCGCTGTCGGGGTCCAGGCCGTGCACGCAGGTCACGAGCCCGTCGTTGGTCAGCAGCACCGCGGCGCGGGTGTACGGGACGCGTTGGACCAGTCCGCCGAGCAGCCAGTCGAGGTCCGAGAGGTTGGGTGTCTTCGTCTGCGTCGCCACTTCGCCGGCCATGGGGGTGTGCTCCTTGCTGGGGTTCGTGTGGGGGGTTGAGCGGGGGGTCAGGCGGGGGTCATGACTGCTGTTCGGACGACTGGGCGAGGCCGAAGCCCCGCTGGAAGGACGCCATCAGGCCGGGGTCGTGCAGCGGCTGTTCGGCGTCCTCGTCCGCGGGGCGGGGGGCGGGGTCCTCGCGCAGCTGCGGTGCGAGGTGCGTCTGGGCGCGCCGCCGGGGCAGCGGCGGCCGGCCGTCGGGGTCGGCCCGGGCGGCGGGCACCCGGTGCGGCAGGGGCGCGGGGTGCGCGGGCCGGTCGCCCTCCTGCGGCCCGCGGGCCCACGCGGGGCCCCGTCCGGGCTCGGCGCCCCGGCCCGTGATCCCCTCCGGGGCGGCGGGCACGAGGCCGAGGTCCAGGCCGAGGTCGGGGGCCGGGCGGCCGGTGGGGGCGGCGCGGTGGGCCGGGTCCGGGGACCGGTCGGGGTGCGCGGCGGGGGCGGGCTCGGGCCCGGGCGCCGCGATGCGGGCCGGCTCCAGCGGCGGGGACGCTTCGGCCGTGCCCCAGGAGGTGGGGCGGGTGCCGCCCAGGGCGTCGGCGGCGTCCGGGGCCTCGGCGCCCAGCAGCCCGTGGGGCAGGACGAGGACGGCGAGGACCCCGCCGTAGATGTTCGACTTCAGCTCGACGGCGATCCCGTGCCGCCGGGCCAGGACGGAGACCACGAACAGGCCGATCCGGCCGTCCGCCAGCAGGTGCCGGACGCTGACCTGTTCGGGGTCGCCGAGCAGCGTGTTCATCCGGCACTGCTCCTGTGCCGGCATGCCCAGCCCGCGGTCCTCGACCTCGACCGCGATGCCGGCCGTGACCCGTTCGGCGCGGACCACCACGTCGGTGTCGGGAGCGGAGAACACCGTCGCGTTCTCGACGAGTTCGGCCAGCAGGTGCACCACGTCGGCGACGGCGTGCCCGCGGACGGTGCCGCCGGCCGGGGGCACCACCTTCACGCGGGTGTACTGCTCGACCTCGGCCACCGAGGACCGCAGCACCTCGCTCAGGTCGATCGGCCGCGTCCACTGGCGCCGGGAGGCGGCCCCGCCCAGGACGGCGAGGTTCTCGGCGTGCCGGCGGATCCGGGTGGCGAGGTGGTCGACGTGGAAGAGCCGGCGGAGCAGGTCGGGGTCCTCGACCGTGTCCTCCAGCTCGTCGAGGAGCGAGATCTCGCGGTGCACCAGCGACTGGAGCCGGCGCGCGAGGTTGACGAAGACCTCGACCTTGCGGTCGCTGTCGCTCGGCGCCGCCGGGGCGGCCAGCCGGACGAGGGTCTCGTGCGCCTGCTCCCGGGCGCCGCGCAGCTCCTGGGCGAGGAGCCAGAACTCGTCCACCCCGGACGGACCCGCCTGGGGCGGCGGGGCGCCCCGTCCGGCCCGCACGGGGCGGCCGGGCCGTTCCCCCCGCTCCAGCCGTTCGGCGGCCGTGCGCAGCTCCTGGCGGCCGCGCATGCTGGAGCGCCGCAGCGCCTCGCACCGGTCCCGGACGGCCTTGGCCCCGCGCTGGGCCCCCAGCAGGGCGGCGGCGAGGGCGCCGACGGCCAGCAGCGCGCAGCCCGCGAGCACCGGCCACAGCCGCGCGTCCCGCTCCCCGGCGCCCCCGCCCAGCTGGAGGGTGAAGATCACCGCGGCGGTACCGCTGAGCCCGGCGGCGAGCGTGGGCAGCACGGCGGCGCGGACCAGCTGGGGCCCTATCTGCCGGCCGGGGCCCGTGGCGGCGTGTCTCGACGGGGCGTGGCGGGCTGCGCGGAGTCCGGACATCGGCGTCCTCGGTACGTGGGGCCCGGCCCGCCGGAGCGAGTGCCCGGGGGCCGGTGTTGATCACCGGATACCCACGCTAGACCGCGCGCTCACGCGGTCGTTGCCCAGTTGGGCAACTTCACCGGACTGCTTCCCGCTCCCGATGGAGCGCTCGTACGACAGCCCGAATGCGCCGGGAGCGCGCACGCCCGTGCAGCTCGGGGCGGACGCGCTCCGGGGTCACGAACCGACGGCCTCCGGTTCCCCGAGGCCGTCCGCCGGGGACGGCGCCGGGTCGCAGGCGCCCGTCGCGGCGGCCGCGGCCGGGGCGGCGGCGGGGGTCGCGGCACCCGTGGCGAAGGGGCGCCACCAGGGGGCGGCCGGGGCGTCGGGGGCGCCGGGTTCGAAGGGCTGGCCGGGGATCGGCAGGGCGATGGCCGCGCCGGCCGCTCCGGCGGCGGCGACGGTGCCCTCGCCGGGCTCGTCCCACGGGTGCGGGGCGAGGTTGAAGGTGCCCCAGTGGATCGGCAGCATGGTGCCGGCCGGGGCGCCGCCCTGGAGGTCGAGGTGCGCCCGCATGCCCTCCTCGGGGGTCATGTGGATGTCGGGCCAGTACTCCGAGTAGGCGCCGATCTGGATCATCGTCGCGTCGAAGGGGCCGTGCTCGGCGCCGATCTCCTTGAAGCCGGGGAAATAGCCGGTGTCCCCGCTGTGGAAGATCCGGTGTCCGTCGCCCGCGACCACCCAGGAGGCCCACAGGGTGAACTGCTGGTTGCGCAGGCCCCGCCCGCAGAAGTGGCGGGCCGGAGTGGCCGTCAGCGAGATTCCCGCGACCTCGGTGGACTCGTTCCAGTCCAGCTCGCGCAGCCGGCTCGCCGGCACGCCCCAGTGCTCCAGGTGCGCGCCGACGCCCAGCGGGACGGCGAAGACCGTGCCGGTGCCGGCCAGGGCCTTGATGGTGGGCAGGTCCAGGTGGTCGTAGTGGTCGTGGGAGATGACCACGACGTCGACCTCGCCGAGGGAGGCCAGCGGCACCGGTACGGGGTGCAGGCGCTTGGGCCCCGCGAAGGGGAAGGGGGAGCAGCGCTCGCCCCAGACGGGGTCGAAAAGCACGCGGCGGCCGTCGATCTCGGCGAGCACGCTGGAGTGCCCCATCCAGGTCAGGCGCAGGCCGCCGACGGGGGGCTTGGCCAGCTCGGCGAGGGTGGTGGGGTAGACGGGGATCGGCGCGCCGGGGTTGCGCCGGATCCGCTGCTCCCGGTTGAAGTAGATCTTGGCGAACTCCAGCATCGAGCCGGATGGCCTGGTCCTGGCCCCCACCGGGTTCTGGAAGACGCCGTCGGCGAAGTTCGGCGAGCGCAGGATGCGCTCCAGCCGCGCGCCGGACGGGTCCGCGCCGAAGGCTTCGGGCCGCAGGGCGCGCAGCCGGGGACGCAGGGGAAGGGAGCCGGTCAAGGCGCCTCCTGGGTAGTGCGGGTGGGGTGGGGCGGGGTACGCCCACGACCTTCCCAACGCGCACCGGCTTCCGAGGATTCCGCCGCGCGGCGCCTCGTCGGTCCGCCTCGTCCGTCCGCCTCCCGGTCCGCCTCGTCGGCGGCGGGCCCGGCGCAGGCACCGCGTCCGCCGCCGGCCGGGCTACAGCGGGAGCAGGTCGGGCCGCTTCGCCTCGACGTTGTCACCGGAGGACTCACCGCGCAGCCGCCGCCCGATCCACGGCACGAGGTGCTCGCGCGCCCACTGGATGTTGTCGCGGGTGACGTCCACGGAGCCGCGGGGAGCGGCCGGCGGCCAGGGCTGGTCGGGGTCGGCCGGGACCTCGTAGCCGAGCACCTGCGCGGCGCGCAGCGCGACGCGGGTGTGGCCCTCGGGCGAGAGGTGGAGGCGGTCGTCGTCCCAGGCACGCCGGTCCTGGACGGTCTTGAGCGACCAGAGGTCGAGCACCGGGCAGCCGTAGCGGTCCGCGATGGCGCGCACGTGGACGTTGTACGTCGCGATCTTGCCGCGCAGGTGCTTGAGGACCGGCACGCCCCGGGTGTCGAAGCCGGTGGTGATCATGACGAGGCCGACGGAGGCCGTGAGGTCGGCCACGGCCGCCTCGAAGCGCTCGGCCACGTCGTCGGGGTCGCTGCCGGGCCGGATGATGTCGTTGCCGCCCGCACAGAAGGAGACGAGTTCGGGGGCGAGTTCCTTGGCCCGCGGAACCTGCTCCTCCACGATCTGGTCGAGCACCTTGCCCCGTACCGCCAGGTTCGCGTACCGGAAGTCGTGCTCGTCGCGCTGATCCGCCAGGAGTACGGCGAGGCGGTCCGCCCAGCCGAGGTACGTGTCCCCGGGCCCCGGGTCCCCCACGCCTTCGGTGAAGCTGTCCCCGATCGCCGCGTACGAGCCGATGGTCTTGAGTGTCGTCTTCGTCGCTGCCACGGGAACCCATCCTTCACCCCCGCCGCCAACCTACGCCAACGTAATGAGGGCTTGACGGGCCGTGATCTATACCACGCGGGGGATAAGGAATAAGTACAAGCGGGGCCGGGACCCCCCTCGGGTCCCGGCCCCTCGCGTCCCGGCGCTCCGCCGCCGGGGCGGCCTCAGACGCTGACGCCCTTCGAGCGGAGGTAGGCCAGCGGGTCGATGTCGGAGCCGTACGACGGACCCGTACGGATCTCGAAGTGGAGGTGCGGGCCCGTCACGTTGCCGGTGGCGCCGGAGAGTCCGATGGTCTGGCCGGCGGTGACGGCCTGCCCCGTGGACACGTTCAGCTGGGACAGGTGGCCGTACTGGGAGTACTTGCCGTCGGCGTGCCGGATGACGACCTGGTTGCCGTAGGCGCCGCCCCAGCCTGCGGAAACCACGGTGCCCGCGCCGACGGCCCGGACGGTGGTGCCGGTGCTCGCGATGAAGTCGACGCCGGTGTGGTAGCCGGAGGACCACATGGCGCCGGGGGTGCGGTACTGGGTGGAGATGCCACCGCTGACGGGGGCGACGAAGCCCGCGGCGCTCGCGGGCGCGGACTGCGCGGCGGGCGCGGACTGCTTCATTCCGCGGGACGGGGCCGCAGCGCCCTTCAGCTGCGCGGCACCGGAGGCGCCGGACGCGCCCGACCCGGTGGCGGCGGCGCCGGAGCGGGCCGCGCCGGCCGCGTCCCCGCCGGCCGCCGGAGTTCCGGTCGAGGATTCCTCGGCCGGCGCCGCAGCCGCCTTCGGGGCGGGGGCCGCGGCCTGCCCGCCGAGGGCCAGGCGCAGGCCCGGGTGGATCAGCGAGGGGTCGTCGCCGACGGCCTCGCGGTTGTCGGCGTACAGCTGCTCCCAGCCGCCGGAGAGGCCGCGCTCGGCGGCGATCGTCGAGAGGCAGTCGCCCGGCACGACGGTGTACACCGACGGGGCGGCGGCCGGGGCGACGGCGGGGGCGGCCGCCGGAGCCTGGGCCGCGGGAGCGGCCGCCTGGGCGCCGGCGGCCCCCATGAGCGGCAGCGCGAGGGCCGCGCCCCCGGTCCCTGCGACGGCGAGTCCGCGGGATATGGAACGGGACTTGGGGCGGCGGTGCTTACCCTTTCCGGGCATGGCGCATTCCTCTCCGGCGCCTGCGAGGTGAGCTGTCGGGTTCGGACTGGAGATGCCCGGCCGTACGTGTACGACTTCACCCCGAGCCGCACCGGAATGGATCCGGCCCGGCGGCCTTCCTGGTTCCCCCGCTCCTGCCGCGCGTCGTTGTCGGGTGCGGTTCCCGGGCGGCGGCAGGATTAGGCGGTCCACCCGGATCGCTCGCGAAGGTAATCCAGCGGGGGCACGGGCAACAAGCCGTGAATTCCCTGACGGAATAGCAGGTATGAGGGATCAACGGAATTCCGGTCACCCTGCGTCCATTCCCGACCGGCAACGGCCGCACCGGCCAGGGAATTCGACTTTCGCGATCAGGCACGCACGGTCACCGTATGATCTGGCTCACGGAGTTCGGCCCGATCTCGCGTCCACCTACGGCAAGTTGGTTCCAACCAGATCAATTCGGACAAGCCGCACGCACGGAGGAGTACACGTGACCCAGCAGATACCGCAGGACCTCCCGACACACCCCGAGCCGGCGCCCGTAATGACCGGAGTGCGCAATTTCCGCGACGTGGGCGGCCTGCCGACCGCGGACGGACGGAGGGTCAGGACGGGACGACTGTTCCGAAGCGGACATCTGGCGCATGCCACCGAAACCGATGCAGAATTCCTCGCCTCCCTCGGTCTGCACACCGTCTTCGACTTCCGCAACCGCGCCGACCAGGCCCTGGAGGGGCCGGACGTCGCGCTCCCGGGCGTGCGCAACGTGAACATCCCCCTCTCGGACCCGGCCGACGGCGGGGAGTTCTGGCGGATGGTCCGCGAGGGCGGCCTCGACCAGCTCCGCGGGCTCCTGGGCGGGGGCAGGGCCGCCGCCCGCATGACCGCCTCGTACCGCGAGATGATCCTCGGACGCACCGCCGAGCACAGCCGGGTGGTGCACGCCCTCGCCGAGGACAGCGTGCCGGCGCTGCTGCACTGCGCCGCAGGCAAGGACCGGGCCGGGCTCTCGGTCGCGGTCACCCTGCTCGCGCTCGGGGTCGAGCGCGAGGCGATCGTGGCGGACTACCTGGTGTCGAACGCCCCGCACAACCGCTACCGGATGCGGCGCGGCGGCGACACGCCGGAGGCCCGCTCCCCCGAGGTGACGGACCTGCTGGCGCCGCTGTTCGACGCCCGCGCCGAGTACCTGCTCGCCGCCTACGAGACCATCGACACGCACTGGGGCGGGGTGGACCGCTACCTGGCCGACGGCCTCGGGCTCGCCCCCGCGACGCTGGAGGCGCTGCGGGACCGGCTGCTGGACTGAGTCCGCACGGGGCCCCGGCGCGCCGGGGCCCCTCGCTAGCGGTTGCCGACGGCCTGCTTCACCAGGGTCCGGCCGAAGTCCCACATCAGCGAGCCGCCGCCGTGGGCCTCGTCCATGACCTCGCGGAAGGCGCCGACGAAGCGCTCCACGTCCGCCTCGTCCACGATCAGCGGCGGGATCAGCTTGATGACCTCCAGGTGGTCCCCCGAGACCTGGGTGAGGATCCGGTGCCTGTTCAGCAGCGGCGCCACCACCATCTGGGCGAACAGTCCCTTGCGGGCCGCCTGGAGCATCGTCCAGCGGCTGCGGAGCCCCAGGGAGGAGGGCCGGCCGAACTCGATGCCGATCATCAGCCCGCGCCCGCGCACCTCGTGCAGCATCTCGTAGGTGTCCACGAGGGCCGCCAGCCGCCCGCGCAGCAGGTCGCCCATGGCCCGCGCGTTGGCCACCACCTCCTCGTCCTCCATGACGTGCAGGACCGCCAGCCCCGCCGCCATCGCCTGGGCGTTGGAGCCGAAGCTGGCGGAGTGCACCAGCACCCGGTCCATCGACGAGTACACCTTCTGGAAGATCCAGTCCTTGCCGAGGGTCGCGCCGACGGGCACGTAGCCGCCGGAGAGGGCCTTGGCCACGCAGACCAGGTCCGGCTCCACGCCCGGTTCGTTCTGGTACGCGTAGAAGTCGCCGGTCCGTCCGAGGCCGGTCTGCACCTCGTCGGCGATCAGGAGCGCCTTGTGCCGGTGCAGGAGCTCCTGGGCGGCGCGCAGGAACCCCGGCGGGGCGGCGTGCACCCCCTTGCCCTGGACCGGCTCGACCACGAAAGCCGCCACGTCACCGCGGCGCAGCTCGCGCTCCAGGGCCGCGAGGTCCCCGAGGGGGATCTTCGTGTCGGGCAGCAGCGGCGCGAAGCCGTCGCGGAAGCCGCCCTCCCCGTTGACCGAGAGCGAGCCCGCGGTGAGCCCGTGGAAGGCGTGGTCGCAGTAGAGGATCCTGGGCCGGCCGGTGGCGCAGCGGGCGAACTTCAGGGCGGTCTCGACGGCCTCGGTGCCGCTGTTGCCGAAGAAGACGCGGTCCAGGTGGGGGCTGTGGGACAGCAGCTTCTCGGCCAGCAGCCCCGGCAGCGGCTGGCAGTCGAAGCGGGTCAGGTCGGCGAGACCGGCGTCCAGGACGTCGTGCAGCGCCCGGCGGACCACGGGGTGGTGGCGGCCCAGGCCCATCACCCCGAATCCGGCGAGCATGTCGAGGTAGTCGTTGCCCTCCTCGTCCCAGAAGTGGGCGCCCTCGGCGCGCACGTACACCTTGTCGAAGCCGATGGTGCGCAGCATGCGGGGCAGCTGGTGGTTGAGGTGGCGGGCGTGCAGCTCGTAGCGTTCGCCGCCGCGCTCGGCGAGCAGCGCGGCGAGGTCGAAGTCCCCTGCCCCGCCGGCGGCCCCCGTCCGCGGCGCCGTCATGCCGACGCGTCCCGGTTCCCGGCGACCGTCTCGCGGGCGGCGCGCAGGGACTCCTTGAGGGAGCCCATGGTGGCGAGGACGGCGGTGGGCTCGTAGCCGCAGTGCGCCATGCAGTTGGCGCAGCGCGGGTCCTTGCCGCGGCCGTACTTGCTCCAGTCGGTGTCGTTCACGAGTTCCCGGTAGGTGGGCACGTATCCGTCGCTCATCAGGTAGCAGGGGCGCTGCCAGCCGAAGAGGGAGTAATTCGGAATGGCCCAGGCCGTGCAGGGGAAATCGGCCTTTCCTTCCAGGAAGTCCAGGAAGAGCGGCGAGTGGTTGAGCCGCCAGCGGCGCCGGTTGCCGCCGGCGAAGGCCTTCTTGAAGAGTTCCCGGGTCTGTTCGACGCCGAGGAAGTGTTCTTGGTCGGGGGCCTTTTCGTAGGCATAGGCGGGCGAGATCATCATCTCGTCGACCTGGAGGTCGTCATTGAGGTAGTTCAGCACCTCGATGACCGTCTGGGGGGTGTCGGTGTTGAAGAAGGTGGAGTTGGTGGTCACCCGGAACCCGCGCCGTTTGGCCTCCTTGATGGCGGCGACGGCCTCGTCGAAGACGCCTTCCTTGGCCACGGATTCGTCGTGGCGCTCGCGCAGCCCGTCGATGTGCACGGCGAAGGCGAAGTAGGGGGACGGGGTGAACTTCTCGATCTTCTTGCGGAGCAGCAGGGCGTTGGTGCAGAGGAAGACGTACTTCCGCCGGGCCACCAGCTGCCGGACGATCTCGTCGATCTGGGGGTGCATCAGGGGTTCGCCGCCCGCGATGGACACCATGGGCGCGCCGGACTCCAGGACGGCGCCCACCGCCTGGGCGACGGGCATGCGCTGCTTGAGCACCCCGGCCGGGTGCTGGATCTTCCCGCACCCCTCACAGGCCAGGTTGCAGGCGTAGAGCGGCTCCAGCTCGACGATCAGCGGGAACTTCTCGCGCTTGCGGAGCTTCTGTTCGAGAAGATAGGTCCCGACCCTGATGGACTGTCGCAAGGGCATGGCCATCTGGTTCACCTCCTGGGAAGCAGCAACGAACGGTGCCAGTCATGGAAAGCGGGAAGTACGGCACGTAGGACACGGAAGGCAGATATTCCACCGCGTACCGTGCCGATACGGACGAGCTCGTGCTCGGGAGCGTCCACGATCACCCGGACGGCCGCAACGGGGCGGCCCGCTCCGGAGGCGGTCCACAGGGTGGCCGCGGACTCCATGTCGACCGCGATGGCGCCGGAGGCGCGCAGCCGGTCGCGCTCCTGGCCGCGGACGACGTGGTCGGAGCCGGTCAGTGTGCCGGTGTGCACGGTCCGCCCCGGGACGGCGCGGGCCAGGGCCTCGGCGAGCAGGGGGGCGCCGGTGCAGGTGACGGCCCCGCGGGGGTCGCGGGTCTCCTCGGCGACGACCAGGTCACCGGGGTTCATGCCGGGCAGCAGGCCGGCGCAGAAGCCGGTGGCGAGGACGGCGGCCCGCTCCATCCCGGGCCGCCCCAGGGCGCGCGCCACGGCCCGGTCGGCGGCGCGCGGGCCCATGCCGGTCCGCAGCACCGTGCCCCCGGCGGCGCCTCCGAGGGCGGCCCGCTCGATGCGCAGGGCGCAGGCGATCAGCAGGGGCGGCGGGGGCGGAGCCGCCCGGGCCGGCATCAGGCCTCCTCGGCGGTGACGGCCGCGGGCGCGGCCCCGCCCGTGTGCCGGGCGGTGCGGGCCGGGGTGAGGGGGTCCCCGTACAGGTAGCGGCCCAGGGCGGTGAGCGGGAACACCTGCCGGTAGAGGTGGTAGTTGATGGAGAAGTCCCAGGGGAACCCGGTGCCGGTGAAGTACGGCTCGTCCCAGGTGCCGTCGGGGCGCTGGGTCTCCACCAGGTACGCGAGCCCGCGCCGGACGGCCTCGCCCTCCCGCTCCCCCGCCGCGAGCAGGGCCATCAGCGCCCAGGCGGTCTGGGAGGCGGTGGAGGCGCCCTTCCCGGCCCAGGCGCGGTCCCGGTAGGAGCGCTGGTCCTCGCCCCAGCCCCCGTCCTCGTTCTGCACGGACTCCAGCCAGCGGACGGCCCGCCGGACGGCCGGGTGGCCCGGGGAGATCCCGGCGGCGGTCAGGGCGGGCACCACCGAGCCCGTCCCGTACACGTAGTTGGTGCCCCAGCGGCCGAACCAGCAGCCCTCCGGCTCCTGTTCGGCGAGCAGCCAGGCGATGCCCCGCCGGGTGCGCGGGTCGTCGGCCTTCCCCTCGGCGGCGAGCATCTCCACCACGTGGGCGGTGACGTCGGCGGAGGGCGGGTCGATGACCTCGCCGAAGTCGCAGAAGGGCAGCCGGTTGGGGAGGGGGCTGGTGTTGTCGGCGTCGAAGGCGGCCCAGGCACCGTCCCCGGACTGCATGCCGAGGGTCCAGGAGACCCCGCGGTCGATGGCGGCGTCGACCTTGCCCGGCTCGGGGTGGCGGATGCGGCGCAGGGCGAGGACGACCTCGGCGGTGTCGTCGACGTCGGGGTAGGTGTCGTTGTGGAACTCGAACGCCCAGCCGCCGGGGGCGAGGCCGGGCCGGCGCACGGCCCAGTCGCCGCTGCGGCGGACCTCCTCGCCGAGCATCCAGTCGGCGGCTTTCACCAGCGCCGGGTGGTCGGGGCGGACGCCCGCGTCGGCCAGGGCGATGGCGGCCAGGCAGGTGTCCCAGACCGGTGACTGGCAGGCCTCGACCATGCGGGCGCCGTCCTCGCGCCAGACTGCGAAGCGGTCGAGGGACTCCAGCCCGGCCCGCATCACCGGGTGCCCGAGGTCGTAGCCGAGCAGGTGCAGGGCGATCACGGAGTACACGGCGGGGGGCTGGATGCCGCCCCAGCAGCCGTCGTTCTCCTGGCGCTCCACGATCCAGCGTCCGGCGGCGGCCATGGCCGCCTTGCGCAGCCGGCGCGGGGCGACGCGCCGGTAGAGGTGCAGGGCCTTGTCCATCCGCTGGAAGATCCCGTCCCAACTGGCCGCCGGTGCCAGCGGTTTGGCCGGGTACGCATCGTGGTCGCCGGTCCGCAGCTCGTCGAGGGTGAAGGGGGCCGGGCACACGGGCCGCAGCGCGGAGACGACCGTCAGGGGGACGATCGTCTGGCGGGCCCAGCAGCCGAAGTCATAGATGTTCAGCGGCACCCAGGGCGGCAGGAAGACCAGTTCCGGCGGGAGTTCGGGCAGGTGGTCCCAGCTCCACCAGCCGAAGAGGGCCAGCCAGATCCGGGTGAAGACCCGGGCGGAGGCGATCCCGCCCTGGTCGCGGATCCACGCCGAGGCGCGGGCCATGTGCGGGGCGTCGGGGGCGTCCCCGGCCAGGCGCAGGGCCACGTACGCCTCGATGGTGGCGGAGATTTCGGGCGGGCCGCCGTGGAAGGTGGCCCAGGTGCCGTCGGGCTGCTGCTCGCCGCGGATGAAGAGGGCGGCGGCCCGGGTGGTCTCCTCGTCGCGGATGCCGAGGAACTGGCGCAGCAGCAGGTCCTCGGCGTCCATGGTGACGTTGGTCTGGAGGTCGCCCTTCCACCACCCGGCGGTGTCCTGGCGGTCCAGCAGTTCCCGGGTGGCCCGGTCGGCGGCGTCCCGGACCGCCTTCGGCAGGCCGGTGTCCTCGCCGGACGGGCCTGCGGCCGCGGCGGCCGGGGCCGCCGCGGTGTCGTGTCGCGGATCCGCGCCGTCGGTGATCGCACCGCCGCCGTCGGTCGTCGCTGTCATGGCTTCCCCTTCGTACAGTGCGTCGGCTGTGCCCGGGTCTGCCGTCGGCCGGTGCCGCCCTCAGGAGGGCCGCCCGGCCGGCGACTCGCGATTCATATCCACTTTCCGGCGGAGATCACCTCTTGCGCACGACGACGAAGTCGGCGAGGGCGACGAGCTGCTCGCGCACCCGCTGCGGCATGTCCACGTCGTCGAGCGCCCGGACGGCGATCGCGTGCTGGCGGCGGGCCTCGTCGGCGGTCCACTGGCGGCCGCCGGCGGCCTCGATGAGGGCGGCCCGGTGGGCGAACTCCTCCTCGGAGAAGTTCTCGAAGTCGTTGCTCTTGGCGTCGGCCGCGAGCAGCCGGCCGAGCTCCTCACAGGCCGGTCCGCCCGCGGCGAGGGCCGCGACGACGGGCAGGGACTTCTTGCGCTGGCGCAGGTCGCTCCAGGTCTGCTTGCCGGTGGACTCCGGGTCGCCCCAGATGCCGAGGAGGTCGTCGACGGCCTGGAAGGCGAGGCCGAGGTGGTAGCCGTACTCCTCCAGCTTGTCGGCGGTGCGGTCGTCCGCGCCGCCGAGGACGGCTCCGATGGACACGGCGCACGCGAGCAGGGCTCCGGTCTTGTTCCCTTCCATCTCCAGGCATTCCTGAACGCTGACGCGCTCGCGGTGCTCGTAGGAGATGTCCTGGGCCTGGCCGTCGATGAGCTTGCGGCTGGCGGTGGTCAGCCGGCGGGTGGCGCGGCCGGCCTCCACGGTGCCGAGCTCCAGCAGCACCTCGTTGGCGAGGGCGAAGAGCGCGTCGCCGACGAGGATGGCCTGCGCGGGGCCGTGGACCTTCCACACCGTGTCGCGGTGGCGGCGCTGCTCGTCACCGTCCATCAGGTCGTCGTGCAGCAGCGAGAAGTTGTGGACGAGTTCGACGGCGACGGCGCCGGGGATGCCGACCTCGGCGGCGGCTCCGGCGGCCTCGGCGGAGAGCAGCGCGAGGGCGGGGCGCACGGCCTTGCCGCCGTCACCGTCCGCCGGGTTGCCCTCGGCGTCGATCCAGCCGAAGTGGTAGGCGGCGACGGTGTCCATGGGCGCCGCGAGCCGGTCCACCGCCGCGCGGAGCACGGGGGTCGACAGCGTGCGGCCGCGTTCGAGGAGGGCGAGGGTGTCGGCCTTCTCCACTCCCCCGCCGGCCGAGCCGGCGCCGGCATCCGTGTTCTCGCTAGCCGGGTTGCCCGGGTTCACTGGCTCTCCTCTGGTTCCTGTACGTGCTGTGCTGGTGGTGCTCGTGGTGGTCGTCATACCGCCTCCTGCAGAGGATGTTCCCGGGGGCGGCCGAGAGCGGCGAGCGCGGCGTGTGCCGCGCCGAGGCCGCTGCGGACGGCGCTCTCCATGGTCGCGGGCCAGCCGGTCGCGGTCCACGCACCGGCGAGATAGAGCCCCGGCGTGTCGGTCCGGGGGCCGGGGCGCAGCCGGCCGACGCCGGGGCTGGGGGCGAAGGTGGCGGTGCGTTCGCGGGTGACGAAGAAGTCGCGGACCTTCGCGCCCCGGGCGGCGGGCAGCAGCCGCTCCAGTTCGGGCAGGTACTTGGCGCGCAGGACGGAGACGGGCTCGTCGATGTCGTCCTGGGCGACGGACTGGGACAGGGCCAGGTACTGGCCGCCGTCGGTGAGTCCGGAGGAGTCGGTGCGGTCGAAGACCCACTGCACGGGGGTGCCGAGGGCGGCGAAGAAGGGCTGCCGGAGCACCTTGCGGTCGTAGACGACGTGGACGTTGAGGATCGGGGCGGTGCCGATGTTGAGGAGCTTGTCGGGGTCGGCGAGCGCGCCGGCGGGCAGCAGGCCGTGGGCCTCGCGCTGCGGGACGGCGAGGACGACGGTGGCCGCGTCGAGGGACTCGCCGTCGGTGTCGATCCGCCAGTTCCCTTCGCCGGTACGGGCGATCGCGGTGACGCGGGTGCGCAGCGCGGTGCGGACCCCGGCGGCGTCGAGGGCCTTGCGGGCGAGGGTGTCGTGGAGTTCGCCCAGCGGGACGCGGGCCCAGCCGATGTCGGCGGCGCCGTTCTCGGAGAGCAGGCCGGTCTTGAAGACCATGGCCGCCAGGCCCAGGGAGGCCTGCCGGGCGGTGGCGTTGAGGGTGGCGATGCCGACGAGGTCCCACAGGGCGTCGATGGTGCGCGGGCTCTGGCCGTAGCGGGCGAGCCAGGTGGCGAAGTCGAGGCCGTCGAGCGCCGGGTCGGCGGGGTCGAGGCGGCGCAGCGCGAGGGCGGCCCGGCCGACGGACGCCCGCTCGGCGAGGGAGAGGTGCGGGTAGCGGGCCAGGGAGGAGGCGAGGTGCAGGGGGACGGGCAGGGCGCTGCGGCGCAGCCGGCCCAGGCGGGGGCCGGAGGGGTGGGCGACGTCGAGGACGGGGACGTCGAGCCGGTCCTGGAGCGGGGCGAGGGCGGCGCCGTCGACGCGGTCGAGGAACCACCGGTAGGCGGTGCAGCAGCGGAGGTAGACGTGCTGGCCGTTGTCGACGGTCAGGTCGCCGCGCTTGAAGGAGAAGGCGAGGCCGCCGAGGCGGGGCCGTCCTTCGAGGAGGGTCACCCGCAGTCCGGCGTCGGCGAGTTCGAGGGCGGCGGTGACTCCGGCGAGCCCGCCGCCGACGACGACGGCGCGGCCGTCGCCGGCTGCGCTGGCGCTCATGAGGCCTCCCGGGTGGTGCGCCGGCCCGCCGGGCCGGGATGTGCTGCGGTACGGGTGAACCCCGCACGGAGGGACGCGCCCGCGCGCCCGCGGGTTGCCCGGGCGGGGCGCGCCGCGGCGCCGGCGGCCGGGGCCGGGGTCCGGGGCATCAGGCGCGCCTCCGGGCGGTCTGGCGGGAGATGGTGCGGGCGTCGAGGCCGGACAGGCCGCGCACGGCCACGTACGCCTTCTCGTGGGGCGGCAGCGAGACGCGTCCGCGCAGGACGGCCATGGGCTCGCGCTCGATGCGGTCGAGCAGGCGGCGGTAGATGCCGGCCATCGCGGCCACGCAGGCGCCGCTGCGCCGGTCGAGCATCGGCAGCAGCCGGTAGC
The DNA here is from genome assembly GCF_044129415.1 of Streptomyces racemochromogenes. Classification (GTDB taxonomy): domain Bacteria; phylum Actinomycetota; class Actinomycetes; order Streptomycetales; family Streptomycetaceae; genus Streptomyces; species Streptomyces racemochromogenes_A. The sequence continues at coordinate 20,532 of NZ_JBBDHD010000030.1, forward strand.
CCTCGGTGAACAGGGCCCGCGCGCGCCGGACTTCGTGGTGGACCAGGCCGGGGAAGTCGGAGCCGGCGGGGAGCCGGCCGCTGCGGAAGCCTTCGGAGCAGCCGAACTTGGCGAGGTCCTCGGCGGGGAGGTAGGTGCGGCCGTTGCCGGCGTCCTCGCGGACGTCCCGGAGGATGTTGGTGAGCTGGAGCGCCAGGCCCAGGGTGTCGGCGTACTCGGCGGCGTGCTCGCCGGGGCCGACCGTGCCGAAGACGCCGAGCGAGAGCCGGCCGATGGCCCCGGCGACGCAGCGGCAGTAGGCCTTGAGGTCCTCCCAGGTCTCGTACTCCTCGCCGCGGACGTCCATCAGGACACCGTCGATGAGTTCGTCGAGGCCGCCGAGGGGGATGGGGAAGCGGCGGGCGGCGTGCGCGAGGGCGACGGCGACCGGGTCGGTGTCGTCCTCGTCGATCTCCTCGTCCCGGATCCGGCCGAGGAGGGCGCGGGTCTCCTCCAGGCGGGCCAGCTTGGCCCCGGGCGCGAGGGTGCCGTCGCCGATGTCGTCGACGCGCCGCGAGAAGGCGTACAGCGCGGACATCGCCTGCCGCTTGTCCGTGGGCAGCAGCCGGATGCCGTAGGCGAAGTTGCGCGCCTGGGTTCCGGTCACGGCCTCGCAGTAGCTGTAGGCGGCGAGGACCGGGGCGGACGGAGCGGACGCGTGGTTGGGGCCCTCCACGTTGGGGCTCACCCCTTTCTCGGCGCTGTGCGCAGGACGGCGGCCACCTCGCGGAGGAGCAGGCCTCGGGTGGGCTTGGGCGGCCCGGGCAGGACGTCGAAGCCGGCGGCCGAGATCGCCCTCAGGGCGGCTCGCCCCCCTCCCACGAACCCCGCGAGCAACAGCCGTAGCCTGCCGTGGACGCTGCCCACGAGCGGGGTCCCTTCCTCCAGGAGCCCGTACGCGCGTTCTGTTTCGAAGGCGACCAGGGAGCGTACGGAGGCTCCGGCGGTGGGGGCCGCGAGGTCGGCCTCGGCGACGCGGAAGCGCGCCATGTCCTCGGCCGGGAGGTAGATCCGGTCGCGGCCGAGGTCCTCGGCGACGTCCTGGAGGTGTTCGGCGATCTGCAGGGCGGTGCAGATCGCGTCGGAGCGGCGGATCCGCTCGGGGGTGGCCGTGCCGGTGAGCTCCAGCACGAGGCGGCCGACGGTGTTGGCGGAGAGCTCGCAGTAGGCGAGGAGCTGTCCGTACGTCTCGTAGCGGGTGACCCGCTGGTCCTGGCGGTTGGCCTCGATGAGCCCGAGGAAGTGCTCGGGGCTGAGGCGGTGCTCGCGGACGACGGGCTGGAGCGCGAGCAGCAGGGGGTGGCGCGGCGGACCGTCGGTGCCGCCGAAGACGCGCAGCAGGTCGGCCTCTAGGGCGTCGAGCATCGCGAGGCGGTCGTCGGCCGCGGCCGGGTCGAGGCCGAGGAGGACGGCGTCGCGGCCGCCCGGCGCGAGGTCGCCGTCGCCGATGTCGTCGACGAGGCGGGCGTAGCCGTAGACCGCCATGAGGCCCTGGCGCCAGGCGCGGGGCAGGAAGGCGGGGGCGACGGGGAAGTTCTCCGAGGCGGCCTTGGCGAGGGTGGCGCCGGCGTGCGCGCCGGGGGCCGGGGCCGAAGGGGGACGGAGGCCGTGCCCGGGGGTCACCGCCCGCCGCCCGGGGCCGGGACGGCCGCTGTGCCTGGGGGCCGCAGAGTTCCCGTAGCCATTGCCGTCACGTCTCCCGTTCTACACTGCCGACCCAAGTCATCCCATTTCGGACACGCCGCGGAGTTTACCGGGGAGTATCCCGGGCGAACCGGCTGCGGGGAATCGTCCCCTCTTGGCGCGATTGAGAACTGGTCCAGCTTACGCTGTACAACGCCACGGGGGCCTATCGGGTGCCCACCACGCCCGGAATGTCGGCCTCATGGCGAGGCCCCCGCCGCGGGGAGCGGCAGGGGCCTGGCGCGGCGGCGCGGCCGGTCAGTGGCTGCTGGCCTTCTCGTACGCGGCGACGACCTCTTCGGTGGGCCCGTCCATCAGGAGCTCGCCCTTCTCCAGCCACAGCACCCGGCTGCAGGTGTCGCGGATGGAGTTGTTGTTGTGGCTCACCAGGAAGACCGTGCCGGCCTTCTTGCGCAGCTCGCGGATGCGCTCCTCGGAGCGGACCTGGAACTTGCGGTCGCCGGTGGCGAGCGCCTCGTCGATCATCAGGACGTCGTGGTCCTTGGCGGCGGCGATGGAGAACCGCAGGCGCGCGGCCATGCCGGAGGAGTAGGTGCGCATCGGCAGGGAGATGAAGTCGCCCTTCTCGTTGATGCCGGAGAAGTCGACGATGTCCTGGTAGCGCTCCCTGATCTGCTCGCGGCTCATGCCCATCGCGAGACCACCGAGGACGACGTTGCGCTCGCCCGTGAGGTCGTTCATCAGAGCGGCGTTGACGCCCAGCAGCGAGGGCTGGCCGTCGGTGTAGACCTTGCCGGACTCGCAGGGCAGCAGGCCCGCGATGGCGCGCAGCAGGGTGGACTTGCCGGAGCCGTTGGAGCCGATGAGGCCGATCGCCTCGCCGCGGTACGCCGTGAAGGAGACGCCGCGCACGGCGTGCACCCGGCGGACGCCGGGGGCGTCGCGCTTGCCCCGGCGCATGATCTTGCTCAGCGCGGCGGTGGCGCTGCCCTTGCCGGAGCTGCCGGTGTTGACGCGGTAGACGATGTGCACGTCGTCGGCGATGACGGTGGGGACGTTGTCCCGGTTGTTCTCAGCCACGGCCGTAACGCTCCTCAGCCTTCCAGAAGTAGACGAAACCGCCGAGGCCGATCACGACGGCCCAGCCGACGGCGAAGGCCCAGACGTGCGGCGGCAGGTTGTGCCGGCCGTAGTCGTCGATCAGCGCGTAGCGGATCAGGTCCATGTAGATGGCGGCCGGGTTCCACTGGAGCACGTCCGTGACCCACTCGGGCACGTGCCGGTCCTTGAGCGCCCCGCTGATCGAGAACATGACGCCCGAGGCGTACATCCACGTACGGGTGAGGAACGGCATCAGCTGCGCGAGGTCGGGGGTCTTCGAACCCATCCGCCCGAAGATCAGCGCGAGGCCGGTGTTGAAGGCGAACTGCAGCGCCAGCGTCGGGATGACCAGCAGCCAGGCCGGCCGCGGGTAGTTGCCGAACGCCACCGTGACGATCAGCACGACGATCATCGAGTAGAGCAGCTGCTGGAGCTGCTGCATCGAGAAGGAGATCGGCAGGGAGGCGCGCGGGAAGTGCAGGGCGCGGACCAGGCCCAGGTTGCCGGGGATGGCCCGGACGCCGGCCATCAGCGAGCTCTGCGTGAAGGTGAAGACGAAGATGCCCGTCACCAGGAAGGGGATGTAGACCCCCTTCTCCATGCCCCGGCCGGCGTTCATGATCAGGCCGAAGATCAGGTAGTAGACGAGCGCGTTGAGCAGCGGGGTCGCCACCTGCCAGATCTGGCCGAGCTTCGCCTCGCTGTACTGGGCGACCAGCTTGGCCCGGGAGAACGCCATGATGAAGTGGCGCCGGTCCCAGAGCTGGCGCACGTAGGCGGCCAGGGTCGGCCGTGCGCCGCTGACGGACAGGCCGTACTTCGCGGCGAGTTCCGCCGGGGTCAGCCTCGCGTCGTCGGACGGCGGCTTGCTCGTGGCGAGGGCGCCGTGGTGGGTTGTGTCACTCACAAGTTGAAACTTTCCGTCTTCCAGATGCGCAGGTGGGGCATCGGGCCTGGAACGCCGGACCCGTGGTCGGGGCCCATGGTCCCAGACGCGAGCTTCTCAGATGACAGGCGGTCGGCCCAGTCGCGTCAGCCGCCAGACCGTACGCCACCGCATGGGGCGACGGGGGCCGCAGGGGGTGGTCCAGCCCTCCTTGAACCCGCCGAACCAGGCCTTGAGCGCCGGCGCCGAGGGCCTGCGCACGAGCGTCAGCCCGAGCCAGACCCCCAGGTAGACCGGGACCAGCGGGACGGGCAGGTTGCGGCGGGCGAGCCACACCCGGTTGCGCGCCACCATACGGTGGTAGACGGCGTGCCGCGAGGGCGCGGTCGTCGGGTGCAGCAGGACCATGTCCGCGCGGTAGTCGATCAGCCACCCGGCGTCGAGGGCCCGCCAGGCCAGGTCGGTCTCCTCGTGGGCGTAGAAGAACTCGGCCGGCAGGGTGCCCACCTGCGCGAAGACCTTCGTGCGGACCGCGTTGGCGCCGCCCAGGAAGGTGGTCACGCGGGAGGAGCGCATCGGGTCCGAGGCGCGCAGCCGGGGCACGTGGCGGCGCTGGGTCGCCCCGGTGTCCGGGTCGGCGATGCGGAAGCTGATGATGCCCAGCTCCGGGTCCTCGGCGAAGGCCTGCCGGCACAGCTCGGCGGTGTCGGTGCGCTCCAGGAGCCCGTCGTCGTCGAGGAAGAGCAGGACGTCCACGTCGCGGCCGCCCCGGCCGAAGGCCTCGATGCCGACGTTACGGCCGCCGGGGATGCCCAGGTTCTCGGGGAGGTGCACCGTCCGTACGCCCTCGGGCAGGCCGGTGACCTCGACGCCCTGGCCGACGACGACCGTCTCGACGGGGCCGCCGTCCTGGCGGGCCACCGAGTCCAGGAGCGCCTTGAGCTCGTCGGGGCGGTTGCCCATGGTGATGATCACCGCGCCGACGCGCAGCGGGGCGCTCACCGCAGCCTGCTCGACACGAGGATGGACACCAGGTGCAGCACCGTCTGGAGCAGCGCGATGCCGGCGAGCACGGCGACGCCGAGGCGGGAGAAGAACAGGTCGCCGCGGGCCTGGTCGAGGACCGCCAGCACCAGTATGAGCAGCGAGGCCTCGATCCCGAGGACCAGGCGGTGGAACTTCAGCGCGGCGGCGGCCCGGCGGGCCAGGGCCATGCCGGAGGAGCGCGGTTCGGCGGCGGAGTCCTGGACCACGGGCTTGCCCGCCTGGTGCCGGGCGACGCCGACCAGGTCTGTCTCGGCCTTGATCAGGATCGCGCCGAGGGCCGCGAGGGTGCCCAGGAAGGCCCACAGCCAGTCGATCCGGCCGCCGCCCCACAGGTCGGCGGCGCGCAGTCCGAAGCCCACGAGGACCGCGGCGTCGCACAGGTAGGCGCCGACGCGGTCCAGGTAGACGCCGGAGAGCGAGTACTGCTTCTTCCAGCGGGCGACCTCGCCGTCGACGCAGTCGAGCAGCAGGTAGAGCTGGACGGCGACCACGCCGAGGACGGCGCCCCACACGCCGGGCACGAGCAGGGCCGGGGCGGCGAGGACGCCGGCGAGCGTCATCACGTAGGTCAGCTGGTTGGGCGTGACCTTGGTGGTGACCAGCAGGCGGGTGATGCGCAGGGAGACCTCGCGCATGTAGAGGCGGCCGCCCCAGTGCTCGCCACTGCGCCGGTCCTTGACGCCCGCCGGGTGAACGACGGGGCGCAGTTCAGCTACGGATGGTCTGGGCATAGTCGGCGTAAGCGTCCCTGATCTCGGCTGCGGACAGGTTGAGGTGCTCCAGGATGGTGAACCGTCCCGGGCGGGTCTGGGGGGCGTACTCCACGGCCGCGACGAACTCGTCGGCGCTGAAGCCGATCTCCTCGGGCCGCACGGGCAGGCCGTGCCGGCGCAGCACCTCGGCGAAGAGCCCGGACTGCTCGCGGGCGCCGCGCAGGTGCATGGCGAAGGCCGCGCCGATGCCGACCTGCTCGCCGTGGAGCGCGGAGCGTCCGGGGTGGAGCAGGTCGAAGGCGTGGCTGATCTCGTGGCAGGCACCGGAGGAGGGGCGGCTGTCGCCGCTGATCGACATGGCGATGCCGGAGAGGACGAGGGCCTCGGAGAGCACGGTGAGGAACTCGTCGTCGCCGCAGCCGCCGGGGTGGCGCAGCACCGACTCGCCCGCCGTGCGGGCCATGGCGGCGGCCAGGCCGTCCACGGACTCGCCGGTGATCTTGTGCGAGAGCTCCCAGTCGGCGATGGCCGAGATGTTGGAGATCACGTCGCCGATGCCGGCGCGGACGAAGCGCGTGGGCGCCTCGCGGATCACGTCGAGGTCGATGACCATGGCGATCGGCGTGGGCACGCCGTAGGAGCCGCGGCCGTTGTCGTTGTCCAGGATGGACACCGGGGAGCAGATGCCGTCGTGGGAGAGGTTGGTGGCGATGGCCACCATGGGCAGCCCGACCCGCGCCGCGGCGTACTTCGCCACGTCGATGATCTTGCCGCCGCCCAGCCCCACGACGGCGTCGTAGCGGCGGCCCTTTATGTCGTCGGCGAGCTTGACCGCCGAGTCGATGGTGCCGTCGACGACCGGGTACCAGTCGGCGTGCGGCAGGGCCCGCTCCAGACGGGCGCGGAGTGCCTGTCCGGAGCCCCCGCTGATCGCGATCGCGAGCCGGCCGGAGGCGGAGATCCGCTGGTCGGCGAGGATGCCGTCCAGCTTGTCCATCGCCCCGCGGCTGATGTCGACGACGACCGGCGAGGGGATCAGCCGCGTCAGTACTGGCATGCGATCGTCCGGCCCTTGGCGAGGTCGTCGTGGTTGTCGATCTCGACCCACCGCACGTCGCCGATGGGGGCCACGTCGATGGTGAAACCGTCGTCGACGAGCTGCTGGTAGCCGTCCTCGTAGTAGAGGTCGGGGTCGCGCTCGAAGGTGGTCTTCAGGGCCTCGGCCAGGGCCGCGGCGGCCTCCGGCTCGATGAGGGTGACGCCGATGTACTCGCCGGTCGCCTCGGACGGCTCCATCAGCTTGGTGATCTTCCGCACGCCCCGGGCGCCGTCGACGACCACCTTCATCTCCTCGTCGGCCAGGTTCTTGACCGTGTCGAGGGCGAGGATGATCTTCCGGCCGTCGCCGCGGGCGGCGAGGAGGGTCTTCTCCACGGAGACCGGGTGGACGGTGTCGCCGTTGGCGAGGATCACACCCTGCTTCAGGACGTCACGCGCGCACCACAGGGAGTAGGCGTTGTTCCACTCCTCGGCCTTGTCGTTGTCGATCAGCGTGATCTTGACCCCGTACTTGGCCTCCAGGGCCTCGCGGCGCTCGTACACGGCCTCCTTGCGGTAGCCGACGACGATCGCGACCTCGGTGAGGCCGACCTCGGCGAAGTTGCCCAGGGTCAGGTCGAGGACGGTGAGGCTGTCCTCCTGCCCTTCGGGGCCGACGGGCACGAGGGCCTTGGGCAGGGTGTCGGTGTAGGGACGCAGACGGCGTCCGGCACCGGCAGCGAGTACAAGGCCGATCATGCGGGTTCTCCTTCGTCGTGTACGGCGGGTGCTCCGGCGGAGACCCAGAAGCGGATGCTCTCCACGAGCACCACCAGAGCCACGAACACGGCCACGGCCGTGAGCGCGACGGGGAACGCGCCACGGGCGAGGACGGCTGCCAGGACCACGGCCAGCAGGACCCTGCCCTCGTGACCGCCCGTCGTCCGCACCAGCCAGCGCGGCGGGGCGCCCGAGCCACCGCGGATGCGGTAGACCGTGTCGTAGTGATGGTAGGCGACCGCCGCGACCAGTCCGAATGCGGCCGGGAGGGCCCCGGGGACGTCCGCCTTGACGGCGAGGACGAGGACGGTGGTGTACTCGGCGGCCCGGAACAGCGGGGGCAGCAGCCAGTCCAGCGGGCCGCGCAGCGGGGCGCTGACGGCACCACCGCTGAGCCCGGCGTACAGCAGGGCGGCCCAGACGACCGTCGTGCTGCCGTAGGGCGCGTACCAGGCCGCGCCGACCAGGACCACCGCGCCGATCACGGCGAGGGGAAGGCTCAGGACGGCCGCCGGGCGGAAGGCGGTCCTGGCGACCAGCTCCGCGATCGGACCGGAGTCGGCCAGGTCGGACAGCGCCCGCGCGGCCCGGTCCGTGCGCTTGGCCCTGCGGGTCACCGAGCGCAGGACGCGTCCGGCGGTGGTGTACAGCGCGCCGAAGGCGCAGCCGATCAGCAGGGCGTAGAAGACGATCCGCGGGGTGGTGGCCGCGGTCAGGACCGCGATCATCGCCCAGCGCTCACCGATCGGCAGGATGATCATCCGCCGGACCCAGACGGTCCAGCCGACGCTGTCGAGCCGGGTGGAGAGGGCGGCCGTGGGGCTTCCGGTGACGGACTTGCCCGCGGCGGTGGCGTCGAGGTTGGCCTCGTTGAAGGAGAAGTCCACCACGTGCCGGCAGGTCATGAGGATCATCGAGCCGAGCGCGAGCGCCCAGACGTCGTCCCCGTTGCGGGCCGCGCCGAGCGCGAGACCGGCGTAGAAGGAGTACTCCTTGACCCGGTCGAAGGTGGCGTCGAGCCAGGCGCCCATCGTCGAGTACTGGAGCGAGTAGCGGGCGAGCTGCCCGTCGGTGCAGTCCAGGACGAAGGAGACGAGCAGCAGGACGCCGGCGACGACGTAGCCCCAGCGCTCGCCGGTGGCGGCGCAGCCCGCCGCGAGCAGCGCGGTGAGCAGGGAGGCCGTGGTGACCTGGTTCGGGGTCAGGCCGCGGCGCGCGCACCAGCGGGCGATGTAGCGCGAGTACGGGCTGATGAAGAACGTGGTGAAGAACCCGTCGCGGGCTTTGACGGCGCCGCGCAGCCGGACGGCCTCGTCGTCCACGGCCGCGACGGCGGCCAGGGCCTCCGCGCGCTCCGCCTCGCCGGCGGGCACGGCGGCGACCAGGCTGCCGAGCTCGGGCCGCTGGACGGGGGTGCCCGAGGCCTCGACCCGAGCCGCGAGCCGGTCCGGGTACGGCCCGTCGCCGTCCGCGGCCTGCCCCGCGGCCCGCTCCAGGGCCGCGCGGGCCCCGGCCTGGACGGCGAAGGCGCCGGTCACGGCGCAGGCGTCGAAGCGCGGGTCGGTCAGCGCGAGGCGCAGCGCGTGCGGGTGGCCGACGAACCCGCTGTCGACGACGGCCACCCGCTGTCCGGCCGGCACGGCGGCCAGGGCCGCGGCGGTGTCTTCGGGAGCGGGGACCGGACGGACGTCGAACCCGAGCGAGCGGAGCTCGTCTTCAAGCGGTGATCCGGGGACCGGCAGGCCGGTGAGGATGACGGTCGACAGACGGACTCACTCCTTGCAACGAACGTTCCGGGCGGCGCCTGTGGGCTGCGGCGAAGAAAGCGCGGCGGCACGGCGGCTGCGGCTGTCGGCAGAGGCTATCGGATGAATGGAAGACGGCATCCATCAGCCGTTCGGCCCCCATCCGTCCGGTTTGGGAACCGATGTTAAGGTGAACGCCGGCTCGGAACCTGGAAGGGGTGGATCGATGACCGTCGCAGCGATCGCCGCCGTGCGCGGCGAACTCCGGTACGTCTCCCCGTCCTCCCGGGCGTCCGGCCGGGCCTGATCACTTTCCCTGACACCGATCGGCCCCGTCGGCCGGAGCCCCCCTCCCAAGGGTTCACGTTGACCGACATCACCAGTGACACCGGCCACCACGGCTCCTCCGACTCCGCCGCGGAGGCCTTCGCGGCCTTCATGGAGCTGCACCGCGGGCTGCCCCGGCAGTCCCCCGGCTCCGACACCACCACCCGGCACCTGCTGTCCCTGTGCGGGCCGCTGCCCGAGCGGCCGCGCGTGCTCCACATCGGCAGCGGCCCCGGCCGCAGCGCGCTGCTGCTCGCCGCCGAGGCGGGCGGCGCGGGCCTCGCCGAGGTGACCGCCGCCGACCTCTACGGGCCCTTCCCGCATGACCGGGGCACGCTCCCCTTCGAGGACGGCTCCTTCGACCTCGTGTGGGCCGAAGCGGCCGCGCGCCTCCTCTGCTTCGACCGGGCGCTCGCCGAGTGGAAGCGGCTGCTCGCGCCCGGCGGCCGGCTCGTGCTCGGCGCGTGCGAGTGGACCGCCGGGGAACCCCCGGCCGGGGCCCGCGCCTTCCGGGACCCCCGCTACCCGCTGCGCTCCACCGCCCGCAACACCGCCGCCGTGCAGGCGGCCGGGTACCGGCTGCTGGGCGACGTCCTCCACCCGGACACCGACTGGGCCGAGTACCACGGGCCCCTCGGCGAACGGGCCGCCGCCCGCACCCCCGCCTCCCCGGCGGAGGCCGCCGCGCTGGCCGGCGTGTGCGAGGAGATCACCGTACGCGCGCGGCACGGGCACGAGTACGGCTACCGGAGCCGGGTGCTGGCCCCGGTGACCGCCGGGGACGGGGCCGCGGGCGGGGCCCGCTGGCGGACCCGGCCCGAGACCCCGGCCGACGCGGCGGCCGTGCGGGACGTCAACCTGGCGGCCTTCGAGACCCCGCTGGAGGCTGATCTCGTCGACGCGCTGCGCGCCGACGGAGCCTGGCTGCCGGGGCTCTCGTACGTGGCCGAGGGCCCGGACGGGGCGGTGGCGGCGCACGCGCTGCTGACCCGGTGCGAGGTCGGCGGGGCACCCGCGCTCGCGCTCGCGCCGGTGGCCGCCGATCCCGCGCTCCAGCGCTCGGGCGCCGGCAGCGCGGTCGTACGTGCGCTGCTCGCGGCCGCCGCGGCGCGCGGGGAGGCGTTGGTGCTGGTCCTGGGGCATCCGTCGTACTACCCGCGCTTCGGGTTCGTGCCGGCGTCGCGCTACGGGATCCGGGCACCCTTCGAGGTTCCGGACGAGGCGATGATGGCCCTGGTGCTGGACGATTCCGTTCCGGTGCCGGCGGGCACGATCACGTATCCGTCCCCGTTCGGGATCTGAGGTCCTGACGGGCCGTCCGCCCTCCGCCGTGTATCACGCGGCGGAGGGCGGACATGCGCAGATGGCCGAAGTGGGGACAAGCCTCTTTTGTACGGCAGACTGAAGACCGAAGTCCGAAGCGAAGGATGGGTATGCCGACCACATCAGCCACTGACGCCACCAGCAGCGCGTCCGCCGGCACCGGCGCTCAAGAATCGATCATGCTCGAACTGGTCGACGAGTCCGGCAACACCATCGGCACGGCGGAGAAGCTCTCCGCCCATCAGCCCCCCGGTCTGCTGCACCGGGCGTTCTCCGTGTTCCTCTTCGACGAGCAGGGCCGGCTGCTGCTCCAGCAGCGCGCCCTCGGGAAGTACCACTCCCCGGGTGTCTGGTCGAACACCTGCTGCGGCCACCCCTACCCCGGCGAGTCCCCGTTCGCGGCGGCGGCCCGCCGCACCCACGAGGAGCTGGGGCTGTCGCCGTCCCTGCTCGCGGAGGCGGGAACGGTGCGCTACAACCACCCGGACCCGGCGTCGGGGCTGGTGGAGCAGGAGTACAACCACCTGTTCGTGGGACTGGCCCAGGCCTCGCTGCACCCGGATCCGGAGGAGGTCGGGGACACCGCGTTCGTGACGGCCGAGGAGCTGGCGAAGCGGCACGCGGAGGTGCCCTTCTCGGCCTGGTTCATGACGGTGCTCGACGCGGCCCGTCCCGCGATCCGCGAGCTGACCGGGGACGCGGCCGGCTGGTAGCCGCTGCGCCGTCCGGGGTGCGGTGGCCGTGCGCGGTGCCGTGCGCGGGGGCCGCCGGGACTCAGCGGGGGCGGGCCGGGACCTGGAGCGGCAGGGCGGCCCAGATCACCTTGCCGCCGGTGGAGGTGTGCTCGACGTCGCACACCCCGCCGGCCTCCCGCGTGATCTCGCGGACCAGCAGCAGGCCCCGGCCGCCGGTCTGGCCGAAGTCCGCCTCCAGAGCCTTGGGCCGGTAGGGGTGGTCGTCCTCGACGGCCACCCGTACCCACTCGCGGCCCACCGCGACCTCGACGGCCACCTCCGGGGAGAGCAGGGCGGCGTGCCGGACCGAGTTCGTCACCAGCTCGGAGACGATCAGCAGCAGGGCGTACACGAGGTCCGGCCCGGCCGGCACGCCTTGGCGGCCGAGCAGGTCGCGGACCGCGCGGCGGGCCTGCGGAACGGATTCTTCTACCGCCGGCGCGGTGAAGCGCCACACCCCCTCGTACGTGAGGGGGTCGGCCGGAGCCGACGTCTCACCTCCCCTGGCCTGCGGGATGCTCCCGCTGTCGTCCATCTTCCGGCCCCCGTCTTCGCGCTCGATCGTCTCCACGCGTCAAGAGTGGCGAGCAGCCTGGTCCGGACCGCTCCACTGACCAGAAGTCAGCAGCAATCGGACACATTCTGACCAGTGGCGTATGACGGAGTCAGTTGTTGGACTGTTCCTGATCCGCCGTGCTCCGCTTGGCAGTGTCTGCCGCGTCCGCCGCGTACGGACCGGCGCCCTCGTCCTCCCTGACCAGCCCCAGGATCCGCCGGCCGCCGAGCCCCGCGGCCACCAGGCTCAGCCCGTCGAACAGCAGGGCGAGGGAGAAGAAGGTCCCGATCACGTACAGGCTGTTGCCGGGCCACTGGGCGAGGATCAGGAGGCCGAGCAGGATGCCGAAGGCGCCCTGGACCAGGGCGAGCCCGAAGTTGCTCCCGCGCACCACCAGGGAGCCCACGAGGCGGAACACCCCGCCGGTGAGGAAGAGGAGCGCGGCGAACATGGTCAGCGCCTCGGCGCTCGCCTCGGGGCGGCGCAGGATCACGAAGCCGGCGGCGATGTCGACCGCGGCGACGACGACGGCGAGCCAGAAGTAGTTGCTCCCGCGCGACTGGACGGCCTGGACGAGACCGACCACGCCGCCGACGAGCAGCAGCCAGCCGAAGAGGAACATGGAGGTGAGGGTGGCCACACCCGCGTAGACCAGGCCCACCAGCCCGGCGAGCACCAGGACCACCCCGAGCAGCGCCGTCAGCCCGAAGCTCCGCTTCAGCTTCTTCTTCTCCCGCTGCTGCGGCCGCTTCCGCGTGGCCTGGTTGTCGGCGCCCATGGGCGTGCCACCTCCTCGCACCCCCCGGGGACGGAGTCCCCTTGATCATAGGATCGTCGCCCCGGGATAGCATCCGGCGCATGGACCACGCCGAGGAAGCAGCCCTCCACCACACGGTGGCCGACGGGGTGGCCACGGTCACCATCTCCCACCCCGCGAAGCGCAACGCCATGACGGCCGCGATGTGGCGGGCCCTGCCGGAGCTGCTCCCGGGGCTGGCCGCCGACCCGGCCGTACGGGTACTGGTCCTGACCGGGGCCGGTGCCACCTTCTGCGCGGGCGCCGACATCTCCTCCCTCACCGGGGACGAGGATCCGCAGGCCCTGGCGGTGGCGGCGGAGGAGGCCCTGGCCGCGTTCCCGAAGCCGACGGTGGCGGCGATCCGCGGCTTCTGCGTGGGCGGCGGCAGCCAGCTGGCGGCCGCGTGCGACCTGCGGTTCGCCGAGGAGGGGGCCCGGTTCGGGGTGACCCCGGCCAGGCTGGGCATCGTCTACCCGGCGTCGTCCACCCGGCGGCTGGCCTCGGTGGTCGGGCCCGCGTGGGCCAAGTACCTCCTCTACTCGGCGGAGCTGATCGGGGCGCGGACCGCGCTGCGGGCCGGGTTCCTGCACGAGCTGCTGCCGGCCGGGGAGCTGGAGGAGCGGGTGGCCGGGTTCACCCGGATCCTGACGAGCCGGTCGGCGCTGACGCAGGCCGCGGCGAAGGAATTCGCGGACGGGCGCACGGACCGGGACGCCCACTGGAGCGGCCAGGCCGCCGCGAGCGGCGACACCGCGGAGGGCGTCGCCGCCTTCCTGGAGCGCCGCGACCCGGTCTTCAGCTGGCGCCCCGCCCCGTCCGGGACGTAGCCGTCAGGGGTTGGCGGAACGCAGCCGGGCGACGATCTCGGCCGGGGCCTTGGCCGGGGAGCCCGCGTCGTAGGGAGGCTGGGGGTCGTACTCGCACATCAGCTGCACGGTCTGCGCGTACGTGTCCCCCGCGATCCTGCCGAGCAGTCCGAGCCCCATGTCCAGGCCGGAGGAGACCCCGGCGGCGGTGACGTATTTCCCGTCGAAGACCACCCGCTCGCCGGTGGGCTCCGCCCCGAAGGGGACGAGGCGGTCGAGGTAGAGCCAGTGGCTGGTCGCCCGGCGCCCGTCGAGCAGCCCGGCGGCGGCCAGGAGCAGCGAGCCGGTGCAGACGGACGTGGTCCAGGCGGTGGTGGCGTCGACGGCGCGGAGCCAGTCCAGCACGGCCGGGTTCTTCATCTCCACCTCGGGGTGGGGGCCGCCGGGGACGATGACGATGTCGGGGCGGGTCACCTCGTCGAGTGCCTTCTCGGCGACGAGCACGGCCGCGCCGTTGTCCGTGCGCACCGGGCCCTTGTGCTCCGCCACGAAGACGGTCTCGGCGCCTTCGAGGCGGCTGAGGGTCTCGTAGGGGCCGATGGCGTCGAGGGCGGTGAAGCGGTCGTAGAGCAGGACGGCGATCTGCATGTCTCCTCCGGAGGTTGCTGTGGTGGCGACGGCCGCCCGCCGGACGGCCGTCGTGTCGTACCGGGCCCGGGCCCGCCGCCGCGCGGGGCGGGAGACGGCCCCTGAGGGTCACTCCGCGGCCGGGGACCCGAAGCGGCGGCGGTATTCGGACGGGGGCTGGCCCAGGGTGCGGACGAAGGCCCGCCGCAACGCCTCCGGCGTGCCGTACCCGCACGCGCGGGATATGCGGGCGACGCCTTCCCCCGACTCCTCCAGCAGCCGCCGCGCGTGCTCCACCCGGACCCGCTCGACGTACCGCCCCGGCGTCACCCCCGTCTCCGCCTGGAAGGCCCGCGCGAAGTGGCGCGGCGAGAGCGCGGCCCGGGCCGCGAGGGCCTCCACGCTCAGGTCGCCGCCCGGGTTCTCGGTGATCCAGTGCTGCACCTCCCGCAGCGGCTCCCGCCGCGCGGTCTGCGCCGCCAGGTGGGCGCTGAACTGCGCCTGGTTGCCCGGCCGGCGCAGGAACACCACCAGGTGCCGGGCGATCAGCAGCGCGACGTCCCGCCCGAGGTCCTCCTCCACCAGCGCCAGCGCCAGGTCGATCCCGGCGGTGACCCCCGCCGAGGTGGCGACCGGGCCGTCCCGGACGTAGATGGGGTCCGGTTCCACCGTCACCCGCGGGTACCGCCGTGCCATCCGCTCGCACACCGACCAGTGCGTCGTCGCCCGCCGCCCGTCCAGCAGCCCGGCCTCCGCGAGGAGCAGCCCGCCCGTGCAGACGGACACCAGCCGGCCCGCACGACCCCCGTGCGCGCGCAGCCAGTCCGTGATCCTCGGGTCGAAGTCGCCCGTTCGGCGGCCGCCGGGCACCAGCAGGGTGGTGCCCGGGCCGGGGCGGGCACCCTCCAGGTCCCCGTCGGGGACCAGCGTCAGCCCGCTGCCGGTGCGGACCGGGCCGCCCCCGGGGGAGACCGTCCGGACCGCGTACCCGCCGTCGTCCGGGCGGCAGCGGCCGGCTCCGTCGAAGACCTCGACCGGTCCCGTCACGTCCAGGCTCTGGACCCCGTCGTAGAGGACGACCAGCACGTCTCGCAGTGGCATGCCTCCATGGTGTGAGCCGGCCCGGATGGCCGCAATGACGGACAGCCCACCTATCCGGCCACCGGGCCGGGTCGGCGCCCGACCGCCGGACAGGCCGCGGGCCGGCGGCGCGCCGATAGGATCGGGGCATCATGACTGCAACCCTCGTCGCCAAGAACCTCACCGCCGCGCACGGCGAGCGCACCCTCTTCGCCGGTCTCGACCTCGTCGTCGCGCCCGGCGACGTCATCGGCCTGGTCGGCGTCAACGGCGCCGGGAAGTCGACCCTGCTGCGGCTGCTCGCCGGACTGGACACCCCCGAGACCGGTGAGCTGCGGCTCTCCCCTCCCGGGGCGGCCGTCGGCCACCTCCCGCAGGAGCCCGAGCGGCGGGAGGGCGAGACGGTGCGGGAGTTCCTGGCCCGCCGCACCGGAGTGGCGGCCGCGCAGGCGGCGCTGGACGAGGCCACGCAGGGGCTCGTCGACGGCACCCCCGGCGCCGACGACGCGTACGCGGAGGCCCTCGACCGCTGGCTGGACCTCGGCGGCGCCGACCTGGACGAGCGCGCCCAGGAGACCGCGGACGAGCTGGGCCTCGCGGTGAGCCTCGATCTGCCGATGACGGCCCTGTCCGGCGGCCAGGCCGCCCGCGCCGGCCTCGCCTCGCTGCTGCTGTCCCGCTACGACGTGTTCCTCCTGGACGAGCCCACCAACGACCTCGACCTCGCCGGCCTGGAGCGGCTGGAGCGGTTCGTGACGGGGCTGCGCGCGGGCACGGTCGTCATCAGCCACGACCGCGAGTTCCTGACGCGCACGGTCACCAAGGTCCTCGAACTCGACCTGGCCCAGCAGCAGATCAACCTCTACGGCGGCGGCTACGCGTCGTACCTGGAGGAGCGCGCGCGGGCCCGCAGCCACGCCCGTGAGGAGTTCGAGGAGTACGCGGACAAGAAGGCCGCCCTCGAAGGCCGCGCCCAGATGCAGCGCAATTGGATGGACAAGGGCGTGCGCAACGCCCGCCGCAAGTCCTCCGACAACGACAAGATCGGCCGGGCGCTGCGCGGCGAGTCCAGCGAGAAGCAGGCCGCGAAGGCCCGCCAGACGCAGCGGGCGATCGAGCGGCTGGAGGTCGTGGAGGAGCCGCGCAAGGAGTGGGAGCTGCGCATGGAGATCGCGGCGGCCCCGCGCTCCGGCTCGGTCGTCGCCACGCTGCGCGAAGCGGCCGTCAAGCGCGGCGACTTCGCCTTCGGCCCGGCCAGCCTCCAGATCGACTGGGCGGACCGGGTGGCGATCACCGGGGCCAACGGCGCCGGCAAGTCCACCCTCCTCGCGGTCCTGCTGGGCCGGCTGGTCCCCGACTCCGGCTCCGCCGTGCTCGGCTCGGGCGTGCTGGTCGGCGAGGTCGACCAGGCGCGCGGGCTGTTCCTCGGCGAGGAGCCGCTGCTGGAGGCCTTCTGCGCGGCCGTCCCGGACACCGAGCCGGCGGAGGTCCGCACGCTGCTGGCGAAGTTCGGCCTGAAGGCGGCGCACGTGCTGCGCCCGGCGGCGACCCTGTCCCCCGGCGAGCGCACCCGGGCGGCGCTGGCGCTGCTCCAGGGACGCGGGGTGAACCTCCTCGTCCTGGACGAGCCGACGAACCACCTCGACCTGCCCGCGATCGAGCAGCTGGAGTCGGCCCTGGAGGCCTACGAGGGCACCCTGCTGCTCGTCACCCACGACCGGCGCATGCTGGACGCGGTGCGCGTCACCCGCCGCCTGGAGGTCACGGCCGGCAAGGTCACCGAACTCTGACCCGCCGGCCCGGGCCCCTCGTCCTAGCCGTGACCGCCGCCGTGGCCTCCGCGCCTGAGCGGCGGCTCGGGGTCCGGGGGTGCGGGGCGGTCGAGGCGGCTGGCCTCGTCCGTGTCCTCGCGCCGGACCGGGCCCGGCGCCTCCCCCGACCGGGGAGGCCCGGACGCGGACCGCTCCGGGTGGGGTTTGCGCTGCCGCTGCGGGTCGTCGTCGTCGTGGAGCGGGACGCCTCCGGCGCCGCCTTGCTCGTCCATGACAGGTCCTCCTCCCGCCCCCCGTGCCGCCCCCTCGTTCGGCGGCTGCCCGGGCGCCGGGCTCCCAAACCGGTCCTCAGCGGACCGCCGGATCGGCCGGGGCCCGCCGCTCGCGGGCCATCCGGCCGGCCACGAAGGCACGCGGGAGGTGGCGGACCGCGAACGCGTACGCCCGGTAGTGGCGCCCCGTGATGCTGACGGGGCGGCGCAGGGCCAGGTCGCGCAGGGCCTTGGCCACCACCGCCTCCGGCTCCAGCCACACGGCGTCGCGCAGGGAGCCGACGTCCATTCCCGCGCGCTCCTGGAACTCGGTGCGGGTGAAGCCCGGCACCACCGCCAGGACCCGGACGCCGTACGGCGCCATGTCGACCCGCAGGGACTCGCTGAAGGCGGTCACCCACGCCTTGGCCGCCCCGTAGGTCCCGGTCGGCAGCAGGCCCGCGACCGAGGAGACGTTGAGCACCGCGCCGCGGCGGCGCTCCCTGAGCCCGGGCAGCAGGGCGTGGGTGAGGCGGAGCGGGACCTTCACGAGGAGGTCGAGCATCCGCTCCTCGTCCTCGACGGGGTTGTACGGGTAGGGCGCGGGCAGGCCGAACCCCGCGTTGTTGACCAGGACGTCCACGGGCCGCGCGGTGTCGGTGAGGCGGCCTTCGACGGCGGCCCGGCCGGCCGGGTCGAGGAGGTCGGCCGGCAGGACCTCGCAGACGGCGCCGAAGTCCCGGCCGCATTCGGCGGCCACGGCCTCCAGGCGGGCCTTGTCCCGGGCGACGAGGACCAAGGCGCAGCCCTTGGCGGCGAAGCCGCGGGCGAAGGCGGCGCCCAGGCCGGCGCTGGCTCCGGTGATCAGGACGGTGGTGGTCACGGACGTCACTTCCTCGGGGTGGTGCGGCGGTACGGACGGTGCCGGTGGTTCAGGTGGTGCCCGGGGCGCAGGCGGGTGCGAAGGCGGAGGTCTCCGGCGAGGCGTAGGCCTCGGCGACGTGCACCAGGAAGCGGGCCTCGTCCTCCAGGCCGCCGCCGCCCTCCGCCGAGCTCTGCATGACGGCCGGGAGCTCCAGGGCGGGTGCCTGGGCCGGCCGGTCGGGCAGTCCGGCGAGCTTGGCCCGGAGTGCCTCCTTCAGGACGCAGGCCAGCGCGGCCGCCGTGTGCCGCTGCTCGGGGATCCGGCTGCCGGCGACGTGGCCGCGCGCGAGTTCGGGGACGCCGGGGGCGACGTACTCCCCCAGGATCAGGATGGCGTCCCGGGTCTCGATGACCTTGCGGTAGACGAGCAGGTTGCGCGGCACGGGCGGCCACAGGAGTTCCAGTACCCTCCCGGCGCGGGGCCGGGAGAGGACCACGTGCGGGACGGCCTGGACCAGGTCCCGCCACAGCGGCCACAGCCTCCAGGCGGTGGCGGTGTCGGCGAGGGTGTGGCGGAGGGTGAAGAGGGTGGGGACGAGGATCGCGGCGGCGCGCAGCAGTCCGTGCAGGTTCATCAGCAGCGGCAGGGCGGGCGCCGCCCAGGTGCTGGCGAACAGGGCCTTGAGCAGGTACGCGGTCCAGAACAGCCAGGCCAGGCCGGTGCCCAGGCCGAACAGCCGCAGTCCGGCGGCCAGTCCGCGGCTCTCGGTGCGCCGGCTGTAGCGCCAGCACACGTACACGCAGATGGTGTTGGCGATCAGGTGGGCGGAGATCAGCACGAGCCAGTACGGCAGGGAGGGCACGGGGGCGCCGGAGGCCGGGATGGTGTGCGTGCCGTGGGCGGGCGCGGCGGCGTCCAGGGTGACGAGGGCGGCGAGCCAGAGCACGGTGCCGGCCCAGGAGGCCAGCTGGAGCCTGCGGCCGCGGGTGGCGGCGGCCACGAAGTAGAGCACGGCGCCCGCCGACAGGACGCCGATGAGGTTGCGGACGAGGCCGATGGTGTGCGCGTAGGAGGCCTCGCGGTGCAGGGCGTACGCGACGACGTCGGGCAGGTTCAGGGTCATCGCGGCGGCCGCGGTGGCGACGGCGAGCCACAGGCCGCGCTGCTGCGGGGAGCGCAGGGCGCCGGGGGCGCGCAGCAGGACGGCGATCCACAGGCACACCACGCTGGGGACGGCCAGGCGGTCGCCGAAGGCCGCGAGGTCAGCTGCCATCGTGGCGGCCCCGCTCGTACCCCATGGCGGACTCCAGCCGGGCGAGCGCGCCCCGGGGGCCGGGGGCGGGGCGAGGGTGGCCGGTGCCCGCCGTGTGGATGCGGATCATGCTGGCCAGCATCTCCGCCTCCTGCTCCTGGCGGGTGGTGTAGTTGGTGCGGCCGAGGACCACGGGGGCCCGGCCGTCGACCTCCTCGCCCTCCAGTGAGTGGTGGCCGAAGAGGATGTGGCCGAGCTCGTGGAGGACGATGTGCTCGCGGTGCAGGGGCGTGGTGTGGGCCTCGTAGAAGACGTAGTCCACGCTCTCGGTGCCCACCCACAGTCCGCAGACGCCGGATTCGGCGGCTTCGCGGGGCAGGGGGTGGAGCCTGATCGGACGGCCGCGCCGGTCGGCCATGCGGGCACAGAGGGTGTCCAGGGAGAACGGGTGCGCCAGATCGAGGTGGCCGAGAATCATCTCGCAGCGTCTGCGCAGGCTGAGATTCCGGTAGGGCATGTGTTCCCTCTTAGGACCCTTTCTCGGGCAGCGTCGGTAGGCGTGGGTGGGGTTCGGCATGACGTCCTGTGCCTTGAGGCGGCCTCGGGAGTGCGGTCCCGGAGGGAGAAACGCGGAACGCCCGTCCGCGCGAGACGAACGGGCGTTCCACCATGCCTACCGATCACGTACGGGAGTTGGCAAGGACGGCCCTCCCTCAGGGTCCTTATCCGGCCAGGTCTGCCGGCTCCGGCAGGCCCCTGCCGCTACCGCTTGCGGCGGTCCTCCTGGCCACCGCCGGTGAGGCCGGCCCGGCGCAGGGCGTCGGCCATGGCGCTGTTGGCCGGGGCCGGGGCCCCGGCGCGCTGGCCGCCGCCCTGGCCGCCCTGGCGCTGACCGCCGCCGCGCTGCCCCTGGCCCCGGCTCTGGCCCTGGCCCTGGCCCTGGCCGTCCCCGCGCCCCTGGCCGCGCTGCTGCGGGGGACGGCCGCCGCTCCGCCGCTCGTCGCACTGGCGCGGTGCGCCGGGGGCGCGTTCCGCTCCGGCCCCGTCCTCCAGCCGCAGGGTGAGCGAGATCCGCTTGCGCGGGATGTCCACGTCCATGACCTTGACCTTGACGATGTCGCCGGGCTTGACGACGTCGCGCGGGTCCTTGACGAAGGTGTTCGACAGGGCGGAGACGTGGGCCAGGCCGTCTTGGTGGACGCCGATGTCGATGAAGGCGCCGAAGGCGGCCACGTTGGTGACGACGCCTTCCAGGACCATGCCCGGGGCGAGGTCGCCGATCTTCTCCACGCCCTCCTTGAAGCTGGCCGTCCGGAACGCCGGGCGCGGGTCGCGGCCGGGCTTCTCCAGCTCGCGCAGGATGTCGGTGACGGTGGGCAGGCCGAAGGCCTCGGTGACGAACTCGTCGGGGCGCAGGGAGCGCAGGACGGAGGTGTTGCCGATCAGCGCGGCGACCTCGCCGCCGGCCTTCTTGCCCATGGCCCGTACCACCGGGTAGGCCTCGGGGTGCACGGCGGAGGCGTCGAGCGGGTCGTCGCCGCCGCGGATGCGCAGGAAGCCCGCGCACTGCTCGTACGCCTTGGGGCCGAGGCGGGCGACGTCCTTGAGGCCCTTGCGGCTGCGGAAGGGGCCGTTGGCGTCGCGGTGGGCCACGATGTTCTCGGCGAGGGTGCCGCTGATGCCCGAGACCCGCGACAGCAGCGGGGCGGAGGCCGTGTTGACGTCCACGCCGACGCCGTTGACGCAGTCCTCGACGACCGCGTCGAGGGAGCGCGAGAGCTTCACCTCGGACAGGTCGTGCTGGTACTGGCCGACGCCGATGGACTTCGGGTCGATCTTGACGAGTTCGGCGAGCGGGTCCTGGAGGCGGCGGGCGATGGAGACCGCGCCGCGCAGCGAGACGTCCATGCCGGGCAGTTCCTGCGAGGCGAAGGCGGAGGCCGAGTACACGGAGGCGCCGGCCTCGGAGACCATCACCTTGGTGAGCCCGAGCTCGGGGTGGCGGGAGATGAGGTCCCCGGCGAGCTTGTCGGTCTCGCGGGAGGCCGTGCCGTTGCCGATGGCGATCAGCTCGACGGCGTGCTCCTTCGCCAGCCGGGCGAGGGTCGCCAGGGACTGGTCCCACTTGTTGGCGGGAACGTGCGGGTGGATCACCTCGGTGGCGACGACCTTGCCGGTGGCGTCGACGACGGCGACCTTCACGCCGGTGCGGAAGCCCGGGTCGAGGCCGAGGGTGGCGCGGGTGCCGGCGGGGGCGGCGAGCAGCAGGTCGCGGAGGTTGGCCGCGAAGACCCGTACGGCCTCGTCCTCGGCGGCGGCGCGCAGCCGGGTGCGCAGGTCGATGCCGAGGTGGACCTGGATCTTCGTGCGCCAGGCCCAGCGGACGGTGTCGGCCAGCCACTTGTCGCCGGGGCGGGACCGGTCGGCGATGCCGAAGCGGCGGGCGATCAGGCCTTCGTAGGTGGACGGGCCGGGGGTCTGCGAAGGCTCCTCCGGCTCCAGCTCCAGGCTGAGCACCTCCTCCTTCTCGCCGCGCAGCATGGCGAGGACGCGGTGGGAGGGGAGGGCGGTGAAGGGTTCGGCGAAGTCGAAGTAGTCGGCGAACTTCGCGCCCGCCTCCTCCTTGCCCTCGCGGACCTTCGCGACGAGGCGGCCGCGGCCCCACATGCGCTCACGGAGGTCGCCGATGAGGTCGGCGTCCTCGGCGAACTTCTCGGTGAGGATGGCGCGGGCGCCCTCCAGGGCGGCCGCGGCGTCGGCGACCCCCTTGCCGGCGTCGACGAACGCGGCCGCGGCGGCGGCCGGTTCGGCGGACGGGTCGGCCAGCAGGCCCTCGGCGAGCGGCTCCAGACCGGCCTCGCGGGCGATCTGCGCCTTGGTGCGCCGCTTGGGCTTGAAGGGGAGGTAGATGTCCTCCAGCCGGGCCTTGGTGTCGGCCGCGTTGATCCGGGCCTCCAGCCCGGCGTCGAGCTTGCCCTGCTCGCGCACGGAGTCGAGGATCGCCGCGCGGCGGTCCTCCAGCTCGCGCAGGTAGCGCAGCCGCTCCTCCAGGGTGCGCAGCTGGGCGTCGTCGAGCATCTCGGTCGCTTCCTTGCGGTAGCGCGCGATGAACGGCACGGTGGAGCCGCCGTCGAGCAGCTCGACGGCGGCCTTGACCTGCCGTTCCCGTACGCCGAGCTCCTCGGCGATCCTGCCTTCGATGGACATCGTCGTCACTGCGGTCCCGCCTGCCTTCGTGCCTTCGTGCGTGTGCGTGGAAGGCTGCAATTGTGGCAGGTGCCGGTGACGTCGGCGGGGAGCCCCTCAGCCCTTTCCGAAGAGGTCGGGCGGGAAGGCCCCGGCGCCGACGGCCTGCCGGACGAGGGCCCCGCCGAGCGCGTGGAGCCGGGCGACGCCGGTCGCGCCGAGGTGCTCGTACGGGGCGGCGTCGAGGCGGTCGGTCTCGGTCTCCAGCCGCTCGCGCAGGGCCTGGCCCTCCTCGGTGAGCTCCCCGTCGGCGTCGAGGACCCCGCGGGCGCGGAGGCGGTCGGCGGCGGCGTCGAGGTCGGACTGTTCCCAGCCGCGGATGGACTTGACCCACTTGGGGGTCATGCCGCGGCCGGTGGCGGTGTGGCTGACGAGCGCCTCCAGGGGGTCGAGGCCGGTGAGGAGGAGGGCGGCGAGGTGCCCGTCGCCTCGGTGCTCGCGCAGCAGGGTGGTGGCGTGCCACAGCCGCAGGTGCGGCTCCTCGGGGACGGGGAGGTCGGCGTGGGCGGCGTAGAGGGTGCGGCCGTGCCGGGTGCAGGCCTCGGTGGCCCGGAGGGCGAGCTCGGCGGCTTCGGCGAGCTCGGGCGAGGCGATGGCCTCGGGGCCGAGGAGGCGGCGCACGGTGCGGTCGGCCGCGCGCAGGCGGGCGGCGAGGACCTGCTCGGGGGTGGCGGTGCCCCAGACGGCGGGCAGGTGCCGGGCGACGAGGTCGTGGCGGTAGTTGTAGAAGGCCGCGGTGACCGCGCCGGGGCCGACGGCGCCCATGGCCGCGGAGCGGCTGGCGAGGTTGACGGCGACCCGGTGGGTGATCCCGAGGGTGCCGAGCTCCTCGAAGATCTCGGGTGAGAAGTACGTGGTGGCGTGGAGCGGGTTGATCGCGGTGTGCCAGCACCGTCGCGCGGCGAGCGGGTCGAGGGTCATGATCGCACCTTACCGACTAGCCGGTATGGAGCATAGTCCTTTCCGATGGGGCGCATTCGCGCCAACCTGCGCCCGCTCCCGCCGGCGGGAGCGGCCCGCATCAGGACTCCCCTGACCGCCCGTCCCACGGACGGCGCACCGCGGGGGGCCGTGATCGTGACGGCCGAATGGCGATCGTGTGACAGCAGGGGCCATGGACATGACCGGAGCCACCACGGGTGAATACGGTCGAACGACGTACGACGTCCGACGAACGTCGAACCGATCTGTCTCCCCTACCCCTTGGAGCTCTTCGTGTACCGCAAAGTGATCGCCCCGAGCGTCCTGGCCGCCTCCCTCCTGCTGGTGATCCCGGCGTCGGCGGCCAGCTCCGTCCAGGGTGCGCCCGGGATCGGCGACAGCTACTACCCGGAGAGCGGGAACGGCGGCTACGACGTCTCCCACTACGACCTGCGCCTGCAGTACCAGCCGAAGACCGACCTGCTGGAGGGCACGGCCACCCTCCTGACCACCGCCAAGCAGGACCTGTCCCGCTTCAACCTGGACTTCGGCCTCAAGGTGAGCGAGATCCGCGTCAACGGGGTCAAGGCGCGGTTCGCCACCTCGGGCGCGCACGAGCTGGAGGTCACCCCCGCGCAGCCGCTGGCGAAGGGCAGGCAGGCCACCGTCGTCGTCAAGTACGCCGGAAAGCCCTCGGAGTTCAAGATCGACGGGTGGTCGGCCTGGCAGCGCACCCCGGACGGCGGCATCGCGGCGCAGGAGCCCGACTCGGCGGTGTGGTGGTTCCCGAGCAACGACCACCCGCTCGACAAGGCCACCTTCGACATCTCGGTCAACGTCCCGGACGGCACGCAGGCCATCAGCAACGGCGTGCTCCAGTCGCAGACCTCCAGGCTCGGCTGGACCCGCTACAACTGGCGCTCCAACAAGCCGCAGGCCACGTACCTGGCCACCCTCGCCATCGGCAAGTTCGACATCACCACCGACAAGACGGCGAGCGGACTGCCGATCCTCAACGCCTACAGCAAGGACCTGGGGGACAACGCGGGCTCGGCGCGGGCGAGCGTCGAGCGGACCGGCGAGGTCGCGGAGTGGCTGGAGTCGGTCTTCGGCCCCTACCCCTTCAACGCGCTGGGGGGCTACGTCCCGAACGTGCCCAGCGGCTTCGCGCTGGAGACCCAGACGCGGCCGTTCTACAGCCCGCGCCAGTTCGCGAACGGCGCCAACGTCTCGGTCGTCGTGCACGAGCTGGCGCACCAGTGGTACGGCGACAGCGTGTCCGTGGACAACTGGAAGGACATCTGGGTCAACGAGGGCTTCGCCCGCTACGCCCAGTGGCTGTGGTCGGAGAAGGAGGGCGAGGGCACCGCGCAGGAGCTCGCCCGGTGGGCGTACGACACCCGCCCGGCCGAGGACCCGTTCTGGCAGGTCAAGCCGGGTGACCCCGGCGCCGAGAACCAGTTCCACGGCGCCGTGTACGACCGGGGCGCGATCGCCATCCAGGCGCTGCGCAACGAGGTCGGCGACGAGAAGTTCTTCCAGATCCTCAAGGGCTGGCCGACCGAGCGGGCCTACGGCAACGCCAAGGTCGGGGACTTCGTCCGGTACGCGGAGAAGGTCTCGAACAAGCCGCTCGCCCAGCTCTTCGACACCTGGCTCTACACCCCGGGCAAGCCCGCCTTCGACGCCCCGGGCGCCAAGGCGGGCGCGCGTTCCCTGGCCCCGGCGAAGCCGGCGGTGGAGCCGAAGTCCTGGAAGAAGATCGCCGCGACGAACACGATCCACGAGCACTGACCCGCGTCGTCCGGTTCTGCGCGCGCCGGGGCCCCGTCAGCGGGTCCCGGCGCGCCACCGCGCCCGGGCGGCGCGGGCCCGCGGCAGGTAGCGCAGCCGTTCGGGCAGGAGCGGTACGAGGAGACGTACGGCGGCGCTGAACCGCCGGAGCCGGCGTTCCTGGGCCGGGGTCCACTCCAGGCCGATGGCGGCCCGCGCGTCGGGCGGCATGTAGCCGACGGTGACGAAGGCCCGGAAGCGCAGGTAGACCGGGCGCAGGAGCGGCCAGGAGAACCGCAGCAGCAGCCGCAGGACCCGCGAGGCGGGCTCCGGGCGGGGCAGGGGGGCATCGGTGGAGACGAGCTCGCGCGCGACCTTGGTCGGCTCGATCTCCTCGGCCAGCATCCGGTGGTAGTACGGCCAGAACTCCTCGACGGTCTGCGGCATGTCCCGGTCGCGCAGCCCCAGGATCCGGCCCACCTGGAGCCACTCCCGGTACATCTGGCGGTCCTGCTCGGGCGTCGTGCGGCGGAACAGGTAGCGCCCGGCGTACTGGGCGACGGGGAAACCGGTGGCGTGCACCCAGGCGTAGCAGGCGGGGTCCAGGGAGTGGTAGCGCCGGCCCCGGGTGTCGGTGCCCCGGATCTCCTTGTGCAGGCGGCGCACCCGACGGCCCTCGGCGACGGCCTCGTCCCCGCCGTAGACCCACAGCATCACGGAGCGCAGGGAGCGCTCGCCGCGCCCCCAGGGGTCGGTGCGGAAGACCGAGTAGCGGTCGACCCCGGCCCCGACGGCCGGGTGGGCCACCTGCAGGGTGAAGGCGGCGGGCAGGGTCAGCAGGGAGCGGATGTCGCCGGCGGTGCTCCACAGCACTCCACCCGGCGGCGGGGGCTCGGGATCGAGGCGCCTGGTGGGGCTTTCGGGGGAGATGTGACCCGTGTGGTTCATGAGGTCAATTATGCGAGCGCGAGAAGTCGTGGTCCGGACAGAAAGTCTTGTCACGGGTGTTACCCCGAAGTAACCGCGGCTGCTTGTATGACGGCGTCGATCTTCCCCCCGCAGGATTCCCGGGGATTCCACGGACTGATGGAGACCTCCATGCCGCAGATCTCGCACCGCAGCCGCGCCGCCGCCACGGCCGTGGCCGCGACCGCAGCCGCCGCAGCCCTCGCCCTCGCCTCCGCGCCCGCCGCCACGGCCGCCGGGGCCACCGCGGCGCCCCGCCTGAGCGTCCTGACGTACAACACGTTCCTGATGAGCACGAACCTGTACCCGAACTGGGGCCAGGACCACCGGGCCGCGGAGATCCCGAAGGCCTCCTTCTTCCAGGGCCACGACGTGGTGGTCCTCCAGGAGGCCTTCGACAACGGCGCGTCGGACGCGCTGAAGGCCAACGCCTCCGCCCAGTACCCGTACCAGACCCCGGTCGTGGGCCGCAGCAAGAGCGGCTGGGACGCCACGGGCGGCTCGTACTCCTCCACCACCCCGGAGGACGGCGGGGTCACGGTCCTCAGCAAGTGGCCGATCGTGCGCAAGGAGCAGGTGGTCTACAAGGACGCCTGCGGCGCCGACTGGTGGTCCAACAAGGGCTTCGCGTACGTGGTCCTGGACGTCAACGGCACCCGGGTCCACGTGGTCGGCACGCACGCCCAGTCCACCGACCCGGGCTGCGGCGCGGGCGAGGCGGCGCAGATGCGCAGCCGCCAGTTCAAGGCGATGGACGCCTTCCTGGACGCCAAGAACATCCCGGCGGGCGAACAGGTCATCGTGGCGGGCGACATGAACGTCGACTCCCGCAGCGCGGAGTACTCCTCGATGCTCAACGACCTCGACCTGGCCCCGGCCGACGCACGCACGGGCCACCCGTACTCCTTCGACACGGCCCTCAACTCCATCACGAACTACCGCTACCCGACGGACCCCCGCGAGGACCTGGACTACGTCCTCTACCGCAAGGGCAACGCCCGCCCGGCGGGCTGGGAGAACAACGTGGTGCGGGAACAGTCGACCCCCTGGACGGTCACCAGCTGGGGCAAGTCCTACACGTACACGAACCTCTCGGACCACTACCCGGTGGTGGGCCGCTAGCGGGCGCCCGCCACCGCCCTCGCGGGGCGGTGGCGGGCCCGTGCCTCACTCCCCCTCGTACAGCCCCTCGATCAGGGCCCCGTACTTCTCCCGGACCACCCGGCGGCGGAGCTTCAGGGTCGGGGTGAGCTCCCCCGTCTCCGGGCCCCATTCCTCCGCCAGGAGGCGGTAGCGCTTGATCTGTTCCGTGCGGTTGAGGCGGGCGTTGGCGGCCTCGACCGCCCGGGCCGTCTCCTCCAGGACGGCCGGGTGCGCGGCCAGGTCGGCCAGGGTGGTCGTCTCGATGCCCCGGGCGGCGGCCCAGGCCGGGGCCAGTTCGGGGTCCAGGACGAGCAGGGCGACGAGGTAGGAGCGGCCGTCGCCGTGGACCAGGGCCTGGCCGATCAGCGGGTGTTCCTTGACGGTGTTCTCCACCAGGGCCGGGGCCACGTTCTTGCCGTTCGAGGTGATGATCAGCTCCTTCTTGCGGTCGGTCAGCCACAGGAAGCCGTCCTCGTCGAGCCTCCCGATGTCCCCCGTCGGGAACCACCCCTCGGCGTCGGCCGCGCCCTCCACCGTGCCGTCGGGCCGCAGGTAGCCGTCGAAGACGGTCGCGCCGCGCGCGAGGACCTCGCCGTCCTCGGCTATCCGGAGCTCCAGCCCCTCGATCGGCCGGCCCACCGAACCCAGCCGGAAGCCGCCGGGGCTGTTGCTGTTGACGGTGCACACGCCGGAGGTCTCGGTCAGTCCCCAGGCGTCCATGATGGTGATCCCCCACCCCGCCCAGAAGCGGACCACCTCGATCGGCATCGGCGCCGTCGCGCTGGCCGTCCAGGCCAGCCGGTCCAGTCCCGCCAGCCGCAGCAGCGGGTCCAGGACCCGTTCCTTCACCTCCGCGTACGAGGCCTCCAGCGCGGCCGGCACCTCCTCGCCGCGCTCCCGGTGCCCGGCCCGGGCGCGGGCCACGTCCCCGGCCCCCTCGATGGCCCGCCGCTGCTCCTCGGGGAGGCCCGCCAGCACCGCCCGTACGCCGGCCGCGAGCTTCTCCCAGACCCGGGGCACGCCGAAGAACTGCACGGGCCGCAGTTCGCGCACCGCCGCGGCCACGGCGGCGGGGTCGGCGACCAGCCGGACGTGCGCGGCGCGCAGCAGCGGCAGGTAGATGCCGAGGATCCGCTCGGCGATGTGGGCGAAGGGCAGGTAGCAGACGTGTTCGGCGTGCTCGGGGAGCTCCACGTGCCGGTCCAGGCGCACGGACTGGAGCAGGATGTTGCGGTGGCTGAGCCGCACCCCCTTGGGGTCGCCGGTGGTGCCCGAGGTGTAGACGACGGTCAGCGGGTCCGCGGGGCGGGACTCCTGCCAGGCCTTCTCGAAGGCGTCGGGGCGGTGCAGGCGGGCGCCGCTCGCGTAGAGGGAGGCGTAGGCGGTGTGCGGGCCGGCCTCGCCGGCCTCGGCGACGACGAGGCGCTCCAGCGGGGTGGCGGGGTCGTCCAGCAGCGGGGCCCAGCGGGCGAGCTCGCGGGCGCCCTCGACGACGGCCAGGCGGGCCCGGCTGTGGCGGGCGATGTGGGCGATCTGCTCGGGCGCGGAGGTCCCGTAGACGGTGACGGGGACGGCCCCTATGTGCACGAGGGCGAGGTCGCTGAGCCAGTGCTCGGGCCGGTTGCCCATCATCAGCAGGACGTGCTCGCCGCGGGCGACGCCCAGGGCGGTGTATCCGGCGGCGAGGACGGCGACGCGGCGGCGGGCCTCGCTCCAGGTGAGGGTCTCCCAGCCGTCCCCGCCCGTGTCCCCGCCCGCGCCGCCCCCGTCCACGGTGCGCCAGGAGAGGGCGGGCAGGTCCGGGTGCTCGGCGGCGTTGCGGGCGAGCAGGGCGGGGAGGGTGAGGTCTTCGGGACGTCCGGGCAGTCGCAGGTTCGTGGTCATGGGCAGCTCCTGGCCGTTTCACATCGTTGGTGCGACAGCAATACTGTTGAACCCAAGCCGTGCAGCAGAGAGCAAGGAGCGGACGATGGCCGACCACGGGGCGACCGAGCCGATGCTCACCGTCGACGAGCTGGCGTCGAAGGCCGGTGTCACCGTCCGCACCGTACGGTTCTACAGCACGCGCGGGCTTTTGCCCCCTCCCGTGATCGGACCCCGCCGGGTGGGGCACTACGGCCCGGAGCACCTGTCGCGGCTGGCGCTGATCGAGGAGCTCCAGCACCAGGGGATGACCCTGTCGGCGATCCAGCGCTACCTGGACGCGCTCCCCGACGACCTGAGCGCGCACGACCTGGCCATTCACCGGGCTCTGGTGGCGACCTGGGCGCCGGACACGGCGCGCGAGGTGTCGCGGGAGGAGCTGGAACGGCGGGCGGGGCGCGCCCTGCCGGACGGGGACCTGCGCCGGCTGGCGGCGATGAACGTGCTCGCGGAGGCGGGCGAGGGCTTCCGGGTGGACCTGGGCCTGCTGCGGCTGGGGGTGGCGCTGCTCGACGTGCCGATCGCGCACGAGACGCTGCTGGTGGCGCGGGGGATCCTGCTGGAGCACGCGCGGACGGCGGCGCACGAGCTGACCGCGCTGTTCCGCGACGAGGTGTGGGGGCCCTTCACCGAGGGCGAGGACGATCTGGAGCGGATCGAGTCGATGAAGGCCCTGTCGGCGCACATGCAGCCGATGGTGGTGCAGGCCCTGGTGACGGCGTTCCAGCGGTCGCTGAAGGAGGAGCTGCGGGCGGCGTTCGCCTCGGAGACCGAGTGAACGCCGCCCGCGGGAGCCGCACTTGACGGGATTCGTACCTGCCGGGAGTCGTACGCGAGGGGTCACACACCGCCCGCGATGAACGACCAGTCGGAGGAGACGCCGTTGAGCGGTCCGACGTTGGCGTAGGTGCCCCCGCTGAGCTTCGAGGTCCACGCCGTGCCGTCCGTCTTGTAGAAGAACAGGCTGTCCCCGGTGCGGCCCTCCTCGTCCCACACGCCGGACGTGCCGATGTCACGGAAGCCGCCGACCCTGCCGCCGGTCGCCCGGGCGACGCGGTACGTGAGTTGGGAACCGGTGTTCTCCAGGGCCAGGACCGTGTCCTTGGTCGCGACCAGGGTCCCCAGGTCTTCGGTGTTCCTGGCGTCCACGTGCTGGTAGACGCCGCCCGTGAGGGTGCCGTAGCCGACTTCGCCGGACTTCGTGAAGACCGCCGTGTCACAGGAGGCGGCGATGGAGTCCCAGCCCGTGCTGAAGTTGTCGTACGAACGGACGTGGTGGTAGCGGCCGTTCCTGAGCGTGCCGGTGCCCCCTTGGCCGTTGTCGGCGTTGTAGAAGAGGGCCGAGTCGCCCGACGCCACGACGTGGGTCCACCCCGTCGAGAAGTTGTCGTAGGTCTGGACGCGGGTGTACTTCCCCGCCCTGAAGGTACCGCTCTCCCCGGCCCCCGTGTCGGCGTTGTAGAACAGCAGCGAGTCGCGGCTCGCGACGCCGTGCGTGTACCCGTCGGGAACGTTGATGTTCGAGCCGTAGCGCCAGCGCCCGGCCGCCAGGGTGCCGGTGCCCACGGCTCCGGTGTCCTTGTTGTAGGCGGCGAGCGAGGTGCTCGGGGTCGTCTGGTTGCAGAAGGCCGAGGCGGCGGCCGCGGACGTCGCGGGCGCGGCCGGCGTGACGACCATGACGGAGGTGGCGAATGCCGCCACCAGGCATTTCTTCATGGGTCTCCCCGTTTCCTCGCACGTGAACGGGTGTTCCCCCCAGCTGTGCACGGTCGGAGTGGGACACGTGCCCCGTCCATGGTGCGCCGCACCGCGCCCCGTCGCATCCCGGACGCCGGGCCGCGCGGAGGGGCCGCCCCGGGAACGTCCCGGGGCGGCCCCTTTCCATGTCCGGTGCCCGGACGGGCGTGGCCGGTCAGTCCGCGTACGTCTCCCCGCGCTCGGCCTTGGCCACCAGGGAGGCGGGCGGGGTGAAGCGTTCGCCGTAGGTGGCGGCGAGTTCACGGGCGCGGGCCACGAAGCCGGGCAGGCCGCCCTCGTAGCCGTTGATGTACTGGAGCACGCCGCCGGTCCAGGCCGGGAAGCCGATGCCCATGATGGAGCCGATGTTGGCGTCGGCGACGGAGGTGAGCACGCCCTCGTCCAGGCAGCGGACGGTGTCCACGGCCTCGGCGAAGAGCATGCGCTCCTTCATGTCCTCGAAGGGGATCTCCGCGTCCGGCTTGGCGAAGTGCTCGCGCAGGCCCGGCCAGATGCGGGTGCGCTTGCCGCTCTCGTCGTACTCGTAGAAGCCGCCGCCCCCGCTGCGGCCGGGGCGGCCGAACTCGTCGACCATGCGGTCGATGACGGTGTCGGCGGGGTGCTCGGTCCAGGGGCGGCCCTCGGCTTCGAAGGCCTTGCGGGTCTCGTTGCGGATCTTGCGCGGGAGGGTGAGGGTGAGCTCGTCCATCAGGGAGAGCACCTTGGCCGGGTATCCGGCCTGGGCGGCGGCCTGTTCGATCGAGGCGGGCTCGATGCCCTCGCCGACCATCGCGACGCCCTCGTTGATGAACTGGCCGATGACGCGCGAGGTGAAGAAGCCGCGGGAGTCGTTGACCACGATCGGGGTCTTGTTGATCTGGCGGACCAGGTCGAAGGCGCGGGCGATGGCCTCGTCACCGGTGCGCTCGCCCTTGATGATCTCCACCAGCGGCATCTTGTCGACGGGCGAGAAGAAGTGCAGGCCGATGAAGTCGGCGGGGCGCGCGACGCCTTCCGCGAGGCCGGTGATGGGGAGGGTGGAGGTGTTGGAGCAGAGCAGGGCGTCGGGGGCGACGACGTCCTGGATCTCCTGGAACACCTTGTGCTTGAGGGCGGTGTCCTCGAAGACGGCCTCGATGACGGCGTCACAGCCGGCCAGGTCGGCCGCGGCGGCGGTCGGGGTGATGCGGGCCAGCAGCTCGGCGCGCTCGGCCTCGGTGGTGCGGCCCTTGGCGAGCGCCTTGTCCAGCAGCTTCTCGGAGTAGGCCTTGCCCTTGGCGGCGGCCTCGGGCGTGACGTCCTTGAGGACGACCTCGATGCCCGCGCGGGCGCAGGAGTAGGCGATGCCGGCGCCCATCATGCCGGCGCCGAGGACGGCGACCTTGCGGACCTGGCGCGGTTCGACGCCCTGCGGGCGGCTGCGGCCGGCGTTGACGGCCTGGAGGTCGAAGAAGAAGGCCTGGATCATGTTCTTCGCGGTCTGGCCGGTGACCAGCTCGGTGAAGTAGCGGGCCTCGATGGTCAGCGCGGTCTCGAAGTCGACCTGGGAGCCCTCGACGGCGCAGGCCAGGATGTTGCGCGGGGCCGGGTAGGGGGCACCGTTCAGCTGCTTCTTGAGGTTCGCGGGGAAGGCCGGCAGGTTCGCGGCGAAGCGCGGGTTGGACGGCGTACCGCCCGGGATCTTGTAGCCGGGGACGTCCCAGGGCTGCTTCGACTCGGGGTTGGCGTCGATGAAGGCGCGGGCCTTGGCCAGCATCTCCTCAGGGGTGGCGGCCAGTTCGTGGACGAGGCCGGCCGCGAGGGCGCGCTGCGGATTGTACCGGGTGCCCTGGAGGAGGACCTTCAGGAGGGCGTCGGCGATGCCCATCAGGCGCACGGTGCGGGTGACGCCGCCGCCGGCCGGGAGCAGGCCGAGGGTGACCTCGGGCAGGCCGATCCTGGAGCCGGGGGCGTCGAGGGCGACGCGGTGGTGGGAGGCGAGGCAGATCTCGTAACCGCCGCCGAGGGCCGCTCCGTTGATGGCGGCGACCACGGGCTTGCCGAGGGTCTCGATGCGGCGCAGGGACCGCTTGATCTCGGTGCCGGTATCGAAGGCCAGCCGCGCGTGTTCGGGGCGCAGCCCGATCATGTCCTTGAGGTCGCCGCCGGCGAAGAAGGTCTTCTTGGCGGAGGTGTAGATGATGCCCCGGATGGAGTCCTTCTCGGCTTCGGCGCGGTCGGCGATGGCCGCGATGGAGTCCTTGAAGGCCTGGTTCATCGTGTTGGCGGACTGGTCGGGGTCGTCGAGGACCAGGGTGACGACGCCGGTCTCGTCCTGTTCCCAGCGGATCGTGGTGGACTCGCTCATGTTCGCTACTTCCGTGTGAGAGGTGGGACCAGGGGTCAGGACGGATCAGACGCGTTCGACGATGGTGGCGACGCCCATGCCGCCGCCGACGCAGAGGGTGACGAGGCCGTAGCGCTTGTCCTGGCGCTCCAGTTCGTCGATGACGGTGCCCAGCAGCATGGCGCCGGTGGCGCCGAGCGGGTGGCCGAGCGCGATGGCGCCGCCGTTGACGTTGACCTTGTCGAGGGAGACGCCCATGTCCTTGACGAAGCGCAGGACGACGCCGGCGAAGGCTTCGTTCATCTCGATGAGGTCGATGTCGTCGATGGTCAGGCCGGCCTTGGCGAGGGCCTTGCGGGTGGCGGGGGCGGGGCCGGTGAGCATGATGGTGGGCTCGGAGCCGGAGACGGCCGCCGAGACGATGCGGGCGCGGGGGCGCAGGCCGTTTCGTTCGCCGGCCTCGCGGGTGCCGATGGCGACGAGGGAGGCGCCGTCGACGATGCCGGAGGAGTTGCCGGCGTGGTGGACGTGGTCGATCTTCTCGATCCAGTGGTACTTCTGCAGGGCGACGGCGTCGAAGCCGCCGAGGTCGCCGATGTCGGCGAAGGAGGGCTTGAGCCCCGCGAGGGTGTCGGCGGTGGTGCCGGGGCGGACGAACTCCTCGTGGTCGAGGACGACCAGGCCGTTGCGGTCGGTGACGGGGACGACGGAGCCGGCGAAGCGGCCCTCCTTGATGGCGGTGGCGGCCCGTTCCTGGGAGAGGGCGGCGTATTCGTCGACGTCGCGCCGGGTGAATCCCTCGATGGTGGCGATCAGGTCGGCACCGATGCCCTGGGGGACGAAGCCGGTGTCCCAGTTGGTCATCGGGTCGGCGAACCAGGCGCCGCCGTCGGAGGCCATGGGGACGCGGGACATGGACTCGACGCCGCCCGCGAGGACCAGGTCCTCCCAGCCGGAACGGACCTTGGCCGCGGCGAGGTTGACGGCTTCGAGGCCGGAGGCACAGAAGCGGTTCTCCTGCACGCCCGCGACGGTGTCGGGGAGCCCGGCGGCGATGGCGGCGATGCGGGCGATGTCGGAGCCCTGGTCTCCGACCGGGCCGACCACGCCGAGGACGATGTCGTCGATGGTGGCGGGGTCGAGGCCGGCGTTGCGTTCGCGCAGGGCGTGGATGAGGCCGACGACGAGGTCGATCGGCTTGGTGCCGTGCAGGGCGCCGTTGGCCTTGCCGCGTCCGCGCGGGGTGCGGATCGCGTCGTACACGTACGCTTCGGTGCTCACAGGTCGTGCCTTTCGGGGAGTTCCGGCGGAAGTCGGGCGGGGGCGGGGCTCAGCCGAGGAGGGAGCGGCCGATGATCTCCTTCATGATCTCGGTCGTGCCCCCGTAGATGGTCTGGATGCGGCCGTCGGTGAAGGCCCGCGCCACGCGGTACTCGGTCATGTAGCCGTAGCCCCCGTGCAGTTGGAGGCAGCGGTCGGCGACGCGCTTTTGGAGTTCGGTGGCCCACCACTTGGCCATGGAGGCGTGGACGTGGTCCAGTTCGCCGTTCGCGTGGTCGGTGATGCAGCGGTCGAGGAAGGACCGGGTGACCGCGCACTCGGTGGCCATCTCGGCGATCTCGAACCGGATGTGCTGGAGCCTGGCGAGCGGGCGGCCGAAGGCCTCGCGCTCCTTGACGTACTGGGTGGTGATCTCCAGCAGGTGCTCGGCGGCGGCGATGGCGGCCATGGCGATGCCCATCCGCTCCTGGGCGAGGTTGGTCATCAGGTGGACGAAGGCCCCGTTGAGCTCGCCGAGCAGGTTCTCCTTGGGGACGCGGACGTCGTGGAAGAAGAGTTCGGCGGTGTCCTGGGACTTCTGGCCGATCTTGTCGAGGTTGCGGCCGCGTTCGAAGCCGTCCATGCCGCGTTCGACGACGAGGAGGGACAGCCCGTGCGCGCCGCCCTCGGGGGTGGTCTTCGCGACGACGATGACCAGGTCGGCGAGGATGCCGTTGGAGATGAAGGTCTTTGAGCCGTTGAGCAGCCAGTGGTCGCCCCGGTCCTCGGCGCTGGTGCGGATGCCCTGGAGGTCGGAGCCCGCGCCGGGCTCGGTCATCGCGATGGCGGTGATGGTCTCGCCGGAGCAGAACCCGGGCAGCCAGCGGCGCTTCTGCTCCTCGGTCGCCAGCGAGGTCAGGTAGGGGCCGATGATGTCGTTGTGCAGGCCGATCGCCAGGCCGGGGGCCCCGGCCCGGGTGAACTCCTCGGCGAGGACGGCCGCGTAGCGGAAGTCGGGGTTGCCGCCGCCCCCGTACTCCTCGGGGACGGCGAGGCCGAGCAGGCCCTGCCGGCCGGCGGCGCGCCAGGCGTCGCGGCTGACGATGCCGTCCTTCTCCCACTGCTCGTAGTGCGGCAGCACCTCCTTGGTGAGGAAGGTGCGGACGGTCTCGCGGAACGCCTCGTGGTCGGCGTCGAAAATGCGGCGTTGCATGGGTCCCCCTAGAGCCAGCTCTTGACGGTTTCGATCAGCCGGGCCGGCTCGGGGCCGACGGGCGTGACGTTGAGCATGGTGGCGCCCGCCTCCCGGAAGGCCTCGACGCGCTCGCGCACGTACCCCTCGGGCCCGCAGAGGGTCATGAGCTCGCAGAACTCGTCGGGGACGGCGGCGGCCGCGTCGCGCTTGCGGCCGGAGAGGTAGAGCTCCTGGATCTTCCGGGCCTCCTCCTCGTACCCGTAGGCGACGGCGAGGTCGTTGTAGAAGTTGCGGCCGGGCGCGCCCATGCCGCCGACGTAGAGGGCGATCTGCGGGCGGGCCAGGTCGCGGGCCTTCGCCGCGTCCTCGCCGATGGCCAGCAGGCCGCCGGCGACGGTCTGGAGCGGGCCGAGTTCCGCGGGCCGTTTGGCGGCGCCGGCGGCGAGCGCACTCCCCCACACGGCATCGGCCTTCTCCGGGATGAAGAGGGTGGGCAGCCAGCCGTCGGCGATCTCGGCGGTCAGGGCGACGTTGGCCGGGCCGAGGGAGGCGATGTAGACGGGGATCCGGTCGCGGACCGGGCGGGTGAGGATCTTCAGCGGTTTGCCGTGGCGGCCGCCGCGCTCGGGCGGCAGCGGCATGTCGGTGATGCCGTGGTGGTCGATGGTCTCGCGGCGCCAGATCCGCCGGCACAGCTCGACGGTCTCGCGGGTGCGGCCCAGCGGCTTGTCGTACGGCTTGCCGTGCCAGCCCTCGACCACCTGCGGACCGGAGGCGCCGAGGCCGAGCAGGGCCCGGCCGCCGGACATCGCGTCCAGTCCGGCGGCGGTCTGGGCGATGAGGGCGGGGGTGCGGGAGTAGACGTTGACGATGGCCGAGCCGATTTTCATCCGTTCGGTCCGCGCCGCCAGGTAGCCCATGATCGTCGGGGAGTCGAAGCCCCAGGCCTCGGCGACCCACACGGCGTCGAGGCCCGCCGTCTCCAGCGCCGCCGCCTCGTCGGCGGCCCGGCGCGGGTCGCCCGCGTAGTCGAGCAGCATGGACAGTTCCATCAGGCGCCCTTCGCGCTCAGGCCCGGTACGTCCCAGTCGCGGGCCACGGATGCGGTGTCGGCCCCCGGCCGCGCCGGACCGCTGGTCACGGCGGTCGGGGTGGCGGAGAAGCGGGGGGCGGGGGCGGGCTGGGTGATCCCGCCGAAGTCGGTGAAGGTGGAGCGGGCGGCGAGGTGCGGGTGGTGCGGGGCCTCGCCGAGGGAGAGGACGGGGGCCACGCAGGCGTCGGTGCCCTCGAAGACCTCGGTCCACTCGGCGCGCGTACGGGTCCTGAAGCGGGCGGCGACGGCCTCGCGCAGTTCGCCCCAGCGGGCGAGGTCCTTGCGGGCGGGGGCCTCGTCGGCGATGCCCAGGAGGCGGACGAAGGTGTCGTAGAACTGCTGCTCCAGCGCGCCGACGGCCATGTACAGCCCGTCGGAGGTCTCGTAGGTGCCGTAGAAGGGGCAGCCGCCGTCCAGGAGGTTGGCCCCGCGCCGGTCCTGCCAGCCTCCCGCCGCGACCATGCCGTGGATCATGGCGGTGAGGTGGGCGGTGCCGTCGACGATCGCCGCGTCCACGACCTGTCCGGCGCCGCCGGGGGTACGGGCGTGCCGGAGGGCGGCGAGCACGCCGATGACCAGGTAGAGGGAGCCGCCCGCGTAGTCCCCGACGAGGTTGGCGGGGACGGCCGGGGGCCCGTCGGGACTTCCGATCATGCCGAGGGCTCCGGTGACGGCGATGTACGCGATGTCGTGCCCGGCGGTGTGGGCGAGCGGGCCCTCCTGGCCCCAGCCGGTCATCCGGCCGTAGACCAGCCGCGGATTGCGGGCCAGGCACTCCGCCGGACCGACGCCGAGCCGTTCGGCGACGCCGGGGCGGAAGCCCTCGATGAGCACGTCGGCCCGCTCGACCAGCTCCAGCACCCGCGCGGGGCCCCCGTCGGACTTCAGGTCGACCAGGACGGACCGCTTGTTGCGGTTGGTGACGTCGTAGGCCGGGTCGACGGCGAGCCCGCCGCCGCCGGGCCGGTCGACGCGGACCACGTCCGCGCCCAGGTCGGCGAGGAGCATGGCGGCGAACGGCCCCGGCCCGATGCCCGCCAGTTCCACGACGCGCACCCCGGCGAGCGGGCCGGTCCCTGTCTTCGCCTCTGTCATCGGGCCCCCAGCGTCCCTGGTGCGTGTGTGACACAACTGATGTAACACCAGCGATGCTAGGAAGGCGGCCCACTCAGCACAAGAGCAAGCGCTTAGCCGATTGGCGCAATCTCCCCGGCTCCGCCGAACCCTTCCCCTTACCGCAGGTCACACCTGCTCGCACGGACACTCGGCTCCCACGCTAGCCTCAGCCACCCACACCAGCCGGGAGGAACGTTCCATGTACGAGCACGTCCACCGCAGCCGTCCCGAACGGGACTTCGACCTCGTGCTCTTCGGCGCGACCGGGTTCGTCGGGGCGCTGACGGCCGAGTACCTGGCCCGCCACGCCCCGGCCGACTGCCGCTGGGCCCTGGCCGGGCGCGACCTCGGGAAACTGGAGCGGCTGCGGGAGCGGCTGGCCGCCCTGGACCCGGCCTGCGCCGGCCTGCCGCTGCTGCAAGCCGACGCCACCGACGCGCGGGCCGTGCGCGCACTGGCCGCCCGGACGCGGGTGCTGGCCACGACCGTCGGGCCGTACGTCTGGTACGGGGCGGAGCTGGTCGCGGCCTGCGCCGGGGCGGGCACCGACTACGTGGACCTCACCGGGGAGCCGGAGTTCGTCGACCGGATGTACGTCGCGCACGACGCGCGGGCCCGGGAGACGGGGGCACGGCTGGTGCACGCGTGCGGGTTCGACTCGGTCCCCGCCGACCTGGGGGCGTACTTCACCGTGGGGCTGCTGCCGGCCGGGGAGCCGCTGCGGGTGGACGGGTTCGTCCGGTCCTCGGCGCTGGCCTCCGGCGGCACGCTGGCCTCCGCCCTCACCGCCCTGGGGCGCGGCCCCCAGACCCTGGCGGCGGCGCGGGAGCGCAGGCTGTACCAGCCGCGGCTGCCGGGACGCCGGGTGCGCGGACCCGTGGGTGCCCCCCGGTTCAGCCGGGAGACCGGCACCTGGGCGCTGCCGCTGCCCACGCTGGACCCCCGGGTGGTGACCCGGTCGGCGGCCGCGCTGGAGCGCTACGGCCCCGACTTCCGCTACCGGCACTACGCCTCGGTGCGGCATCTGCCCGTCGCCCTGGGCGGTACGGCGGCCCTGGGCGCGGTGGCCGCGCTGGCCCAGGTCCCGGCGACGCGGCGGTGGCTGATGGCCCGTTGGGAGCCCGGCACCGGCCCGGACGCGGAGCGGCGCGCCCGCAGCTGGTTCACCGTCCGCTTCGTGGGGGAGGGCGGCGGACGACGGGTGTTCACCGAGGTGTCGGGCGGCGACCCGGGCTACGGGGAGACCGCGAAGATGCTGGCCGAGTCCGCGCTGTGCCTCGCCTACGACGCCCTGCCCGAGGCCTCCGGCCAGCTGACGACGGCGGTGGCGATGGGCGACGCCCTGCTGACCCGCCTCCAGAAGGCCGGCATCCGCTTCCGGGCGGCAGCGGAGTCCTAGTAGGCCCCTTCCTCCCCCGCCGGGCCGGGCCCCGCCGGGCCGGGCGGGGCGGGGCGGCGCCACGGCGGCGGCGGCGCGCCTCGCCGGGCCCGCCGAGCGGGCGCACGACGGCCTCCGACCCCGCCCACGGCTCACGACGGCGGCGCGCCTCCCCGGGCGCACGACGGCCTCGGGTGCCGCCCCAGTCCGGCCGGCGGCGTGCGCCCGGTGCATCACTGGCCGGGTGTGACAGCGCGGCGAGGCCGGGCACGGGCATGGGGCGCCGGGCCGGCGGGTCACCGGTCCGCGCCGCGGGGGCGGCGGCACGGCCGCCCGGCGCCACCGGCCCTGCGCCGGTCGCGGTCGTCGGTGTCGGCGGGCCCGGGCGGACCGTCCGGTGGGTGACGGCCTCTCAGGCCGCCCCGCCGATGGCCTCGCGCAGGGCGCGCCGGCACAGGGAGTCCGCGTGCCGCGTGGTCTCGGGGATCCGGAAGCGGGGGCTCAGTGCCAGGGTGTGGGCGCAGGCGTTGTCCAGGGAGACGCGGTGGCCCACGGACACGTACACCGGCTTGATCCCGTGCTGGGTGCGCAGCGCCCGGCCGACGACGGAGCCGTCGGCGGCGAGCAGCGGGGCGCTCTCGCCGCGCGGGGCGCCGGGTTCCGCGTGGGTGAAGGTGAAGGGGTTCTTGGCCACGCCGATGCTGGGCAGGCCCGTCACCACCCCGAGGTGGCAGGCGAGGCCGAAGCGGCGCGGGTGGGCGAGTCCGTAGCCGTCGCAGACGACGAGGCCGGGGGTGACCGGGAGCGCCTCCAGGGCGGTGAGGAGGGTCGGCAGCTCGCGGAAGG
Source organism: Streptomyces racemochromogenes (assembly GCF_044129415.1). Lineage (GTDB taxonomy): Bacteria > Actinomycetota > Actinomycetes > Streptomycetales > Streptomycetaceae > Streptomyces > Streptomyces racemochromogenes_A. The sequence continues at coordinate 60,840 of NZ_JBBDHD010000030.1, forward strand.
CGAGCAGCCCGGGCACGTACGGGAAGCTGACCTGTCCGACGGCGGTGGACTCGGCGACGACGTCGAGGGTGGCGGCGTCCAGGACGACGGCGGCGGCCGCGACCAGGTCGCGGGCGTCGTCGTAGGCCACGTCGACTCCGGCGACCAGCCCGCGGCCGGGCTCCGGGCCGGGCTCGTCGAGCACCACGCGCCGACGGAGTTCGTCCTGTATCGCCCGGGCCTCTGCCTCGTCGGAGGGGGTCTTCACACGTGTCATGGAGTGCGAGAGTAGCCTGTCGATCATGTTCGTCATGGAGCTCATGTACACCGCGCCCATCGAAGCCGTCGAAGAGCTGCTGGACGCGCACGTCGCCTGGCTGGACGGGCACTACGCCTCCGGCGTCTTCCTCGCCTCGGGGCGCAAGGTGCCGCGCGAGGGCGGGGTCATCCTGGCGGGCGGGGTCTCCCGGGCGGAGATAGAGGAGATCGCGGCCGGGGACCCCTTCCTGCTGGCGGGGGTGTGCGAGTACCGGATCACGGAGTTCGTCGCCACGAAGACCTCCGCCGACCTCGCGGCGGTCCGCGAAACCCTGCCGTCGTAACCACGGGGCCCCCGGGCCGCCGCCCCGGGTGTCCGCCCCTGCCCGGGCGGCCGTCGCCACCGCCGGGAGGGCTGCCGCGCGCATGCCGACCCCCGGAAGTCTCGGGGCGCGGGAAGCCGGCGCACCCGTATTTCGCCGTCCAGGGTGCGTTCCCGGCCGCGCGTTCCTACCGTGGGCCCATGACCTCCAACGAAGCGAACGAGCCCAGGGCGTACGCGGGTCGGGGCATCACCGTCACCTACGACACCGGCCGCTGCCTGCACGCCGCGCGGTGCGTGGGCGGACTCCCCGAGGTGTTCGACACCGGGAAGCGCCCGTGGATCCAGCCGGACGGGGCCGCACCGGAGCGGGTCGCCGAGGTGATCCGGCTCTGCCCGTCCGGGGCGCTCCAGTACCGGCTGGCCGCCGGGCCGGCGGAGGAGGGCGACCGGCCGACCACCGTCGTACGGTCACCTCTCGGCCAACTGCTCCTCCGGGGCGAACTCAGCGTGACCACCTCCGGGGGCGAGGTCCGCAGGGAGACCAGGGCGGTGCTTTGCGCCTGTGGAGTGAGCGGTAACCAGCCTTATTGCGATCACTCCGGAGCCTGCGGAAAGGAGTGACGCCCGCCGCCCCGCACCGCCCCCGCGGTCACGGTGTGCGATCGCACCGTCGAAATCAGGCCAATCGGTGACGCAGCTCACGTCATCCGGCCTGCACGGATTTGCCGATTCCGGCGTCTATTCGGTTGCCGGGTTCCACCCCACAACCCGGCAGCAGATCCGCTGCAAGGGAGCGAGCCTTGATCACTGTCATCGAGCAGGCCGTGCAGGCACGGCTGGTCGCCACCGCCCCGAAGGTCGAGACCGTCCCCGTCACCCTCTGCTACGACCGCTCGGATCCCTTCGCCGTCCGCATGGCCTTCCCCGCCCTGGCCACGCTGGAGGGCGTCGAGGTCTCGTGGACCTTCGCGCGCGAGCTGCTCATGGCCGGGATCCAGCACCCGGCCGGCTGCGGGGACGTCCGCGTGCGCCCGTACGACGGGGACCGGACGACGATCGAGTTCCACGCGCCGGAGGGCGTGGCGATCGTGCTGATGACCACGGCCGAGATCCAGAGATTCCTGGAACGCTCCCGCGAGCTCGTCCCGCCGGGGCTGGAGCACCGCTACCTGGACATGGACCACAGCCTGGACCAGCTGATGCGCGGCTCCTGCTGAGCCCGGCACGGCCCGGGTCTTATTCGGTTGCGGGCGGCTGCGGCCGCCCGTAGCTTCATGGACGACCCATCGCCGTCGAAACGGAGTAGGACGTTGCTCTTCTGAGGTCCGAGACACCGGCCACCACGCCCTCATCCTCGTGACAGTCGGCTGTCTCCCCGCGTTGCACGCACCATCCACGCAACCTGGAGGCCTCCATGAGTCATGCCCCTACCTTCGTCACCTGCTCCGACCTGTCCTTCGACTGGCCCGACGGGACCCCCGTCTTCGAGGGGTTCCACTGGGCCGTCGGCCCCGGCCGCACCGGCCTGATCGGGCTCAACGGCTGCGGAAAGTCCACCCTGTTGAAGCTGGTCGCCGGCGCCCTGGTCCCGTCCGGGGGCCAGGTCTCGGTGGCCGGCACCCTCGGCTACCTCCCCCAGGACGCCACCCTCGACACCGCGCTCCGCGTGGACGAGGCCCTCGGCATCCGCTCCGCCCGTACGGCCCTGCACGCCATCGAGGCGGGTGAGGCCACCGAGGCCAACTTCACCGCCGTCGGCGACGACTGGGACGTGGAGGAGCGGGCCCTGGCCGTGCTCGACGAGCTCGGCCTCGCCCGGATCGGCCTGGACCGCACCGTCGGTGAGCTGTCGGGCGGCGAATGCGTCCTGCTGCGGCTGGCGGCCCTGCTGCTGGCCCGCCCGGACGTCCTGCTGCTGGACGAGCCCACCAACAACCTGGACCTGCGGGCCCGGCGCCGCCTGTACGCGGCCGTCGAGTCCTGGTCGGGGGTGATGGTGCTGGTCAGCCACGACCGGGAACTGCTGGAGCGCGTCGACCAGATCGCCGACCTGCGCGACGGCGAAGTCCGCTGGTACGGCGGGAACTTCGGCGACTACGAGCGGATGCTCGCCGCCGAGCAGGAGTCCGCCGAGCGGATGGTCCGGGTCGCCGAGGCCGACGTCCAGCGCCAGAAGCGCGAACTGGCCGACGCACAGGTCAAGTTGGCCCGCCGCAAGCGGTACGGGCAGAAGATGTACGAGAACAAGCGCGAGCCGAAGATCGTCATGGGTGCGCGCAAGCGTGCCGCCCAGGAGTCGGCGGGCAAGCACCGCACGATGCACGCCGAGAAGCTGGCGGACGCCCGCGAACGGCTGGACCAGGCGGTGGAGGCGGTCCGCGACGACGCCGAGATCCGCATCCGGCTGCCCGCCACCCAGGTCCCGCCGGGCCGGCGGGTGCTGACGCTGACCGATCTGCGCCTGGCCCACGGGGCGGGCGCGGCGGGCGAGTGGGAGGTGCGCGGCCCGGAGCGGATCGCGCTGGTCGGCGCGAACGGCTCGGGCAAGACGACCCTGCTGCGCACGCTCGCCGGGCTGCTGCCGCCCGTGTCGGGAGAGGCGGTCACGCACGTGCCCGCGCGTTTCCTGCCGCAGCGGCTGGACGTACTGGACGACGAGCGCTCGGTGGTGGCGAACGTGGCCCGGTTCGCACCCCAGGCCTCCGACAACCTGATCCGGGCGCGGCTCGCGCACTTCCTGTTCCGGGGCGGCCGGGCGGACCGGGCGGCCGGCACGCTCTCGGGCGGCGAGCGGTTCCGGGCGGCGCTCGCGGCGCTGCTGCTGGCGGAGCCCGCTCCGCAGCTGCTGATGCTGGACGAGCCGACGAACAGCCTGGACCTGGCGAGCGTGCGCCGGCTCGGCGAGGCCCTGGACGCCTACGAGGGCGCGCTGGTCGTGGCGAGCCACGACGTGCCCTTCCTGGAGTCGGTCGGGATCACCCGCTGGCTGCTGCTCGACCGGGAGCAGGGGCTGCGGGCGACCACGGCCGAGGAGGTCCGCGCCTCGCTCTGGCAGGACTGAATCCGCGCGGCCCCGCCGCCCGCGCCCCGGCCCCTCCGACCGTCAAGGCCGGAGGGGCCGGCCACCTTCTGGCGTGATTCTCACCTTTGCGCGGGCCCCCGCCACCCCTTCCAACTGCATAGATAACCGGATGTAGCCGGACAGAACCATGGCTGGGGCTTGGCTGGCCCTGACGTCGCGCTTAACCTACGAGACCGTAGGCTACGGAACCGTAGGTAATTCGCTTTGTCCCCAGGAGTACCCGTGACGATCACCTCTCCCCACCTCGGCAGCTCGGAGGCGTGGACCGACGCCAAGCTGCTGTACGCGCTGGAAGAGGTGGTCGAGAAGGAGCTCAACCGCCATCTGAAGGTCACCAAGGACTGGATGCCCCACGAGTACGTTCCGTGGAGCGACGGCCGGAACTTCCCGGGCTTCTTCGAGGACGGCGAGGCCTGGGACCCGCAGCAGTCCAAGGTCACCGACATCGGCAGGATCGCGCTGGTCGTCAACCTCCTGACCGAGGACAACCTCCCCAGCTACCACCACGAGATCGCCACGCTCTTCGGCCGCAACGGCGCCTGGGGCACCTGGGTGCACCGCTGGACGGCCGAGGAGGGCCGCCACGGCATCGTGATGCGCGACTACCTGCTCGCCTCGCGCGCCGTGGACCCGGACAAGCTGGAAGCCTTCCGGATGCAGCACATGTCGGAGGGGTTCGAGTCCGACAACAGCCACTCCATGCTGCACTCCGTGGCGTACGTGGCCTTCCAGGAGCTCGCGACCCGCATCTCGCACCGCAACACCGGCCACCAGTCCGGTGACCCGGTCTGCGACCGGATGCTGGCCCGCATCGCGCAGGACGAGAACCTGCACATGATCTTCTACCGGAACCTGCTGGCCGCGGCCTTCGAGATCGCCCCGGACCAGACGATGCAGGCCGTGCGCGACGTGGTCGTCAACTTCCGGATGCCCGGACACGGCATGCCCGGCTTCGAGCGGATGGCCGCCCAGATGGCGATCGGCGGGGTCTACAACCTGCGGATCCACCACGACGACGTACTGAGCCCCGTGATCCGCTTCCTCAAGATCATGGACATCGACGGGCTGGGCCCCGAGGGCCGGAAGGCCCAGGAGGAGCTCGGGCTCTTCATGAACGGGCTGGACTCCGAGGCGCGCAAGTTCGACGAGCGGCTGGCCGCGCGGGCCGCGCGCATGGCCGCCCGCAAGGGCTGAGGGCTCAGCCCCGGGGGCGCAGCGCCAGCCGTTCGGTCTCGGAGAGCCCGCCCCAGACGCCGAAGCGCTCGTCGTTGGCGAGGGCGTACTCCAGGCACGCGACCCTGCCCTCGCACGCCCCGCACAGCCGCTTCGCGTCCTGGAGGGAGGAGCCCGGGTCCGGGAAGAAGAAGCTCGGACCCGTCTGGGCGCACAGGGCGAGGTCGTACCAGGCGGGGGCAGTGGTGGTGGTGTTCATCGACATGCGGCGATCCTGGACGGGCCCGATGGACGTCCGATCAACGCCTGATCAACACCGGCCGGCCGGCCGGCCGATAGGGTGACGTGATGATCATCCGCTGAAGAAAGGCCCCGGCCCCCACGGTGACCGCGTCACGACACCACTCCCTGTTCTCCTTCGGCACGCTGCGGGACGAGCGCGTCCAGACCGCCCTCTTCGGCCGGACCGTGCCGAGCTCCCCGGCCTCGCTGGCCGGCCACGCGACGCGGCCTCTGAAGATCACCGACCCGGACGTGATCGCCGCCAGCGGCCTCGACGTCCACCTGGCCCTGGAGTGCCGGCTGGGCTCCACGGTCGAAGGCGCCGTCCTCCACCTCACCGACGAGGAGCTGGCCGCCGCCGACGCCTACGAGGTGGACGACTACGTCCGGCGGCGGGTGCGGCTCTCCTCGGGGGAGGACGCCTGGGCCTACCTGGACGCGGACCCGCTGCGGCCGGCGGCGCGGATCGTGATCGCGGGCGACAGCATCGCGTACGGGCGCTGCGATCCGCGGGGCGGCTGGGCGGCCCGCCTCGCGACCCGTCACATCGCCGCGAACGAGCACGACCACCGGCTCTTCAACCTGGCCGTTCCCGGCAGCACCCTGGCCGACGTGGCCGAGCAGACGCCGGCCCTCCTCGCCGCGCGCCGCCCGGACACCCTCCTGGTCGCCGCCGGCATCAACGACTCGGCCGTCCCCCTGTCCGCCCCGGACCGGGGCCCGGACGACCTGGCGGCGCGGGTCGCGGGCCACCTCGCCTCCCTGGCGGCCACGGCCCGGGAGCACGCCGCCCGGCTGGTCGTGCTCGGCCCCCTCTGGCTGGACGAGTCCCGCACGGCCGACTACGAGGGTCTGCGCTTCACCGAGTCCCGCGCCCTGGCCCTGCGCGAGTCGCTGCGCGCCTGGTGCGCGGAACACCACGTCGACCACGTCGACCTGTGGGCCCCCCTCCACGGCCGCCCCGACCTCCTCACGGACGGCATCCACCCCACGCCCGAAGGACACGAACTCCTCCACCGCCACCTCACGGCCGGCCCGGAGCGGGGCTAGGCCTTCGCGGGTCGGGCACGATCCGGAAGGGACGGCCTGGCGCCCGTGGGGCCCCGCCCGGCCGGGGGCAGGAGGGCGGACGCGAGGTGTTCGCGGAACCACCGGTGTCCCGGGTCGGCCGAGTTGCGGGGGTGCCAGGCCATGCCGAGGTCCAGGGGTTCCAGGTCGAGGGGGATGGGGAACGTCCGCAGGCCCATGGCCGAGATGGTGTCGGGGAGCCAGTCGGCCACGCTGAGCGCGACGAGGTCGGTGTCGCGGGCGAGCATCATCGCGCTCGTGTGGCTGGGTACGACGACCGCGGTCCGCCGGCGCAGGCCGAGTGCGGCGAGGGCGCTGTCGATGGGGCCGACGCGTTTGCCGAGCCGGGAGATGCCGATGTGGTCGGCCGCGGCGAAGCGGCGGGCGTCGATCCGCCCGTCGAAGAGGGGGTGGCCGCTGCGGGCGATCCCGACCAGCGGCATCCGCGTGAGGCGCCGGGTGCGGATTTCCGGGTCCAGGTGTCCGAGGACCCCCAGTTCGACGTCGACCCAGCCCTGCCGCAGCCCGGGACCGCCCTCCAGCGCCTCGGGCAGGAAGACGACGTCCACCCGCGGGGCCTCGGCGTGGATCCGCTCGGTGAGGCTCCCGGCCAGCCCCACCAGCAGCAGGTCGGTGGCCTGCACCGTGAACGTGCGCTGCAGGTGTACGGCGTCGAACCCCGCGCCGGGCCGCAGCACGTTGTCGCAGCCGCGCAGCAACGCGGCGACCTCCTCGCGGAGTTCCTCGGCGCGGGGGGTGGGGACCAGCCCCTGGCCGGCCCGGACCAGCAGCGGGTCGCCGACAGTGCGGCGGAGCCGGGCCAGGCTGCGGCTGACCGCCGCGGGCGAGGAGCCCAGGCGCTCGGCGGCGCGGGTCACGCTGTTCTCCTGGAGCAGGGCGTCCAGGACGCGCAGCAGGTTGAGGTCCATGGGCACCCGTCTTCTGTGAACTGGCCTTTTGCGTATGGAGCAATGATGGGGTGTCAATCCGTGCATTGCTGCCGCAGCCGCAGGCGCCGGAGACTGGAGACGCCCACGAAGACGCGTGGCACTCGCCATCCCTCCCATCGGAATGAAGACAATGAACCTCAGGAAATTCGTGGTCGCCACAGCACTCGGCGCCACCGTGCTCACCGCCGTACCCGCCGTGGTCGCCCCGCACGAGGCCGCCGCCTCCGCCTGCGACCAGCTGTCCGAATGCGGAAACAGCCCGGACGATCCGGGCGACACCTCGGGCGGCGGCGATTGGGGTGACTGGGGCGGCGGCAACGGGGGCGGCGGCAACGACGGCGGCGATGGCGGTGGCGGTGGCGGTGGCGGCGAAGTGGTCGTCATCGAGGGCACGATCGACGGGGGCGAGCTGCCCTCCCCTCCCCGTGACCCGGACGAGCCGACCGTAACCGTGGAGTCGGGCGGTGTCGGTGGCGGCGGTGGCGGTGGCGGTGGCGGTGGCGGCGGGAACTCCGTCGTCCGCTTCCGTGAGGGCCCGACGGCGCAGATGAAGACGGGCTGCGTCAAGAACAGCGGCGACACGACCCTGAAGGTGCTTTCAAGCGCCAAGTACACGGTGAGCTACAAGGTCAACACGGACATCACGGCCACGGTGGAGAAGGCGCTCAGCCTCAAGCTCGGTGCCGAGCTCAACACGTCGATCGAGAAGAACGTCGGCTTCGAGGTCACGATCGCACCCGGCCAGACCTGGGCGCTGGCGGTGGATTACCAGACCGTGGAATACGCGGTCACGACGACGAACTGGCTGGGCCAGACCACCACCGACTGGGTGAACGTCGTCGTGCCGACCGGCACGGTCCACTCCGTCACCTGCTGATGACCGACCGCTCCACCACGGCGGCGGTGCGACGGGTGTTCCCCGTCGCACCGCCGCTGGACGCCGTGGCCATCCCGCCCGCCGCCCGCAGCGCGGCACTCGACGCGCTCGCCGAACTGGCCACCGCCGCCGACGTGCACCTGGACGACCCCGACCTCTTCCACCGCCCCCGCCGGCGACCCAAACTCCACCTGCGCCGCGTTGCCGGAATCGAACCGGGCCGGCTGGCCGCGCAGTTGGCCGCCGCTGCCGAGAACCGCACCTCGGCCGGCCTGCTGGCCGTCCACTCCGTCCGCGCCGAGCTGCTCGAACACCCCGGCCGGCGCCCGTGCTTCACCCCGGACGCGCTCGCCGAGCTGCACGGGCTGCTGATCGCGGGGGACCCCAACATCGGTGCCCCGGGCGGCTTCCGCCGTGCACCCATGACCATCACCTGGCCCGACGGGCAGACCTTCTCGATCGCGACCCAAGCCGGTGCCCGGCTGCGGGAGCGGATGGAGCGCTGGCACCACTGGGGCACCCGCACCACCGCGCCCCCTCTGGACGCCGCCGCGCTGTCCATGGTGGCGCTGCTGACGATCCATCCATTCCCGGACGCCAACGGCCGCACGGCCCGTCTGCTCGGCCAGTGCGACCTCGTGGCGGCGGGTCTGCTTCCCGGCCTGCTGCTCGACCTGGACGCCTGGGTCGAAGAGCACCGGGCGCAGCACGACACGGCACTGGTCGCGGCGGCCGACGGCGACCTCACGCGCTGGGGAGCGCTGTTCGCCCGCGCGGTGACCGACACCGCCCGGCACCGGACCGGCACCCTCACCGTCCACGGCCGCCTGCTCGACGCCGCCCTCGCGCAGGTCGCCGACGATCCCGCCGCCGTGGCCGTCCTCGGCCGGCTCCGCGCCGCACCGGCGGTCTCGGCCGCCTGGCTGCGCGACCGCATCGCGCACGCACCGCAGCCTGCGCTGGACCGACTGCGCGCGGCGGGCATCCTCACCGACCACCCCCGCCTCCCGGGAGCACTGGTCCACCCACCGCTCCTCGAACTGCTCGACGCCCCCTACCGGCCCGACCCGCCGAGAAAGCCGAACACCGAAGCGGGGTGACGACCTAGCCCGGGCCGAGCTTCTCCTGGTAGCGGGCGTGCGGGCCGCCGAAGGGTTCGAGGAGGTTCTGCTGGTGCACCGGCTCCAGCAGGGCCCTTCCGGGTCCCAGCAGGAACGGTGTGCCGTGGTCGGTCAGCGTGAAGGCGGCGCGTTCCCCGGTCGGCAGGGTGACCGTCACGTCCACCGTCATGCCGTAGGTGGCCTGCTCGGGCACGATTCCGGCACTGATGCCGAACGTGCCCCGGCCGTCCGGGCCGGCCGTGCCGAAGGCGAACAGCTCGTTCCGGGCCAGCGGCATCGACAGGCCGACGCCCCGCTCGGGACTCCAGCTCGGGTCGTACTTGAGGGATCCGCTGGGGAACGGCCCCAGGGCGTGCAGGGTGTCGGGGAAGAGGTGTCGGTCGATGCCCGGCTGGTCGGCGGGGCTGATCGGATCCACGCCGGCTCGGGCGCAGGAGTACCGATAGCGCTGCGCGGCGTCGAGCCGGACCGTTTCGATCCGTACCGACGCGTCGAGGACGGCGCCCTCCACGAGCGGAGGGCCGCTGATCCGCAGGGCGAGGGCGTGTGCCCCGGCCGGGCCGCCTCCCGCGCGCATCACGGAGTCGTACGCGCGGCGGCAGGCCACACCGCCGAGCCGCGCCTCACCGCCGATGGCTGCCGCCGGGTCCTGCGGGGTGTCGGATTCCGCCTCCCAGCTGTCGTACGGCGGCACCAGCTCGGCGGCGACGGTGATCCCCGCCTGGGGCTGCTGGGGATCACCGAAGGCCCGGGACAGGGGGCCGCTGTGGAATTCCCGGTCGGCGGGCGAGGAGAGCGGGGCCGTAGGCGGTGCCAGGGTGAAGGGCCGCCCGTCGTCGTCCACCCGTACGGTCACGGGCCGGCCGTTCTCCTCCACGTCCAGTTCGAGCCACCAGCCGCAGGTGCAGGCGGCCGTCGTGACGGTCACCAGTCCCGTGGCCGAACCGCCCGCCCGGACGGGGAGCGGGGCCTCGCGGCGGACGCCCGGCTGGTCGAGCGAGAGACGGACCGGCCGTACGGGCTTGTCGTCGGCGGCGGCCATGACCGTCTGACGTTCGTCCGGCGCCCATCCGGCGCAGCCGACGTCGTCTCCGCGCGGTGCGGGGATGGCGGCCCCCCTGACCACGCGCACCCCCCGCACCACGGCCGGGCGGGAGGGTGACGCGCCGACGGAGTAGGCGACGGTGACCTGGCCACGGGGCACGGCCCGAGCCGTTGTGGCCCACTGGAACAGCGGCACGCAGCCCAGCGCGCCCCGCATCAGTCCGGCCGGGGGCCGCCGGCCGGACTCGGGGAGGGTGGCCGTCCAGGCGCTTTCACCGCTGCCCAGCAGCGGTGCACCCGTCGCGTACAGGCCGGTCCGGCCCGGACCGTCCGGGCGGCCGGGGAAGAACGCGCGCAGGAGCGCGACGGTGAGGACGGAGGACACCACGAGCGCCAGGACGGCGGTCGCGGCGGTGGCGACGGTCCGCTGCCGGGCCACCGGTGAGCGGCCCGTCATACCGCTTTCCAGCTCTTGTCGTTGCAGCGGAACCCCTGGCTCCAGTTGTTGATCCCCTGTGCCAGGACGAACGGGCGCCCGGCCCGGTCCACGAGCAGGTGCTGCTGCCGGTCGCCCTGCGTGTAGGTGACGTCGAGGACGAACTCGTAGGTGATGGCGGCCGGGCCGGTCGCGTTGCCCGTGAGGACCTGGACGTCGAAGTAGGCCGGCTCGCCCTGGGCCGCCACCTGGACCGTGCTGCTCGGATACTGCGCCGGCGGCTGGTTCTCGACGGTCTGCTCCATCGCGGGCTGCTGCGGAGTGGACAGGTCGAGGACCACCCGGCTGATCTCGGCGGTCCCCTGCGGTCCGCCGCAGTGGAAGAGCGGGCCGGTGGGCGCGGGACGGGTGCGCTCGATGCGGGCGCGGAGGGAGGTGATGGTGGCCGGTGTGCGGGTGAAGTTCGAGAGGATCACCCGGATCCGCATCGTGCCCGCGTCGACCCCGCCCTCGGTGACCATGCGGGAGAGCGCGTCCTGGGCGTCGTTCTCCGCCAGCGGCTCCTTGTCGTACGTGGATCCGGGCGCGGACCGCACCAGGTGGTGGTCCCTCAGCAGGTCCCACCAGACCTCGGAACTGGCCGTGATCCGCGGGGCGCCGGGCGGTGGTTCCCGTACGGACCAGATGTCGAGGTACGCGGAGACGACCGCGGCGACCGCCGCACTGAGCGCCACCCCGGCGGCGGCGAGCGCCAACGTGCGCAGCTTCGCCGTCACCCGCCGGCCCAGCCGGCCGCCTGCCTGCTCCGCACCGTCGGCCGGGTCGTCGGCCGGGTCGTCGCCCGGGTCGTCGGCCGGGTCGTCGGCCGGGTCGTCGGCGGCCGTCTCGGCCTCGGCCTCCGCCTGGGCCTCCTCGGCCTCCGCCTCGTCAGCCGGGCGGCTCGCCCCCTCCGCCTCCTGCCGGTCGCGCGCGGCGTCATCGCCCTGCTCTTCCGAGCCTTCCGCCCGGGCCAGCCGGCTCTCCGGCTCCTGCCCGGCGTCCGCCTCGGACCCCGGGTCCCGTCCGCCCTGCCCGTCCTGATCCTCTTGCCCCGCCGGACCGTCCGGTCTGGCGCCCACGGCACCGGGCTCCCCGGTGGGCTCGCGCTCCTCGCTGGTCGTCTCCGTCATGGCTCCCCCAAGCCTCGGCCCCCGCTGCCGGGAAGCGACATGGTGAGGCACGCAGCGCCACGACGAAGAGACGAAAATCAGCCGAACGGTTGTCCGGAACCGGGCCGGGGCCTCAGCCGCCGATCCACGCGCACGGGCGCCCGGCGGCCCGGGAGAGGAGGGCGTGCGTCTTCCAGTGGCGGCCGCCTCGGCCCTCGGCCTCGGAGGGGCCCGGCCGGTCAACCCCTGGCAGCTCGGGCAGGCCGATGCGGGGGGGGGCGACGTCCTCGTTGGCCGCGCTCCCCCACGTCGTCGCCCACACCGGCTCGCGCCGCAGGGCCGTGAGCCGCGGGTGGGGGCATACGGGCGGCCCAGGTCGGGTCAGGCGCCCGGGGATTCGGGTTTCGCGCGGCTCGGCTGGACGCGTTTGGGTTCGCCCGGCATCTTCGGGTAGTCCGGGGGGTAGGGCATGTCGCCCAGGCCGTGGTCGTGTTCGTCGCGGGCCGCGAGTTCCAGTACGGGTTCCAGGTCGAACGCGTGCTCGTCCATGTCGGCGTGCAGGTCGCCGAGTTCCGCGAAGCGGGCGGGCATCGTCACGATGTCGAAGTCGCGCGGTTCCGCGTCGTCCACCTCCTCCCAGCGCAGGGGCGCCGAGACCGGGGCGTGCGGGCGGGGGCGGACGGAGTACGCGGAGGCGATCGTCCGGTCGCGGGCGGTCTGGTTGTAGTCGACGAAGATCCGCTCGCCGCGCTCCTCCTTCCACCAGGCCGTCGTGACCCTGCCCGGCATCCGCCGCTCCAGCTCCCGCCCCAGGGCGATCGCGCACCGGCGGACCTCCGTGAAGGTCCAGCGCGGGGCGATCGGCACGAAGACGTGCAGGCCGCGGCCGCCGGAGGTCTTGGGCCAGCCGCGCAGCCCCACCTCGTCGAGCAGGGCGCGCAGCTCGTGCGCCGCGGCCACCGCGTGGTGGTAGTCGGTGCCCGGCTGCGGGTCCAGGTCGATGCGCAGTTCGTCCGGCCGGTCGGTGTCCCCGCGGCGCACCGGCCAGGGGTGGAAGGTGAGGCAGCCCAGGTTGGCCGCCCAGAGCACGGCGGCCGGCTCGGTGGGGCAGATCTCGTCGGCCGTGCGGCCGCTGGGGAAGGCGATGTGGGCGGTCGGGATCCAGTCGGGCAGGTTCTTCGGGGCCCGCTTCTGGAAGAAGGACTCGCCCTCCACCCCGTCCGGGTAACGCTCCAGGGTGGTGGGGCGGTCGCGCAGGGCGCGGGTGATCCCTGGGGCGACGGCAAGGTAGTACTCGGCGACGTCCCGCTTGGTGAGCCCGCGCTCCGGGAAGTACACCTTGTCGGGACTGGACAGGCGCACCGCCCGTCCGCCCGCGTCGAGCTCGATCGCATCACCCGCGCTACCGGCCATGGGCGCCACGGTAGGCGGGCGCGGCCGGACGCGCACACCGAGCGGACCCGGACGTACCACCGCAGAATCGACTCCATGGATCTGCCGGTGATGCCGCCCGTGAAGCCGATGCTCGCCAAGTCCGTGGGGAAGATCCCGCCCGGCATGCAGTACGAGGCCAAGTGGGACGGCTTCCGCGCGATCGTGCACCGCGACGGGGACGAGGTGGAGGTCGGAAGCCGCACCGGCAAGAGCCTGAGCCGGTACTTCCCCGAGCTGGTGGCGGCGCTCAAGGAGAACCTGCCGCCCCGCTGCGTGGTCGACGGGGAGATCGTGATCGTCCACGGCGGGCGTCTCGACTTCGACCGGCTGACCGAGCGGATCCACCCCGCCGCCTCCCGGGTGAGGATGCTCGCCGAGACCACCCCGGCCAGCTTCGTCGCCTTCGACCTGCTCGCCCTGGGCGACGAGGCGCTCCTCGACACCCCGCTCGGCGAGCGCCGCCGTACCCTCGTCCGCGTCCTGTCCACAGCCCGGCCCCCCGTGCACCTCGCGCCCGCCACCACCGACCCCGCGCTCGCGCGGGAGTGGTTCGAGCGGTTCGAAGGCGCCGGGCTCGACGGGGTCGTCGCGAAACCCCTCGATCTCCCCTACCGGCCCGACGCCCGCCTGATGTTCAAGATCAAGCACGAGCGTACGGCCGACGTCGTCCTCGCGGGTTTCCGTTTCCACAAGAGCGGTCCGATTGTCGGATCGCTGCTCCTGGGCCTGTACGACGGCCGCGGAGCGCTCCAGCACGTGGGCGTCTGCGCCGCCTTCCCCATGAAGCGCCGCGCCGAGCTCGTCGAGGAGCTGGAGCCCCTGCGGACGGCGGACGCCGAGGGGCATCCCTGGGCCTCCTGGACCGACGAGGCCGCGCACGAGAGCGCCCGGCTGCCCGGCGCGCAGAGCCGCTGGACCGGGAAGAAGGACCTGTCCTGGGTGCCGCTGCGCCCCGAACGGGTCTGCGAGGTGCGGTACGACCACATGGAGGGCGACCGCTTCCGGCACACCGCCCAGTTCGTCCGCTGGCGCCCCGACCGGACGCCGGAGAGCTGTACGTACGAGCAGCTGGAGGAGGTCGTCGGCTACGACCTGGCCGAGGTGCTGGGCAGCGCCGGCTGAGGGGGCACGGACGCGGACGCGGTGAGCTCCTCCCACGCCGAGCGGTCCGGTCCCACCGCGTGGGGCACCCACCCCGGCCGGTCCGCGAGCCAGCGCGCCACCCTGGCCCGGACCGCGGGGTCCGCGTAGGCCCGGCCGGGCGGTTCGGCGAGGTGGCGGACCCTGGCCCGCGCCCGCATCACCTCCGGGTCCTCCAGCGCGCACTCGAACAGCGCGGCCGCCTCCCGCACCCGGTCCGCGCGCCCCGCCCCGGCGGCGTGTTGGGTTTGTGGGGGGGCGTGGGGGGGCCCGAGCGCCGGCCCCACAGCGACGGCCCGGTGTGGGT
>NZ_JBBDHD010000289.1:0-1437 GCF_044129415.1 Streptomyces racemochromogenes
TTTTGGTTCAGGCAATGATAACTCTCCAAAACAAACTTCAGATTCTTTATGGGGACTGTTCTAAATTTTGTGTAAGTACTTAATTTTCATTTATCCTTCAGAGGATAATTACAAAAGGTACTTCACATGGATGAAGCAACAATCAAAAGTATGGCTGCCGAATTGGCTAAAGGTCTAAAAACACCAGAAGACTTAAACCAAATGACAGCAGTCTTTAAAAAATTCATGATTGAAACTGCACTCAATACTGAACTTTCAGACCATCTCGGTTATGAAAAGCATCAGCCCAAGAAAGGCTCAAATAGCCGTAATGGGTTTAGTTCTAAAACCATTACAACTCAAGATGGACAACTGGCTTTAGATATTCCCCGTGATCGAGAAGGTTCATTTGAGCCACAAATTATCAAAAAGCACCAAACACGCATCACCAGTATGGATGACCAAATCCTCTCACTGTATGCAAAAGGAATGACTAATAGGGAAATTGTAGCCTTCTTCAAAGAAATGTACGATGCCGATGTGTCAGCATCTCTCATCAGCAAAGTTACCGATGCTGTGATTGAGCAAGTGACTGAGTGGCAAAATAGAGCCTTAGATAGCCTTTATCCTGTTGTCTATCTTGACTGTATTGTTGTCAAAGTCCGTCAGCACTCCAATGTGATTAACAAGTCCGTATACCTTGCTTTAGGCATCAATATGGATGGGCAAAAAGAATTACTGGGTATGTGGATTGCTCAGACAGAAGGTGCCAAATTCTGGCTGTCAGTCATGACAGAGCTAAAAAATCGAGGAGTACAGGACATTCTTGTTGCCTGTGTAGATGGATTAAAAGGCTTCCCTGACGCGATAGCCTCTGTTTACCCTCATACTGATATTCAACTGTGTATTGTGCATGTTGTACGCAATAGCCTGAGATTTGTAAGCTGGAAAGACTACAAAGCTGTTACGTCGGGTCTGAAAGCGATTTATCAGGCAAGTACAGAGGAAAATGCTTTAAAATCCCTAGACATCTTCTGTGATCAATGGAATCACCAGTATCCCAAAATTGGAGAATCCTGGCGGGCCAATTGGGAAAATATCCGAACGATCTTTAGCTATCCAGCCGAAATACGTCATGCGATTTATACAACAAATGCGATTGAGTCGTTGAATAGCGTAATACGCCATTCAACGAAGAAAAGGAAAATCTTTTCATCTGATGACTCAGTAAAGAAGGTCATTTACTTAGCAACATCAAATGCTGCGAAGAAATGGACGATGCCAATTCAAAATTGGCGTTTAGCAATGAATTGGTTTACGATTCAGTTCGATGATCGATTAAAAGATCATTTATAAAAAATGGAACTTACACAAAATAATTTACAGGCTCGATAATTTAATATCTGTTTAATCTCTATTAGTATTTTTCTTATTTATTTCTTTTTTATTATTGTTGAA
>NZ_JBBDHD010000290.1:0-1340 GCF_044129415.1 Streptomyces racemochromogenes
GTCAACAAGATGGACCTCGTCGACTACCGGGAGAGCGTCTTCGCGACGATCGCCGAGGAGTTCACCGCCTACGCCTCCGAGCTGGGCGTCCCCGAGATCACCGCGATCCCGATCTCGGCCCTGGCCGGGGACAACGTGGTCGAGCCGTCGGCGAACATGGACTGGTACGGCGGCCCGACGGTGCTGGAGCACCTGGAGACGGTGCCGGTCAGCCACGACCTCACCGCCTGCCCCGCGCGTTTCCCGGTGCAGTACGTGATCCGTCCGCAGACCGCCGAGCACCCCGACTACCGCGGCTACGCCGGCCAGATCGCCTCCGGCGTGCTGCGCGTCGGCGAGGCCGTCACCGTCCTCCCGTCGGGCAGGACCTCGGTCATCGAGGGCATCGACGCGCTCGGTGAGTCCGTGGACATCGCCTGGTCCCCGCAGTCGGTGACCCTGCGGCTGAAGGACGACATCGACATCTCGCGCGGTGACCTGATCGCGCCGACCGCGAGCGCCCCGGCCACCACCCAGGACGTCGTCGCGACGGTCTGCCACGTGGCCGACCAGCCGCTGGCCGTGGGCGCGCGGGTGCTGATCAAGCACACCACGCGCACGGTCAAGGCGATCGTCAAGGAGATCCCCTCCCGGCTGACGCTGGACGACCTGTCCCAGCACCCGAACCCCGGGCAGCTGGTGGCCAACGACATCGGCCGCGTCGTCGTCCGCACCGCCGAGCCGCTCGCGCTCGACGCCTACGCCGACTCGCGCCGCACCGGCTCCTTCCTGCTGATCGACCCCGCCGACGGGACCACCCTGGCGGCGGGCATGGCGGGCGAGTCCTTCGCCTCCCAGGCCGAAGCGGTACAGGCGGACGACGAAGGCTGGGACTTCTAGGTCATGCGGACCGACATGTACACCAGCTTCGCCAAGGAGGGCGGCCGCGTGGGCAGCGGTGCCCTCGGCAGCGGCCAGGGAGGAGTGGCGCGATGTGCGCGATGACGTACGCGCACCTCCTGCGCACCTCCTGCGAGCCGTACCCGCCCCCGCCCCACAGACGAAGACCCGCGCCGTAACCCCCAGACGGCGCGTCGAGAGGAAGTCCTCCCGTGCCTGCCACCGGTAACACCCGCAAGAACCTGCGCCGCGGCCTCGCCGCCGTCGCCGCCCTGCCGCTGCTGATCGGCGGCCTCGCCTCCTGCGGCTACGGCTCCCAGGCCGAGAAGACCGCCGACAAGGACGCCCGGCCGGCCGCCGCCGAGGCCGGCAAGGCGCTCTCCACGTCCGAGGTCCGTATCGGGTACTTCCCGAACCTGACCCACGCCACCGCCCTGGTCGGCCTCCAGGAAGGCCTGATC
>NZ_JBBDHD010000291.1:0-1311 GCF_044129415.1 Streptomyces racemochromogenes
TCCGGTCGGGCAAACACGTCCATGCGGTTGGCAAAATCCTTGATCTGTTCTGCTGTCGGATTCTTGTCAACCTTGAAGAAGCCGCCCACCTTCATGCCGTTGCGGAACGATGCGATAGCACTGCGGTTGGCTTCCAGCTGCGCACCCAGGATCTGCCGCCCGATGTCCAAACGTGCTGCACCCCAGCCACCCTTGAGGGAGAAGCTCGGGATGTGCAGCACATCACGGTCGTTGTAGTCCTGGCCGTCGATCTTCCACGTGCGGCGAGTGCCGCTCTTGTTGACCTCAAAACTGCACTGGTCGGGATCTTGCGGCAGCAAGCCGACGATCTTGCCACCAGTGCCGCGATCAATCAGGCTGACGTGGTTACCGCACATGTCCATCTGCGCGATGATCTGTGACATCAGATCGCCAGACGTTTGGAGCGCGTTGGCCTTACGCCGGATGATGAAATCCAACGGATGGTCACTGACAGGATTCTTGTTCTTGTCGCGCAGGTTGAATGGAAGATGCCCACCCGTCTCTGCACGGATGTTCATGCTGGCCCACACGGCAGAAAGGCGCATGGCCAGATCTGCGGTGACACCATTTTGGTAGGGATCGTTCGGATCAGTGGGGCCGTCAGTGATGACGTAACCCCCGCCGAACAGCTTGCTTGAAAGTCGCCGCCAGATGCCCATATTTTTACCCGCAGATAACCATGTTGTTGGAGTCGAAAGCGTCGTTTTGTGATTCCGGGTTGGTGCTCATGATGTCCACCGCGTTGAACAACGCAATCAGCGGGTCGATCTTCGCTGTGCCGCTCACCTGCTTTGTAACGTAGGAGGAGTTGCCGCGCACTACCACCTTCGCGTTGCCTGTTGTCCAGTTGCCCAGCTCGTTGCCATCATGCACCAACACGCCCTCAGCCAACTTGCGCTCGGTGGTCACGATGGCGGCGGCAAGCGCCGGACCCTGGTTCACCTTCACCAGTTTATCCTGTTCGATGTCTTCGGCAACAATGGCCTCCTGGATGCCGCCGATGGCGTTCCGGTCGAAACCGATCTGATACAGCAATCCAGCGTCATTGACGCGCTTGAACACCTTGGCCACGCGCTCGCTGTCCTCGCCCACGCGGGAGCACAGCGTCAGCTTGCCAGCCTTCTTGAGATCCACCAGCTTGCTCTTGATGTCCTTGCGGCGGGTGAACACCGTAGGGTGGCAGTACGCGTGCTGCCACATCACCCAGCGGCGCACCCACGCCTTCGACTCCGGGTGTACCTCGCCGGTTTCGTCGTCGGTCCAGGCGGGTACATCCACCAACTCTGCCTC
>NZ_JBBDHD010000292.1:0-1285 GCF_044129415.1 Streptomyces racemochromogenes
GGGCTGCGCAAGGCCTCCCGGATGCAGGCGGTTGGCTTGCATCAGAATGTCGGCGATACCGGCGGCCTCAAACAACATGCCACCGTCAGGTACGATAATCAGGATCTTCTTCATGTCCTGAAAAGTACCTTTATCACAAAATAAGTCAAGCGGCAGACGAACACCGTCGCAGAGATAAATGAGGCGTGCCGGGTGAAAGTGTGGAACGGCAAATGTTGGGAAGAAGTAAAAGAAAGATGTAGTAACGGTAAAACTTCTTGCGTGTGGTTCACTGTCAACGCCGCTGAAACCCCGGTGATGCTGCCAACTTACTGATTTAGTGTATGATGGTGTTTTTGAGGTGCTCCCGTGGCTTCCATCTCCATCAGTTGTCCCTCCTGCTCAGCTACTGAAGGCGTGGTGCGTAACGGTAAAAGTACTGCCGGACATCAGCGCTATCTCTGCTCTCACTGCCGTAAAACATGGCAGCTACAGTTCACTTACACCGCCTCTCAGCCCGGTACACACCAGAAAATTATTGATATGGCCATGAATGGCGTCGGATGTCGCGCCAGTGCACGCATTATGGGCGTTGGCCTCAACACGATTTTACGACACTTAAAAAACTCAGGCCGCAGTCGGTAACCTCGCGCATACAACCGGGCAGTGATGTGATTGTCTGCGCGGAAATGGACGAACAGTGGGGTTACGTCGGCGCTAAATCACGCCAGCGCTGGTTGTTTTACGCGTATGACAGGATACGGAGGACGGTTGTGGCGCACGTATTCGGTGAACGCACGTTGGCCACGCTGGAGCGTCTTCTGAGCCTGCTGTCGGCCTTTGAGGTCGTGGTATGGATGACGGATGGCTGGCCGCTGTATGAACCCCGCCTGAAGGGAAAGCTGCACGTAATCAGCAAGCGATATACGCAGCGAATTGAGCGGCATAACCTGAATCTGAGGCAGCACCTGGCACGGCTGGGACGGAAGTCGCTGTCGTTCTCAAAATCGGTGGAGCTGCATGACAAAGTCATCGGGCATTATCTGAACATAAAACACTATCAGTAAGTTGGAGTCATTACCCACGTCGCCATCTTTAAGGATGTAATCTTTCCCTTCCGCACGCATCTTGCCTGCTTCTTTCGCGCCTTGCTCACCCTTGCAGGTGATAAAGTCTTAAAACGCGATAGTCTGCGCACGAATGAAGCCCTTCTTAAAGTCGGTGTGGATCTTAACGGCCGCGTGAGGCGCAGTCGCACGGACAGGGATGATTCACGCGTTCACTTCTTTCACCCCCGCGCTGAAGT
>NZ_JBBDHD010000293.1:0-1260 GCF_044129415.1 Streptomyces racemochromogenes
CCGCCGGGTGGCTGACGGCGCGGCTCGCCGCGGCGCTGCCCGAGGCGGTGGTGCGTCCGGCCGGCTCGCGGGCGATGGGCTGCGCCCTGCCGGGGGCCGACCTGGACCTGGTGGCGGTGCTGCCGGGGGCGCCCGACGCCGGGGCGCTGCGGGCGCGGGTGGCGGCCGCGCTGCCGGAGGCCGAGCGGCTGCGCGAGGTGACCGGGGCGCGCGTGCCGGGGCTGCGGCTGCGCGCGTCCGGGCTCGACGTCGACCTCGTCCTGGTCGGGACCGGTGCGCTGGACCCGGCGCGGGCCGTGGAGCGGCGGGCGGAGCTCGGCGAGGCGGCGGCGGTGGCGCTGAGCGCGCTCTGCGACGCCGAGGCCGTCCGGGAGTCGGTGGGGGCCGCGCACCGCGCCTTCGGCGGGCTGGCCCGGGAGGTCAAGGCCTGGGCGCGGGCCCGGGGCCTGGACTCGGCGCCCTTCGGGGGCCTGCCCGGGCTGGCCTGGGCCGTGCTGGCGGCGCGGACGGTGCGGGAGGCCGGGGACCGGTCGCCCGCGGCGCTGCTGCGGGAGTTCTTCGGCACCTGGGCGGCATGGGACTGGGCCGAGCCGGTGTCCTTGGACCCGGCGGCGGGGGCCGGCACCGCGGCGGGTGCGGACCCGGTGACCGTCCTGACCCCCTCGGCGCCGGTCCGCAGCTGTACGGCCCAGGTCGGCGCGGGTCTGCGGGACCTGATGGTCCGGGAGCTGTACGAGACCTGGGAGCGGCTGGACGCCGACCCGGAGGGGCTGGCCGGGATCCCGGCGGCGGCCCCGCCGCACCGGCGGCACGCGGCGTGGGCGGTGGTGACCGTACGGGGGGACGCGGTGCCGGAGTTCGAGGAGAACCTGGGCCGGGCCCGGGGCCGGCTGCGCGCCCTGCTCGGCGCGTTGGAGGAGACCGGGCTCACCGGTGTCCACGCCTGGCCCCGCCCCTTCGAGCGGTCCCCGGTCCTGGCCCGCTACGCGGTGGGCCTGGGCCCCACCCCGCCGGACCCCGCCGCCCTGGCCGCCCTCACGTCCCCCTGGGCCGGGGGCCTGCCGGGCGTGGAGGTCACCCGCGCGGACGGCGGTGAGGTCCCGGACCTGGTCCAGTGCTGTGACCGGCCCCGGGGGGGGGGGGGGGGGGGGGGGGGGGGGGGGGGGGGGGGGGGGGTTTTTTTTTTTTTTTTTTAAAAAAAAAAACCAACAAACACGCCTATTTATGATTTGTTTTTTGTTTTTTTTTTTTTTTTTTTTT
>NZ_JBBDHD010000294.1:0-1242 GCF_044129415.1 Streptomyces racemochromogenes
GTACCTGGCTGCGCAGGGCGCACTGGTGGAATGGTTTGCCTTCGGCCCGCCGCACGCTGGTTTGCCGCGCGACAACTTCGGCCTGGAAGTATTCAAGGCTGACGGATCTCTGGCGTACAGCTCGGCCTGGTTGCCGTTGCGCATCATCGGTGAGGTCAGCAACCAGTCAAGTAGCTCCCTGCAGTTCAACGGCCCAGCTGGACGTAAGCTGGGCGTGGCGCATGTCATCGACAGCTTCAATCAGAGTGATCCGATTCCTGCAGGCACCTGGCGTGTCACTGGTGGCGGGTCGTTGCACCAGGTTGTAGGATCGCAAGTCACACTCAGTACCGCTCAGATCTATGACACCATCTGGGGCACGCGTCCGCCGTTCCCCACGTCATACAACCAGCCGCGTGCCCAGCACATGGTTGTGGATCTCACCGACTACTGACGCGACGCACAGATCCGCGCGAGCCATCCTGGAACAGCGTGACCTTGCCGGTGGTCATGTAACCAGGGTGGCTGTAGTCTTCCTCGCTGAAACGCGGGCTGTAGATCTTCTGGCGCAGCGTGTCGGTATTGGTGACACCGATGAAGATGTGCGTGTGGTAGGTCAGGCCGGTGTACGTATGGCCAGGCTCGCGCAGGTATGAGCACGCCGTCTGATGGCGCACCGTGTAGAAGCTCACCGCGTGGCCATCACCTTCACTGCGGATCTCACCGCAGATCTCGCCGGACACCTGCAGCGACTCCTCCACAGCGCGCGCTGCAATGCGCGTGGCAAAGGCATCCAGGCTTTCGCCAGCATGCGACGTTTCGGTATACAGCGGCTGCGGCGTGGCGCTCATGGCCAGCGCAAGGATCGCGGTCAGAAACATGTCACTTCCTCCCAATGGCGCGCAGCAGGCGCTGGAACCAGGTCAACGGTGGTGGCGTAGGTTGGGCCAGCACAGCTACGGCCTGGGCCAAACGCGGATCGATCCCGGCACGCAATGTGGATTCGTGAATGCTGCGACGCGCCTCGGCCAGATCTTTTTTCAGGTTCCACTCAAAGATCTTGGCATCAACTTTAACGAACGCCAGATGAGCGCTGGTAGCACAGGCAACAAAGCGCTGGCCATCAACCACGGCCTCGCAGCGCCAGCCATAGAACCATCGCGGCGCGAGGTTGCCGCACGGCCCGTTGTGGATGAAGGAAACAGCTTTCAAATGCGGCTTGACGGTATCCATGTTCAACCTCCTCGGGTGTTCATCATCTGG
>NZ_JBBDHD010000295.1:0-1239 GCF_044129415.1 Streptomyces racemochromogenes
GGGCTGAGCCCGCCGGGGCCGCACGGCCGCGGCCGCCGCCCGCCGCCCCCGCCCGCGGCCCCGGTGCCTCAGCGGGAGGCCGTCACCGACAGGGCCGGGAACAGGTCCTGGAAGGCGCCCGCGGAGTCGGTTCCGTCCCGGCCGTAGGGGGCGTCGAAGCTCCAGACCATGAACAGCAGGAACACGATCAGCGCGCTGAAGAGCCCCGCCAGCAGCAGCTCGCGCCCGGAGCGCCGGATCTGGAGGGTGAAGATCAGCCCGATGGTGACGACCCCGCCCACCAGCAGCCCGACCCAGACCACGCTCGGCAGGGTGGACTCGTCGCTCTGGGTACGGGAGTGCCGGGCGTCGTCGGCGGCCGCGATCTGGTCGAGCAGCGGCTGGTACGCCTGCGCCTGGAGCTCATTGGCGGGGCTCTGGTGGGTGACGTCCGTGCGGAGCCTGCCGAGCAGCTGCGCGCCCTCGGGAGAGGCCTCCCTGCCGGAGACCAGCCGCGGCCAGTCGACGTTCACGGTGTGGGAGACGTACGCGTCCACCTCGCCGCGGATCCGGTCGCGGACGGGCGCCGGGTAGACGTCGGCCCGCTGCGTGACCTCGTAGAGCGACTGGGCCTCGCGGCGCACGCTGTCCTCGGCGGCACCGCGCGCCTCCCAGACCCCCGCGATGGCCAGGCCCAGGACGATCGCGTAGACCACGCCGACCATCATCGTCATGTACTCGATGACATCGGGGGTTTCGCTGGTGTCCTCGTCGTCCGCGACCCGGCGGTGCCGGATCACGGTCATGGCGAGGACGAGGGCGCAGACGAGCGCCATGGCGATGGCCAGGACCAGCCATTCGGACACGAGGGATCTCCCGTTCGTGGATGCGTCGGTGTGTCAGCGGCTCGGTGCCGCGGTGCCGCGGTGCGGCGGAATCTCAGGAGGCCGCCCCGCGGCCCTTCGAGCGGGGGCGCAGCGCGGCGGCGGCGAGCACGGCCGGGGTGGTGACGACCACCATCAGCATCATGGTGCTCAGCCCGTTCGGGCCGCGCCGCTCCAGGGCCACGGAGCGGTACGGGCGCACGTGGAAGGCGCGCACGGGCGCGGCGGCCCCGGGCCCGGCCGGACCGGAAGCTGCGGTCGGGGCCGCCTGCGGCCCCCGCGGGGGGCCCCGGGCAACCGGGGCCCCCTCGGCCGCGCCACCCCCCCCCCCGGGCGGTGGTGTTTAAAAAAAAAAAACACCACCCAAAACTTTTTA
>NZ_JBBDHD010000031.1:0-72741 GCF_044129415.1 Streptomyces racemochromogenes
GGGGGGGGGCCCCCCCCACAACGCGCGGGGGGGGGGGGGGGGCCCCCCCGGGGGGGGGGGGGGGGTGGGAGGGGGGGGGGGGGGGGCCCCGCCGGCCCCCCCCCCCTCCCCCCTTTTTCCACCGGTCGCGCCGTCACTCGCCCTTGCTGCCCAGGCAGATGATCACGTACCGGGCCCGCGGTGCGCCGACACGGCGACGCGACCAGCCGGCCGGTACGTACAGCAGCTCGCCGGGCCGCAGCCGGCACTGGAAGGTCTCGGGCCGGCCGCTCCGGCCGGCCCCGCTCAGCTGCCAGGTCACGGCGCCGGCCAGCTGGTGGATCAGCAGGTGCTCCCGCCCCCCGGGCTGCCCGGTCCAGGCCTCGTCCGCATCGGCCCCGGGGACGGCCCCGGCCGTCGCCACCCGGTCCAGCCGTACGGACAGGCCCGTCAGCGAGGCCAGATCCGCGGTGAACCGGGACGCCTGCTCCGGGCACACACCGCCACCCGCCGAGCCCGCCCCGGTCTCGTCGGCGCCGCCGAACGCCGGGTTGTCGTACTCCGGCCACAGCACACCCGGCGTCCGGTCCAGATGGACCGAGAGGAACAGGAGGATCTCCCGCAGGTGCGGGGCCTCCCGCGCCCAGGCTTCATCCGGAATGTCCATCACGTGCCCCTCTTGTTCGGCGGCTCCACAGCTCCCATCCCAGCAGCATGCGACACGCCCGCCGACCACGACAGACACGAAAAGGCGTGACACCGGGTCAGGAAGGCGGTATCCGGCCGTCGTCCGCCTCGCCCTCCAGGTCCAGCAGTCCGCGCGCGGCGGCGGCCACACCGGCCTGGAAGCGGCTGCCCGCACCCAGCTCCTGCATGATGTCGGCGATGTGGCGCCGGGCGGTGCGCAGCGACATGCCCAGGCGGCGGGCGATGGCCTCGTCCTTCAATCCCGCCGCGAGGAGCCGGATGATCGTCTCGTGGATCTCCCGGGCCACCTCCTCAAGCCCCTGGCCCGCGGCGGCCGAGAACGGGGAGGCCAGGTCCCAGGTCTGGTCGAAGATGTCGCACAGGTAGGCGACGGTCGACGGCTCGCGGATCAGGACGGCGCCCCAACTCCCGTCGGAGACCGGTATGAAGGCCAGTTCCCGGTCGAAGGCGATGAGCCGGCCGAACAGCTCGTGTGCCGTGCGGTACCGCGCCCCCAGTGCGGACGTGGTCGCGACGTAGGCCTGGCTCGGCCCGTTGAAGCGGGCCGTGTGGTGGTAGAGGGTCCGGATCGAGATCCCCCGCTGGAGCATGGTCTCGTCGCGCCGCAGCGCCTCCTGCATCGCCTCCGGCACCCTGCTGCCGCCCCCGGGCTGCGAACTGATCATCTCAATCGTGCAGTTGAGGGAGGCCCGGTTGAGCGCCCCGCGCACGTCCTC
Organism: Streptomyces racemochromogenes; assembly: GCF_044129415.1. Lineage (GTDB taxonomy): Bacteria > Actinomycetota > Actinomycetes > Streptomycetales > Streptomycetaceae > Streptomyces > Streptomyces racemochromogenes_A. The sequence continues at coordinate 1,404 of NZ_JBBDHD010000031.1, forward strand.
CAGGCTTTCCAGTACCTCCAGCGACTCCCCCGTGGAGCGGCGGCCCAGGTAGTGCGGCAGGAAGCGGCCCAGGTCCTCGCGGATCGCGCTGATCTCCCGCTGCTGTTCGCGGATCTGCGCCTCCAGGGGCGCGACGAGTTGCTCGGCGGCCGTGTCCGGGGCCACCGCGAAGGCGACCGTCGGGTCGACCGGGCTCACGTGCAGCAGGCGCGCGGCGCGCAGGCGGGACACACTGCGCCGGACCTCGTCCACCTCCCGCCCCGTGCCGGCGGCCACGGCGTTCGCGTCCACCGTGCGGTGTTCCAGCACCCAGCCGTAGACATCGATGTCAACATCGGCCTCGTTCGGATCCGGCACCACGTCAGATATCCGCATTGCCCCACTCTGCCCTTTTCGCCCCTGGTCGCTTTCCTGCCAGGCACTTTGGTGAGGTGCCCGCCCCCTGGCGCCAGGATAAGCAGGACGGAAGGCTTGACCCCACGAACAGCGGCGGCTGTCCGGCCACTTCAGGCCCCGGACGTCCGAAAGCGGTGCGATCACCTCCAAAGTGACCGCACCGCCACCGGGGTGCCGGGCCCCGCCGCTCCCCTTCTCCTTCGATCCGGAATCCGGAGCCCCCCATGCTGCACACCACGCCCGCCGCCCGCGCGCCGGAGCTGCCCGACCTGACCCCCCGTGAGCAGGAGGTCCTCGCCTACCTCGCGCAGGGGGACACCTACCGGATGATCGCGAGCCGGATGGGGCTGAGCCCGCACACGGTCGACACCTACCTGCGCCGGCTGCGCAGCAAGACCGGCGCGGTGAACCGGACCCAGCTCACCCACCTCGCCTTCCGGATGGGCTATTGAGCCGGCCGCGCGCCCGTGGCCGCGGCCCCGGCCACCGGGGCATCGTCCTCGAACGTGCGCATCCGCCGCAGCGGGGAGCAGAGCAGGACCAGCGGCGCCGCCGACAGGGCCGCGGCGCACACCCACAGCGCTTCCCGCACGCCCAGGAGTTCACCGAGGGCTCCCGCCAGCAGACCGCTCAGGGGCAGTACGCCCCACACCAGGAAGCGCATGGTGGCGGTCATCCGACCGAGCAGGTGCGGCGGGCAGACCGTCTGGCGGTAGGTGACCTGGCAGATGTTGTACAGGGTGACCCCGGCGGACTGGACGAGCGATCCGAGCACGAACAGGCCGATCCGCCAGTCCTCGCCGGCCAGCGGGAGCAGCAGTCCGAAGGGCATGGTCACCAGCAGGGACAGCCAGGTGAGCCGCGCCGCGCCGACCGCCCGGGTCACCCGGTCCGCGGCGGTCGCGGCCAGCACCGAGCCGATCGTGGCCGTGGTCAGCACCCAGCCGACGGCCGCCGGCGGCAGCCCCACGGTCCGGGTCAGGAAGAGCACCTCGATGGCCATCACCGCGCTGAGGAACAGGTTCACGGCCGCCGTGTTCAGGGCGATGAGCCGCAGGATCCGGTGGCTCAGGACATAGCTCAGCCCCCGGCGGATGTCACGCAGCAGGTGCCGGCGCGGGGCCGGTGCCGGCTTCGCCTCGCGGGCCTCGATCCGGCCCAGCAGGACCACGGAGGCCAGTGAGGTGACGGCCTGGCCGGCCAGCGTCCCGGCCGGGCCCAGCAGCTGCACCAGGAAGCCGGCGACGCCGGGGCCGGCGAACTCGGCCCCCGAACGCACGGTCTCCAGCTTCGAGTTGCCCGCGATCAGGGTGTCCTTGCCGATGAGGACCGGCAGATAGCTCTGGTCGGCGACGTCGCCGAAGAGCCGGGCGCAGCCCAGCAGCAGGGCGACCGCGTACAGCAGGGGCATCGAGTGCAGGTCCAGCAGGTAGGCCACCGGCAGCGCCGTCAGCAGGAAGGTCCGCGCGAGGTCGGCGGCCATCATCACGCGGCGCTTGCGCATCCGGTCCACCCAGGCCCCGGCGGGCAGGCCCAGCAGCAGGAACGCCGCGTGCTCCGCGGCGGACAGCAGACCCGCCTGCATCGCCGAGGCGTCGAGGGTGAGCACCGCCATCAGCGGCAGGGCCACGTAGGTGATGCTGCCGCCCAGCTCGTTGCAGATGTGCGAGGACATGAAGAGACGGAAGTCCCTGCGGTGCCGGCCGCTGCCGGCCTGGCCTGTCGTGGTGGACTCGTCGGTGGTGACGGACACGGGTGCGTTCCTTGTCTGGTCGCGGACGGGGTCCGCGGGGTGCGGGTTCATCGGAGGGCGGGCGCCGGGAGCGCCTTGGGGTCGAGCTTGCCGCCGGGGGTACGGGGCAGCCGCTCCATCAAGGTGACCACGGCCGGTACGAGGTACCGCGGCGTCCTGGCCAGAAGATGACGGCGCAGTCCGTCCGGGGTGAGGGGGCTGCCGGCCGTGACGGCGGCCCACGCGGCGAGCTGCGGTCCGTCGGCCGCCGCGACGGCGCGCACCACCACGTCGACGACGTCTGGATGGGCCGCCACGACCGCCTCCACCTCCTTGAGTTCGACGCGGTGGCCGCGGATCTTGACCTGGTCGTCGGCGCGCCCGAGGAAGACGAGCGAGCCGCTGCCGGGGGCGCGGGTGACCCGGTCGCCCGTGCGGTACATGCGCTCGCCCGGGGTGTCGGCGAACGGGTCGGCGACGAACCGCTCGGAGGTCAGGCCCGGCCGGCCGTGGTAGCCGCGCGCCAGGCAGGGACCCGCCAGGTACAGCTCGCCGGCGGCGCCGGGGGGCGCCTCGCGCAGTTCCTCGTCGAGGACGTACGCCCGTACGCCGGCCAGGGGTTCGCCGAGCGGGATCAGCTCGTCGCCGGTGAAGCGGGCCAGTTCGGCCGGCGCCGGCTCGTAGGAGGTGGCGGTGATCGTGGACTCGGTGAGGCCGTAGCAGCTGATCACCGGGGGGTGGCCGGCCGCCGTCCAGCGCGTGAGGTCCGCGGTGCGGCCGGCGTCGCTGCCGATCACCACACGGCGCAGTGAGGGCGGCAGCGGCCGGGGGGCCCGCTCCAGGTCCTTGGCCCACTGCGACCAGTACGGGGTGGGCAGGTTGACGACGCTGATCCGCTCCGCGGCCAGGAACGGCTCCAGTTCGGCGGGCGAGAGGACGTTGTCCTTGACGAAGACGGCCGCGCCGCCCGTGCACCAGGTGGGCAGGGCCTCCTCCAGGCTGACGTCGAAGGCGGGCGCCGCGAACTGCAGGACCGCGTCCTGGCCGGTCAGCCCGTAGCGCTCGGCCAGGGTGGCGGCCTGTGCGGCGAGTCCTGCGTGGCCGACCGCCACGGGCTTGGGCTGTCCGGTGGATCCGGAGGTGAAGAGCACGTAGGCGAGGGCGCCCGGTGCGATGGCGGCGGGCGGGGCCGCCGACGTGGGGGCCGCGGTCGTGGTGGACGCCCAGAACAGCTCGCTCCCGGTGCGGCGTTGCAGCAGCGCGGCGGCGTGGGTGTCCGGGGCGACCGCGTGCCGGGTGCCGGCGGCCCGCAGCAGGGTCCGCAGCCGCTCGTCGGGGGCGTCGAGGTCCACCAGGAGGGGCGCCGCGCCGGCGTACCAGATGCCCAGCAGCCCCACCGCCCAGTGGAGGCCGCGGCGCACCCCCAGGAGGACGGTGTCCTCCGGCCCGGCGCCGGCGGCGCGCAGTTCCTCGGCCACGGCGCGCGCCCGCCGGTCGAACTGGCGGTACGTCAGCTCGCCCTCGGGTGCGCGGACCGCGGTGGCCCCGGGTGTGAGCCCCGCCCGGTGCGCGATGCGCAGGGGCACGGGGGTGGTCTCGGTCGGGCTCATGGTGGTGGTGTCTCCTGGGGGTGCGGTCGGGCTCTTCGCGGCGGGGTCGGACCTGGTGGGACCGGTTACGCCCGCTCGCGGGGGCGGGGGCGCAGCGCGGGGCGGGCGGGGGCGGTGCCGGCGTCGGCGAGGCGGGCGGCGATGCCCGCGGGGGTCGGCGTCTCGAAGAGGTCGCGGATGTTCAGCCGCACGCCCAGTTCGGTGCCGAGGCGGCCGACCAGCCGGGTGGCCAGGAGCGAATGGCCGCCGTGGGCGAAGAAGTCGTCGTCCATCCCGGCCTCCTGGAGGCCGAGGACGGAGGCGAAGACCTCGCAGACCGTCTTCTCGGCGGGGGTGGCGGGCAGCCGTCCGGCGGGGCGGTGCACGGTGGCCGGGTCGGGGAGCGCCTTGCGGTCGAGCTTGCCGTTGACGGTGAGCGGGAACCGCGGCAGGCGCAGGAACAGCGACGGGATCATGTAGGCGGGGAGGTTCCGGCCCAGTTCCGTGCGGACCTCCTCGGCGGTGGGGGTACCGGTGAAGTAGCAGACGAGCCGCTGCTGGCCCGCGTGGTCGCGGTCGACGGCGACGACGGCCTCGCCGACGCCCGGCACGGCGCGCAGCGCGGTCTCCACCTCGCCCAGTTCGATGCGGTTGCCGCGGACCTTGACCTGGTGGTCCTGGCGGCCGAGGAAGTCGAGCTGGCCGTCGGCCCGCATCCGGGCGAGGTCGCCGGTGCGGTACATGCGGCTGCCGGGCACGGCGGAGAACGGGTCGGGGACGTAGCGCTCGCTGGAGCGGCGCGGGTCGCGCAGGTATCCGGGGCCCACGCCGGTGCCGCCGATGAAGAGTTCGCCGGGCACCCCGGGCGGTACGGGGGCGAGGGCCGCGTCCAGCAGATAGAGGGTGTTGTTGCGCAGCGGGCGTCCGACGGGCAGCCGGCCGTGTTCCAGTTGGGCGTGCACGGCGGGGCCGATGAAGGCGTGCGTGTTGTCGTCGGAGCACTCGGTGAGGCCGTAGGCGTTGACGATCGCGGCCTGCGGGTGGCGTGCGTACCAGCGCGTGCACAGTTCGGGCGGCAGCACCTCGCCGTTGACGATGAACCAGCGCAGTGCGGGCAGGGCCGGCGGCAGCACGCCGGTGTCCCACAGGTCGACGGCGGCGCGGACGAAGGAGGGCACGGTCTCCAGGACGGTGATTCCCCGGCGGGCGGCGTCGTCGAACAGGGCGGCCGGGTCGCGGGCGGTGTCCCGGGACACCAGGTGGACCTGTCCGCCGGTGATCAGCGGGGCGAGCATCTGCCATACGGAGATGTCGAAGGTGAGCGGGGCGTTCATCACCACGCGGTCGCCGTCGCCGAGGCCGAGGTCCTCGACCTTGGCCAGGAGGTGGTTGTTCATGCCCCGGCGGTGGACCATGGCGCCCTTGGGCTTGCCGGTGGAGCCCGAGGTGAAGCAGACGTAGGCCAGGGCGTCGGGCCCGCCGGCCGGCGCCGGGCGCTCGCCCGGGACCGCGGCGGCCGCGTCGTCGATCACCAGGACGGGCAGCCCGCCGGGGACCGCGGCGGCGATCTCCTCGGCACGCGCCCGCTGCTCGGGGGCGGCCAGCAGGCGGGCGATCCCGCCGCTCGCCAGGAGGTCGGCGGTACGGGTGACGGGGCCCTCGGGGTCGAGGGGGACGTAGGCCGCACCGGAGCCGAGGATACCGAGCATCGCGACGGGAACGCGGGCGGTGGGCTCGCTGAGCACGGCGACCAGGTCGCCGGGGCGGACCCCGTCGGCGAGCAGGGCCAGGGCGAGGGCGTCGGCGCGGGCGACGAGCTCGGCGTAGCCCAGCTCGCGGCCGGTGTCGTCGGTGGTGGCGACGGCGTCGGGGCGGCGCCCGGCCTGCTGCCGGACGCGCTCGACGACCTCCGCGTACTCCTCGTCGCGGGCCGTGTCGTTCCATTCGACCAGGACGCGGTGGCGTTCGGCGGGCGAGAGCAGGTCCACGGTGCCGACCGGGCACGTGGGGTCCTCGGCGACGGCTTCCAGGAGCCGGGCGAGGCGTTCGATCAGGGCCTGGGCGGTGTCGCGGTCGAAGACGTCCGGCCGGTAGTCGATCTGCAGCCGCAGCCGCTCGCCGGGGATGGCGGTCAGCGAGAGCGGGTAGTGGGCGGCGTCGTACGGGTCCACTCCGGTGACCCGGAGCCCGCCCGCGCCGAGGGCGGCGAGGCCGGCCGCGTCGACCGGGTAGTTCTGGAAGGCGACGCAGGAGTCGAAGAGCTCGCCCGCTCCCGCGAGCCGCTGGATCTCGACCAGGCCCAGGTGGTGGTGGTCGATGAGGCGGGCCTGCTCGTCCTGGAGCCGCTCGAACAGCGCGACGAGGGACTCGGCCGGGTCGATGCGCACGCGGACCGGCACGGTGTTGATGCACAGGCCCACGATGTCGGCGACGCCGGGCAGTTCGGGGTCGCGGCCGCTGACGATGGCGCCGAAGACCACGTCCTCGGAGCGGATCTGCCGGCCGAGCAGGAGTGCCCAGGCGCCTTGGAGCAGGGTGCCGGAGGTGATCCGGTGGGCGCGGGCGAGGGCGCCGAGCCGTTCGGTGAGGGACTCGGGGAGGTACGTCTCCACGCGGTCGGGCGGCACCGTGCCGGGCGGCGGGGACACGGGCGCGGTCCGGGTCCCGCCGGGCAGGCCGTCCAGGGCGCGGGTCCAGGCGTCCTGGGCGGCGGCGGTGTCGCGGCCGTGGAGCCGGTTCAGGAAGGCGGAGTAGGGGGTGACGGGGCCCAGCGGGGCGTCGTCGGCGTGGTGCAGGGCGAGGAGTTCGCGGACCAGGACCGGCCAGGACCAGCCGTCCATCACGATGTGGTGGTAGGTCAGCAGCAGCCGGTGGGACAGCGGGCCGGTGCGGATGAGGGTGAAGCGCAGCAGGGGCGGGCGGGCGAGGTCGAAGCGGGTGGCCCGGTCCTCGGCGAGGAGGGCGTCGACGGCGGCGGTGCGTTCGCTCTCGCCGAGCCCGGACAGGTCCGTCTCCTGCCAGGGGGCCCGGACTCCGCGCCGGACGACCTGGGCGGGTTCGCCGGTGGCGCGGCGCAGGAAGCCGGCGCGGAGGTTGGCGTGCCGCTCCAGGACGGTGTCGGCGGCGGCGCGCAGACGGGCCGCGTCGAGGGGGCCGTCGAGGTCGAGGAGCAGCTGGGCCACGTAGACGTCGTGTTCCTCCTCGTCGAAGAGGGCGTGGAAGAGGATGCCGTCCTGGAGCGGGGACAGGGGCAGGACGTCCTCGACCAGGGAGGGGGCGGCCGGGGCGGTGGCGGCAGGGGTGGAGGGCGGGTGGTTCACGGTGGTGTTCCTTCGGTGGTCAGGCGGTCTGGGTGCGGCGGGCCCGGCGGACGACCGGCGGGTCCTCGGCGGCGGCGCCGGCGGCCGCGGCGGCGGGCAGGGCGGCGGCCAGTTCGGCGACGGTGGGGCCGGTGAAGAACTGGCGGATCGTGATGGCGCCGCCGAACCGGTCCCGGACCTCGGCGAGCAGCCGGGTGGCGAGCAGAGAGTGTCCGCCGAGGTCGAAGAAGTCGTCGTGGACGCCGACGTGCGCCGCGCCCAGGAGCTGTTCCCAGAGGGCGCACAGGGCGCGCTCCTCATCGGTGCGCGGCTCCTGGCGGGCTCCCGCGGCCACGGCCGTCGCCGGGTCCGGGGCGGGCAGGGCGGCCAGGTCGGTCTTGCCGTTGGCGGTGACGGGGAAGGCGTCGAGCAGGGTGAGGGTGGCGGGCACCATGTAGTCGGGCAGCCGGGCGCGCAGGTGTTCGCGCAGTTCCCGCGGGTCGGGTGCGGGGGTGCCCTCGGCGGGGACGGCGTAGCCCGCGAGCGCGGGACCGGCGGCCGTGTCCACGACGGTGACGGCGGCCTGGCCCACCGCCGGGTGTCCGGCCAGGACGTGCTCGATCTCGGCGGGTTCGATGCGCAGTCCGCGGATCTTGACCTGCCGGTCGGCGCGGCCGAGGTACTCGACCTGGCCGTCGGCGGACCAGCGGGCCAGGTCGCCGGTGCGGTACATCCGGCTGCCCGGGGGGCCGTACGGGCAGGCGAGGAAGCGTTCGGCGGTCAGCCCGGCTCGGCCGAGGTAGCCCTGGGCGAGTCCGGCGCCGGCGATGTAGAGCTCGCCGGTGACGCCGGGCGCCACGAGGCCGAGCCGCTCGTCCAGGACGTACAGCCGCGTGCCGTCGAGGGGGCGGCCGATCGGGACCTGTCCGGCGGGGGCCTCCCGGCCCGGGCCGACGGCGAAGGTCGCCGCGAAGGTGGTGGTCTCGGTGGGTCCGTAGGCGTTGGTGACGGTGGTGCGGGGGCAGGCCTCGCGGACCCGGCGGACCATGGAGGGCGAGGCGGCCTCGCCTCCGGTCATCACCTCGTGCAGGGTGCCGAGGGCGGGCAGGCAGCGGTCGGCGAGGACGTTGAAGAGGGTGGCGGTGAGGAAGGTCCCGGTGACCCTCTCCTCGGTCATCAGCCGGGCCAGCGCGTCGACGTCGAGTTCGCCGGGCGGCGCGACGACGACCAGGCCGCCGTTGAGGAGCGGCACCCACAGTTCGTAGGTGGAGGCGTCGAAGGCGTGCGGCGAGCGCAGCAGCACCCGCTCGTGCGCACCGCCGCGCCAGCGCCGGTCCGTGGCGAGGGCGACGACCTCGCGGTGGGAGACCGCCACGCCCTTGGGGGTGCCGGTGGAGCCGGAGGTGTACATCAGGTAGGCCAGCGCGTCGGCGTGCCCGACCGGTCCTGCGGTCGCGGCCGTCCCGGCCTCCGTGGCGGGCGGCCCGTCCGGACGCAGCACGTGGCGCACACCCGCCGGTACGGGTTCCCCGTCCGGGACGTCGGTGACGAGGACGGCGGCCCCGGCGGCGGTGAGCACGGCCTCGGTACGGGCGCGCGGGGCCCGCGCGTCCAACGGCAGGTAGGCGGCGCCGGCCTTGAGGATGCCCAGGCAGGCGGCGACGAGGTCGGCGGAGCGGTCCATCAGGACGGCGACGGACTCGCCCGGCCGGACGCCGAGGGCGCGCAGCCGTCCGGCGATCCGGTCGGCCCGGGCGTCGAGTGCCCCGTACGTGGTCTCCCGGCCGGCGCAGACCACGGCGGGGCGGTCCGGGTGGGCTGCGGCCCGCTCCTCGAAGGCGCCGTGGACGGTTCGGCCGTCGGGGGCGACGGGCGCGCCCTGCCAGTGCTCCAGCAGGTCGGCGCGCTCCCCGGGCAGCAGGACGTCGAGTGCGGAGAGCGGGACGCCGGGCTCGCGGACGACGGCACCGATGAGGTGGACGAGACGGTCCAGCAGGCGCCGGGCCGTGGCCGCGTCGAACAGGTCGCTCGCGTACTCCAGTCCGAGGAGCAGGCCCAGGGGCCGGCCGGTGGCCGGGGCGTGGAGCTCCTCCACCTCCAGGGTGAGGTCGAACTTGGCGGTGGCGGTGCGCACCGCCTCCACCTCGGCCCGCAGGCCCGCGAAGGCGGGGGCCTGCGGCTCGCCGCGCTGGGCGGAGACGGCGACCTGGAAGAGCGGGTGGCGGGCGGGCGAGCGGGCCGGGTTGAGGCGTTCGACCAGCGATTCGAAGGGCAGTTCCTGGTGGGCGTACGTCTCCAGGGCGGCGGTGCGCACCCGGCCCAGCAGCTCCGTGAAGGTGGGGTCGCCCGAGGTGTCGGCGCGCACGATCAGGCTGTTGACGAAGAGGCCCACGAGGTCGGTGAGGGCTTCGTCGTCCCGGCCGTCGAGGGGGCAGCCCAGCGGCAGGTCGGTGCCGGCGCCGAGGCGGGTGAGCAGGGCCGCGAAGGCGGCCTGGACGGCCATGAACGGGGTGGCGCGGGCGCTTTGGGCCAGCGCGGCCAGTCCGGCGTGGGCGGCGGCGTCGGTCCGTGCCTCCACCAGTGCGCCCCGGTGGCCGGCCACGGCCGGGCGCGGCCGGTCGGCGGGCAGGGCCAGCTCCTCGGGCAGGCCGTCGAGGACGGCCGCCCAGTGGGTGAGCAGCCGGCCGTGCAGGGAGTCGGGGTCCTGGGCCGGGCCGAGGAGCTCGCGCTGCCACAGCGCGTAGTCCGGGTACTGGACGGGCAGTTCGGGCCACTCGGGCGACCGGCCGGCGCACCGGGCGGTGTAGGCGGCGGCGAGGTCGCGGACGAGGATGTTCACGGAGTGGCCGTCGCCCGCGATGTGGTGCAGGACCAGGAGCAGGTAGTGGTCCTCGGCTTCGTCGGTGAACAGGTGGGCGCGCAGCGGTGGTTCGACACGGATGTCGAAGGGCCGGGTCGAGGCCTGCTCGGCCCGCCGGGCGCGTTCTGCGGGCGGGCACGCGGTGACGGTGAGCACCGGGGCGGAGTCCGCGGGGTCCAGGACCCGCTGGTGGGGGCGGCCCGCCTCGTCGGGGAAGACGGTGCGCAGCGCCTCGTGGCGGGCGCTCACGTCCGCGAGCGCGGCGCGCAGGGCCGGGCGGTCGAGGGCGCCGCGCAGCCGCAGTCCGACGGGGATGTGGTAGAGGGCGCCGTCGGCGCCGTCCCGGGCGTGGAACCACAGCCGCTGCTGGGCGTGGGACAGAGGGATCACAGCAGGGCTCCGAGCTGGGATTCGAAGGTGTCGAGGTCGGCCTGGCTGACCCGGGCGAGGGAGACGTCGGAGGGGGTCAGCCGGCCGGCGTCGGGGCGGGCGGCGTGGGTGACGACGGCGCGCAGCATGGTGAACCACTCCCGGGCGAGGTCGTGGACCCACGGCCCGGGGAGGGCGTTGCCCGCCCAGGTCCAGGTGGCGCTGAGGGTGAGGCCGTCCGGGCCCTCGTGGGCGGCCGCGTTGACCTCCACCGCGTGGGCCATCGGGAGGCCTTCGTCGGCGTCGTCGAGGGCGAAGTCGTGGCCGGGCGCGGCGTCCCAGGGGGCGTCGCCGCCCATCGGGAACCGGCCGAGGTAGTTGAAGCCGATCTGGGGGATGCCGCGGGCGGCGAGACCGGGCGCGGTCCGGGAGTTGAGGTGGCGCAGCAGCCCGAAGCCGATTCCCTTGTCGGGTACGGCGCGCAGTTCCTCCTTGACCAGGCGCAGGGCCGCGCCGACCGCGGGTCCGCCCAGGCGGGCCTCGTCGAGGTCCGGGCGGCCGAGGGCGAGGCGGACGGGGAACACGGTGGTGAACCAGCCGACGGTGCGGGAGAGGTCGGTGCCGTCGGCGACGTCCTCCCGGCCGTGGCCCTCCACGTCGATGAGGACGGCGCCCTCCTCGTCCGCCCCGTCCTGCCCGTCCGCCCCGTCGGCGGCGCGCCGGCCGAGCACGGCAAGGGCCAGGGCGGTCAGCAGCACGTCGTTGACGGTGCCGTTGACCTGGCCGGGAGCGGTGGTGAGCAGGGGGCCCGCCACGTCCGGCCCGAGGGCCAGGGTGAGGGTGTTCTGCGGGCTCTCGGGGTCGAGGCCGCCGGCCGGGCGGACGCCGGCCAGGGGCCGGGGGGCCTCGCGCAGGGCGGCGGCCCAGCGCTCGGCCTCGGCGGTCCGGCGGCCGGAGGTGGCCTCCGCGCGCAGCAGGTCGGCCCAGTGCGCGAACGGGGTCGCCGCCGGCTCCAGGACGGGCTCGCGGCCCTCGGTGAGGGCCGTCCAGCACGTGCGCAGGTCGTCCTGGAGGATCCGCCAGGAGACGCCGTCGACGACGAGGTGGTGGATGACGAGCGCGAGCCGTCCCTGGTGTCCGGGTCCCCGGTCCAGGAGTACGGCGCGCAGCATGTGGCCGTCGCGCGGCGAGAGCAGGCGCCGCGCGGCCCGCATCCGCTCCCGGGTCAGGGCCGGGAGTTCCGCCTCTCCGGTGCCGCGGACGTCCACGTGCTCCAGCAGGTCCGCCGCGGCGACGGTGCCCGCGGGTGGTACGACGGGTTCGGCGCCGGTGGCCCCGATCCCGTCGGGCAGCCTCAGGCGGAGCATCTCGTGGGTGTCCAGGAGGGCCTGGACGGTGCGTTCGGCGGCGGCCGCCCCGAAGCCCGGCGGGGTGCGCAGGACCAGCGACTGGTTGTAGGTGTCGACGGGACCGCCGAGTTCGGCGAGCCAGCCCATGATGGGGGTGGGTGCCAGCGGGCCCAGACGGCGCGGGGGCGTGGCCGGTCCGGCGTCCTCGCTCCCCCGGCCGTGGGCGCGGGCGGTGGCGGCGAGCGCGTTCACGCTCTCCGCGCGGAGCACGTCGCGGGTGCTGACGACCAGGCCGGCCGCCCGGGCACGGCTGACGACCTGGATGGCCTGGATGCTGTCGCCGCCCAGCCCGGTGAAGCTGTGGCCCGCGTCGACCTCGGCGCGGCCGAGGACCTCGGCGAAGAGGGTGCGCAGGGTCCGTACGGGGTCGGGTCCGGCCGGGTGCCCGGTGCGGCGGACGGGCTCAGCCACGGGGCGCGTTCCCGGCGAGGGCGGCCACCAGGGAGGCGGGGCGCATGTCGGTCCAGACCCGCTCGACGTGGTCCAGGCAGGCCTGGCGGCCGTCGGGGCCGTGGACGACGGTCCAGCCGGCGGGGACGGGGTGGGCGGCGGGCCACAGGGAGTGCTGGAGCTCGTCGTTGCGGACCACGACGTAGGAGGCGTTGTCGTTCTCGAAGGGGTTGCTCATGGTGGTTCACCTTTCGGTTCGGGTGCGGCCGTACGGGTCGTACGGCGCGTCGTGGGGACGGGTACGGCGGAGGATCAGGAGCGGGGGGCGGCCTCGATGCCGAGGTGGACCAGGGCGCGCGCCGCGTCGAGGGCGGCGTGCACGCCGGTGGGCTCGGCGTGGCGGGCGATCACGTGCCCGAGCCGGTCGGAGGCGCTGCGGGGCCTGTGGACGGGGGTGCCGGGGGCGGCGGTGACCAGCACCGATTCGACTCCCTCGACGGCCGCCGCGGCCTCGGTGCCGTGGACGGCCGTGAGGGTGCCGTCGGTGTCGGCGAGGAGGAACTGGATCCCGGCGTGGCCGGCCTCCTCGGCCTTCAGCTGCGGGGGCGTGCCGAGGGCGGCGCGCAGCTGCGCGTCGAGGAGGTCGACGCCGGTGGCGAGCCGGACCAGTTCGGGGATCATGCCGCCGGCCGGGCGGGGGTTGATCTCGACGAGGGCGGGCCCCTCGGCGGTCAGTTTGACCTCGGTGTGGGTGGCGCCGAGCCGGATTCCGGCCGCGTCCAGGGCCGCCGTCACCGTGTCGGTGATCGACTGGGCGGTGGCGGCGGGCAGCGGGGCGGGGAAGAGGTGGCGGTGCTCGACGAAGTGCGGGCCGGCGGTCACGGACTTGGCGGTGATGCCCACGCACACGGTCCGCCCGTCGGCTCCGAACATCTCGACGCTGTACTCCGGCCCGTCCAGGTACTCCTCGACGAGGACGGTGCGGGCGGTGGGCATGCCCCGTACGTTGGTGTCGATCGCGAGGATCCGCTCGATGTGGGCGCGGACCCCGGCCTCGTCGGCGCAGAGCAGGACGTTGGTGGAGCCGGAGTCGTCGGCCGGCTTGACCACGCAGGGCAGTCCGGTGCGGGCGACGGCGGCCGCGGCTGCGGCCGGCTCGCGGACGAGGGCGTAGCGGGGCTGGCGGACACCCGCGGCCCGCAGCCTCTCGCGCAGGGCGGACTTGTCGCGGCAGACGGCCACCGCCTCGGGCGCGTTGCCGGGAAGGCCGAGCCACCGGGCGATCCGGGCGGCGGCCGGTACGTAGAAGTCGCTGGTGGTGGTGACTCCGGTGATCTCCTCGCGGCGGAACCGCTCCTGTACGGCGGCGCGCAGGGCGGCGTCGGAGTTGGTGTCGCAGCGGACCACCTCGGCGCCGGTCTCCGCGAGGCCCCGGTAGCGGTCGGGGTCGCCGGTCAGCAGGACGGGTGCGGTGCCCAGTTCGCGCGCCCGCTCCAGCGCGAGCATGCCGGTGCCGGTGGTGTTCGACTCCACGAACAGCAGGTGCCGGCCGATCCCGGCGGGCGGCCGGTAGGCGACGGTGGACCAGGTGCGGGCGGTCCCGTCCGGTCCGAGGGCGGCCGGCGCGGCGGCGGTGGGCACCTCGCGCAGCCGGTGCGCGTCCCAGTGCTCGTCGTCGTAGACGGTGTCGGCGTAGCGGTCGCCGCGGTCGGGGAGGATGCCGACGATCCGGGTGCCGGGTTCGGCGCGGTCGGCGAGGCCGGTGAGGACCCGGTAGACGGAGCCCGAGGTGTTGCCGCCGAAGATCTGCTGCTCGCCGGCGAGGTCCCAGGTGGCGGCGAAGGCCTCGTGGTCGTTGAGCCAGTGCACCTCGTCGACGAGGGTGCGGTCGAGGTTCTTGGGCAGCAGGCTGTTGCCGAGTCCGCTCTGCAGCCGTTGCGGTACGTCGGGCTGGCCGAAGAGGGCGCTGCCCACGCAGTCGACTCCGACGACGTGCAGGGCGGGCAGGCGTTCGCGCAGCGCCCGGGCGGTGCCGCACAGGGAGCCGCCGCTGCCGACGGCTCCGACGAGGGTGTCGAACCGGCCGAGGTCCGCCAGGAGCTCACCGGCGAGGGTGCGGTAGGCCCCGGGGTTGTCGGGGTTGGAGTACTGCTGCGGCCAGAAGGCGCCGGGCAGTTCGCTTTGCAGTTCCGCGAGCCGCTCCAGGCGGGCGCTCTGCCAGCCGTGGCTGGTCATCGCCTGGACGATGTGCACCCGGCAGCCCAGGGCCCGGAGTTTGGCGAGGGTGACGGGGTCGATCCGCGGGTCGGTGACGATGTGCACCTCGTGGCCCAGGGACCGGCCGACGAGGGCGACGCCGAGGGCCATGGTGCCCGAGGAGCTCTCGATGACGGGGTCGCCCGGCTTCAGGGTGCCCAGCCGTCGGGCCTCCAGGAGGATGTTGCGGGCGACGCGGTCCTTCATCGCGAACAGGTTCTGGAGTTCCAGCTTGGCGTAGACCTCCACGCCCCGGGCCTCGCCCAGACGCAGCCGGACCAGCGGGGTCCCGCCGATCGCGTCCGTGACGGTGTCGAACAGCATGCTCAGATCTCCAGCTCGGTGGGGTGGGCGGGTGGGGCCTGCGGGCTCCAGCTGTCGTCGGGTCCGAGGGAGCGGTGTACGGACACCTCGCCGCCGAGAGCGGCGCAGCCGGCCCGGATGTGCTCGGTCTTGCCGGCGAGGGCGGGGTCGTTCGCCTCCAGGAGGACGCCGAGCATGGTGCCGCTGTGCGCGAGGACCAGGCCCAGCCCGTCGACCTCGCGGCACAGGGCGTGCAGTTCCGCGAATCCGGCGCGCCGGCGGCGGTGGGCGTTCATCTCGGCGCTGCGCGTGGCGACGGCGCCGACCTCGGCGAGGTCGCCGCGGGCCACGGCGTCGGTGAGCCGGTCCAGCAGGCGTGCGTACTCCTCCCGGTCGGCGGCGCCGATGGCCCGGGCTCCCCGGTTGTGCGCCACGGTGTCGACCTGGCCGCCCTCGTCGTGGGCGACGACGGTGAGGGGCGGCAGCACCCCGAGGCGTCGGCCGAGGCGCACCTCTCGGTGGTGGAAGGCGACGATCTCGTCGTACATGACCCCGTCGGCCGGTTCGATGCCGCGCAGGAAGTCCTCCGTCTCGGCCGGGGTGAAGGCGCGCCCGTGGGCGGCTCCGACGGCCCGTACGGTGGCGACCAGGTCGGCGGAGGAACTGGCGAGGCCCTTGCCCTCGGGCAGGTCCCCGGCGACCTCCAGCAGGCCGCCGTCCGCCGTGCCGAGGGCGGCCAGGACGGCCTCGGCGACGCGGCGGGACTTGGCCTTGTGCTCCGGGCGCACCCGGACCCGGCCTCCGGGCTCGGGGTGGAACACGGCGGTGGCCCAGCGGGCGAGGGGGAAGGTGACCAGGAAGTCCCCGTGCGGGTGGGGCAGGGCGCCCTGGAGGAGTTCGCCGAAGGTGCCGAAGGCGCTGCCGGAGCCGGGGCCGAGGGGGACGGCGCTCGCCCCGGCGACGGTGTCAGCGGGCGTGCTGTACGCGGGTGCGGGTGCCATCGCCGCCCTCCTCGTGGGTCTCGTCGCCGGGCGCTCCGTACAGGGCGCGGTCGCCCTCCTCGGCGCCCGTGCGGAGCGCGGCGGCGCGTGCCCGCCAGTCGGCGCGCAGCCGTGCGTACGTCTCCTGCTGGTCGCGCAGGACCGCGCGGACGGCTCCGGGGCGGGCCGACCCGGCGGACACCATGCGCTCCAGGCCGCGGTCGACGTCGAAGGCCTCGTCGAGGAGCCGGGCGGGATCGGCGAGGGTGATGCCGTGTCCGGCGGCCGCCTCGGCCAGCAGGGCGGGTTCGCCCGGAGCGGGGGCGGCGCCCGCCGTCGCGGCGAGCACGACGTACTTCCCGGCGACGACCTGGGCGGTGCGCCAGGGCACCCCTTCGGTGAGGCAGAGGGCGTTGGCGAGGCTGAAGCCGCCGAGGAACTCGCGCTCGCACACCTGGCGCATGCGGTCGGCGCGGAAGGTCAGCCGGCGCAGTACCTCGGTGAGGAGGCGGACGGTGCCGTGGGCCGAGTCGAAGGCGTTCAGCAGGTGGGTGCCGGCCTCTTTGGACACCTCGACGAGGTTGCAGAAGGGGGTGTTGCGCTGGCCCAGGAGGACGTCGAAGTGGAAGGCCGTCAGGTGGGCGGTGCGCCCGCGGATGCGCTCCAGGACCGGATAGTTCTTCTTCTGCGGCATGGCGGAGGAGATGCCGGACAGTTCGTCGGGCAGTTCGATGAACCCGTACTCGCTGCCGCCCCAGGTGAGCAGGTCGGTGGTGAAGCGGCTCAGCGCGGTGCCCAGCAGGCTCAGTTCCGCCGTCAGTTCGGCGCTCCAGCGGCGCGAGGCCACGGCGGTCAGGGCATGGGGCTGCGGCCGGGAGAAGCCGAGCAGCCGGGCCATCCGGTCGCGGTCCCAGGGCAGTTCCTGTCCGGCCATGGCGCCGGCGCCGAGCGGGCAGGTGTCGATGCCGTCGTACGCGTGCAGCAGCCGGGCCTGGGTGTGCAGCAGGTGCTCGGAGAGCGCGGCGAGGTGGAAGCCGGGGGTGATGATCTGGGCGGCCTGGAAGTGGGTGTACCCCGGCATGGGCAGGTCGCAGGTCTTCTGGGCCAGCTCGTGGACGACCGAGCCCAGTTCGAGGAGGGCGCCGGCGAAGCGGGCGAGCTGGTCGCGGCCGTACATCACCTGGGCGCAGGCCTGGAGGTCGTTGCGGCTGCGGTCGGCGTGCCAGTGCGTGACCGGGGCGGGCAGGCCCGCCTCGACGTGCCGTTCGAGGGCGAAGGCGATGTCCGACATGTTGGCGCCGGGCTGCGCGCTGAGGGTGTCGGACCCGACGGCGTCCAGCAGGGCGGCGATCCGGTGGGCCTCCTCGGCGGTGAGGAGGCCCATGCGGACGTACTCGGCGGCCAGGGTCTTCTCGATGGCGACGTAGTGGCGCAGCAGGTGGCGGGACTCGAACCCGAACTGCGGGGCGAGCACTTCGTCGTGGAGGAGTTCGGCGGGGCCGCCGCGGATGCGGCCGCTCAGCTCGGGGGCGGGCCCCGTGGTGTCACTCGTCACGTGGTGTGTTCCGTTTCCTGTTCTGGTGCGGCGCGCGTCGGCGCATGCCTGATCGACGCGCGGCGCGGGAAGGGGGGACGGGTCCCCCGGGCGGGCCGGGGGTGCCCGTTCAGCGGCGTTCGGCCTCGGCGAGGGCGGTGCGCAGCAGGGCGGCGGCCGCGGTGCTGTGCGGCGGCCGCATGAGCCCGTAGTGGTCGGTGGCGGCGTCGTGGCGGGTGAGGCCCGCCTCGGCCCGGGCCGCCCATCGGTCGGCGGCGTGCTCCCCGGCTCCGGTCGTGCTCTGGAGGAACAGGACGGGGCAGGGCGCGGCCGGGGGCCGGTACGCGGCTGCGGCGCGGATCCCGGTGCGGAAGACCGCGTGGTGCCGGGCGAGGTCTCGCCGGTCCAGGCCGGGGGCGAAGCCCTCGCGTGCCACCCGCTCGGCGAGGACGGCGAGCCGGGCGGGGGTGTCGGCGGCGCTCCGCAGGGCGCTGCGCAGCACGGACCGGTCCTCGTCGGTGGGGTCGAACCCCGCGGAGCGGGCCAGGTCCTCGTGGAACCACTCCAGCAGCTCGTTCTCGTCGTCGGGGACGTGGCCGGGTTCCGGGTAGCCGGTGTCCAGCAGTGCGAGGGTCGCCACCTCCTCTCCGGCGGCCGTCAGCTGGACCGCCATCTCGTAGGCGAGGAGCCCGCCGAAGGACCAGCCGGCCAGGTGGTAGGGGCCGGTGGGGCGGATCCGGTGCAGGGCCTCCAGGTGGGCGGCGGCCAGCTCCTCGACGGTGGCGTCGGGCATGGCGTCGGATGCCGCTGCGGGGTCGGTCGGCGCGGGCGCGGTCAGCCCGAGCACCGGTCGCCCGGGGCCCAGGTCGGCGGCCAGGGCGCGGTAGCACAAGACGTTGCCGCCGATCGGGTGGACCAGGACGAGCGGGTCGAGGGTGCCCTCGGTCCGCAGGCGCACCACCGTGTCCGGAACCGCCTCGACGTGGCGGCCGCGCAGCAGCGCGGCCTGCCGGGCGACGGTCGGGTGCTCCAGGACGGCCGAGACGCCGAGGCGTTCGCCGAAGGCCCGGTTGATCCGGCCGATGAGGCGCAGGGCGTCGATGGAGTGCCCGCCGGACTCGAAGAAGTCGTCGTGGACACCGACCGGCCCGGCGGCCAGGAGGTGCTCCCAGATCCCGGCGAGGCGGGATTCGAGGGCGTCGCGGGGCGGGGTCGGCTCGACACCGCCCCGCAGGTCGGCGGGGTCCGGATCGGGCAGGGCGGCGCGGTCCAGCTTGCCGTTGGCGGTGAGCGGGAGGGCCGTCAGGCACACCCAGGCGGAGGGGACCATGTACTCGGGGAGCCGCTCCCGGGCGTGGCGGGCCAGGTCGCCCGGTTCGGGCGCGGAGGCGGGGCCCGAGCCGGTCTCGGGGGCGGCCGACTCGGGGACGTAGTAGCCGACGAGGCGTTCGCCGCGGGGCAGGACCGCGCAGTCGCGCACGCCGGGGTGTTCGGCGAGGACGGACTCGATCTCGCCGGGTTCGACGCGGAATCCGCGGATCTTGAGCTGGTGGTCGGTGCGGCCCGCGTACTCCAGGGCTCCGTCGAGGCGGTGGCGGGCCAGGTCGCCGGTCCGGTAGAGGCGCCGGGTGGTGCCGTCCGGGCCGGTGTGCTCGATGAACCGCTCGGCCGTCAGCTCGGGTCGTCCGTGGTAGCCGTCGGCGAGGCCGACGCCTTCGAGGAAGAGCTCGCCGGTGACGCCGAGGGGGACCTCGGCCAGGCGGCGGTCCAGGACGTGGGTGCGCATGTTGGCGATGGGCCGGCCGATGGGCACGGTGTCGCCGCCGTCCGGCCGGCACTGCCAGGAGGTGACGTCGACGGCCGCCTCGGTGGGCCCGTAGAGGTTGTGCAGCTCGACGCCGGGCAGCCGGTCGAAGAACCTGCGCTGGACCTCGTACGGCAGGGCCTCGCCGCTGCAGACCACCCGGGTGAGGCCGGCCGCGCCGGCCACGGCCGCGGGGTCGTCGAGGAAGACGCTGAGCATCGACGGGACGAAGTGCACCGTGCTGACGCCGTCGGCCCGGATCAGTGCGGCGAGGTAGCCGGGGTCGCGCTGGCCGCCGGGGCGGGCGAGGACCAGGGTGGCGCCGGTCAGCAGCGGCCAGAACAGCTCCCACACGGAGACGTCGAAGGTGTACGGGGTCTTGTGCAGCACCCGCTCCCCCGGGGTCAGCCCGTATGCGTCCTGCATCCACAGCAGCCGGTTGGCGATGGCGCGGTGCGAGACCACGACCCCCTTGGGCTTGCCGGTGGAACCCGAGGTGAAGATCATGTACGCCGGGTCGGACGGCTCGGGCTCCCGGGCGGGGCCCGCGGTGCCCGTCGCGGCCTCCCCCGGCCGCAGGACGGTGACCCCGGAGCCCTCCAGCCGCTGCGCCCAGGCGCCCTCGGTGACCACCAGGCCGATGCCGGACTCGGCGAGCAACGACCGTACGCGCGGCGCCGGGTGCTCCGGGTCCAGCGGGACGTAGGCGGCGCCGGACTTGAGGACGGCGAGGAGCACGACGGGCAGGGCCAGGGAGCGTTCCAGCAGCAGGCCCACGAACGTGCCGGGGCCGGCGCCCCGCTCCCGCAGGGCCGCGCACAGCCGCTCGGCCTCGGTGTCGAGGGTGCGGTAGGTCAGTTCGGCGCCCTCGAAGCGCACGGCGGGGGCGTCCGGGGTCCGGTCGCGCTGCTCGTCGATCAGCCGGGTCAGGACGTGCGGCCGCGGGTAGTCGACGTCGGTCCGGTTCCAGTCGGCGTAGCGGCGGTGTTCGGCCTCGGGCAGCAGGTCGGCGACCGTGCAGTCGCGGTCCGGGGACTCGGCGAGGTCGCGCAGGGCGGCCGCGTAGGAGGCGTGCGCGCTCGCCATCTGCTCCTCGGAGAACCGGGCCGCATCGTAGCGCAGGCCGAGTTCGAGCAGGGCGCCGTCGGGGCTGCGGGAGAACTCCGCGCCGAAGGCGAAGTCGGTGCCGGCCTCTCCGGTCTCCTCCAGCACGGTGAACGCGCCGTCGGCCGGCCCGTCCCGCTCCACGTGGAAGTGGGTGTAGTTGAAGAAGGTCTCGAAGAGCGGGCCGCCCCCGGACAGGCGCTGGATCTCGGCGAGCGGGAAGCGGCGGTGCGCGTGCAGTTCCGCCTCCAGAGCGGCGACGTGCCCGACGAGGCCGCGCCAGCTGAGCCCGGTGACCGTGGCGCTCAGCGGCAGGGTGTTCAGGAAGACGCCGACGACCTTGTCGCCGTCGGTCTCCTCGACGCGGCCGTTGTGGACCACTCCGGTGGTGACCGCGTCGCCGCCGCCCAGCAGGGCCATGACCCGCAGGTGGGCGGCGAGCAGGACGGTGCGCAGCGGTACGCCGCACGCGGCGGCCAGGGCGGTGAGCCGGGCGTGCAGGTCCTCGGGCAGGGGCGCGAGGAGCCAGGACATCCGGGCGGGTCCGCCGGTCGCCGCCGGGCGCGCCAGCTTGGTCGCGGGGGCGTCGGCGGCCTTGCCGGTCCAGAAGGCGCGCTGGACCGGGTCGGCCAGCGCGGCCCGTTCGAGTGCGACGAAGGAGGCGAACCGGGAGCGGGGGCCGGCCTGCGGGGAGGGGCCGTCCGCCGGGGTCCGGGCGGCGAGCGCCTGGGTGTAGCAGGAGGCGAGTTCGGTCAGGAGCGAACGTTCGCTCCAGCCGTCGAGGACGGCGTGGTGCTCGGCGACGAAGAGCTGGAGCCGGGTCTCGGAGAGGCGTTGGACGTGGAACCGGATCAGCGGGGGCCGGTCCCAGTCGAAGGGCCGGTCGCGCTCGGCGGCGTAGCGGGCGGCGACGGCGGTGCGCTGCGCCTCGGCGTCGAGGCCGTGCAGGTCCTCGAAGGTGAGCTCCGGGCGGGCGCCGCGGTGGACGAGCTGGAGGGGCTCGGTGAACCCGTGCGGGTCGAAGGAGGTGCGCAGCATCTCGTGCCGGGCCGCGAGGACCTCGACGGTGGTCCGCCAGGCGTCCTCGGAGAAGGGCGCTTCGACCAGGTACGAGGCCACGTTGTGGTAGACGCGTCCGCCGGCCGACGGCAGGTCGCTGTGGTAGAGCATGCCGGCCTGGAGCCGGGTCATCGGGTAGGCGTCCTCCAGTCCCCCGGGCAGGGCGGCGCGGTCCGCGGGGGTCAGGAGGGCGAACGGCTCGTACGGGGCAACGGCCGCGGCCGCGGCCCGGTCGCGCGGGGTGACGTGCGGGGCGAGGGCGCGGGGCGTCGGGGAGCTCATGAGCTCGGCGACGGTGAGGTCGAGGCCTCGTTCGCGGATGCGGGCGAGGACCTGGAGGGAGCGGATGGAGTCCCCGCCGAGGGCGAACCAGTTGTCCAGGGCGCCGACCCGTGCGTGGCCGAGGACCTGGGCGAAGACCTCGGTGAGGGCGGTCTCGACCGGCCCGCGGGGTGCCTCGTAGGCGGCGGTGGGGGTGCGGGCGGCCGAGCCGGGGGCGGGCAGCCGGCGCCGGTCGGTCTTGCCGTTGGCGGTCAGCGGGAAGGCGGGCAGGGTGACGAACGCGCCGGGGATCATGTAGCCGGGCAGCCGCCGTGAGAGGTGCTCGCGCATCTCCTCGACGGTGGGGCCCGCCCCTTCGTCGGCCCCGGTCACGGCCAGGTAGCCGACCAGGACGTCGTTCCCCGCGGGATCCGGTGCGACGAGTGCGACCGCGGCGTCGACGAGGGGGTGGGTGGCCAGGGCGGCCTCGACCTCGCCGAGTTCGATCCGGAAGCCGCGCAGTTTGACCTGGTGGTCGATGCGGCCGAGGTACTCCAGGTCCCCGTCGGGCAGGGCCCGTGCCAGGTCTCCGGTGCGGTAGAGCCGCTCGGCCTCCGCGAGCCCGGCGGGTGCGTCGGCGACACCGTCGGCGACTCCGGTGGGGAAGCGCTCGGCGGTGAGTTCGGGCCGGCGCAGGTAGCCGCGGGCCAGGCCCGCTCCGGCGACGTACAGCTCCCCGACGGCCCCGCGCGGGACGGTCCGGCCGCGCGCGTCGAGCAGGTGCAGGCGCAGGTCGGGGATGGGCACGCCGATGACGCTGCCGCGGCCCTCCTCCGCGTCGCGGGCGGTCAGCGGCCGGTAGGTGACGTGCACGGTCGTCTCGGTGATGCCGTACATGTTGACCAGGCGGGGTGCGGTGTCGCCGTGCCGGGCGAACCATCCGGCGAGGGCGGAGACGTCGAGGGCTTCCCCGCCGAAGACGACGTGGCGCAGGCGGAGCCCGGAGCCGGCCGGTCCGGCCGTGCGGTGGTGTTCCTCGTCGGCCCGGGCCAACTGGTAGAAGGCGGAGGGGGTCTGGTTGAGGACGGTGACCCGTTCGGCGCGCAGCAGCCGGTGGAACTCCTCGGGCGAGCGGCTGGTCCCGTACGGGACGACGACGAGGCGGCCGCCGTGGGCGAGGGCTCCCCACAGCTCCCAGACGGAGAAGTCGAAGGCGATCGAGTGGAAGAGGGTCCACACGTCGTCGGGACCGAAGCCGAACCAGTGGTCGGTGGCGGAGAACAGCCGGGTGACGTTGGCATGGGGCACCAGGGTGCCCTTGGGGAGGCCGGTGGACCCGGAGGTGTAGATGACGTAGGCCAGGTGGTCCGGGGTGACGCCGGTGTCGGGGGCGGTGTCCGGTTGGGCGGCCAGGAGCGGGGCGTCGGCGAGCAGGTCGACGGTGTGCAGGCCGGGGGCG
Source organism: Streptomyces racemochromogenes (assembly GCF_044129415.1). GTDB lineage: Bacteria > Actinomycetota > Actinomycetes > Streptomycetales > Streptomycetaceae > Streptomyces > Streptomyces racemochromogenes_A. The sequence goes on from NZ_JBBDHD010000031.1 coordinate 24,208, forward strand.
TCCCACAGGGCCCGGGTCTCGGTGGTTCCGACGACGTGCTCCAGGCGGGCGTCCCGGACGATGTGGCGCAGCCGCTCGGGCGGGTTGTCGGGGTCGAGGGGCAGGTAGGCGCCGCCGGCCTTGAGGATGCCGAGCAGGGCGACGACGAGGTCGGCGGAGCGGGGCAGGCACAGTCCGACGAGGGTGTCGGGGCCCACGCCGAGGGCACGCAGCCGGTGCGCGAGCCGGTTGGCGCGGGTGTCGAGCTCGCGGTAGGTGAGGGAGGTGCCCTCGTGGACGAGGGCGACCGCGTCGGGAGTGCGGGCGGCGTGTCCGGCGAAGATCTCGTGGACGCACGTCCGCTCGCCCGGGGTGTGCGGGAGGGCGGCGCCGTCCGGGAGCGGCGAGCCGATGCCGGTCCGCTCGTCGGGCGACAGCATGGGCAGTGCGCTGAGCGGCAGTCCGGGGTTCTCGGTGGCGGCGTCCAGGAGGCGGGCGAAGTGCCGGCCGAACTGCCGGACGGTGGCGGCGTCGAACAGGTCCGCCCGGTACTCCAGCCGGCAGCTCAGCTCGCCGCCGGTGCGTACCACGTCGAAGGTCAGGTCGAACTTGGCGGTTCCGGCCGGTCCTTCGAGCAGCGTGGCCTTCGGGCCGGGCAGGCCGTCGGTCATGCCGTCCTCGTCGTGCAGGCCGAACATGACCTGGAAGAGGGCGGCCTCCTCACCGGTGCGTCCGGCCGCGATCCGGTCGACGACGCGTTCGTAGGGCAGGTCCTGGTGGTCCTGGGCGTCGAGCACGGTGTCCCGTACCCGCTCCAGGTGGACCCGGAAGGCGGGATCGTCGGACAGGTCGGCGCGGATCACCAGCGTGTTGACGAACAGGCCGACGGTGTCCTGGAACTCCTTGCGGCCCCGGCCCGCCACCGGCGTCCCGACGAGTACGTCGTCGGTGCCGGTGTAGCGGCCGAGCACGATCTGGAAGGCCGCCAGCATCAGCGTGTACGGGGTGCTGTGGGTGTCACGGCACAGGCGCTCCATCCGGGCGAGCACCGGGGCCGGCACCTCGAAGGAGTGCAGCGCCGCCGCGCCGCGGGCCGCTCCCGGGGCGGGCCGGCCGTCGCGGGGCAGGGGCGCGTCGGGCAGTTCGCCGTCCAGCTGCTTCTCCCAGTAGGCGAGCTGGCGCTGGGCGGCGGGGCCGCGGAGCCATTCCTCCTGCCAGTCGGAGAAGTCGGCGTACTGGTACTCGGGGGCCTGCGGGGCCACGACGCCGGCCGGGTGCCGGCGGTCGGTGCCGTCGGGGGCGCCGGTCCCGTCGCCGTGGTGGGCGTACGCCGTGAGGAGCTCGCGGGCGAGGATCCCGACGGACCAGCCGTCGGCGACGATGTGGTGCAGGGCGAGCGCGAGGACCGCGCCCTCGGGGGTGTGCAGCAGGGCCGCCCGGAAAAGCGGTCCCGACTCCAGGTCGAAGGGCCGGTGGTGTTCGGCGGCCATCCACTCCTCGACGTCCCCGGCCCCGCTCGCCGTGGCGCAGGACCAGGCGAGCGCGGCCTCGGTGTCGATGTGCTGCCACAGCTCGCCGTCCCGCAGGACGAAGCGGGTGCGCAGCGCCTCGTGCCGGTCGACCAGACCCTGGGCGCAGGCGCGGAGCGCGGCCTCGTCCACCGGGCCTTCGAGGCCGTAGAAGACGGGCATGTGGTAGGTCGGCCTGCCTTCCTCCAGCTGCTGGAGGAAGTACATCCGCTGCTGCGCTCCGGATGCGCGGAAGGCGCTGAACGACAGTTCCGCAGGACGTTCGATCGGATCGTGACTGGCCAAGACGACTCCCTCGGCGCCGCACCGGTGACCGGCCCGCGACGTATGCTCCGCTTGCTTGCCCGGCCAGCCTAGGAACAGCATCGATTCGGGTGAAGTCGCCTGTTTCCGGTCCCCGGTTCACGTGACATGAGCGGGGGACGACCTGCGTGAGCACCGGCTGACGGGGCGGGCCTCCCCGGGAGAGCAGCTCCCCGCCCCGCCAGGGGGTGTCACATACGATCAGCCCGCCATCGGGGACCAGCCGAGTACGTCGAGCACGGTCGCGGCGATGCGTTGCTGGCCGGCCGGGGTGAGGTGGATGCCGTCCTCCTCCAGGTGGCCCTGTGCGGCGGCCCGGGTGTCGACCGTGACGTCGGGCTGTGCGAGCAGGAATTCCGCGAGGGTGTCGAGGTCTGCCCCGGCCCAGGTCAGGCCCGCGCGCCGGAAGTGCGCGTACTGCGCGATGCGCCCGGGGTCGACACCGGGTGGGGTGAGCCAGATCCAGCGGGCCCCGGTCCGGCGGACGGCAACATCGCGCAAGGCCGGCAGGGTGCGGCGGGTCTCGGCCGGGGCGACGAGCGGGACCCCGTCCAGCCGTTGGGCGTCGTTGGCCCCCAGCATGCACAACACCCAGTCGGGCTGGTGGTGTGCGAGCTGCGGGAGGTTCGCCAGGGCCTGGGTCGTCGTGCTGCCGGATACGGCCGTGTTGGTGCAGCGGACGCCCTCCGGGAGGAGGTGCCGCAGGATCTCGAACCAGGAGAGCCGGTCGGCGGTGGTGCTCTCGCCGACGGCCACCACGTGCTGACCGGGCCGGAACGGCAGTCCTGCACGGAGTGCTGTCGCTCGCGGATCGGCCGCGAGCGCGGTGGCGGCTGCCCGGTTCCGTTCCTCGAAACCGTCCAGGCGCGTGCGGTAGCCGGCCCGGTCGAGGCCGAACAGGGCCGCGAGCGCGTCCTCGTGGGGGGCGGGGCCGAGGTGCCGCAGAACTCTCTCGGGCTGGTGGAAGCGGAGCATCCGTCCCACCGGGTCCGGCGCGCTGTGCGTCATGTCGGTCAGCCCTCCGTGCGGACGCGGCGGCGCGGCAGCAGGAATCCGGCCGCAATCAGCCACAGCAGGCCGGCGAACCGGGCGACGGGCAGCAGCGGGGCGGTGGCTTCGGTCAGCAGGACCAGGGTGGACAGTTCGGCGACGGCCGCGATCGCCAGGCCGGCCAGCGCCAGGGCCCGGGGCAGCAGGCCGGCGAGGAGCCCGGGTACGGCCATGCCGGCGATCAGCAGGCCCAGCAGGACGACGTGGGCGGGGCCGCCGAGACCGAAGGCCAGGTACTGCAGGGCCCGTGCGGTTTCGGCGCGGCCGGCGACCTCGGGCCGGGACAGCACCCAGGTGACCAGCCCTGAGCAGGCGAGGAAGGCCGAGGCGAGGACTCCCCCGGTGAGGGCGATGGTGGCGCCGGGGGCGCGGATCCCGAGCTTGTGCAGCCGTGCCGAGACGGTGGCGGCGTAGATCGCGAGGGGCACGGAGGCCGCGAACTGCAAGGTCCCGGAGACCTGGACGGCGCCGGTGTGGTCCCGGAAGTAGGAGGTCACGGTGTCGGTGGTCCCGAAGGGCGAGGGGAAGGGGTCGCCCCCCGCGAGGAGGGTGCCGAGCACGAGCCCGGCGAGGAAGAGCGCGGTGAAGACCACCGCGAGGATGCCGGGTGGGGGTCCGGCCTGCGGGTCGCGGCGGCTGCGCGCCTGGGAGGTGAGGGTGTCCGGGGTCGCGGTCACGACGAAATCCATTCTCTAGTCTGAATCGTTCAGCGTGGAGAATCATTACCTGTGGCTTACGATAGGCGGGTGGACACTCCCCCGCAACCGCATACGACGGGCCCCGCCCCGGCCCCCGGGCCGCGCGGAGCCGCGTTCCTCCTCGCCCAGATCGGCGCACACGCCGCCGCGCGCTTCGCCGAACGCGTCGGCCAGCTGGGGCTGGTGCCGGCGGACGTCGGACTGCTCCGCATGATCGCCACGCAGCCGGGGCGCAGCCAGCGGGCCCTCGCCGAGGACCTGGGCGTCGTACCGAGCCGCGTCGTCACGCTGATCGACCACCTGGAGGGCAAGGGCCTCGTCGAACGGCGGCGCAGCGCCGCGGACCGCCGCAACCACGAACTCCACCTCACGGCGGAAGGCACCCGCACCCTCGGTGCGGTCTCCCGTGCCGCCGCAGCCCACGAGGACGCCCTGCTCGCCGCCCTCGACCCGGAACAGCGCTCGCACCTCTCCGGGCTCCTCGCACGCATCGCCACCGAACAGGGCCTGACTCCCGGGGTCCACCCCGGCTACCGCAACCGCGCACCCGCCTGAGCGGCTTGCCTGCAGTGGACCACGCCGACGCGACAGGCGGCGCCGGAACGGTGCCGTTCTCAGATCCGTGTGGTCCGCCGACGGGCTCCTGCGGCCGGGGCATCGGCGTGAGCGCCCGTCAGGGACGTTCGAAGGCCTGGAGGGTGCCGCCGATCGAGAAGCACAGTGCGCCGCACAGCGTGCCCCAGTTGGCGATGTTGGCGTTGACCAGGCTTCCGGTGGCCGGCCGGGTGAACGCGGCCAGTGCCGAGACCATGAACAGCACCGACCCGAGCTGGTTGACCGCCACCACCCACCAGCCCAGGCTGCGCGAGCGCAGGCAGGGCCGGGCCCGGTGGCAGATCTCGACGAACGCGAGGTGTCCCGACGCCAGGAACAGCACGCATCCGACCACGTCCGGCGTCCAGATCAGCCGGTTGGTCTGCTGCACGCTGAGCCCGTGGAGGAAGGAGTCCAGCAGGTTGACGCCGAACACGAGCGTCCCGACGAACAGCAGGAACGCGCTCAGCCAGGCCACCCGCATCGGCTCGTACCCCCACCACCGCCAGCCGGCGGTGACCAGCGGGCCGCCCCCGGGGGCGTGGCGGGGCGCGTTCAGCACCTGGAGGAGCGAGGTGTAGCCGCCGGTGTTGAAGAACAGGCCGCCGGCGAAGTAGACGACGGTGCTCTCCAGCGGGTCGCCCGAGCCGAACTGGGCCACGGCGGCGCCGAGGGCGAAGAGCGCGCCCCCGATGACGAAGGCAGCCGAGGCGAGGGCGTTGAGCCTGCGCAGTCGGCCGAGTGCCTCGGCATCGGCAGCCGGCGACAGGGCCGGCGGCCCTCCCGGCCCGCGCACCGACAGGGCTCCGCGCCTGCGGGCGACCCGCGACTCCCACACCACCGTTCCCCCTTCGGGGCGGTGCCAGGTGAGCCGGGTGGTGAAGGGTCCCGCGCCTTCAGCGCGCTGCTCGGGCTGTCCCACGCCCCGAGCGTAGCCCCGCGGACGGCTCCGACCGGAGCAGGCCCGCCGTGCCGTGTCCCGCCGGTCGGGGCAGGTGGTGAGGTCGCCCGGTCGCCCCCCCGGCGACTGTCGGCGCGGGAGGTCCGACAGTTGACGTGCCGACCCGGTGCCCGGCAGTGATCACCGTACGGAGGCCGACGACGGTTGCCGTGCAGGCAGCCGGGCCCGGCCCCCGACAGGACCAGAGCGGCCCGCCGGCACGTCATGGCGGGCTTCCGAGGGCGCCTCGGATCGGTCAGCATGGAGGTCCGTCGGCGATCCGGGGGTGGGGATGAGCGAAGGCGGGAGCGTTCCGGACGGGCAGCGGGGCAGGCCGGAGCAGGTCGGGCCCGCCCCGTGGCTGGCGCTGGCCTGTCTGGTCGGGCTGCTTCTGGCCTACGTCGTACTGACGAACTTCACCGCGGAGCCGCGGGCGGCGCTGTGGGGCGAGCCCGGCACCGTGACCGGAGCCGGCTGCCGGACGTACGACAACACCGTGGCCAACGCGGGAACGTCGACGACCTGCTCGGGCGCCTTCACCCCGGACGCCGGCGGCTCGTCGTTCGACGTCCGCGTCGAGGGCGACATCGATGCCCGACCGGTCCGCGCGTGGCTGGTGGACGGTACATCCGGTACCGCCTACGTCTCCCCCACGCTGTGGGCGGGGGTGCTCCCGGTGGGGCTGTCCCTCCTCCTGGCCGGTCTCCCGGCGGCGGCGACGGTGCTGCGCGTGCGCCACGTCCACGCACAACGCCCCCGGCGCATCGACCCGTAGCGTCGTACCGCGCCGCCGTCCACCGGACGCGTCGCCCGCCGGCTGTGACGCTGGTGATCATTCCACTGTCAGCAAGAAGATCAGTGTGGCCAGGCCGATGAAGAGCGCGCACAGCACCGCCGCGATGAACAGCCCGCCGGCGACACGGGCACTCAGCGCACCCCAGAACTCCGCCCGCCGCCCGCGGGGGGTATCGGTGCGCCACTCTGACGGGATGTCAACCTGTCCGTCGGCGATACCCGGCGCGACCCTGCGTACGTCCCCCGGGTGGAAGGAGTAGAAGGTCGGCTCCGCGCCCCACGTGCCCCGGCTCGCCCCGCCGAAGCTGCGGACGCGGACACCCGTACGACGGGCCACACCCGGCAGCCAGTCCTTGCGTACGGGCCACAGCTTCGCGACTTCGTCGCTGCTGAGCCAGGGCTCCTCCTCGTGCGCTGACTCCGGTGTTCGCGGATCCGGCGTGTTCGGCATGCTTCCCCCTCGGCGCAGCAGACCTCCAGTACACATCCGCTGCGCCGCATGCCGATAGAGCGCCTACGGCGGGGTGCGACAGGGGACAGGCCGGCGTGGTGCTGCGTCGCATCCGCCCGGGCCGGTCCGGGGGTTCGGTACATTGGGCCGATCATGGTGCGTGTGGGAGTGCTGGGGCCGCTGGTCGTCCGGATCGGTGGCAGCCCGGTGGTCTCGACCGGGCCCGGTCGCCCCCGCCGGCGGTGGCGGGACGGCTGCTGGACGAGGCGCTGGCCCTGTGGCGGGGCGAGGCCTACGCGGAGTGGGGGCCGGACTCCTGGGCGGGCGCCGAGATCGCACGCCTCGGCGAACTTCGCCTGCTGGCCCGGGAACTGGCCATGCGGTTCCGTCTCGCCGCAGGTGAGGCCCATGAGGTGGGGCTCGCGGCGGAGGCCCTCGTGCACGAACATCCGCTGCGTGAGGAAGGGTGGCGGCTTCTGGCTCTGGCGCTCTGGGCGACGGGACGCCAGGGGGATGCGCTCGCGGCGCTGCGGCGTGCCGCGTCCGTGTGTGCCGAGGAGCTCGGGCTGGACCTCGGACCGGGGCTGGTGGAGTTGGAGCGGGCCATCCTCGCCCAGGACCTCGGAGTGCTGTCGGCCGCGGTCCCGGCCGGCCCGCGCACCGTGTCGCCGGGTGTCGTCGCGGTCGGCCGGACCGAGGCCGTCATACCGCCGGGGGCCGGCGGTGGGGTGCCGCCGGAAACGGTGCCCTAGCGGCCGACGGGTATCGCCCGCCGAGCGGCCGCGGAAGGCAGTGGGCAGCGCGCCTTCGTGGGGCGACGGCGTGACCTGGAGGTGCTGGAGCAGGCGGCCCGCTCCGCCCGGCGCAAAGGCGCGGTGGCGCTCGTGTCGGGGGAGGCGGGCGTGGGCAAGACCGTGCTCCTGACGCGCTGTGCCGACGCGTTGCGGGCGCAGGGCTCGACGGTCGTCACGGGCCGCTGCCCGGACGACGCCGGCGTCCCCGCCGCGTGGGCCTGGACGGAGGCGCTCGGGCAGCTGGCACGGGTTCTGCCGCCGGAGCGCGTGGGCCCCTTGTCCGCGCTGATCGATCCCGGCGACGACGAGAGCGCCTGGAGCCAGGACCTTCCCCTCTGGGAGCTGCCGGGCTGCGCCTACCACTGGAACCGCCCCGTGGCCTGGCTCGACGAGGACCATCTCGTCGTGGGCGGCTTGGGCGACGACGAGCAGCAACTGGTCCCCGGGGCACGGGCCTTCCGCCTCGGCCGCGACGGCAGCGGGACCGTGCCGGAGGAAGTCGCGGCCTTCGGCGGGCCCGAGGGCCGGTTCTTCGCGGCGAACGGGCTGCTGTTCTCCACCTCGGAGACCGGCACGGACATCCGGGACCCCGCCACCGGCGCACGGACCGGCACGCTCGCCGGCTTCCGGCCCACCCACCACGACCTGGCGCGCGGCGAGCTGATCGAAGCCACCACCTCCGGCCTGCGCCGCTTCAGGACCGCCGATGCCGCGGCCTGACACCCCCGCGCCGGACGCGCGACGCCCGCCGGGCCCCTGCCGGAGACCCACCGAGATCCCCGCGCACGACCTCACCCGCGCGCACATGGACGCCCTCCACGCGTTCCTGCTGGGACGCATCGGCCGCCTCCTCGCGGCCCACCCGCCCCGCACCGAGGAGCACCGGGCGGCGGACGCCCTGCGCAGAGCCGTGGAGACCACCTGGGGGGACCTCGAAGACTGCTACGCCTTCCTCCACCGGGGCCAGGAGGGCATGGAGGCCGAACTCGGCGAGACCTGGGACCGTATGCGCCTCGGCCTCTCGTGGAACGACGCACCGGACTACGACGCGAGCCTCTGGCCCCCGATCCGGTACGCCCACCTGCTCTTCACCACCACCCCGGCGGATCAGGAGGAGACACCGAGCCGGTAGCCGCCCGCCGTCAGACCCGAGTCGGCCGGACCGGTCGCGCACCGCGCGATGTCCGGGCCTCCTTCGGCTGCCGGGGGCGTGAGGCCGACGCGCGCCTCGTCGGGCCGGCCCCCCGGGCCGGGGAGGTGGAAGCCGAGGCCCATGCGGGCCGGCAGGGGCTTGCGGTCGAGGAACGGGGACCACGCCTGGCCGGCGTCGACGATCCGGCCCGTCACCGACACCTCCGTGCCGCCCGCCGCGCCGTCGATCCGGAGGCAGTCGACGACGAAGTCGCCCCAGTTGAAGTTCTCGGGCTGCCCGTCCTTGGCGGGCGAGTAGTGCTGGACGCGGAAGACTCCCCAGGAGCGGGTGGCGGTGGTGGATCCCGCCGGGCCGAACAGGCCGTGGGCGTCGACGGAGATCTGGACGTCGTCGCGGGGGTCGCCGTAGGCCATGCGGGCCCACCCGCTGATCCCGGCCGGCGCGGGAGCCCGCGAGCCGGCGAGGAGCGCCGGGGACGTCCGCGCGACCGAAGGCGTCTGCGCCGCCGAGGCCGGAAGGCAGGCCGAGGCGGTCAGGGCGGCGGCGAGAGCGAGCGGGGCGGCGAGGCGCGGCAACGTACGGTGCATGACGGTGGTCTCCTCCGGTGGTGGGGGTCGGATCGCCCCCGATCCTGGCTCCCAGGCCGCCCGCCCCACATCACGCACACGAGGGAGCCCTGCTCCCCCGTCCGGGGGAGGAAGGACGGTTGCACCCCGCTTGACCGGCGCCGACCGGACGGGGCCGGGCCGCGCCCCCAGCCCTCAGCGCAGGAGCCACTTCCTCGTCAGGTCCATGACCTGGGCGCGGCTGTAGGCACCGTGGTCGGCGGCGACGGCGTAGCCTCCGAGCCGCACCGAGAAGGTGAGCATGCAGCGGACCTCGACGTCGTCCTCGTCGGCGCAGAACTCGCGGAACAGCGAACGCAGGTAGTCCATGCGCCGGTTGTCGACGCGACGCAGCCGCTCCGCGACGGCCTCGTCGCGCCGCGACCAGTCGCGGATCGCGAGGTCGAGCGCCACGCCGGTCGCCGGCCCGCCCTCGATTTCGGCGACCAGCGTGAACAGCCGCTGCAGCCGGACCCTGGCGTCCCCGCCGCCGCTCTCGACCTGCTCGATCACCGCCTCGGTGACCGACCGTTCCCAGGTGTCGAGCATCTCGTCGAGGAATGCGCCGCGATTGCGGAAGTAGCCGTAGAAACCGCCCTTGCTGACGCCGAGCGCCTGCGCCAGCACCTCGATGCGGACGGCCTCGGGTCCGCCGGCGGCGAGTGCCCGCAAGGCCTCGTCGATCCACTTGCCGCGTGGTGTGCGGGTCACGCCCACGGTGTCTCCCCTCATGCAACACCCGTCTATACGGCACCGTATAGACGGGTGCTAGCCTTCTTCTATACGGCATCGTATAGACAGGAGCTTGCTCGTGAGACTCCCGAAAACCGCGTACACCTCCCGCCCCTGGCGGATCCACGAGATCGCGGGCGACTTCCGCGTCGAGGACGTCTGGGACCTGCCGACACCGGGCGGAGCGGACGATCTGGCCCTGCTCGTGGAGCAGTTCGCGAACGGCACGGGCGATCCCGTCCCGTCGCCCGTGGGCCGGGCCCTCTTCGCCCTCCGCTGGAAGCTCGGCGCCCTGTTCGGCTGGGACGAGCCTTCCGGCGGCATCGGCGGCCGGGTGCCGACGTTGCGCGACCGGCTCCCGGCGGACCTCCGAGAGGGCCCCCGGGGCCCGGACACCAGGTCGGTTCCGTTCACCTCCGTCTTCCTGACCCATGACGAGTGGGCGGCGGAGACGGCCAACCGGACCGTACACGGAGTGATGCACATCGGCTGGGTCCCGGACGGATCCGGCGGCTACCGCGGCCAGATGGCCGTCCTGGTCAAGCCCAACGGGCGCCTGGGCGCGCTCTACATGCTGGGCATCAAGCCCTTCCGCTACCTGGGGGTCTACCCGGCGCTGATCCGCAGCATCGGCCGCGAGTGGGAGCGGCGCGCCGCCGAGAGGAGGGCGAGCGCCTCCTGAAGGGTGCCCCAGAACCGCGTCAGGCACCCGGGGCCGTGTGCGGTCAGGACAAGAGGCCGATCAGGAGTTGGACGGCGCACATGGCGACCATGCAGAAGCCGACGGCGGCGAGGAGCCATTGTGCGGCGCCGCGGGGGCTGTCGAAGCGGATGAAGTAGCCGCCGGCGCCGGCGAGGCCGAGGAGGGCGCCGCACCAGAAGAGCGGGCCTTCGTGCCACTTCGCCAGTACGGCTGTGGCAGCCAACAGGAGTGCCAGTGCGGCCAGTTGACCGGGCGTGATGATGGCATGCGTTTTGTCCCCCGAGTGAGTCATGCCCGAATCCTAGTACTCCGGCTGTAGATCCTGATCTTCATGGCTGTCGGGTGGCCTGTCGCCGGTAGTCGGCTGGTGCGCGAGCGTGCCGGGTGCCGGCGGCGCCATGCGGACCGGGCGGACCGGCCCGCCACCGGCCACCGCCGATCTTCGTTCGTCGACACGGCTCACGATGATCAACGGTGGCCCTCCTCATCGGAGACCGACCTCACTCAGCACGATCGAGGCCGGCCTCAGACCGGCCGGCCGCTGTCAGAGGGTGGCAGTGCGCAGCACGATCAGGGCGACGGAGGCCAGAGTGAGGACCACCGCCGGAGACGCGCCCTTGCGGTCGCCGACGCGCAGGTGGAAGGCGACCGCCCCGGCCGCGCCCGCGATCTGAGCACCGATCAGGAAGGCCATCATGCTCTGCGGCACTCCGAGGGTGGACATCTGCTCGGTGATGTGCCGCGTCCGCAGAGACTTGGCCCCGGCCGATACCAGGAGAAGGCTTCGGGTCCCCGGGCCGAATCAGAAGGCGGGCGCCCTCAGTACGCAGGGAGCCGCCGGGGCCGAGGGGTCCAGGGCTCGTTCGATCAGTCCGACCGCACGCGGGCTGTACGACATGCTCAGATGGGCGGAGAGGTCGATGGAGCAGCCCTCCTGCAAGGGGACGTTGTGCACCGTCGCTCCGGGGCCCGCCGTCATGAACGTGCTCTGCCAGGGGGTGGTGATCTCGTCGTACTTCGTGGCGATCACGGTGTAGTCGACCCCGGGAACGGTGTCTCCGTCGGCGTTGAGCTCCCTGATGAAGTCGGATTTCCCGTACTGCTGCACGCCTGCCACCCCTAGGGTCTTCTCCCCGAGCCCCAGCATGTGGAGCTTGTCGGCGAGCGTCTCGATGCCGCTCATGGTGGTGCCGTGGTTCGTCGCGCCGAGCTGGACGACCTTCTTGACCTTGTTCCTGGACGGGTCGGCCGGGTTGGCGCCTCCGTCGGCCTTGAGGTACCAGCGGGACAGGGTTCCGCCCTGGGAGTGGCCGACCAGGTCCACCTGGTCGGAACCGCTGGCGGCGAGCACCTTGTCCACGAAGGCGGCCAGCTCCTTCGAGGACTTCCTGATGTCTCCGTAGCCCTTGACGGTGGGAGCGAGGGCCACCCCGGCGTCGTCGGTGTCGCCGAAGTCGAGGGCGTAGACGCAGTAGCCCTGCGCCTTCAACTCGGGTGAGATCCGCGCCCAGTTGTTGTAGCGGTTCTCGTAGGTCCCGTGGACCAGGACGACCGGACGCGGGTGGGCGGCGCCGGGACGGCAGTTCCAGTCGTTGGCACCCGGCGGATCGATGTCCAGGTGGAGGATGGAGTGGACCATGGCGGGAAGGAAATTGTCCTGCTCGGGTCCGGTCTCCGCCGCCGCGGACGTGGAGGTGACCAAGACCGTCACCGCGGCGGCGGCACAGACGGCGCTGACGTATCCGGACGTGTGCACGACGGCTCGCCTCACGAGTCCCCCTGAGAGAAAGTCCCGACGTTTGGATAGCCGCAGTATCCAACAGGTGCGGTCGGTTCGACAGGGGCACGACCGAGATGGCCGGTATCCGATCCCGTGGCACCGGGGCGGTGTCCCGGACGGGGAAAGGCGACATTCCGGCCTGGCGCGGCACGGGTACGTGCGGGAGCGTGCCGCTCGATACTCGATGATGGAGGTGCCGCGTCGGCGCCTGGCCGACGCTGCGGCCGTGCATCGCTTTCGTCGACCGGGAGAGAACGTATGACCATCAAGGACATCGGGCCGGAACCCCAGAGCTTCGACCTGGAGGGGGCGACGCTTGAGAACACGAACTACCGCTCGGTCGCCTGGTCCGGGAAGTACCTTCAGCTGACCCTCATGTCGATCCCGGTGGGTGAGGACATCGGCCTGGAGGCGCACCCGGAGACCGACCAGTTCCTACGACTCGACGCTGGGCGGGGCCGCGTCCAGATGGGCCGGACGAAGGACCGGCTCGACTTCGACCAGGAGGTCGAGGACGGCTGGGCGATCTTCGTACCCGCGGGCACCTGGCACAACGTCACCAACATCGGGGACGAGCCCATGCAGCTCTACGCCGTGTACGCGCCGGTCCACCACGCGCCGAACAAGATCCAGGAGACGGCGGCCGACGCGGAGCGCGACGAGGAGTCGGGCGATGACGAGCCGCCGAGCTGGTCTGTCCAGCCTCCCCGCCAGCCGTCGGACGAGCACGCCTGACCTGCGAGGGCCCGTCGGGACAGCGGTCCCGGCCCCGTGCGCGCCGCGAGAACCACGACCCTGCCTTCCGGCGGGCGTTCGCGCACGCGCCACGGGGCGCGGGCCCGCGTCAGGAGGCCTGGTAGCCCGCCTTCGTCAGGATGTCGGTGATGCTGCTCGTCGCGCTGGTGGCGTAGGAGCCGGCCACGTCCAGGTCGTACCGGGCGGACGCGAGGCCGATGAAGGCGTGGGCGTCGAAGGGCTGCCGGTCCACGGCCGCCAGGCACTTGCGGCTGCCGTCGCGGGCGAATCGGCCGAACTGGTGCCAGTCGGCCTGGATTGCGGCGTCCGGGACGCGGAAGTAGTACCCGTCCTCCCACGCGGCGAGCGTCCCGAGCCGTACGCACAGCGAGCGGATCCGGGCGAGCGCCGGGGCGTACCGGGTCGGCTCCGCGTCCAAGTCGACCTCCACCGTTCTCAGCTGGTCGCCGGCCGCCACGGCGTTGCCCAGCAGGTATGCGCCGCCGTGGCGGTACCAGGCGCGGACCTGGAGGGCCCTCGTCCGTGGTGACGCGGGCGGCGGTGCGTCGCCGAGCAGCTGCTGCATGGCCCGTTGCCCTGCGGCGTAGTCCGGAAGCGGGGCCTGGTATTTCGCCATGGTGAGCGGCTCCGCGACGGCGAGCACGACCACCAGCGCCGCCGGCAGGCCGACTGCGGACCACCGGGCGACGCGTCGCCTCCCGGACGGGTCTCGGCGTTCTGGGGGTGCGGGCCGTGTCCGCCGTCGCAGGACGGCCGACACCACGGTGGGCAGGGGGGTCGCCAGGAGTGTGACCAGCGCGGCGAGCAGCAGGGTGAGGTTGACGAAGGCGGCCAGGTTTCCGTCCGGAAGCGCCTGCCATGCGGGGCGCCAGCGGCAGTCGGTGTTCCACACGCTCAGGGGTACCGCGCACCCGTCGACGGACATCAGCACCACCGTTCCCGCGAGGCCGAGGGCCGCTGCCGTCTGGGTGGCGACCAGCGTGACGAGGAGGTGCCGCCAGCGGGCGGCCCACACGGCGGTGACGGTCAGCGTTCCGGCGAGCGCCACGAAGGTGAAGGCCAGGTAGCGCAGTTGCTGGATCCCGTTGCCCGATGCCGGGCCGGTGTGCAGGTACGCCAGGACGCCGGCGACCGCGAGCCAGCACCCCGTTCCGCCGATCAGCCCCGGCACCAGTGCCCGGCGCAGCGGTGGCGGCGTCTCCCACCGTGCGGTGGAGGGGTCGCCGTCGAGCTGGGCGCGGACCAGCCAGCGAGGGCGGTCGGCGGCCGGCCCCAGGGCCAGGGCCGGCGCGGGAAGGAGCCAGGTCGCCGCGGCGGCGGCGCTGAACAGGGGTGCGTTCAACGAGGAAAGGATCAGCGGAACCACCACGGCCGTGGCGGCGACGGCGGGGTGGCCCGTGTCGGTGGCACCCGGGAACATCCGCAGGACCGCCTGGCGCGAGCCGGTGGTGCCTGCCGTCTGCCAGAACAGCCCGTAGATCCCCTGGGTCGTCTGCCAGGTGAACCAGACCGACGCGACGATGAAGCCGGCGGCCAGGCACAGCAGGAGGGCGGGGCGGAGGGACCTGCCGCGCCAGGTTCCGGCCCACAGGCGGGCGCACCGGGTGACCCAGACGGTGAAGGCGGTGCCGGCGGCCACGATCAGCAGCAGGCCCGTCAGGCCGCCGATCCACCACTGCGACGCACCGGCGCCCAACCCGATGACCAGTGCGCCGGTGCCGAGGCCGGCACTCAGCCACAGTCCGGTGCGCAGCCCGGAGGGCGGGGGGCGGCCCGTCACCACCGCGTAGGCCACGGCGCGCCAGAGGGCGGTTCCGATGACGCCGCACACCAGGAGGGCGGGAACGAAGGCCGCTCCCTGGGCTGTCCAGGGGCTCAGCCGCCGGTAGGTGACGAGGTGGATCAAGAGGTGGCTGTGGATCAGCACCGCGCTCACACCGGTCAGAAGGACGGGCAGCGGCCGGAGCCCGAAGAGCGGGGAGGGATCGGCCAGCGCGGACCGGCGCAACCGTGCCCGGGGGTGCGTGCTCCACTGCTCCCTCAGGGAGGCGGCGACGAAGCGCATTCCGCGGGGGGCGGGGGTGGCCGTGGCGAGGGAGCGGTGCAGGTCCGCCCCCCAGCGGGCCGCTGCGAGGTCCGCGTGGATCTCCCGCGCGCGCAGTACGTCGGCCCGTGCGAGGTGGACGAGGGCGACCAGGAGGAGGGGAAGCAGGAGCGTCCGGATCTGGTAGGGGGCGGTGGCCTGCCAGGCGTGAATACCGAAGGCGCCGGCTTCGAAGACCGCCCAGAGCAGGCAGGGCAACAGGACCAGCGGACAGAAGGCCCGCCACAGTGCGACGGTGCCATAGGTGACGGTGACGTCCCGGTTGGCGATGTGGGCGAGTTCGTGCAGCAGTACGGTCCGTACGTGCCCGGGGTCGGTGCCGCGGCAGGCGAGCAGGCCGCCGTGCAGGCTGATGATCGGCCGGCGGTTGCGGCCGAAGACCACCGCGCCCGCCGTGGGAGCGGCCCGGTCGACGACGACGCGCGGCAACCTGGCCAGCCCCGCGGCTCCGGCCGCCTCCTGGACCAGTCGCAGGGCGGCACCGTCCGTGTCGAGCGTGTGCAGTGCGACGAGGCGGCGCCGACGGATCCTCCAGGCGGGCAGCAGGAGGAAGAGCAACACGGCGGCGGCCACGAGGAGCACCGGCAGGACGGCGATCTGCCACCAGGGCGGCAGAGGCGCGGACTGGTCCATGCACGCCCAGAACGGAACCCACTGGGCCCCCAGGCGGGTCAACGCGGCTGCCTCTCCGGCCCGGTTCGGATCGAGCCCGGCGGCGAGCAGGCAGTCGGAGGCGTCGCCGGCGTGCAGGGTGCGCACGACCGGCAGGCCCATCGCACCACTGGCAGCCAGCATCAGGACGACCAGCATGACGAAGCGGATCGTCGTCCCCGCACCCAGGGCCCGCTCGTCGATGCGCGGCCGGGAGGAAGCGGCGTTCACCTCGGGTCGCCACCGGCCGGTTCGGCCGCCTCCTCCTGGCCTTCCGGAGGTTCGACGGCCGGTTCCGCCAGCACCGACGCCGCGACCACCGCGTCGGCGAGCTCTGCCGCGCGGTCGGCGGTCAGTCCCCGCCGGGTGGCCGCCTCGACGACACGCCTGTGGACCTCGGCCAGTTGGTCCCGGTCCAGCGGCGGCAGGACGGCCGGCGGCAGGGGGCGGCGAAAGAGCCGCCGCAGCCAACCGCCCGTGCGTCGGCCCACCCGCTCGACGGCGGCGCCGGCGGCGGCAGCCGCCATCTGGTCGAGCACCAGCCACACCACGGGTGTGACCAGCGCGGCCACCTCGGTCACGCCGAAGCCCAGCGGATCCCGCCCGCCCCGCCCCGCCAGACGCCGCACCACCGAGGCGTCGTCGAGGGTCAGCAGCCCCTCCACCATCACGGCCTCGTCCGGCGCCACCTGGGCCACCACGTCGCCGACGACGTCCCGCACGCGGCGTCCGCTCACCGGCACCCCCGTCGAATCCATCCACGCCCCCCTGACCGCTCGCCCGGAACGGCTCTCCACGATGGCATGGCGGCGGCCGACCGCGCCATGCCGCCGGGGCTGCGTCGTGGGGGGGGTCAGGGGTGGGTGAGGCAGTGCTTGAGCTCGTTGAGCTCGTAGAAGTAGCTGCCCTTGGCCACGGGCTTGCAGGACTGCTTGAAGGCCGTCTCCTTCTCGTTGTAGAGCATGCGCACCAGGTAACCGGCCGGCCGGCCCTCGGAGGGCGTGCTGGCGAACAGGTCCCACTGGATGTTCGCCGCCATCGGCGAGACCTCGGCCCCGCGCCACGGGTTGTTCCCGTACGCGTACGGCCGGCCGGGTTCGGCGGGTTCGGTGCTGCCGGGCAGGCCCATCAGCGCGGCGAGGGGCTCGATCTCCTCGGCATGGGTGAAGCGCAGCACCGCGCCGTTGCGGTTGGTGCCGGCGGCTTTGGCCTCGGCCTGGGCCAGGAGGTCGTCGAGGAGGACGCCGGCCATCCTGTAGGTGATCGTGCGTCCGCTGAACGCGGGGCCCTTCTCGTAGAACTCCTCCGCGTCGTCGAGGTAGGCGAACCACTGGGCGTCGTGGGGGGTCAGGAACGGCGTGAGGTCGACGTCCGGCGCCTCCACGGACAGGTCGGGCGCGGCACTGTAGAGCTGGTACAGCGAACGGGCGAACGAGAGCTGCGCCCGGGCGGACAGCGTGGCCGCGAAGTCCCCGCGGAACAGACGGGTGACGACGCGGTGCGCCGTCTCGGCGGTGCGCGGGTCCGCGTCGATCCCGGCGAGGACCCCGGCGAGCTGCGGATCGCTCTTCACGTACGCCTGGTAGTCGGCGTTCTGCGGCTGCTTGTGGAAGTACAACAGGTTCTTGTCGGTGACCGGCGCCTTGATCAAGCCCGCCAGCGCCGGCTCCCCGGAGGCCAGAGCGCCCGTGAACGCATCGGCGCTCGCCACCGCCCGCGGCACCCCCGACGTCTCCACCGCGATCGACTCGTGCCGGGCGGCGATGCCCGCGACCAGGGTCGGCAGCCGCCGCTCCAGGCGCAGCGCGGTCTGCCGGTGCTCCTCGGCGCCGCGGGCGGAGAGGTTGCCGTAGCCGAGCGCGGAGGCGGCGGCCAGCAGGGACCGCACCTGCGGGCCCAGCCGCGCACCGAGGCCGGTGAGTGCGCCGTGGTCCTGCGCCGTGCGCAGGACGGCGAGCACGGCGTCACCGTCACCGCTGTCCGTCATGGCGCGGGAGCCGTGGCGGGCGACGTTCTCGGTGAAGACCGGGACGAATCCCTCCGGTGCGTCCTGGTAGCGGCCGGGCCCGCCCTGCGGGGCGTAGGGGGTCTTCGTTCCGTAGACGTCGCGCCCGGCACGTGAGGGGCCGGCCTGCTCCCCGGCGGAGGCGGTGCCTGTGGTGAACAGCACGCCGGCGGCCAGGGAGACGGCCATGGCGGTGGACAAGGGTGCGGTGCGCTTCACGGCGGCCCTTCGGTTCGGGTCGGGCTACCCGTCGGTAGCCCAGGTCTGCCGCAAGGTGCCACGACCACACCAACCCCTGTCGACATTGTCCCACGACCTGGGTTGAGGGCATCTGAACACACACCGCCGGTCCGAGACCCTGCCCGAGCCACGTCGCGGTGCGTCAGTACCGGGAGGACGGCCGGACTCGGAGCAGTTCGGTCCGCAGCACGGGGGTGCCGTCGACCGGTGCCGGGTTCTCCGCGGTCGGCTCGATGCCTCCGGCGGCGACCTTGTCGAGGGTCGCGAGGCCGTCGGCGTCGACCATGCCGAACATCGTGTAGTTCGGTCGCAGCGCGGAGTCGCCGTAGACCACGAAGAACTGTGAGCCGTTCGTGTTCGGACCGGCGTTGGCCATCGCCAGCAGGCCCCGGCCGTAGAGGCGGCGCGTGCCGGTGGGATCGGTGGGTGCGGGCGGCAGGTCCACCGGCAGCTCGTCCTTGTACTTGTACCCGGGCCCGCCCTCACCGGTAGCGGTCGGGTCGCCGCACTGCAGGACCTTGAGCGTCGGATACGCCGTCAGACGGTGGCACACCGTGTGGTCGTAGAACCCGTGCCGCGCCAGGTGCAGGAAACTCTGGACCGTACACGGCGCCTTGGCCCGGTCCACGCGCAGCGGGAGCGGTCCCTGACTGGTCGGAACAGCCATGTCGACCGTGCCGCGACCGGGAGTGCGCCGCGGGTCCGGCGGCAGCGGAACGGAGCGCGCCGGCGGCTCGTCCGGGGTCTGCGTGTACTGGCAGGGGCCGTGCGTGGTGCGGGGCGGGGCGCCGTCGGAAGCGGTGGCGACGCTCCCCCCGGACACGACCAACGCCACGGCCGCGAACGTGCCGATCAGTGCTCGTTTCATCTTGCGGGCCCTCCCGATGATCGCCAGGTCCTGAAGCGGTCGCAGTCTAGGGCGTGGGTGCGGTCCCCGGGAATGGGGGGCGACGGGCGCCGGCCGGGCCACAGACCGCCCGGCCCGGCGACAGCGGCGGGCGCCGGTCGTCCGCAGCCGGCCGTGAGGGGATCGCCGACAGGCTGCCTACGCCGTCAGGTCGCGGCGGCGCAAGGCCGCCAGCCCGGCCGCCGTCAGGGCCGCCGCCAGGGCGGTGAGGGCCGGCAGCGGGGCCAGGTCCCAGGGACCCGGGCCGGGGAGCCTCGGCAGGTGGGCGAACGGGGAGAGGTCCAGCACCGGCCGCGGCAGGTCCAGGGCGGGGCCGATCCAGCCCAGCGCCAGCGCGGCCCCCGCGAGCCCCCACGCGGCGGCCGCGTACCGCGGCACCGCCCCGTACAGCAGCGCGGCCAGCCCGCCGAAGACCCACACCGCCGGGAGCTGCGCCAGGCAGGCGGCCACCGTCGAGGCCGTGTCCCCGCCGTGCCCGAGGCCCAGTCCGAGCCCGGCCAGGAGCAGGATCAGGGCCGGCCCCGCGAAGGCCACGGTCAGGTGGCCGCCGGCCCAGCGCAGCCGGCCGACGGAGTGGGCGAGCAGCGGCTCGGCGCGCCGCGAGGTCTCCTCGGCGTGCAGCCGCAGCACGCAGGAGACGGCGAACAGCCCGGCGGCCATGCCCAGCAGCCCCGCCATCGCGGCGAGGAAGGCATCGGTGAGACCGCTCCGCCCGCCCATCCGCTCGATGATCTCCCGGGTGCGCTCATTGCCGCCGACCACCTCGGCGACCCCGTCCGCCATCCCCCCGAAGACCACCCCGGCGGTCAGGAAGGCCGCGCTCCAGCCGAGTACGGTTCCCCGCTGGAGCCGCCGGGCCAGCGCCCCCGCCGAGCCGAGGCGCCCCTCGGCCGGGCCCGGCCGCGCGGGCAGGAGGCCCGCGCCCAGGTCGCGGCGGCCCGCCAGCGCGTAGGCGGCGGCCGTCAGCGCGACCGTCCCGGCCGCGAACGGACCGAGCACCCACCAGCGTTCGCCCGCGAAGGCCCGTACGTTCTCCGACCAGCCCAGCGGTGAGGCCCAGGTCAACGCCGACCCGCCGCCGGGGGACCCGGCGTCTCCCGCCGCCCTGAGGACGAACGCGGCCCCCAGCAGGGCGACCGCCAGCCCCCTCGCGGCCCGGGCGCTGCCGGTCAGCTGGGCTGCGACGGCCGCCACGGCCGCGAACAGGAGCCCCGTCCCGGCGATGCCCAGGCCGAGCGCGAGGGCCCCGGCCGTCCCCCGCCCCGCGAGACCGCCCGCGACCAGCAGGGCCACGGCCGCGTCCGCGGCGAGCGCGGCCAGCAGGGCGGCCGTCAGCGGGGCCCGGCGGCCCACCGCCCCGGAGCAGAGCAGCTCCTGCCGGCCCGTCTCCTCCTCCTCGCGGGTGTGCCGGACGACGATCACCACGCTCATCACCGCGGCGAGCACCGCCCCGAACACGCCGGCACGCCAGGCGGTGAGGGCTCCGAGGGAGTCGCCGAACACCGGCCCGTACAGGGCTCGCATCGAGCCGTTGGCGTTCATCGAGGCGGCGACGGAGGCCCGTTCGGCCCCGGTGGCGTACACGGCGCCGAGCGTGCGGGGCATGCTCACCACCAGCAGCCCGGCCGCCAGCACCCAGACCGGCGCCGTCACCCGGTCGCGGCGCAGCGCCAGCCGCAGCAGCGTCCCGGTCCCGGTCAGCGGTCCGTTCATCGCCCGCTCACCCCGCCCGGCCGCCCCTCCGGGGCGTAGTGGCGCAGGAAGAGTTCCTCCAGTGTGGGCGGGCTCGCGGTCAGCGAGCGCACGCCCGAGGCGGTGAGGGCGCGCAGGGCGGCGTCCAGCCCGTCGGTGTCGGCCTGGAGGGTGATCCTCCGTCCGCGCACCTCGACGTCGTGGACGCCGGGCAGGTCCGCGATGCCGTTGGGCGGGCCGGCGAGCTCGGCGGTGATGGACGTACGGGTGAGGTGGCGCAGGGCCGCGAGCGTGCCGCTCTCCACGGTGCGGCCGGCGCGGACGATGCTGACCCGGTCGCAGAGGGCCTCCACCTCGCTGAGCAGGTGCGAGCTGAGCAGGACGGTGCGGCCGGCGTCGCGGGCCTCGGTGACGCAGCCCCGGAAGACCTCCTCCATCAGCGGGTCGAGCCCGGAGGTGGGCTCGTCGAGGACGAGGAGTTCCGCGTCGGAGGCGAAGGCCGCGACCAGGGCGACCTTCTGGCGGTTGCCCTTGGAGTACGTGCGGCCCTTCCCGGTCGGGTCGAGTTCGAACCGCTCGACCAGTTCGTTGCGGCGGGCCCGGTCGAGGCCGCCGCGCAGGCGTCCGTACAGGTCGATGACCTCGCCGCCGGTGAGGTCCCGCCAGAGGGTGACGTCGCCGGGGACGTAGGGGACGCGGCGGTGGAGGGAGACGGCGTCGGCCCAGGGGTCGCCGCCGAGCAGGGTGGCGCTCCCGGCGTCGGCGTGCAGCAGGCCGAGCAGGATCCGCAGGGTGGTGGACTTGCCGGCGCCGTTGGGCCCGAGGAATCCGTGGACCTCGCCGGTCGCGACGTCCAGGTCGAGCCCGTCCAGGGCGCGGGTGCGGCCGAACGCCTTGCGGAGCCCGGCGACGCTGATGGCCTTCGTCATGACTCCGAACGTACGCTCATTTCACAAAGTTGTGAAGGTAGCGAATATCGTAAAATCCCGGGTGTGACGACGATGGACTACGACGGAACGCGGGACGGGGAAGCGGTCTCCCGCTTCGTGGAGCGGTTCGCCGCGCAGCTCACCGAGGCCGGGATGCAGCGCATGGCGGCCCGGGTCTTCGCCTGCCTGCTCGCGAGCGACGGCGGCGCGATGACCTCGGCGGAACTCGGCGCGGCCCTGCGGATCAGCCCGGCGGCCGTATCGGGCGCCGTCGCCTACCTGGCACAGCTCGACATGGTCAGCCGGGAGCGCGAACCGGGCTCCCGGCGGGACCGCTACGTGCTCCACAACGAGCTCTGGTACGAGACCTTCACCCGCCGGGACCAGGCCCTCACCCGCTTCGAGCAGACCCTGCGCGAGGGCGCGGCCGGCCTCGGGACCGACACCCCGGCCGGGGCGCGGGTGGCGGAGACGGCGGCGTTCTTCGAGTTCCTCCAGCACGAGATGCACGGCCTGATGGACCGCTGGCGTACCCACCGGGCCACCCTCGGCCTGCCCTGAAGCGCGTGGCAGGAGGTTCGGTCGGCGGCAGGATCACCCGGGTGCGCGGCAGGGCCGGACGGGGCTTCCTCCCGGTGTTCTCGCACACTCGTGGGAGCGGCGCGTGGGGCGGCGCGGTGTTCGAGGGGAGTGGCCGCGGTGGGTGTGGGACGACGCGCCGTGCTGGCGGCGCTGCCGGCCGCGTGGCCGGTGCCCGGCCGGAGTGCCGTGGCCGCGCCGGCCGGCCGGGGGTGGGGGGCCGGTGCCGTGACGGGGCCTCGGCCGCCGGCTTCACTGCTCGGGCGGGAGATCCGGCGGTTGCCGACGTCCCGCGAGGTGGTGGCGCTCACCTTCAACGCGGCGTGGGACGAGAGCGGACTCGCCACCGTGCTGGCGGAGCTGCGCCGGCGGAAAGCCCCCGCCACGTTCTTCCCCACGGGCAGGTACGCCGAGACGCGTCCGGCGGCCGTGCGGGCGATGGCCGAGGCCGGGCACGGTCTGGGCAACCACTCCTACAGCCACCCGTACTTCGACGACCTCGGCACCCGGGAGCGGACGCGGGAGGTCCGCACCGCCGACGCCGCGATCCGTACGGCGTCCGGGGCCGAGCCCCTGCCGTTCTTCCGGTTCCCCTACAGCTCCACGACGCGGGACTCGATCGAGGACGTCAACGAACTGGGTTACGCGGCGATCGAGTTCACCAACGACACCAACGGCTACCTGGGGCCGGCCGGCGGCATGACCGTGGACCGGGCGGTGCGCAGGGCGGTGGGCTCGCTGGAGCCGGGGGCCGTCCTGCAGATGCACGTCGGCAGCAGCGCGGGGGACGGGGTGGTGCTCGACGCCCAGGCCCTGCCGCGGATCATCGACGCGGCCCTGGAGGAGGGGTACGCGATCGTGGACCTGCGCGAGTTCCTCGCCGGGTGACGGAGCCTGGTCCTCGGCCGGGACAGCCCCTGCCGGGCGACGGTCGTACGGCGGCACATCCCGGCTTTCGGGGAAAGGCGCGCCGCAATCCTCGTACGCTGCGGCCGTGGGGTCGGTCGCCGAAGGGGGAGTCACATGGGCCTGCGCAAGGGTGCCAACGTTCCGGTGGGAAGTCTCGGGGTCCGCGTGGAGCTGGGATGGCGGGCAGGGCCCGGAACGCCTGACGTGGACGTGTCCGCCCTGCTGCTGACCCCGGCCGGCAAGGTGCGGTCGGACGACGACTTCGTGTTCTACAACCAGCCCGCGCACAGCAGCGGTGCCGTGCGGCACGGGGGCAGGCGGCAGGACGGTGCGGATACCGTCGAGACGATCGTCGTCACCCTGTCGGCGGTGGAGCCGGACGTCGGGGCCGTGGTGCTCGCGGCTTCCACCGACGGCACGTTCGGTCAGGTGTCCGGTCTGTTCGTGCGTGTGCTGGACGCGGAGAGCGGCGCCGAGGAGGCGCGGTTCGACCCCACGGACGCCACCTCCGAGACGGCGTTCGTGCTCGGTGAGCTGTACCGGCGCAACGGTGCGTGGAAGTTCCGCGCCGTGGGCCAGGGCTATGCCTCGGGTCTCGCCGGGCTGGCCACCGACTTCGGCATCACCGTCGACGAACCCGCCACCGCTCCCGGGGCGCCGGTTCGGCCCGCCCCGGCCGCCCCGGCGCCACCGCCGGTGCCCCAGGCGGCGCCCCAGCCGGTGCGACTGTCGAAGATCACATTGACCAAGGCCTCGCCCACGGTGTCGCTGACGAAACAGGGCGTCACGTCAGGTGCCATGCGGGTCAACCTCTCCTGGAGCGCGGCCAGGCCTCCGCGCGGCTGGATGAACAAGGGCGGGGACGCCGTGCGTCTGGAGGACGTCGATCTGGACCTCTCCTGCCTGTGGGAGCTGCAGAACGGGCAGAAGGGCATCGTCCACCCCATCAACCGCCAGTTCGGCTCGTTCGACCAGCCGCCGTACGTCCTGCTGGACCAGGACGACCGCACCGGCGGCAGTGCGGACGGGGAGAACCTCCTGATCAATCTCGATCACGCGGCGGACATCAGGCGCCTGCTGGTGTTCGTGGTCATCTACGACGGGGCGGCGGGCTTCGCGGGACTGCACGGGGTCGCCACGCTGTATCCGCCGGCCGGGCCCCCGATCGAAGTGCGCCTGGACGAATGCACCGTCCCCTCGCCGGTCGCCGCGATCGCGCTGATCGAGAACGTGGGCGGGGAGCTGATCGTGCGGCGGGAGGCGCAGTACCTGGTGCCGGCGCCGGGCGTCTTCAAGCAGCAGGCGGCGGACCTCGCCTACGGCTGGGGGATGAGCTGGCACAGCGCCGCCAAGGACTGAGCGGGGGCGCCCGGGCCGCCCCGCCTCAGCGCGCCGGGCCCGTGCCCGTCGGCCCGACGGGCTGGGGCGGGATGGCGGCCCGGTCGTCGAAGTCCCGGCGGGCTGCCAGGATCTGCCGGGCGTGCTCGACCGACCAGGTGCCGATGGCGTCGGTCAGGCGCCCGGCCTCGACGCCCAGCTCGGTCAGCGCGTACTCCACGCGGGGCGGGACGGTGGGGTACACCGTGCGGGTCACGAGGCCGTCCCGTTCCAGCGCGCGCAGGGTCTGCGTCAGCATCTTCTGCGTGATCCCGTCGAGGAGCCGCCGCAGTTCGCTGAACCGCATCGGCCGGCCGTGCCGGCGGAGGGCAGCCAGGACGTACAGCCCCCACTTGTTGGCCAGCAGTTCGACGACGGTGCGCGAGGGGCAGTCGCGGCGGTAGGTGGCGGCCCAGTCCTCGGGGGTCGTGCTCACCTTGGTTTCCATGAGGTACCCGGGTATCAATCAGGTGCCTTCTTCACAAGGGGTACCGAGGCGCCGAGGATGGTGATCACCTGCGGCCGGTCCGGCCGGCAGCCCGAGAGGAGCACCCGTATGACCACCCGTATGCGCGCGGTCAGTCAGCGCGGCTACGGCGGCCCGGAGGTACTGGAGGTCGTCGAGACGGACCTGCCGGTGCCGGGCCGCGGCGAGGCGCTCGTGCGCGTTCGCGCGGCCGGGGTGAATCCGGCCGACTGGAAGGTCCGTTCCGGGGCAGTGCGGAAGTTCGGCGCCCCGCCGTTCACCGTGGGCCTGGACCTGTGCGGAGTGGTGGTGGCCCTCGGCGACGGCCGGCCGGGGCGGTTCAAGCCGGGGGATGTGGTGTACGGGTGCGCGTTTCCGCCCCATGGCGCCCATGCCGAGTACGCCGTCGCACCGGTGGAGGCGCTCGCCGTCGCACCGGCGGGCGTCAGCCGGGTGTCGGCCGCCGCGCTGCCGGTCGCGGCGCTCACCGCCTGGCAGGCGCTCGTCCGGGTCGCCGCCGTGGGCGCCGGACAGCGGGTCCTCGTCCACGCGGCGGCCGGCGGGATCGGACACCTCGCGGTGCAGATCGCCAAGGCCCGCGGCGCGCACGTCATCGGCACCGCCCGGGAGGGCAGGCACGCGTTCCTGCGCGGCCTGGGCGCCGACCGGCTCATCGACTACACCACCCGCGACTTCGCCGAGGCCGTCCGTGACGTCGACGTGGTCCTCGACCCGATCAGCGGCGACTACGGGCCCCGGTCGCTGGAGACGCTCGCACCGGGCGGGATCCTCGTCGACGTACGGGGCGCCGGCCCCGACCGGACCGCGGTGCGGGAGCGGGCCGAGGCACGCGGCCTGCGGTTCGCCGAGTTCGGATTCACTCCGTCCGGCGCGGATCTGGCGCACATCACCGACCTGGTGGAACGGGGTGGCCTCCGGGTCGCCGTCGACCGGGTCCTGCCGTTGGAGGAGGCGGCCAGGGCGCATGAACTGAGCGAGTCCAACCGTGTGGCGGGAAAGATCGTTCTGACTCCGGGGGCGTGGTGACCACCCGCGCCGCCGTGTCCGCTCGCGCGTCCCTCCACCGGCGGACGCACTAGGGTGGCGGCATGGAGATGCGGACGCTGATCGAAGGCCTGGCCGAGGAAGCCGAGCGGCAGCTCCGTGACCGGGCCTGGGCCCCCTCCCCCGCCGACCGCGCCACCGCCGCTCAAGCCGCCGCCGACCTCCACACCACCATCGGCACCCCGCACACCCAGGAAGCCCTGACCGCGATCGACCGGCTGGAACACCTGAGGGAGGCGCTCGCCGTCCTCGCCATCGCCCTCGCCCGCGTCCACGGACGCCTCGCCTGGTTCCTCGGCGCGGCCGTCACCGCCCTCGCACCCGTGCTGCACTGGCGCGCCCTCCCCGACGACGACGGCCCCACCTTCGGTGCCGTCCGGCCGACCCCAGAGCAGTACACGGACGCCGAAGAGGCGATCCGCCGTCTCCACGGCACGCTCGTCCTCATCACCGGCTCCTGACGCCACGGCCCCGCTCACGGGCGGCCCGTGGGCGGAGCGGGGATCCCGCCGGGGTGGCCGCGGTGGCAGAATGCCGCCGTGGAGTCGATCTTGCGGGCCGCCGGCGCACTGGTGGGCACCGAGCTGTCGGGGGCGGTCGACCTGGGAGGCAGCGCGCGCAGCACCGTGTTGCGCTGTGAGACGGCCGGCGGCGGCAGTGTGATCGTCAAGGCGTTCGGCCACGAGCCGGAGTCGCTGCGCTGTTTCACGGCCGAGGCCGCCGGGCTGTCCCTCGGGATGGCCGGTCCCGAGGTTCTGGGCGTGGACCCCGAGGTTCCGTTGCTGGTGATGGCGGATCTCGGCAACGCGCCCACCCTCGCGGACGTCCTGCTCGGGGACGATCCGGCCGCCGCCGAGAAGGGGTTGCTGGCCTGGGCCCGGGGGCTCGGGGCGCTGGCCGCCGCCTCGGTACCCCGCCGCGCGGACCTCGCACGGCTGTGGTCCCGGTACGACAGGGGCATGCCGTCCTGGGAGGACGACCCGTGGACCGCGGAGAACGCGAACGCCCTGCCGGAGTTGCTCGATGGGGCCGCAATCGCCTCTCCGGCGGGCCTTGAGGAGGAGCTGGCCCGGATCGGTACGGCGGGCGGGGAAGAGTATCCGGCCTTCACCCCGGGTGACACCTGCCCGGACAACAGCCTGATCACCCCTGGGGGGCTGCGGCTGATCGACTTCGAGGCGGCCTGCTACCAGTCGGTGTTCCTGACGGCCGCGTACTGCCGGATGCCGTTCTCCAGCTGCTGGTGCGTCTTCACCCTGCCGCCGGGGACGGCCGCGCGGATCGAGGGGGCCTATCGGGCGGAGGTCGTCGGCGCGTACCCGGCGCTGGCCGACGACGAGGTGTGGCAGGCCGGCATGCGTCAGGCCACGGCGGTCTGGACGGTGGACGCGACGGTGCGTCTGCTGCCCCGCGTCGTGGAGGACGGTCCGCTCCACCCGACGCGGCGCCCGACCCCCACGAGGCGGCAGGTGCTGAGGCATCGCTGGGAGGCGGCGGCCGGGCTGGAGGAGTTCCCGGCGTTCGCGCGGACGATGCGGCTGCTGTTGCGCGAGGTGGCCGGCGCCTGGGAGGTTGCCGCGCTGCCGGGCTATCCGGCCTTCGGGAACCGGGGCGAGTAGCCTTCCCGGCGCTCGACGGCGTCGGTGCCGCACCGCGGCCCCTCACTCGGCCGGGGCGGTCGCGTGGGACAGTGCCACGCCGCCGATGATCAGGGCGAGGGCGAGGAGGCGGCCCGGGGTCACCGGGTCCTTGTGGACCACGGCGCCCAGGGTGATGGCGCCGGCCGCGCCGATCCCGGTGAAGACGGCGTAGGCCGTGCCGACCGGCAGCCCCTTCATCGCCAGGGACAGCAGGTACACGGCGACGGCGGCGAGCGCGAAGCAGAGCAGCGTGGGCAGCGGGCGCGTGAACCCGGCCGTCGGTTTGATGCTCTGCGACCAGGCGACCTCCACCAGGCCGGCGGCGATGAGCAGGAGCCAGTTCACCGGGACTCCCCCGTCGCGCGGGCGGCCTCGGACGCGGCCGCACGGGGCGCGCGCCGGGCGGCGGCGGTGTCGCCGGCCTGTCGGCTGAAGGGCAGGCGGCGGGCGCCGGCGTCGGATTGCGGCAGCGTGGTCATGACGGGATCCCCTCGGTAGCGGCCGGAACTGTAACCGGACATGCCGTCCAGTTGTACCGGATGAAGACCCCAACCGGACAGGGCGTCCGGTTATTCCGGTAGACTGGGTCCCCATGGGGACGAGGGAACGCGCGGACGCCGCCCGCAACCGGGCCAAAGTGCTCTCCGCCGCCGCCGAGCTGTTCGCCGCCGGTGATCCGCGGACGGTCACGATGGAGGACATCGCCCGGGCGGCCGGCATCGGTCGCGGCACGCTCTACCGCCGCTACCCGGACGTCACGTCCATCGCTGCGGCGCTGCTGGACGAGCACGAACGCCGCCTGCAGGAGGAGCTGTTGGGCGGAGCTCCCCCCCTGGGCCCCGGCGCGCCGCCGCTCGACCGGCTCGCCGCGTTCTACGCCGCCATGGTCGACCTGCTGGAGGCCCACGGCCCCCTCGTGCTGGGCGCCGAGACCGGCGAGAAGCGGTTCACCATCGGGGCGTACGGCTTCTGGCGCGCCCACGTCCTCGTCCTGCTGCGCGAGGCGGACGTCCCGGACCCGGAGGCCCTGGTGGACGGTCTGCTCGCGCCGCTGGCACCCGAGGTCTTCCTCCAGCAGCGCGCGCGGGGCGTGGCGCCGGACCGGATCAAGGCGGCTCTGGGGCGGCTGGCGGGATCACTGGCGGCCGGCTGAAGGGGCCGCAGGACCCCGCCGCGCCGCGAAGACCCGTGTCAGGCGGGGGGTTGAGGGGGACGTCGGCGGTGCGGGGCTGCGGGGTGGTCGGGGGCGGGGCGGGTGGCGTAGGGGGTCATGGCGGCGGCGTTCGCCTCCGGGGTCAGGGGGCGGCCGTCGGCGAGGATGGCCCGGAGGTCGCGGAAGTACTGCACGTACCGGCTGGGCGTGAAGGTACTGAGCATGACGGCCGGCTGGTCGGTGACGTTGGCGAAGGTGTGCGGGGCGCCGGGCGGGACCACGACGAGGGTGCCGGCGGGGGCGTCGTGGCTGTCGTGGCCGACGGTGAAGCGGATGGTTCCGGAGAGGACGTAGAAGCCCTCGTCGTGCTCGGCGTGGCGGTGCTGGGGCGGTCCGGGGGTGTGCGGGGCGAGGACGGACTCCGCGAAGCCGATGCGATGCCCGGTGGTGGCGCCGTCCTCCAGGATGCGCATCCGCGTGGTGCCCAGGACGATCGTCTCGCCCTCGCCCGGGCGGACGACGGACACGGTGGGGTCGGCGCCGGGGTGGCCGGCTGGTGAGTGGTGTGCCATGTCCCGATTGCAGCGCGGGGGCTCGGGGGCCGTCCAATACCGTCTGGGGAGCGCCGATACCGGCTGGGTATCGTTGCCGTTCATGGAGTTGAGAACGCTGCGCTATTTCGTCGCCGTCGCGGAGGAGCTCCACTTCGGCCGGGCCGCGGTCCGGCTGCACATGAGCCAGCCGCCGTTGAGCCGGGCGATCCGGCGGCTCGAAGCGGACGTCGGGGCCGCCCTGCTCGTCCGTTCGGCCACCGGTGCCGTACTGACGCCGGCCGGGGCGGTGTTGCTGGACGAGGCGCGCGCGCTGTTGGAACGGGCGGAGCGGGCGCGGGTACGGGTGGCCGCCGCGGCCGGTGCCGGGACCCTCACGGTGGGCATGCTGACCGACCAGGCCGACTCCGGGGTCCGCCGTCTGGCCGCGGCGTTCCGGCGGCGCCATCCCGGTGTCGAGGTCCGCGTCCGCGAGACCGGTCTGGCGGACCCGACGTGCGGGCTGCGGGCCGGGCTCGTCGACATCGCCCTGACGCGCGGGCCGTTCGGGGAAGCGGGCCTGACGGTGCGTGAGCTGCGCGCCGATCCCGTGGGGGCGGTCCTGCGGGCGGACGATCCGCTGGCGGGCAGGGAGCGGCTGGAACGGGCGGAGCTGGCCGGCCGGCGCTGGTTCCGGTTCCCGCCGGGCACCGATCCGCTCTGGCAGGCCTATTGGAACGGCGGGGAGCCCCGGGAGGGGCCCGTCGTGCGTGCGGTGCAGGAGTGCCTCCAGGCCGTGCGGTGGAACGGGACCGTCGGCCTGGCCCCGCTCGGCCACGCACCGCCCGAGGGGCTGGCCCTGGTGCCGCTCGCCGACATGGCCCCGAGCCCGGTGGTGGTGGCCTGGCGGCAGGGCGATGCGAACCCGCTGGTGGCGGCGTTCGCCCGGCTCGCCGCGGCGGCGTACCGGAGTTGAGGGGCCGTGGTCGCGGCCGGGCCGGGCGGCCTGACCGGCTGCGGCACGCAGCCCCGGCCGGGCGCCCCGGCCGGGGGCGGGGGGCCGGGGACCCGCGGTCGGCCGGAGCCGGGCGGCACCGGCTCCACGGCCGGCACCGCCATGACTGACCGCTCGTCCGGTGCGCCGACGCCCGTTTGGGCGCGGGGCCGCAGGACATACGCGGCAGAGGAAGTCATGGCCAACACCCCCGGAGGGAAGACGACATGGCGGGCACCGGGCCGCGTCCCCGAGCCGCCGCGGTGATCGCGGCCACGATGGAACAGCTGTCGGCCCTGCTGGCGCTTCCGGCCGAGTCCGTCAGTTCCTGCGAACGCGACCAGGACGGCGGCTGGCGCCTGTCGGTCGAGGTCGTGGAACTGGCCCGGGTGCCGGACACGATGAGTCTGCTGGCCTCCTACGAGGTCACGGTCGACGCCGACGGCGAACTCCTCGGGTACCGGCGCACCCGCCGCTACGAGAGGGGCCGGGCGGACCGCCGCTGAACGTGCCGGGCCGGCCCCGTCCCCGAGACGAGAGGGAAACCGGAAATCATGACCGTCGTTCCTGCCCAACCCGCTCAGGCCGCCTCGGGCGGCGGCTCCAGCGGCCTGTACGACGTACTCGAACTGGTCCTGGACCGCGGCCTGGTGATCGACGCCTTCGTGCGCGTCTCCCTGGTCGGCATCGAGATCCTCAAGATCGACGTCCGCGTGGTCGTGGCGAGCGTGGACACCTACCTGCGCTTCGCCGAGGCGTGCAACCGCCTCGACCTGGAGGCCGGCCCGCGCAAGAGTCCCGGCCTGCCCGACCTCGTGGGCGAGATGACCGAGTCCGGGGCGCGCGGCAAGACCAAGGGCGCCCTCAGCGGCGCCGCCCAGACGCTCGCGGACGCGTTCACCCAGGCCCGGGACGAGGCCGGGAAGGGCGAGGAGACCGAGAGCCGGCCCCGCGGCCGGCGCACCGCCACCCGTCGGGAGGAGAAGGAATGAGCACCTACGTCTACGGCATCGCCCGCGCCGGGCAGGACCTGCCCGACACCCTGGCGGGCATCGGGGAGCCGCCTCTTCCCGTACGGGCGGTACGCGGGGGAAAGCTGGTGGCGCTGGTCAGTGACGCGCCCGCGGAACTGAGGCCGAAGCGGCGCGACCTGCTGGCCCACCAGCGGGTGGTGATCGAGGCGGGCGGCAGCGGTCCGGTGCTGCCGTTGCGGTTCGGCGGCGTCTCCCCCGACGACGACACCGTCAGCGCGGTCCTCACGGGGCGTCAGGAACGGTATCTGGAGCGGCTCTCGGAACTGGAGGGCAAGGACGAGTTCAACGTCAAGGTCTCCCACGACGAGGAGGCGGTACTGGCGTCCGTGGTCGGCGCCGACGCCCAGCTGCGCGCCCGGCACCAGGCCCTCCGCGAGGCGGGGGGCGGTACCCACGAGGAGAAGCTGGCGTTCGGCGAGAAGGTCGCGGGCGCGGTGTCGGCGCGGGAGCGGGCCGATGCGGCGCTGGTGGAAGAGGCGTTGCGGCCCTTCGTCTGCGCCCTGCGGCACGGGCCGGAGGGGACGGGGTGGCTGGCCAACCTGTCCTTCCTGGTGGGACGGGAGCACCGCGAGGCGTTCCTGGAGGCGGTGGCCGCCCTCCACGAGCGGTACGACCGTCTGCGGGTGCAGGTGACCGGGCCGCTGCCGGCGTACAGCTTCGCGGAAGTGGACTGACGGTGGGGCTCCTCGGGGAGGTCCTGCTGCTGCCCGCCGCTCCCCTGCGCGGCACCTGGTGGGTGCTGGAGCAGGTGGTGGCCCAGGCCGAGCGGCAGTACCACGACCCGGCGGCGGTCCGGCGCGAACTGGCCGCGCTGGTGGCCGCGCTGGAGGCCGGTGAGATGGAGGAGGCGGAGTTCGACCGCCGGGAGGACGAGCTCCTGGCCCGACTCGCGAGCGGGAGGCGACCGCGATGAACAACCGTACGGTGATGGGGCTGGCGGTCGGCGCCGGCTACCTGCTGGGCCGGACGAGGAAGGCCCGCCTCGCCCTGACCGTGGGGGCGCTGGTGGCGGGCCGGAAGCTGCGGCCCGACATCGAGGCGCTGGCCTCGGTCGTCGGCAACCGGCTCATGGACCGCCCACAGTTCAAGGAGGTCCGCGAGCAGGTGCGGGCGGACCTGCGGGGCGTGGGATCCGCCGCGGTCGGCTCCCTGGTGGACCGGCAGCTGGAGGTCCTCGCCGGCCGCCTCCACGACCGTACCGAGACGGTCCGGGACCGGCTGGCGACGCTGACGGGGGCCGCGGGCGGGGCGGACAGCCCATCCGACCCCGTGCCCTCCGACCCCGCCCCTCCGCCCCGCCGGCGGGAGGCCGGCGGCAAGGCAGCGCCGGCCCGGAAGGCCCCGTCCGGGTCCGGCGGGGGCGGCGGCCGGCGGCGCGGTGGCGCCCGGGGCGGCGCGTCCGGCACGGGGGGCGGCGATGGCTGACTCCGTCCTGGCCGGGCTCGGCGGGAGCCCGGCCGCCGAGCGGGTGAGGGAGGAGCTGGAGGCCTGTCTGCTGGCGGAGGCCGAGCGCCTCCTGGCCGGCGCCGGGCGCCGGCTGGGCCGGCTGGCCGCGGCCCTCGACGCCGTCGCGTCGGGCCGCAGCCCCGGGCTGGAGGCCGTCGCGGGTGACGCGGGCCGCCGGTACGCCGGGGGCCGGGGCCCGGCCCGTGCCGCCGTGGAGAGCACGGCCCGGTACGTCGCGGGCCGGGCCGGCCCCGCCCTGCGCCGACGGCTGCGGGCGCGCGGCCCCGGGACGGCGGGACGGGCGCCCGTCGTCGTCCTCGGGTCCGTGGACGTGGGGACGGGCGCCGCCGACGCCTACGACCACTGGATGACCCACCGGGGCTCCCCCGTCGCCGGGGCCCGCGTCGTCGAGGAGGTTCCCGGCGTACGCGTCGTCTGGGTGCGTGAGGGCGACCGGGGCACCGTCCGCGGGGTGGCGACGTTCCACCGGGTCGGCGAGGACCTGACGCGCGTCCTCCTGGTCGCCGAGTTCCCGCCCCGGGGACGGTCGGCGGGGGCGGCGCAGCGACGGGGCCGGTGGGGCGGGCCGGCGCGGCGCGTCCGCTCGTCCCTCACGGCGTACGCCCACGGCCTCGCCCTCCGTGCGCCGTCCGCCCGGGGAGCGGCCGGAGCGGACCGGGGCCCGGGCGACAGGCAACAGCCGGACGCGCGCGGGAGGCGGACGGCGGGACGCGGGGCGGGAGGGCCGTCATGACCATGCCCCCTTCGGGTCTTCCCCGGCCGTACGACGAGGGCTCCGGCGCCAACCTCGCCGACATCCTGGAGCGGGTCCTCGACAAGGGCGTCGTCATCGCCGGCGACATCCGCATCAACCTCCTCGACATCGAGCTGCTGACCATCAGGCTCCGTCTCGTGGTCGCCTCGGTGGAGCGGGCCAAGGAGATGGGAATCGACTGGTGGGAGCGTGACCCCGCCCTCTCGTCGACGGCGCGCCGCAGCGAGCTCGGACGCGAGAACGAGGAGCTGCGGCGGCGGGTCGCGGAGCTGGAACAGCGTCAGGAGCGGGCATGAGCGGACCCGGGCTGCTGTACGTGTACGCGGTCCTCGACGCGCGCGCCGGCGCCCCCGACCTGACGGGTGTGGAGGGGGCGGGCGGGCCGGGGCCCACGGTGCTCGGGGACGGTGTGCTGGCGGCGGTGGTGGAGCCGGTGGACGCGGCGCTGTTCGAGGAGGAGGCCCTGCGCCGGCGGCTGGAGGACCTGGCCTGGCTGTCGTGGCTCGCCCGGGCGCACCACCGGGTGGTGGCCGCGGCCGGGGACGCGCGTACGGCGGTGCCGTTGCGGCTGGCCACGGTCTGCCGCGGCGAAGCCGGGGTGCGCGGGCTGCTCCTCGACGGCCGCGACCGCCTCCAGGCGGCCCTGGCGCGGCTGGAAGGGTCGGAGGAGTGGGGAGTGAAGCTGTACGCGGCCGCGACGCGGCCCGGTGCTCCGGCCCCCGACGGGCAGCCCGGCACGGACGCACCGTCCGGGGACGAGCGGCCGGGCCGGGACTACCTGCGGCGCCGGCTGGGCGAGCGACGACGGCAGCAGGACCACATCGCCGTGGCGGCCGCAATCGCACGGGAGGTCCACGACCGCCTGGCCGCCCGGTCGGCCGGAGCGGTACTGCACCCCGCGCAGCGCCCTCAGCTGTCGGGGACGTCCGACGCCCACGTGCTCAACGCCGCGTACCTCGTCCGCCGGAACGAGCGGGCACGGTTCCTGGACGGGGTGCCCGCCGCCGGGGACCTCGGGGGCGGGATGCGCGTGGAACTCACCGGTCCGTGGGTGCCCTACTCCTTCACCCGTCTCGGGGACGAGCCGGGAGGACGGCGGTGAGCGCGGGCGCGGAGATCGCCCTGGTGGACCTCCTGGACCGGCTCCTGGCCGGCGGTGTGGTCCTGGCCGGGGACATCACACTGGGCATCGCGGGAGTCGATCTGGTCCGGGTCGACCTCAAGGCCCTCATCAGTTCCGTCAACGACACCGTGCCCTCGCCGTGGAAGCAGGGGGAAGGGTGAGCGCGCCCCGACGGGTCGACCTCGACCCCGACACCGTGGAACGCGACCTGGCCCGCCTGGTGCTGACGGTCGTCGAGCTGCTGCGGCAGCTCATGGAACGGCAGGCGCTGCGGCGGGTGGAGGCCGGGGACCTCGACGAGGACCAGGAGGAGCGGCTCGGGCGGACCCTGATGCTCCTGGAGGACCGGATGGACCTCCTGCGCACCCGCTTCGGGCTGGAGCCGGAGGACCTCGGCATCGACCTCGGGCCGCTCGGCCCCCTTCTTTGAGGGATCCGGCATGAAATCCCGGATCGCGGCCACACGCGTGGCATGACTGCATCAGAGAAGTCCGACCAGGCCAAGACCGGCACCGCCCGGTCCCGCTCCTCATCCCGCGGTTCCTCCTCCGGCGGAGGAACCGCCCCCGTACGCGCGGCGGACGCCGGAGAGGCCGTCAGCGGCACCCTGACGGCCCTGCCCGCCCCGCTGGCCGAGAAGACGCAGGCCGCGGCCACCGCCCTGCGCGGCAGCCTCGGCGCCCTCGGCCCGCTGTGGAAGGCCGTACGGGCGCGCAAGGCCGTCGCCGCGGCGGCGGCCACGGGCACCGCCGCCCTGGCGGCCGGGGCGTACACCCTCGGGCACCGCACGGGGCTGCGGCGGCGCGGGCCGATCTCCCGCCTGACCGGGGGCCGCATCTGAACGCCCCGCCGGCACCGGGCGGGGGCCGCCGGCTTCCGGCACGGCGGCTGCCGCCCGGGCTCCTCATCCCCGGTCGGGGAAGAGGGCGGAGTCGCCGCAGAACAGCGCCGAGTCGGCGTGGAGCGTGATCCGCACCGGCGTGAACTCCGTGGCGTCCAGCGGGGACCGCCCGGTGCCGGGGTTGCGGGCATAGCGCGGATGGGCGCCCGCGCTGATCTGCCACCGGATGCGGTGCCCGGCCGCGAAGCGGTGGGCCGTGGAGCTCATCGGCACGGTCACGTGCGCGGATACGCCCGGGGCGGCCTGTACGGGGCTCAGCCCGTCGCAGACGTTGGTGGAGCGGCCCCGCTCGTCCACGTCGCACAGGCGGCTGAAGACGTCGGCGTGCCCGGTGTCGACGGAGACGGCCAGTCGTGCGGTGACCGGCCCGAGGACGTCCACGGGCTCGGTCAGGGGTGCGCTGGTGAACGTCAGGACGTCTTCCCTGGCCTCCAGGGGGGCGTTGTCGCGCGCACCGGCGGTGCGGGAGAGGAGCTGCCCGCCGAGGGAGGGGGTCGGGTCGGCCGGGTCGTAGCGGAAGTCGGCCAGCGGCGCCCCGTCCGTGGGGGGCTGCCGGGTGAGGTGGCCGCCAGGGGCGGGGTACCACGGCGTGCCGGTGTCGGCCGGGGGCCAGTCGTCGAGGTCGCGCCAGGTGTCGTCGCCGCCCACGTGGAGGCGGACCCTGGTGGGGCGCAGGCCCGAGGGATCGCCGCACAGGTGGGCGCGCAGCCAGGCGAGGCTTTCGCTGAAGACCTCGGGCCAGCCCTGCTGGAGGGCGGACGTGTGGGTCCAGGGGCCGACGAGGAGGGCGGTGTCGCAGCCCGCCCGGCGCAGCCGCCCGTACTGGGCGATGGTCTGGTCGGCCAGTACGTCGTGCCAGCCGGTGATGAGGCTGGTGGGCACGTCGAGGCGCTCCGCCGCGGGCGCCAGTGACGCTCCCCGCCAGTACGCGTCCTCGGGGTCCGGATGCGACAGCGCCTCGTCGAGCCAGGGCACCTCGCCGCCCAGGGCGGTCGCGTGGGCTCCGCGCAGCGGCCGCGCACGGGTGACGCCGCGCAGGTGGCGCTGCAGGCGCAGGGTCGCCTTCACGAAGGGGACCACGCCCCGATGCTGGTGGGTCATGCCGAGGGCGACGACGAGAGCGGTCTCCAGGTGCAGCGCGCCGTCGCCGTGGAGCAGGGCCCGGGGGTCGTGCAGCCCCACCTGGACGACCATCGCCTTGAGCTCGGGCGGCGGATCCAGGGCGAGGGCCCACTGGACGTAGCCGAGGTAGCTGGGGCCGATGGTGCCGAGGGATCCGTTGAACCAGGGTCGGCCGCGGAGCCAGGAGACCGTGGCCCGGGCGTCGGCGCTCTCGTGGCGCCAGAGGTGGAAGGCGCCGCCGGAGCCGCCGGTGCCCCGGCAGCTCTGCAGGACGACGTGGAAGCCCTGTTCGGCGAAGAGCAGGCCGTACATGGGTGCCCACGGCACTCCCCTGCCGTAGGGCGAACGGACGAGGAGGGTGGGGAAGTCGCCGTCGGCGCGCGGGAAGTAGTGGTCCGTGACGAGGGGGCTGCCGTCCGCGGCGGGTACCACCAGGCCGGGTTCCCAGCCGGCCTCGTACCGCCTGGCCGGCAGCCCCCGCCACGTGGCCCTCATGATCCGCGACGACAGCGGCGGCTTCCCGGCCGGCGGCGTCCAGGTCCGCCCCGGCGACCGGCGGTGGGTGCGTGAGGTCATCGGCCCCCCTCTTTCATTTCCGTACGTTGTACGAGAATAGATCATGCTTGACTGTCACGCGTCAACCGACCCGGTCATGGAGGGAGTGCGCACCATGCCTCGCGCAGAGGGAACCGGCACCGGCAGCGCGGCCGTGGACCCGCGAGAACTCTGGCTGGGCACGGGCGGACCGCGCAGGGGCCGCAAACCGGCCTACAGCCGCGAGACGATCACCGCCGCGGCCGTCGCCCTGGCCGACCGGGAAGGGCTTGAGGCGGTCACGATGCGCCGGGTGGCCGCCGAAGTCGGCGCCGGCGTCATGTCGCTGTACAGCTACGCCCCCGACAAGGACACGCTGCTCCACCTGATGGTCGACCACGTCAGCGGCGAACTGGCCGTCCCCCCTGCGCCCACCGGCGACTGGCGCGCCGACCTCAAGTCCATCGGCCACCTCCAGCGCGCCCACATGCTGCGCCACCCCTGGCTTCCGGCCGCCCTGGCCACGCGCCGCAGCCTCGGACCCAACATCCTGGCCTTCCTGGAGCACGCGCTCGCCGTCCTCCGGCCCACCGGGCTCGACGGCGCCGCGAAGATGGAGGTCTTCGCCCAGCTCACCTCCTTCGTGGCCGGGCACGTCGCCCACGAGACCACCCGGGCGGCGGCCGCGGGGTGCCCGGACCAGGCCTCCACCGAAGCCCGCTACCTGGCCGAGGTCGCCGCGGACGGCCATCACCCCGAACTCGCCGAAGCCCTCCGCGCTCCCGGGCGCCCCCTCACCCCCGAAGCCACCTTCACGCGGTTCCTCAACCGCCTCGTGGACGGCCTCGACACGGACGGGGACCCGGCCGCGGTCACCGGGTGACCAGCGGGAGCAGCACCGGCGGGTGCCTGCCGTCAGCACCCCGTGACCTGCTCGTACGCCCCGCGTTCCGACATGTGGCGGGATTCTTGGCGGCCGGCCTCCGGGAGGTAGGGTCGTCCGGTCTCGGACGGCGGTGGGCCGTCCGTCCAACCCAGGGGAACCGACATGACCGATCTGGACTCGCTGCGGGCAAGCCTCGCGTCGGGTGAGCACGAGTTCGCCGACACCTTGGCCTTCATCGCGGCGCACTACGCGTACCGGCCGCAGGCGTTCCGCAACGGGGCGCTGGAGAACGGCGCGGGCGAGAACGAGGGTTCGTGCAAGACGCTGGGGCTGGCCCTGCTGGAGGGGCTGAGCGACCAGGAGGCGCTGCTGGCCTTCGGCGAGCACTACCGCAGCGTGCTGGCGACGCCGGACGGCACCGATCACGGCAACATCCGCAACCTCATGGCCCACGGCCTGGCGGGAGTGAGCTTCGCCGGGGAGCCGCTGGCCCGCACGAGCTGAGCGGCGGCATACCGGGAGGGTGGCGCCGTCGCTTCCGTGACCGGGGCCAGGCCGTCCCTTCCGCGGCTCTCACCCGGGCCGGCCCGCTGCCCCTCCTGTTCGGAGGACATCGCGGGCCGGGTGCGGCCGGCGGCAACCGCCGCGCGGGGATGGGAACTTGGGTCACCCCTCAGTAACATCCGTCCGGCCAGTGGCACGCCGTCCGAGAAGCCGCCCTCGAAAGGGTCTCCCGCATGCGCCGGACCTCACGCCCCGCCCCCGTCGCCCTCGCCGTGACAGCACTCCTGCTCGCCGTCCTCCCCGCGCAGGCCCACGCCCAGGCCCAGGCCGGTCCCGGGCCCGTCCCGGACCGGGTCACGGTCGATGGCCGCACGTTCATCACCGACGGCCGGGGACGCGCCCTCCAGTGGCGCGGATTCAACCTGGCCGACAAGGCCGGCCGAGGCGCCGACGCGTTGGCCGGCATCCACGAGAGCGACCTGCGGGACATGGCCGCCCGGGGCTTCAACCTGGCCCGCCTGGCGTTCTTCTGGGACGACCTCGAACCCGCCCCCGGGCAGTACGACCGCGGCTACCTCACGAGGATGCGCCGCATCCTCGACTGGGCCGACCGCTACCACGTCAAGGTCGTCCTCGACGCCCACCAGGACGTGTACGGGCCGCACTTCGGCGCCCGCGGCGTTCCCGACTGGGCCACCCGCGACGAGGGGCTGCCGTTCACGCCGGTACCCGAGGACTGGTTCTCGGAGTACTTCGAGCCGTCCGTACAGGCCGCGTTCGACCACCTGTACAAGGACGCCGACCTGCGCGCCGCCCACGCCCGCATGTGGATGACGGTGGCCTCGGAGCTGGGCGGGCATCCGGCGCTGCTCGGCTACGACCTGATGAACGAGCCGTTCGCGAAGTTCCTCGAAGGCGAGGACCTTCCCGCCGCCGCGGGCCGCTTCGAAGCGGGCGAGCTCACCGAGATGTGGAACCGCCTCGCCCGGGCCGTCCGCCTGGTGGACGGCAGGTCGTGGGTGTTCGTCGAGCCCACCGTCATCGTCGGTCTGGGCGTCCCCACCCGGCTGGGGCACATCGACGACCCGCACGCCGGGTACGCGCCGCACTTCTACGAGACCGCGATGGAAACCGGCGCCGACTACGACCCGAACGGCACCTTCATCCCCGCCTACGAGGCCGCGATCAGCGACTACCCGACCCGCAACCGCATGCCGGTGATCGTCGGGGAGTGGGGGGCGAACCCCTCCGTCGCGCACGGGAGCCGGTTCGTCACCGACATGACGGCCTCCCTGGACCGCTTCTCCAGCGGCTGGACCTGGTGGCAGTGGTGCCGCGGCGGCGGCTACTGCTTCCTCGACGGGACGGGCGCGCCGAAGCCCAACGCCCGGCTGCTCGTCCAGCCGTACGCGCGGGCCGTCGCCGGCGACCCGACGGGCTTCGCGTACGACCCCGCCACGCGCGCCTACACCCTCACCTTCCGTACGCGCGACAACGCCGGGGGACCCACGCAGATCACCGTGCCCCAGGACACCTACCCGGACGGTTACCGCGTCACGGTCCGCGGCGGGAACGCCGGGTGGGACGGCCACGGCCAGACCGTCAGCGTGTACACCCACGCAGGGGCCGGCACCACGTACCGGGTCACGATCACCCCGAAGCAGCCGTGAACCGGCGGCGCCTCGGCCCGGTCCCGTGCGCCGTTCCTCGTTCGGCCGGCGGGTCGCGGCGGTAGCAGGAGGGCGGGGGCGGGGCAACGGGCGGGGCGTACAGGGCGGTTCGGGGGTTGTGGGGCCCGGCACCATGCACGGCGCAAGGCGGCGGCCCCTACCGTAGCGGGCACCGCGGCAAGGCGTTCACCTGCGCGGACGGCCGGTTCCGGGGCGGGCCACCGGGGACGTCGCCGACGGCGCCCGCCCCTGAACCCACACCTACCGGCCGCGCGGCGAGCGCTCCGTCCGTCCCGCCGCGCACCGCCGGCCGGCCGAAGACACTCTCCAGCGGAGGTACCCGTGCACCTTTCAGCACCACCGGCGCGTCGGCCACGGCTCGGCATGCTGCGCAGGGCCGCCGCCGCCGCGGCCGCGTTCGCGGCGGTCGCCACGGCGCCCGCGGCCGCCGCACACCACGGAGGACCGGTCACGGCGGACGGACACTGCACGGGCCTGGCACGGCTGAGGGTGCCCGGCGCCGAACTCCACGTCCCCTCCTGCCTGGACGAGCTGACCACGGCCGGGACCGTGGCGTCGGGGCACACGGACCAGGCCGACTGGGCCGGGCTGACCCCGGCCGGGCTGAGCGTGCCGAGCGGTGTGCCCGGGATCCAGATCGACGGCTACTTCCCCGACTCCTCGACCGGGAACACCCACCACGGCTGGAACCACGACTCCCAGTTCGTGATCCGTCTGCCCGACCACTGGAACGGCGGGCTGATCGTCACCGGCTCCCCCGGAGTGCGCGCGCAGTACGCCAACGACCGGGCCATCGCCGACTGGGTCCTGGCCCGCGGCTACGCCTTCGCGGCCACCGACAAGGGCAACACGGGCACCGCCTTCCACCGCGACGGACAGGCACCGGGGGACGCGATCTCCGAGTGGAACACGCGGGTCACCCAGTTGGGCCGTGCGGCCCGCGCCGTCGTCGCCCAGCGCTACCGGCGGCCGCCCTCCCGCACGCTGGCCACCGGTATGTCCAACGGCGGCTACCTGGTGCGCTGGCAACTGGAGAACCATCCCAAGCTGTACGACGGCGGCGTGGACTGGGAGGGCACCCTCTGGCGGGAGCAGGGGCCGAACCTGCTCACGTTCCTGCCCCCGGCCCTCGCCGCCTACCCCCGCTACGCCGCGGGAGGCCCGGGCGCGGACCGGGCCCGGCAGGAGATGATCGCTGCCGGGTACCCGGCCGGCTCGGAGTTCCTGTGGCCCTTCCACCACCGGTACTACTGGGACCTGACGCAGCGCATCTACCGCGAGGAGCTGGACCCCGGCTATGACGGCGGTCAGGAGGCGGGAACCCCGTTCTGCGCGCCGGGCACCCCCGCCTGCGACGCGGACTACGACTACGGCCTGCGGCCGCGCGCCGTCCACGACGCCGTGGCGAAGATCGCGCTGACGGGCCGGATCGGCAAACCGCTCATCACGCTGCACGGCACGATGGACGTCCTACTGCCGATCAGCCAGGACTCCGACGTCTACGCCCGCATGGTCGCCGACGCGGGCCGCGGAAGTCTCCTGCGCTACTACCGGATCGAGGGAGGGACGCACGTCGACTCCCTGGCCGACGTCTTCCCCGGCCGGCTCCGCCCGCTGACCCCCTGCCACCGCTCCGCCCTGGCCGCCCTGGAGGCATGGCTCGGACGCGGGGTGCCGCCGCCGGCCGGCCGGACGCTGCCGTTCCCCGCCCCCGGCGAGGACCCGCTCACGAGCTGCCGGCTCGACGCGTGACGGCGACGGGGTTCCGGGGCCGGGATGCCAACGGGCCGGGGCCGCGCAAGGCCCTCTCGGCTCAGGCCCTCACGATGCGCAGCACCGATCCGATCAGCAGGACGGGTGAGGCCACCGCCCCGATGAGGATCACCGGCACGGCCACCCACAGGAGGGGGTGGTTGCCGGCCTCGGGGGGCATGTCCTCGTGCACGATCATGAACCAGGTCACGTGCAGCGCCGTGCCCGCGATCAGGGCGATCCAGTACAGGCCGATCCCCGCCGACCACAGGCGGACCCTGCCGGGCGCCACCGTCAGCAGCCGCTTCCGGTAGACGTGGAGCCAGACCATCGCGCCGAAGAGGAGGAGCGTCACCGGGACGCGCCACCAGTCGTCGTGCACGGCCCACTGGTGCGCGGCGCTCTGCTGTTCCGATTCGGACGGGTAGCGGGCCGCCCGGTCGAGCAGGTCGAACCCTCCGACGAGGAGGGTCAGGACCGGGATCAGGAAGAACAGACCGTAGAGGGGCCGGCCGAGCCCCGTGGTCAGGGCCTTGACCGCGTCGTGGCGCCGGGAGGGCGGAGGCGACGACGCGGCGCGGGCGCGGCTCGGCCCGGCCGGGGGCCGGCCGGGGAGGACCGCGGTGGCCGGCCGGGCGGGCGCGGTGGGCGCCGTGGCGGTCACGGCTTGCGGTCCGGAGGCGGGTGGATGAGCCGGCCCGGGCGCCTGCTGCCGTACGGGGTGCTCCGCCAGCCGCTCCGGCTCCTCCGCCTCCGCCTCCGCGTTGAGCAGTTCCTCCGCCTTCTGCGCGATGGCGGCGATCACCGGCGGCGGCAGCCAGGGGCCCGTTCCCGCCTGCTCCGCGGCCGCGGCCGCCAGCTCCGTGACCGTCGGGCGGTCCTCGGGCCGCTTGGCCAGGCAGTGCCGCGTCAGTTCCCCGAACCGGCCCCCGAGCCCGTCGAGTTCCGGTTCGTGGTGCACGATCCGGTAGAGCAGTTCCGCCACCGACCCGCCGCCGAAGGGGCCGCGGCCGGTCGCCGCGAAGGCCAGTACGGCTCCCAGGGCGAACACGTCCGCCGCCGGGCCGACGGTCCGGCCCTCCGCCTGCTCCGGTGACATGTAGCCGGGCGAGCCCACCACCAGGCCGGTGCCGGTCAGCGCCGTCTCGTCGGCGGACCGGGCGATGCCGAAGTCGATGAGCAGCGGCCCCGACGGGGAGAGCAGCACGTTGGACGGTTTGACGTCGCGGTGCACCAGACCCGCCCCGTGCACCCCAGCGAGCGCCGGCGCGAGCCCGGAGAGGAGCCGCCACAGGGCCTCCCCGGGCAGCGGCCCGTGGCCGATGACGGCGTCGGAGAGCGCGGGCCCCGGTACGTAGGCCGTGGCGAGCCAGGGCACCTCCGCGTCCGGGTCGGCGTCCAGGACCGGCACGGTCCCGGCTCCGCGGAGCGACTGGGCGGCCCTGACCTCGCGGGCGAAGCGGCGGCGGAAGTCCGGGTCGCCGGCGATCGTCCCGTGCACCACCTTGAGGGCGACCGTCCGGCCGCCCGGCGACCGGCCGAGGTAGACGCGGCCCATGCCGCCCTCCCCGAGCCGGTACAGCAGCCGGTACGCGCCCACCCGGCGCGGATCGGTCGCGGTCAACGGCTGCATGCCACACCCCCGTGAGACGCCCTGCCCGTGGTCGCCCGCGTGATCGCCCGTCACGTGGGCGTGAGCCAGCATGGCACAGCGGCCCCGCCCCCGTGACGAGAGCCCGGGAAGCGGCTCCCCCGAGGGGGCGGGGCTCTCAGGTGCCGGTGGTGGCCAGCTTCGCCGCGAAGCCGAGGAAGACGGCCTCTCGCGTCGCCGTGGCGGGCTGCACGATGGCCGGGTGGGGGGTGGCACGCGTGGTTCGCGGGGGCCGGTGAGCCGGGAGCCGGCGGTGTGGCTGGCCGGCTGCCGGGGTGTGGATCAGCGGTCCTCGCGCAGGACCCTTACGCTCGTCACCTCGGTGTCGACGGCGTCGGGCACGACCATGCCCGCCTCGACGCCGGTGCGGAGGTAGCGCAGGACGTCCTCGTTCAGGCGTTCTCCGGGGAGGGCGGCGGGGATGCCGGGCGGGTAGGGGGTGAGCATCTCGGCGGCGACACGTCCTGCGGCCCGGTCCCAGGGCACTTGCTCGGCCCGGCCGAAGAAGGCGTCCCGGGGCAGTACCGCCTGCTCCAGCCGCAGGGCGGACGGCGCGGGGACGAACACGGGCCGGCCGGTGCGCAGTCGGGGCGCGTGGGCGGCGAGGTCGGAGAGGGCGGTGAGCAGCGTGCCGGTGGTGCGTTCGTCGTCGGCGTGGCTGAGCTGGGCGCTGATGCGGCGGTGGTCGGAGACGTGGAGGTTGATGCGGTGGTGGCGACGCAGCCAGTCCGCGGCGCGGTACCCGGTGACCTCCCAGGCGCTGATGTCGATGATGACCTGGAGGGGGTCCAGGTCGGAGGCCCTGCCGGGGCCGCAGAAGTCGGCGCGGTCGTGGACGTGCATGCCGTCGATGCGGGAGATCCGCTCGCGGACCCGGCCGGCGAGGGCGAGGGCGTCGTCGTAGAGGGCCTTGCCGTGCTCGACCATCTGGCGCCGCCAGCCGTCGAGGGCCGCGTACACCAGGACGGAGGGGCTGGTCGTGCCGAGCAGGTCCTCGCGGCCCCTGAGGACCTCGGGGGCCACGAGGTCGCCCTGGAGGTGGAAGACCGAGCTCTGTTCGAGTCCGGAGCCCATCTTGTGGA
This sequence comes from Streptomyces racemochromogenes, assembly GCF_044129415.1. GTDB lineage: Bacteria > Actinomycetota > Actinomycetes > Streptomycetales > Streptomycetaceae > Streptomyces > Streptomyces racemochromogenes_A. The sequence goes on from NZ_JBBDHD010000031.1 coordinate 68,812, forward strand.
CGGAGGTGACGCACACGTCGGCGCCCGCGTCCATCGCCCAGGTGGGCAGGTCGGGGTGGAAGGGCAGGTGGGCGCCCCATGCCTCGTCGACGATGAGGGGCACCCCCCGCCGGTGGCAGACCTCGGCGATGGCGGCCAGGTCGGAGCAGGTCCCGTACGGGGTGGGGGTCGTGACGAGCGCGCCGCGTGCGTCGGGGTGCTCGGCGAGCGCTTCGTCGAACGCCTCGGGGGACGGCGGGTGGGCCAGATGGCGTGCGGCGTCCCATTGCGGGTCGACCCAGACGGGGCGGATTCCGGACAGGATCAGCCCCGAGACCACCGACTTGTGCGCGTCCCGCCCGACCACGAGCTTCTCGTGCGGACCGGCGACCGACAGCATGGCCGACTTCACCGAAAGCGAGCTGCCGCACGTGGAGAAGAAGGCGTGTTCGGCGCCGACGGCCTCGGCCATCAGCGCCTGGGCCTCCTCGATGATCCCGCGGGAGGAGGTGCGGTCGTCCAGGCCGCTGGTGGCCAGCACGTCCGAGTGGAACACGGCGTCGCCGAGCACGGCCCGGACGCGGGGGTCCGCCCCGCGTCCCTGCTTGTGTCCCGGCGGTGTGAACGGCGTCTGGCCGTACGCGTGATAGTCGGCCAGAGCGTCCAGTACAGGCGTCTTCGACTGATCCATACTGCCCGCCTGCCCGCGGCCGGGGGCCGGAAACACCGGCGGCCCGGCCGTCCGGCCGAGGTCAGCTGGAGAGGGCTTCGAGGAGTTCGCCGACCTGTGCGTCGGGCAGGGCGCGGGCGACGTCGGCCTGGGCGACGACCCCGACCAGGGTGTGTCCGTCGATGACGGGCAGGCGGCGGACCTTGTGCTCCGTCATGGTCCGCAGGATCTCCGCGGCGTCGTCGTCGGCGCCGATGGTGACCGCTTCACCCTGTGCGAGCTCTCCCGCCGTGCAGGTGGAAGGGTCCTTGCCGGCGCCGAGGACCTTCACGACGATGTCGCGGTCGGTGAGCATGCCCTTCAGGAGCTGGTCGCTGCCGCAGATCGGCAGGGCGCCCACCCCGAGGTCGGTCATCTTCTTCGCCGCGTCCAGGATGCTGTCGTCGGCACCGATGCAGGTGGCGTCGGGCGTCATGATCTCGCGTGCGGTGGTCACGGTGTTTCTCCCGAGTTCGATCGGCCACGCGGCGGGTCCCGGCGGCCTGGTATCCGCGCGCCTGCCCCCTGTCGGACCGTCCAAGCGGCCCACGCCCGGCCCGTTTGCCCGCGATGCCCGGCTCCTGCCCGGCCGGGTGGTACGGATGGGGGCGGCGGAGGCGGGTAGCCGCGTCGGTGGGTGTGTCAGGAGGTGCGATGACAGGGAACCGTTCGCCGGCCCGCCACCAGCGGCGAGGCGGCGTCTCCGGGAAGGCCGAGCCCGAGGGCCGGCCCGGGGGGCCGGCCGGATCCAGGGTGGACGGCGAGCCGCGGAAGCGGCAGACCGTGCCGCCGGAGCGCCTGCGAGCCGGCCGCCGCGTCGTCGCCGTCAGCCGCCCGGACAAGGTCCTCTTCCCCGGCGACGGGATCACCAAGGCCGATCTTGCCCTCTACTACCGCACGGTCGCCCGGCGCATGCTGCCGCACCTGCGCGGACGGCCCCTCATGCTGGAGCGGCATCCCGACGGGACCGACGGGCCGGCGTTCATGCAGAAGGACGTCCCCGGCCACTTCCCGGACCGGATCCACCGTGCCGAGCTGCCCAAGGAGGACGGCACCGTCACCTACGCGCTCTGCGACGACACCGCCACCCTCCTCTACCTGGCCGGCCAGGCGTGCACCACCCCGCACCGCTTCCTGTCCAGGGCCGACCGGCCCGGGCACCCGGACCGGCTGGTGTTCGACCTCGATCCGGCGGACGAGGACTTCGCCCCGGTACGGGAGGCCGCACTCGGCCTGCACCGGCTCCTGGACGAGCTGGAACTGCCGTCCTCGCTCATGGCCACCGGATCCCGCGGCCTCCACGTCGTCGTCGCCCTCGACCGCCGCACGCCGTTCGACGACGTACGCGCCTTCGCGCGCGGTGTCGCCGACGTCCTGGCCGCCCGCCACCCCGACCGGTTCACCACCGAGCCCCGCAAGAAGGCCCGCCGCGGACGCCTGTACCTCGACGTCCAGCGCAACGCCTACGCGCAGACCGCCGTGGCCCCCTACGCCGTCCGTGCCCGGCCGGGCGCCCCGGTCGCGGCCCCGCTGGCCTGGAGCGATCTGGACGATCCCGGCCTCTCGTCCCGCCGCTGGACCCTCGCCACGATCGACGGCCTGCTGGAGGACGACCCCTGGCGGGACCCGCCCCGTCCCCGCTCCCTGCGAAGGGCCCGCGGCCCGCTCACCGCGCTGACCCGTGAAGTGGCGCGAAAAGGATCACCGGGGGCCCCGTCGGCCGCATGATCCCTATGCTGACGGGATGGTCGACATACCTCTTTCCGCACTTGAAGTCGCGATGGTCCAGGCCGGCACCCGTGCCGTGGACACCCTGCGGGACACCGCGGCCTTCGCTCAGGAACTGGAGCGGCTGGGATACCACCGGATCTGGTACGCCGAGCACCACCACTCCCCTGCGATCGGCGCCTTCCCCCCGGTCGTGCTCAGCGCGCACTCCGCTGCCTCCACCTCGACCGTCCGCCTGGGTTCCGGCGGCGTGCTGGCGCCCAACCACGCTCCGATCTCCCTGGCGGAGCAGTTCGGAACGCTGGCCGCGCTGCACCCGGACCGCATCGACCTCGGCATCGGCCGCGGGCCCGGGACCTTCGACGAGGCCACGGCGCGGGCGCTGCGCCGGGGGGCCGGACCGACGACGGACGCGGAGTACCGCGACGACGTGGCCGCGGTCCTGTCCTTCCTGGTCGACGAGGTCGCGCTCGGCCCGCTCCCGCAGCCGTGGCTGCTGGCCTCCAGCGCGGCCGGGGCGGCTCTGGCGGCGGAACTCGGCCTGCCGGTGGCCGTCGCGCACCACATCCGGCCGGAGAACACGCGCGCGGTACTGGACCTTTACCGCACGGCTTTCACCCCGTCGCGGTGGTGCGGGCAGCCGCGGGTGCTGCTGTGCGTGGAGGCGGTGTGCGCGGAGACGGAGGAGGAGGCCCGGCGGCTCGTCGGGCCGATGGACGTCGTCAAGGCCGGGCTCCTCAAGGGAATCGGCGACATCCCCTTCCCGACGCCGGAGGAGGCCGCCGTCCACCCGTTCACGGAGCCGGAGCGGCAGGCCCTGGCCGGGTTCCGCGCGCAGCAGGCGGTCGGGACGCCCGAGGCCGTGGTCCGGCGGCTGGGGGAACTGGCCCGGGAGACGGGGGCGGACGAGCTGATGCTGACCACCCCCGTCTACGCGTTCCGCGACCGCGTGCGCTCGTACGAGCTGATCAGGAAGCACGTGGGCGCGTAGCGGCCCCGGCCCGTGGCCCGGCGGGTCAGCGCGCGGCGGCGAAGTCCTGCGTCCAGTACCGGCCCGGCTGGGCGAGGCCGATGCCGATCTCCCGGTAGGAGCAGTCGAGGATGTTCCGCCGGTGGCCGGGGCTGTTCATCCAGCCTTCCATGACCTGTTCGGGCGTGCTGTAGCCATAGGCGACGTTCTCGCCGTACGCCTGCCACTCGTAGCCCGCACGGGTGATGCGCAGGCCCGGGTCGGAGCCGTCGGAACCGGTGTGGGACATGGTGGCGTGGGCAGCCATGTCCGCGCTGTGATCCTGCGCGGCCCGCGTGAGCTGCGCGTTCACGGTGAGGGCGGGGCAACCGGCGGCGGCGCGCTCCTGGTTGACCAGCGCGAGGACCCTGGCCTGGGCGTCGGCCGGCGCCCCGGCGGCCTGCGGGGCAGGGGCGTCCGCGGAGGGATCGGCCGGCGGCTCGGCGGGGGGCGTCGCCGGCCGGGGGGCCGAGGCGGGCGGGGCGGCGGGGGCGGCGTGCCGGGC
>NZ_JBBDHD010000296.1:0-1131 GCF_044129415.1 Streptomyces racemochromogenes
CCTGAACACCGCCTGGAAGTTCACCGGCACCCCGTCCGCCGTCTACGAGTCCGGCCTCAACGCCGCCGAAGTCTTCGCCATCGGCACCGACGGCGTCCTCTCCCACGCCTACAGCGCCGACGGCAATCCCTTCAGCCCCTGGTACACCCTGGGCGGCGCGAAGTTCCGGACCGGCTGAGCACCACGCCACCGACCCGCGGTCCCGGCTCGACGAGTCGGCTCGCCGACCGGGCCCGGGCCGCCGCTCGTCCCTCCCTCCGGCCGCGCCCGCCTCCGGCCACGCCTGTTCCGTGGCCCGTCCACGCCCGACCGTTCCACCCTTCCACGTCCAACCAGGAGTCAGAATCCCGTGAACCGTCGCCTTCGTCTGAGCCTGTCCACGCTCGCCCTGACCGCCGTCGCAGCCACCGGCACGGTCACCGCCACCACCGGGCCGGCCTACGCACTGCTGCCGAATCGTTCCTGCGGGACGATCACCGACGCCGACGCGGCCGTCGCGGCGCAATTGAACCAGCAGCTCACCGGCTCCCTGGCGCACGCCATGACGGCCTACCGCGTCTCCTGTGCCCGGGCCGTCGTCACCACCGTCCGCGGCCTCGGCCTGCCGGAGCGGGCCGCCGTCATCGCGGTCACCACAGCCATCGTCGAGAGCACCCTGGAGAACAACCCCAACGTGCTGGACCACACCAGCGTCGGCCTCTTCCAGCAGCAGGACTTCTGGGGCTCGACCCAGCAGCGACTGGACCCCGCCTGGTCCACCACGGCGTTCATCAACGCGATGCAGCGCACCTACCCGGGCGGGTCCTGGCAGTCCCAGGACATCGGCACCGTGTGCCAGAACGTCCAGCGGTCGGCGTACCCCGACCGCTACGGACAGCAGGCGGCCGACGGCCAGCGCATCGTCGCCGCGCTCGGCGTCCCGGCACCGACCCCGGCCCCCGCCGCTTCGGGACCGACGGCCGCAACGCTGTACAACCCCGACACGGCGACCGCCGAGGCCTTCGCGGTCAACGCCGACGGGATCATGGTCCACGCGTACAACACCAAGGGGGGTCCGGGCTGGACGCCCTGGGAGTCGCTGGACAACTCCTTCCGCTTCACCGGCAGCCCCACCGCGGTCTACAACCCGGT
>NZ_JBBDHD010000297.1:0-1049 GCF_044129415.1 Streptomyces racemochromogenes
CCCCCCCCCCCCCCCCCGCCCCGCGCGCGCCCCCCCCCCCCCCCGCCGCCCCCGCCGCCGCGCCCCCCCCCCCCGCCGCGGGGGGGGGGGCCCCCGGTGAACCTGAACGGCGAGCAGCAGGGGGTGTCCCATGCGTCGGGTGGTACTGGAACGTTTTCCGGCCGGGAGTCCGCGGGGCAGCTGGCCCGCGGAGGAGTACGCGGCCCAGCGGATGCGCGAGGGCGTGCCGGCGGAGGTGGTGATGGACCTGGCCAGTGACGCGTTCCTGGTCGTGGTCCGACAGCGGGAGGTGCGTTCCGGCCACTGAGCGGCACCGGGAAGGTCCGGTCACCGCACGCCCCTTGGCCTCGTGGGCCGCCGGCCGCACACTGACCCGATGACGCAGCGTGTGGACCTGGCGACGGTGATGGACCGGCTGGCGGTCGACGAGGTGGTCTCGGAGTACGCGGCCGCCGTCGACGACGGTGACTGGGCGGCCTACCGCGCCCTGTTCACCCCCGCCGGCCGGGCCGACTACAGCTCGGCGGGCGGGGTCGAGGGACCGGCCGGGGAGGTGGCCGACTGGCTCGCGGAGACCATGCGGCTGTTCCCGGTGCGCCAGCACCTCGTCGTCAACCGGCGGATCCTGCTGGAGGACCGGGACGGCTCCCCCGGGGACGGCGCGCGGGTCCTGGCCGACTTCCTGAACCCGATGCGCCTGGCGGGCGACGGCGACCGGGGCACCGCCCCCAACTTCGTCGCCGCCGGGCGCTACACCTTCACGCTCGCCCGCACCGCCGAGGGCTGGCGGCTGACCGGGGTGACCGTGCACGAGAAGTGGCGCCACATGCGGGCCTGAACGGCGGCCCGGAGCGTGCGGGCGCGGCCCGCCGGATGCGGTCCCACACTGGAGGCGGAGGCACGTCATGGTCACGGAGCTGAGCGGGGTGAACCGACTGAACGGGCTGAACGGGCTGAACGGGCTGAACGGGCTGAGCAGGCGCCGCGGGCGCGGCGGCCGGAGCCGCCCGGGCCGCAGCGGCGGGCCGGGCCGGCGGGCCCGGTGGTGG
>NZ_JBBDHD010000298.1:0-1041 GCF_044129415.1 Streptomyces racemochromogenes
CCGCGGCCGGCTCGCACCGGGATGAGGAAACTGACACAACTATGATAGTTGGGCTAGCGTGAAAGCCATGGAGACGAGGACCTACACGACGATCGACCTGCGCAAGCAGATGGGCGAGATCCTCGACCGCACGCGGATCGCGGGCGAGCCTGCGGCCATCACCCGCAAGGGCAAGACCCTTGCCTACCTCGTGCCCGCCGAATGGTTCGAACGCTATCGGCAGCTGGCGGACACGGCGTCAGCCGATGAGGACGCGGCCTGAGCCGCTCCAGGTACGGATCGGGAGTCCCTACGCCATGACAGCGCAGCCCGTGCACTTCGACGGCCCCGACGAGTCCCGTCGCGTCCCGCCCATGCCCGAACGCACACCCCAAGCCCTGCGCCTGGCCATCCAGGAACATGCCCCTCACCTGCTGCCGGACTTCGAGGCCCACTGGCGGCGCGCGATCGGCGACGCGTTCAATCTCACCCCGGTGCCGGCATTCATGCGGTTGTGGTGGACCCAGTACGCCATCGCACGTGATCCCGCTCTGGAGGCGCACCTGCGGGACCTTGAGGCGCGTGCGGCGAAGTCGGAAGACACTGAGGAGTCGACGCGGCTCCTGGCTGAATACAGTCGGCTGCGGCGGGCTTCGGCCTCCGTGGAGCCTGGTCAGTGACGTATGAGCCCCCGGCCCCACCCTGGCAGATGGACTGGACGTTGGAAGCCCGCCAGGAGTTCGACAGCATGCCTGCCGACGGCAAGCAGCTGATCCTGGCCGCCCGCGCCGAACTGATCACCGCCTCGGATCCCTACTTCCGGGGCATTGATGCCGATATCGGTCTTCCGCACTGGATCACTGTCCGCCCCCTCGCCTCCACCAGCCCAGGTGGGCCCCATATCGCCGATGTCGCAGGGGGGCGTGGATGGCTCATCTTCACGTTCATCCGTCGTCATGCCGAACCCCAGATCACCGTCACCGACGCCTTCTGGGCATAGGAATCCCTATCGCGGTGCGAGATGTGCGCCCCGCGGCGCCGCACAGCGATCCGTTCGTCCTC
>NZ_JBBDHD010000032.1:0-70938 GCF_044129415.1 Streptomyces racemochromogenes
ACTCCTCGAAGATCACCTCGTCCATGCGCGAGCCGGTGTCGACGAGCGCGGTGGCCAGGATGGTCAGCGAGCCGCCGACCACGACCGCCGCCCAGATCTCGCCGATGGCGCGCTGGCATTCCATGTCGTAGCCGGGGGGCTTCGGCGGGCTGTAGATGCCGGTCCTTTCCGGGCCGTCCGCGCAGGCGCGCTGGAGGTCCTGCTGGAACACCGCGTCGACGCGGGCCTTGGGGCTGTCGGTTCCGATTCCGGTGACGCCGGGGACGCCGTTGCGGAAGCCGTCTTCGCCGAGGGTGTCGCGGTAGTTCTGGTAGCCGAAGTCGTGGCGGTTGCAGGCGCTCTTGAAGTGCATGCCGAACTGGCCCAGCGAGTCGCCGATCACGTTGCAGCCGTTGGCCTCCCAGCGGAACTTGTACGGGTCGGGCTCCCCCTTCTGGTGGCTGTGCGCCAAGCGCACCCACGTGCTGGTGGTCTTCTTGTCTCCCTGGTCGAGCTCGGTCAGCTCGTGCAGCCGCTGAAGGGTCTGCGCCACGGGAAGGAGCGATCCGGGAGCGAAGTCCGCCAGCGGGAGCCAGGCGCCCAGCGCACCGCGGCGCGACACCCCGGAGCGGTCGGGCCAGACCCCGTAGATGATTCCGGTCGAGGAGCTGAGGAAGGTGGCGCCGGGGCCGCCGGCCCCTGTCCAGTCGCGGTTGTCGTAGGAGAACTCGGCCACGTCACCGCGCCCCGGAGTGGTCGCCAGCAGTGTCTTGCCGCCGCTGTAGAGGTGCTGCGCGGCGTCTCCCGCGTGCCGCCACCCGTACTTGGGCGTCCATTCCTCGACCTCGGTCCGGTCGGTATTCAGCCGGTACAGGGCGTTGTTCGTGACGGCGAACTCGGCCCCCGGGCCACCGATCCGCTGCCAGGTACCGTCCGCGTACCAGCTGACGTCCCCGCTGCCGCGGGCCGTCGCGAAGACTCCCGCTCCGCCGCCGTAGAGGTGCTCGAAGCTGCCCTCGATCGTCACCCACCCGGTTTCTTGCGTCCACTTGTGGACCGAGCCCAGGTCGGGTGACAGCCCGTACAGGGCGTCGCTGGTGACGGCGAACTCGGCCCCGGGGCCGCCGATGGGCTGCCACTGCCCGTCCTTGTACCGGGCGATGTCGCCCTGGCCGGGCAGGACAGCGAACAATCCGAGCCCTCCGCCGTAAATGCGCTGGGCGCCGTCGCTCTTGACCGGCACCCAGGAGTCCTGGCCGGTCGCCCGGTAGACCGCGGAGCCGTCCTCGGCCAGCGCGTACACGTCGTCGACGGTCGCGACCATGGATCCCACGTGGGAGGCGGATGTCTCCTGGGCAGGGCTCTCGCTCTGCGAGGGGGCCGCGTTCGCGGCGACGCCGATGGCGATGACACCGACGACGAGGAAGCAGAGCAGGCGAATGACGCCGTGGATGCGCTGCCCCCAGCTCGTATTCACAGGCCGTCGAGGGGTCTGTCGGTCATGTGTGGCTTTCACGGTGGTCCCTTCGCCGTGGTGGATTCCGCTGTCCTGGTCGGCGGAAGCGGTGGAACACCACGCTGGAACCTGATCTGATTATCCGTTGGACCGTGAACACGTCAGCGCAGGTCAGAGCAGCCGCGAAGACCGGACATCCGCGAACTTGCGCGAACGTCCGCGAACACAGGGGTCGCTGAAGGGGGAGAAGTGAACCGACCAGGACGCCTGCCCGGGCCGTTGAAGGGCCGCACAGCCGAAGCCAACGCACTCGCACAGTTCCTGCGGGACCTGACGTCCGAGTACACGGTCAGCCGGCTGGAGGAGCGCTACGGCCTGAGCCGGAGTGTGTGGAGCGAGTACCGCTCAGGCCAGAAGATCATTCCGTTCGCTCGGCTCAACCAGATCATCGAGGACCGCTTCGCCCGCGACCCGCGCACCAGGGGACCCAAGCTCCAGGAAGCACGCCGGCTGCACACCGCCGCGACTGCCGCCGCGTCAGCCCCCGGCCAGTTCCCGCCCCGGGACGCGGGCGGCCGTCCGGCAGGAGCGGTCCAGGCCTCCGCATCCTCGGACCCCGCCGTCGATGTTTCCGGTGCTGTTCCGGAGCCGGCCGAACTCCGAGGCGAACCGGCAGGGTTGTCTGCGGACCGGGACGGCCGGCCCGACGCCGACCTCGTGCCCCCCGGCGATGCGCCCGCAGAGCCACCGCAACCCGGCCCACTGCTCTCATCGCCCCGGCCCGCAGGATCCGCCCCGGGCCCGAAGCCGCCGACCGACCGGCTCCGGCGCTGGAGGACGCCCGCACAGTGGGCGGCACTGGCAGCCCTGGCCTCGGTACTCGTCATCGCCAACCAGTCCGACCGATCGACCGGCCAGTCCGACACATCACCACCAGACGTGCCCAAGCCCAGCCGGCCTGCACAATCCGCGGGCCCCGAGCCTCTCTCCAGCAGGACGGCAGAAACCGGCAAGAATCAGCCCAAGCCAGGAACATCACAGGACCCGGCAACGCCCGCCTCCAGAGCACCTGAGTACGTAGTCACCATCGAGAAGCCCGCCGACGGCCCGGTTCCGCGCTGCATCGACGTCTCCGGCCAGGGGCAGCCCGCCCAGGGACACCAGCTGTGGATCGGCATGCGCGTCGACAAGGAGTTCTTCATCCTCAGACCAGTGAGCCAGGACAGCACGGCCGGCGCCGGCCGCTGGAGCGCCAAGTCTGTGACCGTGGGATCCGAAGAGGGAGCCGGCGCCGACTACGCCATCGCGGTCCTGGACGTCACACCCGATCTGTCCACGACTCTGACCGGCATCACGGTTGACGGCCAGCCTGACAGCCTCTGGCGCATCGCGTTCCCCTCCTACCCCGCCGGAACGGTGATCAAGGCGGAGAGACCGCTCCATCGGAACGCTTCCGAGCAGGCCGGCTGCTAGCTTGATCTTTAACGTTCGAGGTCGAACGATGCCTCGTGCTTGATCACTCGGTTCGGTATCCGCCGCGCACGGAAGCGGCCTTCGTCTGGATGATGTGCTCCGACCAAGGAAACACTCACATCCAGCGCGAAGGCCGTGGGGATGAGTCTGCTGCATCGTGATGCCCGGCGGGAGCCGCTGGCGGAACTGTCACGCTTCCGAGGCGAGTTCTACTGCTGTCTCACTGCCCGTTCGGATGCACTGTTCGATCTGGCAGATGCGGTTCTGTGTGGTGACGGGCCGGTGAGATCACTGGCCGAGCTGTCGCTCGTGGGCGAGCACCGCCGCGGTCACGGAGGCCTCTATGCGGCGCTCGCCCGTGGCCGGGTCGAGGCGGATCGGATGCGGCGGGCTCTGGCCGCGGTGCCGCTTCCTCGGGCTGTCGACAGCCGGCTGGTCCTGGCCGTCGATGTCACCTGCTGGCTGCGGCCCGACGCGCACACCTCGCCCGAGCGGATCCTGTGCCACACCTATGGCCGGGGCAAGGACCAGCACATCCCCGTCCCCGGCTGGCCGTATTCGATCGTCTGCGCGTTGGAGCCGGGCCGCAGCTCGTGGACCGCGCCGCTGGACGCGCTTCGCCTGGTGCCCGGGGACGACACCGCCACGGTCACCGCCCGGCAGCTGCGTGAACTCATCGAGCGGCTGATCACCGCAGGTCAGTGGCAGGTCGGCGAACCGGACGTCCTGGTCATCGCGGACGCGGGATACGACGCACCCCGCCTGGCCCACCTCCTGCGGGACCTTCCGGTCCAGGTCCTGGCGCGGATGCGATCGGACCGCGTCCTGCGCCGGCCCGCACCCCAGAGGCAGCCCCACACCATGGGCCGTCCGCCCCGGCACGGCGGCGAGTTCGTCTTCGGGCAGCCCGACACCTGGAACACCCCGGACACCGAAACCATCACCTGCACCCGCCTCTACGGCACCGCCCGAGCACGCTCATGGGACCGACTCCACCCCAAACTCACCCACCGCTCCTCCTGGGCCGCAGCCGATGGCACCCTCCCGCTCGTCGAGGGGACGGTGATCCGCCTGGACATCGACCACCTGCCCAGCGGAGCCACACCGAAGCCGGTCTGGCTGTGGTGGTCCGGCACCGACGCAGACCCCGCCGGCGTCGACCGCCTCTGGCAGGCCTACCTGCGACGCTTCGACATCGAGCACACCTTCCGCCTCTTCAAACAGACCCTCGGCTGGACCTGCCCGAAGATCCGCACCCCGGAGGCGGCGGACCGCTGGACCTGGCTGATCCTGGCGGCCTACACCCAACTCCGCCTCGCCCGACCGCTGGCGGCAGATCTCCGTCGGCCGTGGGAGAAACCGGCACCCGTCGAACGCCTCACGCCCGCCCGCGTCCGCCGGGACTTCCGGCACATCCGCCCGAAGACCACCTGCCCGGCCGACGCACCGAAACCTTCCCGCCCTGGCCCCGGCAGGCCACCAGGCCTCAAGAACACCCGGCCCACCCCACGACACGACGTGCACACAGTCCGCAAAACCGACACCACGAAACCGAAAGCGAAGAAGTCCACGACCTCTCGCCCACGCCGCACAGGTTAAAGATCAAGCTAGCCGTCCAGCTGCAAGACGTCGAAGACAACGAAGTAGGCCGGCCACCGGACGGCCAGCCCGGCAGCACCGCGGGCGCGGCGGCCCGTCGCTGCAAGGCCGTAAACGACAACCGGCCTTCCTCGGCGTCCCAGACGACCAGCGTCTGTACCACCACCGCGCCGCCCGGGCCGGCCGGGGTGAACAGCAGGGCCCGGTGCCCGTCCAGCTTCTGCTCGTACGCCACCCCGGCCCGCACGGCAGCCGGGCCGGGCACCGACTCGGCGGCCTGCGCCAGCATGGGCTCCACTGGGGGCCTGAGCATCATCCCGGGGGCCTCCCTTCGGTCACCTTTCGTATTCCAGGGGTCGGACAGGCCGGCTCGGGGCAGCCCGGCCAAGGGCCCTGGCATCATCCATCCGACGGGAGCCACGGACCCGTCGTAGGCGCTCTCGGGCCCCGCTGTCCCGTGCCACTGGATCTTGACCGTTTGCCATCGGAGTTTGACCGTTCCGTCACAGGTAGTCGCCACACGGAACCCTGCTGCTCTCCCGCCCATATCTTCACTCACGTACCACGCGTACCGCGGGGCAACAACCGACGACCGAAACCCGCGGACGAGACAACTCAGGGGGACGACAGCATGCGTCACAGCAACGGCATTCGCAGGGCGGCTCTGGCGACGACGGCGGTCACGGCCGTCGCGGCGGCGGTGACCGGCATCCTGCCCGGCACCGCCATGGCGGCGAGCGCCACCACCTCCACCCCGCCGCCCGCCTGCCCGGCCTCCGCCCTCCAGGTCAGCGCCTGGCAGGCCGCCCACCCGCCCGTCGGGACCGGGACCGGGGCGGCGGTCGTGCAGTTCACCAACGTCTCCCAGAAGACGTGCGTCCTGAAGGGCTATCCGACGGTCACGGGCGCCGACAGCACCCCGCTCAAGGTCACCCCCACCGGCAAGGCCGCCGCCGTGACGGTCCGGCCGCAGGGCAAGGCATGGGTGAAGCTGACCTTCGTCCAGGTCCAGGGGGAGGGCGACGGCTACTGCGTCTCGGGCAATACCCCGGCGGCGTATCCGACGATGGTCATCGGGCTGCCGAACTCCGGGAAGCACCAGGTCGCCCTGAAGGACGGGTGGTGGGCCCAGTGCGACAACAAGGTGACCGCCACCCCGGTCTCGGCGGTCGAGCCTTCCTGACCCCCGTCCTCACAAATCGAGCAGCCTGCATGCCGATCGCAAGGCTCTGACCCACACGTCTACGAGGAACTGCACACAAGTCCAGGTCAGCGACCCAGCGTGCCTTCGGTGCGCTGGGTCGCTGACCTGCGGTGATCAAACTCCGATGACGCAAACTCGCGTCCGCCAAAGTCCTATGGCAAACAGTCAACTCGCCCCCAAATTCGAACATGCGATCTAATGAGATGGGCATCCTCCGCACCAGCCCCGGGAGCTCCCGTGACCACCCCCGCACCCGCACCCTCCCGCCCCAGACTCGCGAGCTCGGCACCCAGCCAGGCCGTCCCCTGCGCCCGCTGTCATCGAACCTGCGCGCGATACGGGGCCCCGGCCAACTCCCTTCTGCGAGACCTGCCGCGAGGAGCGACGGGCGCAGTACGGAACCTGAGATGGACCAGCACTCCCCCGGTGCCGCCTCCCGACTGGAGCAGCTACGCTTCCTCGAACGCGTCCAGCTCCAGGACCTGCGGCGTACCCGGGACTGGATAGCCACCGAGGAGCAGCTGGCCGCCGCGCAGGCCGACCGGTGGCCCGCGCCGCCGCCCCCGCAGTGGCTGATCGAGCACGGCATCGGCACCGGCGGGTGCTGGGAGCCCGCAGCCGCTGCGAACCCGCCACCGCCGACACCGTGCGGCGGGCGCTCGCCGAAGGCGTCCCCGCCTGCCCTCAGTGCCTCCCGGACACCGCACTGGGCATGCTCGAATGACCCGCAGCCCGCAGGGTGGAGACATGAGCCCCGACCTGCGCGTGATCGTCTACCCGCCGGATACCGAGGGCGGACGCCGCGTCCGCGTGGACGGAGAGATCCTCGGCCGCGCCACCGGCCCGAACGACATCTTCGAGTTCCTGCGGCGGGCCGGCCTCGACCCCGACGACATCAACCTGGACGACCAACTGCTGATCGAGTGGCGCGGCGGCGGGCCGGCCGTCTGGACCCCGCCCACCAGCGACGGGTAAACGAACCGGCCAGCCTCGCCCACCGGCCAGGAGGACGCGCACCCCTCCGGGCACCTGATCGAATCCGCAGGTCAGGCGGTCGGAGATCCCTTTTAGTCGTGAGCTTGGTATTCGTGGTCGTCCCTGTGCCAGTCCAGGAACAGCACCAGGTTCCCGTATGCGCCACCGCCTGGCCCGGTGGCTGATCACCGGAGTACGCCACCTGCCGTCGCGGTCCACGCCCTGAGGGCGGCGCGCACCGGTGGGGCCGAGGCCGCCGTCCCGACCGCCCGGAGGGCGCCGCAGGCGGCTGCCACAGCGTGGCGAGAGCGACGTAATCGGTGGTGTCCGGCAGCTTGGCGTAGAGCTCGTTGACGAAGGAGTTCAGCGTGAGCACCGCCCCGTCGGCGGTGGTGAGGCCGCCCCCCGCCGCCCCGCGCGCGTGAGGTCGGCCGGGAAGATCGCGCACCGGCCTGGTGGTCGCGCAAGGAGAAACGGGATCGAGGGAGGACCATGCCCGGGTGCGGTCAGTGGCGGGTGGCCGGGGCAGGGCTGAAGCTGGAGGTGGCGGCCGGGCGCCGAGAGAAGCCGGCGAACTTGCCTTGGGGCCCCTGCGCAGGCGTCGGGGGTACGGTCTGGTGATTTGAAGCCCGGGATCGGGGAACTGGATGTGGTGCCCTGGCCCACCAGGGGGCCCGGGCGCGCGGATGCCCGGCTTTCTCACCGGAAGAAGGACCATGATGGCGCACGAAAAGGACGACGGGCGCACCGGCGGCGACGGCGTCGCACGCCGTCGGCCGCTGAGCGAGCGGCACGTCGAGGAGACCGTCGAGGTCGCGGTGCCGGTCCGTACGGCCTACAACCAGTGGACGCAATTCAAGACGTTCCCGCGTTTCTCGGCCGTGGTGCGCGATGTCGAGCAGGTCAGGCCCACCGTCACCGCCTGGACCATCGGCTACGGCCCGGTGCGCCACCGTTTCGCGGTCGAGATCGTGGAACAGGACCCCGACGCCTACCTGGCCTGGCGGGGCCTGGAGCAGCATCCCACCCATGAGGGCGAGGTCGAGTTCCGGCCCACGGAGTCCGGGGGCACCGCGGTCACCGTCCGGATGCTCCTGCGGCCGCGCGGCGCCCTGAAGGTCCTCGCCCGCTCCCCCAGGGTCACGGCGCTGGCCGCTCGGCTGGTGCGCGGAGAAATCGTCAGCTTCAAGGACTTCATCGAAGGGCTCGGCCAGGAGGGCGGCGCCTGGCGCGGCACCATCCGCAACGGCCGTGTCCAGCACGACACCCCGGAACCGCCAAGGAGCCGTGTCGCCCAGTGGCCCGTCGGCTGACCTGCCCGCCCGACACGGCAAGAGAAAGGCCAAGCGATGCAGAACCCGCCCGGTGAGGAGCCGGAGACCTCCCTCTCCGTGACACCGCCGAAGAAGTGGGCGGCCGGGGTCCCCGCCGTCGTTCACGCATTGGAGTACTCCCTGGAGCAGACCTCCCCGCGCAAGACCGGGGTCGACCTGCTCACCATGAATCAGGTGGGCGGGATCGACTGCCCCGGCTGCGCCTGGGCGGACCCCGCCCCGGGCCGGCGCCATCGCAACGAGTACTGCGAGAACGGTGCAAAGCACATCAACGACGAGGCCACCACGCGCCGGATCACCGCAGACTTCTTCCGCGAGCACAGCGTGTCCGACCTGGCCGCCCGTTCCGACATGTGGCTCAACCAGCAGGGCCGGCTCACCGAGCCGATGATCAAACGGCCCGGATCGGACCACTACGAGCCCATCGGCTGGAACGCCGCCCTGGGAGTCCTGGCGCAGGAACTCAAGGGGCTGGACTCGCCCGACGAGGCGGTCTTCTACACCTCCGGCCGGGCCAGCAACGAAGCCGCCTTCGTCTTCCAGCTGTTCGCCCGCGCCCTGGGCACCAACAACCTGCCAGACTGCAGCAACATGTGCCACGAGTCCAGCGGCTTCGCCCTGAACGAGACCCTCGGCGTCGGCAAGGGCACCGTGAGCCTGGACGACCTCCACCACGCAGACCTGATCTTCCTGGTGGGGCAGAACCCCGGCAGCAACCACCCGCGCCAGCTCTCCGCCCTGGAAGAGGCCAAGCGCAACGGCGGCCGCATCGTGGCGGTCAACCCGCTGCCGGAGGCGGGGCTGCGGCGCTTCAAGAACCCGCAGAAGCCGAGCGGGATCGTGGGGCGGGGCACCCAGATCGCCGACCGCTTCCTGCACATCAAGCCCGGCGGGGACCTCGCCCTGTTCCAGGCACTGAACCGGCTACTGCTGGAGGCGGAGGACGCGCGCCCCGGCACCGTCCTGGACCACGACTTCATCGACGCTCACACCTCCGGATTCAAGGAGTTCGCCCGGCACGCCCGCACCGTCGACTGGGACGACGTGCGCGCGGCGACAGGACTGACCCGCCAGGAGATCGAGAAGGTCCGCGATGAGGTCCTCGCCTGCGAACGCGTCGTCGTGTGCTGGGCAATGGGCATCACCCAGCACAAGCACGGCGTGCCCACCGTCCGGGAGATCGTGAACTTCCTGATGCTGCGCGGCAACCTGGGACGTGCCGGCACGGGCGTCTGCCCGGTGCGCGGCCACAGCAACGTCCAGGGCGACCGCACCATGGGCATCTGGGAGCAGATGCCGGACAGTTTCCTGGACGCCCTGCAAGAGGAGTTCGGCTTCGACCCGCCCCGCCCCCGCGGCCTGGACTCGGTGAACGCGATCAAGGCGATGCTGGAGGGCCGCGTCAAGGTCTTCCTCGCCCTGGCCGGGAACTTCGTGCGCGCAGCGCCCGACAGTGAGGTCACCGAGAGGGCGATGCGTACGTGCCGGCTGACCGCCCACATCTCCACCAAGCTCAACCGCTCGCACACCGTCTGCGGCGACACCGCCCTGATCCTTCCGACGCTGGGGCGCACCGAGCGCGACGTCCAGGCCGACGGCCAGCAGTTCGTCACCGTCGAGAACTCCATGAGCGAGGTGCACACTTCCCGGGGACGGATCGAACCGGCCTCGCGCATGCTGCTCAGCGAAGTCGCCATCCTGTGCCGGCTCGCCCGGCTCAGCGTCGACGGCACGGGGGACATCCCCTGGGCAAAGTTCGAGGGCGACTACAACGCCATCCGCGACAGCATCTCTCGGATCGTGCCGGGCTTCCACGACTTCAACGCCCGGGTGGCCCGCCCGGGAGGCTTCCAGCTGCCGAACCCGGTCAACGAGGGCGTGTTCCGGACCGAGACCGGAAAAGCCCGCTTCACCTGCAACGAGCCGGTGGTCCCCCTGGCTCCCGAGGGACACCTGCTGCTGCAGACCCTACGCTCGCACGACCAGTGGAACACCGTCCCGTACTCCAATAACGACCGCTACCGCGGCATCCACGGCAGCCGCCACGTCGTCCTGGTCAACCCGGCCGACCTGTCCGCGCTCGGTCTCGCCCAGGGCGACCGGGTGGACCTGGTGAGCGTCTGGAAGGACGGCACCGAGCGCCGGGCCGAGAACTTCGAGGTCGTGTCCTATCCCGCGGCCAAGGGGTCGGCGGCTGCCTACTACCCGGAGACGAACGTCCTCGTGCCGCTCGACAGCGTCGCCGACCTGAGCAACCAGCCCACCTCCAAAGGCATCATCGTCCGCCTGGAACCCACAGGCGACCGGTGCAAGCCGGCACCCGTCTGACCAAGACCGGGCCCGAGGCCGGGGCCGGGAACATCGCGCCCCGGCGGGTCCCCCGCACGGGTGGAGATGCCGCGCAGGCCGGCCGCGAGCCGGGCGGCGACATGAAGGTGATCTCGCCGGCACTCGTACTGCTCATGGCCGGGCCTCACATGGTGGTCGGCAGTGGGCTGCTGCCCAGGATGCTGTGTCGGGGCGCGACGTACTCGGCGTCGGCCATGGAACCCACACGTTCCGAAGGTGATCTGCTGCTGTTCCGCAAGGGCCCGGCAGAGGTCCGGCGCGGGGACGTGGTCCTGGTGACAACGGGCCCCATGGACGGTGGTGCGGACCCCCGGCGTCCAGTGGTCGAGCGGGCCGTGGCCGTGGGTGGCGACACGCCGCGGGTACGCGAGGCGACAACCGGGACGGTCGTCGTGACGCAGCAGGGAACCTGCTCGCCTCCACCGATCGACGACCGCCCCGGCCCCGTCTCCGCCTTCGCGGCGCGGGCCACGGTTGTAACAGGGGAGGGTGACGGCGGCCCCGGCCGCCCGCGAAGGCAGCGCGCGACCCGGCGGACCCGTCGCGACGACCTGGGACGCGCACCGTCAGGTCCCAAGATCTACTTTCGCCACACGGCCTAGGCGAACCGCTTGCGGGGCTGGAGAGCGAGCATCGGTCCGAGGTGGTCAATGATGCGGCCCTCTGCCGACTTGGACACCGAGAACAGCGGGGCGAGCTGTCGCAACGTGAGGTTCGTTCGCCAGTACGCCGCGACGAGAGGGGCACCGTCCTCCAGTGGAAGGCTCCATGGTCGGCCCTTGCGGACCGTGTCCGCACCCTGGCGCCGCAGAACCGTCACCGGTTTCCCGAAGGCGCGAGGGCTCAGCCCGGAGAACGGGGCTATCCACGACGGCTCCGACGCCTTGATCACACCAGCAACGCCAAGATCATCCCATGGGTGACCAGGTGGTCATGAGACGTGGAGCTACAGCTCGATCCGCCCCGTCAACCACCATTCGAGGTACGTGGCCAGGCTGGGCGCCACCCAGGTACGGCTGTCGTCCTCGTGATTCCAGACGAAGACGTCGGGCCGGTCGATCCTGGCCAGGAGTGCGAACAAGTCCCCGTTACCCGCGTCGGCGAAGAACAGCAGCGGATCGAACGGCATGTACAAGGCGGCGAGCTCGGCATCCGCGCGAAGGGTCCGGTTCTCGGAGGCGATGCGCTCGGCAGACCAGATGAGCCCGTCGCCGTACTCGCCCTCGATGCCGTTGCTCTCCCGGAGGAGGGCGGCGAGGTCCGCAGGCAGTGGATGGCCGAGGACCGTAGCACAGAGAGCCAGCGACTCCTCCGATGCGGGGGGCTGAAAGAGAGCCGTCCCGGGCAGGGCCGTTACAGCTTCGGTCCACACGTGGAATCGACCTCCATGAGCCTGGCCACCGGTCGCGCCGGACTGCGGCCCGTCGCCACCGACAGGGGCCCACGGCTCGGCCAGAGGCGCGACTGATCATCAGCCGAACAGTACGGCCCTGGCCGAGTCAGCCACTCACTGCCCCGAGGCGATGCGGGACAGCCCTTAGGCGTCGAGTGCGGGGGCACGTCGGACCAGGCTGAGACCGAGCAGGCCGACGCCGACGGCCATCACCAGGAGGCCGGGAGGGAACACGGCGGTGGGCAGGACACCTCGCAGGGCCACCGGGACGGCGCCGAGGACGTAGGCTGCGATCGCCGGGCGGGAGAACCCGCCGGACTTCCACATGGCCGCCCCGAGGGTGGTCGCGCCGACCAGGAAAAGTATCGACGAG
This sequence comes from Streptomyces racemochromogenes, assembly GCF_044129415.1. Lineage (GTDB taxonomy): Bacteria > Actinomycetota > Actinomycetes > Streptomycetales > Streptomycetaceae > Streptomyces > Streptomyces racemochromogenes_A. Next base: position 12,136 of record NZ_JBBDHD010000032.1, read on the forward strand.
ACGGTGAAGACGGTGCCGGTCAGGCCGTTCAGAAGCTTGCTGATTTGCGGCTTCGCCAGCTCGGGGAAGACGAGGTTGAGAATGAACTCCACGCCCAGCAGGCCGGCCATCCCCAGCGAGTTCAGGGCGTAGCCGACCGTCCCGAGGCTGCCGGTGCGGCGCCGGTCGGCGAGGAACAGCCCGGTGACCAGGAACAGTCCGAGGGCCTCCGCCAGAGGCGCGAGGGCGTGGGTGACGGCCAGGTCGTCGGGGATCAGGGAGCCACGCCGAGCGGCGTTGAGCAGAAGGATGGCTGCGCATCCCAGGCCGGCCCAACCAGCAAGTTTGTAAAGGGACTTCGATGACATGGTGTCTCCAGATGCGGTGGACAATGAATGAGAAGGGGTCGTGGCTGGGCCCGCCGGGAGGGGGTCACGAGCGGCTGGTCGGCCTCGTCCAGGCCTCCAGTTCGGCGAACGCCGCGACAAAGGACGGCAGCATCGGCCTGTACGCCTCCTTGTCGATCGCGACCAGTCCGTCGGTGTGGGCCCCCCCGGGGACGTGCACGTAGCGGTGCTGCGAGGCGCGCCCGGCGTCGGTGACCATCCGGTCGTACACGTCACCGAAGGTGGCCGGCGGGGTCAGCGCGTCGAGCGTGCCCTGGATGCTGATCAGCGGGCGCTGGATCCTCCCAGTCAGCGAGATCCGCTCGACCGCCCGGTGCACCGACTCCGGTCGCGCGGCGAAGTCGTAGTCCGTGTCGCAGCCGGGGCCGGTCCCCTCCGGACAGAACGGGGTACCCCCTTGCCGGGCCCCGTCGTAGCCGGGGTCGACCTCCTCGCGGACGACACGCTGCAGGAGGTCCCACTGGTTGTGGTAGTGGTAGCCCCACTGCTTCTCGGAACCCTTCGGATAGCCTGCGGCGATGATCTCGTCGTGCGCCGCCGGGTCGCCCTTGGCGAAGCGGGGGAAGGCGCGCAGTGCCGACGGGAGCGTGGTGAGCAGGCTGCCCTCCCTGGTGAAGGTGAGGGCGTTCCAGTCGATGCCGCCCGTGTAGAGATCGGGGTAGTGCTCCAGCTGCCAGCGGACGAGGTAGCCGCCCGCGGACAGCCCGGCGGCGTACGTGACACGCGGTGGGTGCCCGTAGTGCCGGTCGGCGGCCTTCTTGGCCGCCACGGTGAGCTGCGCCACCCGGCGATGCCATTCCATGATGGCGTCGCCGGGGCGGTGGCCGTCCTTGTAGAGCTGGTCGCCGGTGTTGCCCTTGTCGGTCGCGGCGTAGGCGTAGCCCTTGGCGAGCACCTGGTCGCTGATGATCGGGTCGTTGGCGTACTGCTCACGGGTTCCGGGCGGGCCGGCAACGACGAGCCCGCCGTTCCAGTTCTTGGGCAGCCGGATGACGAACTGGCTGTCGTGGTTCCAGCCGTGGTTGGTGTTGGTGGTCGAGGTGTCGGGGAAGTATCCGTCGATCTGGACCCCGGGGACCCCGGACGGCGTGAGGGTGTTCTCCGCCACCAGGCCCTTCCAGTCCTCCTTGTCCGTGTGCCCTGTTCCGATGGTTCCCGTGGTTGTCAGATCGGTCAGGCAGCTGGAGACCGAGTATTCGGCTCCCGGGACCCGAACGCCGGAGCAGCGATCCTCCCGGGTGCTGTCCGCCGGAACGGTCAGGGCGGTCATAAGCAGCAACGGGGCGATGGCGAGATGGCGTAGCACGCGCCCTCTTCTCGATGGGAAGTGTGACGCCTTGAAGCTAGAAGCCGCTGGTCATCACCGGTAAGTGAGAGATGACCCGCTCGGCTGTGGCCAGAGGTCACATGACCTCCGGCCACACTGTGCGCCCGTTTCCGGAGCGGGTATGGATGCGCGACATGGGCCGCGTACGCTGCGGGGAAGAGACCCCCCTGGGCTTTCATGAGCCGTTGAGGAGGTCCGATGTCGCGGCCCGTGCCCTGGATACCCGCCGTCCTGTACGGCGCCGTGCTGCTCGGGGGTGTCTACTACGCCTTGATCGGTCCGGGCCCAAGGGCCCACCGCCGGGTACGCGGGCCTGCTCGGCGCCTTGATCGCCCTGGACGGGCCGGAACGGTGGGGGCGGATCGCGCCGGGCGCGTTGTTCGTACTCGGGGCTCTACTGCTCTGCGCGGTCGCGGCCGTCGACGAATCCGGACTGTCGCGTGTGCTGTTCGTCCTCGTGCCGTTCCTGGCGTTCTTCGCGTACGGATCCACCGTCGCCATCGGACTCGGTGTCGGCTGCGTGGCGGAGCTGGCGGGCGCGTTCACCCTGTGGGTTCCGCACTGGCAGGTGCGGGCCGAGTACATCTCGGACCTGCTGATGTTCGCCCTGGGGGTGGTCCTGGCCCTCGCGATGGCCGCGGTGGCCGTGCGCGAGCGGCAGGCCCTCACCCGGCTGGAGGGCACCCTCGCCCAGGTCGCCGAGCTGTCCGCGGCGCGCGAACGCAACCGGCTGGCCCGCGAGATCCACGACAGCCTCGGCCACCATCTGTCCGCGATCGGGATCCAGTTGGAGAAGGCCGAGGCGTTCGCCTCCCTCGATCCGCGCGGTTCGGCGCAGGCGGTGTCGCATGCCCGCTGGTCGGCGAACCGGACTCTGGACGAGGTACGGGCATCCGTGCGCACCCTGGGGCCTGGGTCGGAGTCCGAACCGGCCGGTCTCTCCTGGGCGCTCGCCGACCTCGTCCATCACCTGGGCGGTGGGAGCCGCCGCATCTCCCTCGCGATGTCGGGCGTCGAGCGCAGGCCGCTACTGGTGCTGTACCGGGCCGCGCAGGAGGGACTGACCAACGCCTGCCGGCACTCCGGTGCCACCGAGATCGGGGTGGAGGTCGCCTACGACGAGCGCGGAGCCCGCCTCAAGGTGGCCGACAACGGCACGGGGTTCGATACGGCCGACGAGGGGTTCGGACTGACCGGACTACGCGAACGGGTCCGCCTTGCGGAGGGGAGCATGGCCATCGACAGCTCGGCCCACGGCACGGTTCTCACGGTCGGTGTCCCGTGGTGACCGGGGACGCGGGCGCGGACACCCGTGTCTTCGTCGTCGACGACCAGGCCCTCGTGAGGGAGGGCATCGCGGCACTCCTCGGCATCCAGCCGGGCATCGAGGTGGCGGGCAGCGCGCGCGACGGCGCCGAGGCGGCCGAGGCGGCCCCCGCCTGCCGCCCCGGCGTGGTGCTGATGGACGTCCGGATGCCCGGGATCGACGGCGTGGCCGCCATGGCGCTGCTCCGCCGCAGTCTGCCCGCATGCAAGATCGTGATGCTGACGACGTTCAATGACGACGAGTACGTCACCCGGGTCCTGAAGGCCGGCGCAGTGGGTTATCTCCTCAAGAACCTGCCCGCCGCCGAGCCGGCGCGGGCGGTACGTCTCGCCCACGCGGGGGTGGCCCAGTTCGACCAGACGGTCGTCGCCAACCTGGCGGCCGGGCTCCCGACCCCGGAGCTGCTCACGCCCCGGGAGACGGAAGTCCTCCGTCTCATCTCGGCAGGTGCCACGAACAAGGAGATCGCATCCCGCCTCTACCTCAGCGAGGGCACCGTCGAGAACCACATCTCCCGCGTCCTGAGCCGGCTGGGTCTGCGCGACCCTACCCAGGCCGCCCTCTACGCCAGGGACAACGGACTGGTCTGACGCCCCGTCGAGGATGCGGATGGGCGTCCTCGGCCGGGACGGGGTCCACCTCCCTCATCAGCCCGCGGTGCTCCAGCTCGACGCGCAGCCCCGGCGCGAGCGCGAGCGCCCGTGTCGGAACCGGTGCAGCCCGGACTCCCGCCGCTCGTGCCGGCCGGCACGAATCCGGGCCTGGGCCGCGCGGCGCCGTGCGCCCCGCAGCAGGGCCGGTTCCTCCCGCCGGGCCTCCTGGGCACCACCGCATCTCGGCGTCCTGGTGGCCGCGTACGAGGGCGTCGAGGCGTTCCAGCGCGGTCTGGAGCAAAGCGGAAGACCCCGAGGCCTTCTTCGGGCGGCAGTGGGGGGCTGGAGCCCGTACCGGCTCCGGGGCCCGAACCGGAGCCGATCTCCGCGCCGGGACCCGCAGCGCGGCCGCAGGCGGGCCTGCACCCCCGGGCGGTCGAACTGCTCGCCGGGCTGCGGCAGCACGACCAGCGGCTGCTGCTGGGCGAGCGGACGTACGGTGGCTCGCGCCCGAGGTCTCGACCTGGCTGGAGCGGGGGGGCCGACCCCGAAGCGGTGGGGCAGGTCCTGGCCGGGAACCTGCCGGAGCATGCGCACCCCGGCCTCCCTGCTCGCGTACCGGCTCGCCACGCTCCGCCCGCCGGATCTGCCCCCGGCCCCACCGCGGCCAAGCCGTTCAGGCGGCCGGATCCGCTCCAGAACTGCGACGGCTGCGGCCGCGCCTCCGTGCCCCGAGCCGGGCCGCTGCCGCGACCGCCCGCCCCCGGAGGCGCGCGCGGCCGATGAACGGCCCCTTCCGGGGTCGAAACCGCGCCGGAACGGCGAAATGGCCGCATCAGGTCTCCCCCATGAGCGCCGCGCGCGCCTGCTGAGGTTGATCGTGATGTTGTGCTGCTGATCAGGCGGGTCTGATGGTCAGGCCGGTCTCGGCGAGGCAGCCGTCAATGGGGTGGCTGCGGTACTGGATGTGCCGTAGGCCGCGTCGGATGCGCTGGACGAGGTGTTCGGGGGTGCTGAAGGCGACGTTGGAGAGCCAGCCCCGTCGCAGAAGGGACCAGATCCCTTCGACGGGGTTGAGGTCGGGTGCGTAAGGCGGTAGGTGGTGGATGGTCAGCCAGTCCTGGGCTGCGGCCCATTCCCTCAGGTCGGCGGCTTTGCGGACGTCGAGGTGGTCCCGGATGATCACGATCGGGCCGCCGAGCTGCTGATGTGCGGCGATCAACAAGTCCCGGTAGTCGCGCCAGGAGAAGCTCATGCGCCCGTCGCGCCGGCCGTCGTCCCGGCGGGGCCGGTAGATCAGCCGGGACCGTCGACCGGGCTTGTAGCAGGTCAACGCGGCAATGGACACCCGTCTGCGCGACCGGCCCCGCACCCGCACCACCGGGGTCCGGCCGCGCTGCGACCAGGTCCTCGCCTGCGGCGGCGTCATGGAGAAACCGGCTTCATCCTCGAAGACGAGCCAGGCTCCACGGGCCGCCGCGAGTCTTCCGCGCCGGGCCACACCTCCCTGACCCAGCCGGCCACCGCCTCGTCGTCCCGCTCCATCGCGCGGCGGGCCGATACCTGGCAGGACCAGCCGTTGCATACCGGCAGCTTCCGAACGCCCTGGATCGAGTAGGTCAGGTGGAAGCGCCGGCCGATCACGTCTTGACCCGCGCCAGCGTCCACCGCTGGTCCTCCCAGCCATGCGCGGCCGGACCCTTGACCAGCTCCGCCTCCAACTGCGCGAACCGCTTCTCGCTCAGCCTCGGAAGCGACGCCGGCCCTTGCGACTCCAGAGCCCGCGGACCGCCCTCGTTCCACGTCTGCCGCCACCGCGCACTGACCGGACGCTGACCCGCAGGTCCTTGGCGATCACCGTGCTCGCTCACCACAGGGCGAAACGCTCCGCCGCCTGGAGTCGTAACCCCTCGCGGAACTGATGCCGTTCGACGGTCAGCCCGCCCCCTTGTGGATACCGCATGACCCGGTGATACCGCAGCGGACGACCAGCCGTCAGCCCCTGCGACACCACGAGTTCAGCCTCAGTAACCGTAGGGTGAGGTCAGTCGACGTTCACCCAGTACGGGTCCTCTACCGGCCAGGCAAGGATCCTGTCATCGACATAGAAGTTGCCGAGTTTTGTGCCAGCCGAACGGTTTTCGCCGTTTGCGATATTGCGCACCGAAAAGTCCCAATCGGTCGACGATGCACCCTCATAGGTGGAACTGAAGGGGTACTCATCGCAATCATCGACCGAGGTGTCGTACGGCGGAAGGCCAGTCGCGGCGTTGTAGTCGGGGCCCCACGGGTTGACCCCGCCCGTCTGCCCGCATGCCGCCTTCTTCACCGCCTCGTTCGCCAGTGCGATCGCTCCGCCCTGGCCCCGGCTTGCCACGCGGTGCAGCGACGCGCCCCGAGCCCCGGCGGTCGACGACCACTTGCCGGGAACCTTCTTGGGGTGGCCCTCCTTGGGGTAGGTGACGCTGTCGGTGGCCGGGGCGTTCTGTGCGTCGCGGATGTGCCGGCGAATGTTGGGGTGATTGTCGTCGTAGGTGAGAAAGGGCAGTGCCCCGGTGTAGACGCAAGCGCGCGGGTAGCGCTTGACGCCTTGGGAAAAATAGTCGGCCGAGTCGCAGCGAATACCGATAGGCGAGCTCTTGCCGCGCTGGATCTGTTCGTATCCGGGGCTCGCGCCGTTCTCGTCGAAGCGCCACTGATGGAAGGCGACTTGGTCCACGCCCTCGCTGCTGGTGGAGGAGACGTCCCAGTAGACCCAGTCAGGGAAGTTGCTCCACTGGGCCCATTCCATCTTCGCCGGAGACCGCCCGACACCGCACGTGGCAGTGGTGGGCTGATCGGCTCCCGGCACGCATTCTGGGGAGATTTCCAGCTTCAGGTTCGGGGCGACAGTCCGCTTCTCGATGAGGTTCCACCCGTCGTAGCGGACCTGCCCGGTTTTGGCGCGGAGGAATACCCGGGTGGCACGGGTGTCGTTGTAGCCAATGGCGGCGGCCAGCAACCTGATCGTATTGGTGCCCTTCAGGACGGACTTGCCATTCTCGATCTTGTAGTACGCGGCCTTCAATTCGAAGTCGCTGCACCACTTGAACCGGTTGTAGACACGGCCGCTGGGGTCTTGCGCTTCAGAGGAACCCAGGCAGTCGTTCAGCCACTCGGTGCCTGCGGGATTGTCGGGGGATATCGGCATCTCCGCCGTCCCCTTGCCGTTGCTGCTGGGCTGAGCAGCGTCGCCGAGCGTGGCCGTGTACTCGATGCCCGGGGCCGACGCGGCGGGCTTAGGGCTTGCGGCGGCGGCCGGTGAGTTACCCAGGGCGAGAAGGGCTGCGGTGAGGGCGAGCGAGGTTATCGGCGCCATGCCGCGCCTGACGTGTTTCACAAGATGGTCCCTTCCATCCGTGGCCCTTTGGCGGGCACACCGAAGGTATGGAACCGGTCAACTCCCTTTCATGCCAACCGAGAACGCGACAGTTCTTGATTTCTTTTGGCCAGTTGCGGTCTAGACCTGCCGCTCCCGGTGGCGCTAATTTCACTCACATTCACCTCACAGACCACGCACAACAGGGGGAAACAGCGATGCGCCGCACCACAGGAACCCGCCTGGGCGGAGGGCTCGGAGCACTCATAGCCACGGCGACGGCCGCCGTGGGCCTGGCCGCCACCCCGGCCGCCGCCACCCCGGCCGCGCCCGCCGCCTCCGGGCAGACGGTCCAGGCCGGTCAGGCCTGTACCGCAGCCGATCTCGGCAAGCGCCACCCGATCATCAAGAGCACGGAGGTCACCCCGACGATCACCCACTTCAAGGGCTGGTACGTCACCCAGGGCTCGACCGGCTACCAGAACGTCACCACAAGCACCCAGACCACCATCTCGGTCTCCGTCGGCCTCAACGGCGAGATCAAGGGCGATTTCGCCGTCGAAGCCCTCGGCACCGTCGGCGCGATGCTGGGCCTGAACGTGCAGGTGAACTACTCCTCCACCAGCAGCGAGTCGACGTCGGTCAGCTGGAACTTCAACGACCCCGGCTACTACGGCGTCTACAAGGGCACGAAGAAGGTAACCGGCACCTACGGAAGCCTCAACTGCAACCGCGTCCAACAGAGCGACGGCAGCTGGGCGCTGAAGTGGATCGAGGGACCCGACAGCGGCAGCTACACCACCTACACCACCCTCGAAGAGGGCGCGGTGCGCTGCGAGGACAAGGTGCCCGCCAACAGCATCATGCGCAAGGCGCAGGGTCTCCTGGACTGCGAGACCCCGCCCCGGGCCGGACACGCGCCAGGGCCGGTGGCCTCCACCGAGGCCACCACGGACAGGAGCGCTGCAGCGAAGAGCACAGCGGGCAAGGCGGCCACCGCGCGGACCAATGCGCCCGCCACGCGGGCCGCTCTGAACTGCCAGCCTGACGTCTACAGGATCCACGTCCCCGGCAAGCCCCTGAACTGGAGCGCGCCGCTCCTGGCCAACGACGGCATCCGGCTGCGCGAATCCAACTGGACCAGTGCCCACCTGGACAACTGGCGGCTGTGCAACGTGACGGAGCACAACGGGGTCATCGAGGCGTCCCTGTGGAACTGGGGCAATGGCGGGTGCGCGACCATCCCGGCCAACATCGCCAACCAGGAGCAGGCCTACCTCACAACGGCCACCTGCGGCGAGGACGACCTCCAGCGGTTCTACATCTATCGCGACGTACCCGGCAGCTCGAAGATCGGCCTGCAGAACAAGTACACCGGCTCGATGCTGGGCCATGACCGGTACGCGGACGGGGAGTTGATCCGCCAGTACTCCAGCGGCAGGCAGGACGGCACGGGTACGTACGACCTGGTGAAGGTCTGACCCTTCCCCGTCTGACGCGGTCCCCTCCGGCCCAGGTCGCCCCACTTCCATCTCGTGTGAACCGAGGCCGGGCGACCTGGGCCTACTCCACGGACATGCCGTAGGCGCCTGAGCGGCTCTGAGTTCCCGGCGGGCGCCGAGCGCGCCCGCACCCACCTCTTTCGCCAGAGAGACCTCTACTTGAGACCTTCAAGATCATCCTCATTCGGTGCGCGTGCACTCAGCAGGCTGGCCGCCGCCGCGACCATCGTGACGACGTCCCTGGCCCTGCTCACCGCAACGCCCGCACACGCCGACACGCCGACCATTCCGAACCTGACCGACGGCCGTGGGCTCACCCAGGTCGGCAAGGCCGAAGGCACCCCCACCAACTTCGTCATCACCGTGACGACCCCCGCAGTCGCCGGGCAACACAAGATCCGGATCATCGTCCCGGACGACTACTACACCGACCCCGGCAAGCGCTACCCGGTGTTCTACTTCCTGCACGGCGCCGGCGACGGACCCGGCAACCCCTACATGGCCTACCCCGCCCTGCTCGCCACCCAAAAGATGATCACCGTCCTCCCGGACGGCGGCGCCCGTGGCTGGTACACCGACTGGGTCCGCCAGGACACCGCGGCAGGCGCCCAGAAGTGGGAGACCTTCCACATCAACCAGGTGATCCCGTTCATCGACGACAACCTCCGCACGATCAACACCAAGAACGGCCGGGCCATCGGCGGCCTGTCCATGGGCGGCTTCGGCGCCCTGAGTTACGCCGAGGACCACCCCGACCTGTTCAGCCAGACCGTGTCCCTGTCGGGCGCGATCGACTTCAATCTGTACTGGGTCCGTACGGCGATCCGCGGCATGCTGTCCAACAGTGGGTTCACCATGTCGGGAACCTCCGGCTCCGGCGACACCGCCGCCGGGAGCGGCTTTGGCGCTGCCGTTCCGACCGACTCGGTTTTCGGTCCGCTCGACGAGGGCGGTGACATGTCCCAGGCCCTCTCCCACGGACCGGTCGCCAAGGCCGCCAGGCTCAAGGACGTCGGCGTCACCCTGTACACCGGCGCCGGCGACGGCAACCTGATCAACTTGATGTTTGACCAGGACGCGTTCAAAGAAGCCGTCACCCTGGGGGCCCAGAACAACATGAAGGCGACGCTCGACAAGCTCCAATACCCCAGCGGGGCGGTCAATTACGGCAACGGCAGCGGCTGGGGCCCCAACTGCCAGGGCAAGCACACCCACGGCTGCTGGGCACAGGACCTGGTCGACTACATCCCACGCCTGGAGCAGGCCCTCACGCACGCGGCCTGACGCACCACCTCGCGCTCGCCCCAACCATGACGGCCCGACCTGATCCGCGAACCCGCCGCGGCCCGCCCACCGGCTCGTGCCGGCGCGCGGGCCGCACTCATGTCCACTGTAGGAAGGGTCACCACGCCGCGACATGTGGTCGAAGCCGCGGCTGTCCATGACAGGGCGGGACGTGCGGTTGTCCCGCATGCGGTGGTCGGTGGCCACCAGGAGTGGCCAGGTCGACCTCGCAGTTCGCCCTGTCACCGGGATGGGATACTGAACCGCGCGCGTCCGGGATCTGAGTAGTTGGGCGGCTGTGGGCCGCCCGCGGCTCGCCAAAAACGGCCTCCCTCACCCGCCTGAACGCCGCGGCCGCCACGAGACTGGGCGTCAACCCAGGCGCATACACCCACTTGCTCGGCTTGACCCCGGAACACCTCGACGGCGACCGCTACCGCATACCCGCCTCCACCAGCGTCCGCATCTGGGAACTCATGACCCTCCAGGTTCCCTGGCCGAGCGTCTTCTGCGCACCACTCGCACTGATCGACCCACTCGGACTTCCCCGAAATCTCTCCTGTGAGGCAAAGGGGGAAATTCAGCATTGATCGACTCACGCTCACGAGATGGACACCCTGGGTAGTCACGGTGGCACATTCCGCCCTGGCCGGAGCGGTCGCCGGGCCCTCGCCCGGTGGATGACCGGCGTTGCCTGCAGGGCATCCTGTTCGTGCTCTACACCGGCAGCCCGCGCCGCGCGCGTCGGGCGTCCCCGACCGGGCCTCAGCGCAGCGGCAGGCTCTCGATGGTGAAGGCCGGGCTGGTCAACGGTTCGCCGTAGAGGTAGGTGTCCATCTGGGAGTTGGTCACCAGCAGCCGGCCCCCGCTCACGGCGACGCCGGTGGTGGTGTCGGCGCCTGGGAAGGTGCGTGCGGAGACGACGACTGCCCGGGTGCTCCCGGCGGACAGTCGCAGTTCGGTGACCTCGTTGTTCACCGAACGCGCGACGTACAGGGTGTTTCCTTGCCGGACGATGCCGTCGGCGCTGGGCAGCGGCGGTGCGTCGATCCTGCGGACACCGCCGGTGGTGAGGTCGAGCCGGTAGAGGGCGCCGCTGTACCAGTAGCCGATGATCAGCGACGTGCCGTCGGGGGCGGTGGTGATGCCGTTGCCATTGGACTGGCCGGCCACGTAGTCCGGCAGGTGGTAGGCCACCCGCAGGGTCCGGTGGGCGCCGGTGGCGGGGCCGTCCACCTCGGCGGCCGGAATCCGGTAGACCACGGCGCGCAGCGAGTCGGTGATGTAGACGTCCCCGTTGGGAGCCACGGCCGCGTCGTTGACGAGGGTCTGTGCGCCGGCATCAGGGACGGTGTAGGCCGCGACGAGCCTCCCGGAAGTGCTGTAGACGAAGAAGCGCCCGGTGAACGCGCCGGCGACCAGCAGGCGGTTGCCGGTGATCTTGATCCCGGTGGCCTGGGTGCGGCCGTCCTGGCCGGCCGGCAGGAAGGGTTCGAGCGTGGTCGCCCCGGGGCGTCCCCGGTAGACGGTGCCGTCGCCGATGCTGCCGGCGTAGACGAAGTGGCGGTCGGCCGCCACGCTTTCGGGGAACGCGCGGCTGCCGTCGAGGGTGATCGCCTGGTCGCCGTTCCCGCCCTGGGAGGTGTGGGCGGGGGCGGGGCCACCGGGGGTGGCGGCGGTCGCGGGAAGCGTGAACGCGGTCAGGGCCGCGGAGGTGGCGGTAAGGGTGACGAGGGCGCGCCGCCCCAGGACGCGGACGGTCGTACGGGCGGACGCGGCGCGGGTGGACGCGGTGTGCGGGGGAACTGTGCGGGAGGACATGGTCGGCAACTCTCCGGGTGATGGCAGGGTCGTACAGGGTCATGGAACGACGGGTGAGCGCCTCGCGGCGGTCCGGGCACGACGGCCGAGGGGGCGAGCGGACGGTCAGCGCAGCGCGGCGGCGATAGCGTCGGACAGGGCAGTGGCCAGCCGGCTGATCAGGCGGCTGAGGTCGCCGGATCCCGTGTACAGCTCGCCGCGGCTCATCCCGAGGTCGGCGTCGGCGAGGACGTGCGCCGGTTCGGCGGGCAGGCCGACCCCGGTCAGCTCCTCGCTGAGCCGGTCCGCGGGCAGATCGGTGCAGGCGATCGGCTCCCCGGTGGCCGCCGAGACCGCCTCCGCCGGCTCGGCCAGGGTGAACGCCTCGTCCGCACCCAGCTCGTGCACCGCGCCCGCGTGGCCCTCGATGGTCAGCACGACGGCGGCGGCCTCCGCGTAGTCGGCGCGCGCCGCGGCGCTGATCCTGCCCTTGCCCGCGGCTCCGATCACCGTCCCGCGCCGGCGGAGCAGGGGCAGTTGGGCGGTGTGGTTCTCCAGGTACCAGCTGTTGCGCAGCAGTGTGCTGGGGACCTCGCGTTCGCGCAGGTACTCCTCGGTGGCGCGGTGGGTGCGGGCCAGGATTCCGGTCGCCGTGTCGGCCTGCGTCATGCTCGTGTACGCCACCAGCGACACGCCGGCCGCCACTGCCGCGTCGACGGCCCGGCGGTGGTTGGCCGACCGCTCATCCACGGCGGTGGTGGACACCAGCAGCAGCCGGTCCGCTCCCTGGAACGCCGCCGCGAGGCTGTCCGGCCCCGCGAAGTCCGCCCGGCGCACCACGACGCCGCGGTGGCCGAGGTCTTCGATGCGCGCGGTGTCCCGTCCGGTCGCGACGATGTCCGCGGCCGGGACTCCGCGCCGCAGCAGCGCCTCGACGGTGAGCCTGCCCAACTGGCCTGAGGCTCCGGTGAAGACGATGGACATGAGATCGCCCCTTCCTGCCGCGAACTCTCCTCGCGGCGTGACGAACCCCAGATTGACCTGCTCACTCTCCATCGGTAAGTAGCCACTTGCTGGTAAGTTGACCACCTGCGGGAAAGTATCGAGGTGAGTGGAATGGCGACCGCCGAGAATGTGACGGAGCCCATGGCGTCATGGGACCCGTACACGCGCGGCTGCCCCTCGCGCGACCTGCTCGACCAGATCGGCGGCAAGCGGGCGGTGCTCGTGCCGGAAAAACTCGGCAAGCACGGAGCCTGCCGGTTCACCCGGTTGCGGCAGCGGCTGGCCGGAGTGAGCGAGAAGATGCTCACCCAGACGCTGCGCACGCTCGAACGCGACGGCTGGTCCGGCGGACCGTGTATCCCGAGGTGCCGCCCCGCGTCGAGTACGACCTCACCCCCCCCTCGGCCAGACCCTGCGGGGACCACTGCGCGTACTCACCCAGTGGTCGGTGGAGCACGTCGGCGAAGTCCTCGCCGCACGTCAGGAGTACGACGTCCGCGCCGAGGGCACCGCCTGAGCCTCGCGCCCTACGGCCGCACCCACGCCGCGCAAATCGCCGACATGACCGGCTCCCGGCCCGAGCTCCTGGCGAGTACACGGCGTGGAACGCCCCCACGACCGCCGGCTGCATCGACAACCGGGCGGGCATCCAGTGGACCGCGACCCACGCATGGGTACCGGTGAAGACGCCCGCCGCACCGGAAGTCGTCCGCGGCAACAACATCGACTTCACCTACGACATCGTCACCCCATACCGGTGGCACCGGCGCTGACTTCGGCGACGGCACCCAGAACTCGACGCTGTCCGGCAGCACCGTCACGCAAACCGCCGCCAACGGCGTCAACATCGGCGAGGCGGACGACCACCACCAGTCGTCGACGGCTCTGATGACGCTGAACGACACGGTCACCCGGAACAGGATCACTATGAGGGCATCGTGCAGGTCGAAGCGCCGTTCCCCCCAGCGGACGGCGAGTCGCTTGAACGGGTGGAGCTGGGCGGAGGTCTGCTCGACGACGTAGCGGAGCTTGCCGCCGCCGTCGCTGATCAGGTGGTGTTTGCTGCCGGTCTTGCGGCGGTCGACCGGTGACGGGCCGGTGGCCTCGCCCCCTTTTTCGCGCGTACGTGGGAGGCGTCCACGTAGGCGCGCGTCCAGTCGATCAGTCCGGCCGCGTTCGACTGGCCAGCAGTATGCGGTGCAGGCCCTCGAACACTCCAGCCTCCTGCCAGCGGCCGAGCCTGCGCCAGCAGGTGTGCCCGGAGCCGAAGCCCCACTCGGGCGGCAACTGCTGCCGGGTGATGCCGGTGTGCAGCATGAACAGGATGCCCTGCAGGCAACGCCGGTCATCTACCGGGCGAGGGCCCGGCGACCGCTCCGGCCAGGCCGGCAGCAGCGGCTCGATCCGGGCCCACAGCTCGTCGTCCACGATCCACGGCTTGTTGCTCACTCCCTCACGCACGGACGAATCGTCACATCGGTCACCCCACCAGCAACGATCACCAAGATCGTGTTACGAGTTCTACGGGTGACTGGATCAACCGGTGATCGTTGCACCGACTATGACTCCTCTTATGCAACGCGCCGCTATGACGGTCACCCTGCTGACAGCCGTTCTGGCTGTCGCCGCCCCCGCCACCACCGCTGCCGCCACCGACTGCCGGAGCACGAAGGGGTGCATGAACAAGAGCATGGCCCACGGCAAGGCGTCCTTCTACAAGGGCGGCATGGCCTTCATGGACGGCAACCAGGCAGGAGTCAAGGGTTTCCAGCAGGGCCTCAACAAGGGACAAAACCAGTTCCAGAAGCAGATGGGCCCGAAGAAGGGCCGGGGCGGGGGCGGCGGCATGCCAGGCATGCCGCAGGGCATGCCTGGCAGGTAACCAGCCGCCCCAAGCAACCCAGGAGTGAGCGGCTCCACTCTGGCAGCAGCGGTTCGCCGCACTCGGAGGTACAGGCGCTGGCCGCCGCCACGGGGCGCGAGCCCTGGGAGGAGTACCTCGCCCTCGACGACCTCCTCACCCGCCTCGGCACGGACGCCCCCCACCGACTGGCCCTCCAGCGGGCTCCAGCCGGTCACGTCGAGCAGCCGGCTATCCAGCGGGCCGCCCGCCAGCTCCACGTAGACGCGGCCCGGCACCGGACCCAGGTCAGGGTCATCCGGGTCCGACCCGTACACCCGCCGGCTCACCCACACGCGGCTAGGCTCCCGCAGCCTGCCGCTCGCCGGCACTGCGCAGCGCTGTGACCAGGTTCCAGGCGAGGCCGTCGGTGAGCACGCCCTCGCCCTGGATGTAGCCCAGGTAGGCGTCGATCGTCTGGCTCCCGATGTCGGTGCTCTTGTCATCGGTCTTGGCTCGGAGTCTGCCCCACGCGGGCCGGCCGCAAAGGCCGGATCAGGGGCGTGCGGCTGCTGGGGTGCGCTGCGCGGCCAGGGCCGTGCAGCGCGGGCCGCGGCCGGGATGCCACTCCCTCGCCGGAGCCGGCGCGGTGCCGTGTTCGGGGGACCAGGCCGTCGCGGTCGTGCCGGGCGCAGGCGCAGCCCTGTGCCGGGCCGGCGTACGGCACACCGTGACGCACCACCCCGCCCGCCGACCCTTCCGCGGCGGCGCCCCGTACCCGGGTGCCCGCCCCGGCCGGGCGAGGAGTCAGGCGGGGCTTTGGCCGCCGATGGGTGGAGTGGTGTCAGGGCCGCTTCTGGAAGATCGCCCCCTGGACTTCTATGAACGACAGGCGCTGGCGCAACTGTTCGAGCGTGGTGATGATCTGGCCGCGGTAGTTGAACTGCGCCTGATGGCCGCGGTGCCGCTCGCGGATGAAGTCGGCGAGGTGGCCCCACTCGTTCTCCAGCCACCGGTACTCCCAGCCCAGGGCGTTCTCGCGGTGGTTGTAGATGTTGTCGTAGACGCGTTCGAGGATGCGGCCGAAACGGGCCGCTTCGGAGAGGACCTGGATCATGACGAGCAGGGAGCGGCCGACCTGGTCGGTGTAGCCGTTCGCGTGTCCGAGGGTGTAGGCGGCGTTGTAGATGCTCGACGGGGTGAGGACCAGGTTCTCCCGGCTGCTGCCACCGGGGAGGGCGTCGTAGTTACCGTTGCGGCCCAGGAACTGGGCACTATCGATACCCAGCACCCCGGCGAAGCCGGCTCGGTTGTCGGAGAACTCGAAGTGCCTGACGTCGGCGGTGCTGCGGGGGGCGTAGAAGCCGGCGACGTAGAGGGTGTCGGCCCACAGGTAGATCGACACCAGGTCGTTGCCGCCGGTGTCGCGGATCCGTACCTGGATGATGCGGTCCTGTTCGAGGGTGGTCTGGGTGACGCCCTGCTCACCGGTCACGTCGCCGTAGCTGAGCTGGTGAATACGGTCGATCATGCGGTAGTAGTTCAGGGCGTGTTCCTGGCCTCCGGCGGTGATGTCGGAGATGTTCCAGTCGATGACCTGGTAGTTGGCCGCGTGCGCGGTTCCGGAGAGTCCGCTGACGAGTCCTAGGGTCATGGCGAACGCCAGCAGTGTGGAACAGAGCTTTCTGGTCATGGATTTTCCGTCGTCTTCTCGTGCGGTCGAGTGCTGGGAAGGGAAGCCATCGCACCGTGCGGTGTCCCCCGGCGGCTTCCGGCGCTCACCGTAGAAGCCGCGCCGTGGCTCGGATATCCGCTCCGTGCAGAACTACTTGCCCACGCGTGCAGAGTTCGCGGCGTCCGGGTGCGGACGGTCGTGCAGGCCCGGGTCCGCTTGAGCGCGAGTGGGGCCGGCGCGTGGTCGGCGCGCGCGGTCGCGTTGGACAGATGCGGAGGGGCAGTGCCCGAGGGGGGCGACTGCGCAGTCGGCTCGCGTGTGTATGCCACCACGGCGCGTGCATGCCGGTGTCCGTCGGCGGTTGCTCGGCTCAACTGCGCCCCGTTGAGGGCCAGATAGGTTACTGGTGAGTTTTCAGTTGGCGTGCCCGATGACATGCTGTGGCTCAAACATCCAGGTCAAAGGGGTGGAATCGTGTCCTTGCAGATATCGGAGACGGACCTCGGGGGTGCGGCATCCCACTACACGACCGAGGGGCTGCCCGCCGCCCGCAGGCGTACCTACTGGCGTGACGCACTCTCGAACACGTTCGGGTCCGTCGACATGAAGGTCCCCGACGAGGTCGAGTACGGCTTGATCCGCACCTCGTTGGTGGGCTCGCTCCAGGCGGTCACCGTGGAAGGGGAGCCCCATCAGGCTCAGCGGACCCGTCGCCTCATCGCCGGCAGCAACAACGACGAGTACGTGGTCGTCAAGGTTCTCAGCCGGGTGGCGGTCCGCGTCGAGCAGGACGCCCGGGATTCGTGCCTGAGCGCGGGCCAGCTCTTCGTCTACGACATGTCCCGCCCCGTCCAGCTGACCGTACCCGAACGGTTCCGGACCAAATCCCTGGCCTTGCCCCGCCGGGCGCTGGGGCTGCGCGAGTCGGACCTCCAGCGGCTCACCGCGACGCCACTCGGCGACCGCTCGCCGCTCGGCCGGCTGGTGACGCCGTTCCTGTCCCACCTCGTCGACACGGCCGGCACGTACCAGCCGCGGACGGGGGAGTCTGTCGCCCGTCACGCCATCGATCTCATCCAGACCCTGGTGGAGGAACACCTCGGCTTCGACCTCCAGGAGGCTCCCAACGCCGCCCGGATGACGTTGCTGAGGGTCCAGGCCCACATCGGCGAGCACCTCACCGACCGGGAACTCACCCCCGAGGTCATCGCCCGCCACCACAACATGTCCGTGCGCTCCCTGCACAAGCTCTTCGAGCTCGAAGGACTCACCGTCAGCCGCTGGATCCAGCAGCGCCGCCTGGAACAGTGCCGCCGTGCCCTCAGCGCCGGCCAGACACGGGGCAGGACCGTCGCGGCCATAGCCCACCACTGGGGCTTCGCCAGCGCGGCGCACTTCAGCCGTTCATTCAAGGCCGCCTACGGCATGTCGCCGGTGGCCTGGCGTAACGCGGCCCTGCACACGCCGGACGGGCCGGGCAGCTCGAACGGCACGGTCTCGGCCGCGGAGCTGCCCGTGTCGCCGGGGCGTGGTCAGGCCCCCTCGACAGGGCGGAAGCGGATGCCGGCACCGGCATGATGCGCCGCCGTCACCCGATGTGACGGGGTGGCTCTGTTCACGAGTTGTGTGTTCTGTTACCGCACTTCAGGAGGGTTCTGGTGGAGCAGGTGTGCACGGAGTGCGGTTCTGGCCCAATTCTTGTGGTGCCACCACGCTGAGTGACAGCTGGCGAGCAGAGCATTGCGAGTCCCCGTGTCAGAACGACGGGTCTTCGGTGCCACCGCCGATCCCGTTGTGTACCGACCAGTAGTCAAGGTCGCCCAAGCGCGCCTGCAATTCACGGGATGCGATGTCGTGAATGGACCGCCCAGTACGCACCCCGCAGCTGAACCAGGAACGAGAAGCCGCCAACTGCCAGAAGACACCGGGCCCGACCTTCTTCACCGCCCGCTGCCCCCCCCCCCGGTGCGAGGAGACAGGTGGCGCCCTCGACGGCTTCGGGGGAGGGCCTGACGTAACGGCGGACGTTCTCCGGCTTCCTGCGCCGGGATTTCGCCATCAGCATCGGCATGGGCCTGAGAGTGAGGCTTCCGGCTCCACCCCCTGAATGGCATGATCATTTGGACTGTGGGTCGTCCCGGCCTTACAGCGCGTTGACATCCTTGGGAGGGGTACATGGCCACCGGCACTGTGAAGTGGTACGACGACGCGAAGGGGTTCGGCTTCATCACCCCAGAGGGCGCCGGTAACGATCTCTTCGCCCACTCCAGCGAGATCCGGCGGGAAGGCGTCAAAACCCTGAAGGAAAACGAGAAGGTGGAGTTCGAAGTCAAGAGTGGCCCCAAGGGTCTGGAGGCCGCCAACATCAGGCCTCTGTAGCCCACCAATGCGGCGTCTGCCCCTCCTGCGCAACAATGAGGGGCAGAGCTCGACCGGCCAGGTTGCCGACGGGGGGAATGCCGAGGGACAGGGCGAGGTCGGCTATGTCCGTGTCCTCCTCGTGCTGGGCCCGGTTGAGCATGTCCTCACGCCACAGGCAGGGTGCGTCGGCGACGCTCGGTGCGGTCGTTGCCGCCCAGGATCCAGACGGCCGTGGCGAAGTTCTCCAGCGCCCCCCGCATCAGGGTCCACGGGCTCTGCGGGCCTACCCTCCCCGGCGTGCACGAGCCTGCGCAGCGCATCGGCGTGGGCGACCCCCGCGCTGTAGGAGTTCCGGATGAACGTGGACGCGGAGTACATGCCCAGCGGTGCATCGTCGGTCGCGAGGCTGCTCGACGGCTGCGGTGCCGGCAGCTGCCGGCAGGCACCCTCTCCACGCAGTCGCTCCACGTCCGCGAACAGCGGCTGCAGGTAGGCGAACTCGAACTCAGACCGTGTCACCACGCCAGGGTAGAGACGACCCCTGACAGAAGGCAGCACGAAGGTGGGCGTGACAGGTTGCCCGGCTCGCCGTTGAGCGGGGAGGTCAGCGAAGTGGAGGCCCCGAGGCGTCGTGACCCCGGGGCCTTCGGGTTCTCCTCCGGCACCAGATGGTGGTGCAACACAAGCTGCAACGGGCATCCCTCGCCGGGCGCCCCTTTGGGCTCGCCGGTCAGGCTGCCGTCCCTGTCGGTCCAGGCTGATCCCGCCTCCCGGCACCGCGTAGCAGGATCCTGGGGGGCGACCAGCGGTATCGGCGGTTGAACGAGCGGCCGCGTCCACGGATTGCCGGGGGCGCTGGGAGGCGCACGGGGCGCACTGTTGTCATGCGCATTACCGTCTGGCGATTCCGTGCGCCCCTGCAGGGCGGGGAGTGGCAGTCGAGATGACGGGGAGGCTGACGGCGTGTGGGGGATTCATCGCACGGTCGAGCCTTCAGCCGGGGTTGGGTGTGGCGGGTGTGGCCGGACAGGCCCTCGGCCCTTCACCGGCCTTGGCACCGCGTGCACCGTGGCCCCGTCTTCGAGAGGATCCGATGCTCAGGACTGTAGACAGCAAGATGGAGGAGACGCCGCGGCGCACCCGGGGTGTCCCGGCTGGCGCCGTCGGGGAGGCAAGATGGCCGCAGTAACCGCCGGGCTGCCGCATGCGGAAGCCCTGCGCCAGGGGGTCACCACCACGTTGGACGCCTTCTTGGAACACAAGGCCCGTGCCGCCGTGAGCTTGGGGATGTCCCCGGAGGTGGCCCAGAGCCTGGGGGGCTTCCTGGCCGCCGGCGGAAAGCGGCTGCGGCCCCTGATATGTGCGACCGGCTGGCAGGCCGGAGGTGGCCGGGCCATCCCTGAAGCGGTGATTCGGACTGCGGCGTCACTTGAGATGTTTCACGCCTTCTGCCTCATCCACGACGACATCATGGACGACAGCGACAGCCGGCGCGGCGCCCCCACGCTCCACCGCCGTCTCACGGGACTGCAGGGATCCAGCCAAAGACCCGCTGCGGCGGAGCGTACGGGAGCCAGTTGCGCGATCCTCATCGGCGATGTGGCGCTGGCCTGGTCGGACGAGCTCCTGCACACCGCCGGCCTCACGCCCCGCCAACTCGGCGCGGTGCTGCCGCTGGTCCACGAGATGCGCAGCGAGGTGATGTACGGCCAGTACCTGGACGTCACCACTGCTGGCCGCCCCACCACGGACGTGGAACAGGCGCGGCGCATCATCCGGTACAAGACGGCCAAATACACTGTGGAGCGTCCTCTGCAGATCGGTGCCTGCCTCGCCGGGGCTTCGCTCGCGGTGCGCGAGGCGCTGAGTGCTTACGCTCTGCCCGTCGGCGAGGCGTTCCAGCTGCGCGATGATCTCCTGGGTGTCTTCGGCGCCCCCGAGGTGACCGGCAAGCCGTCGCTGGATGACCTGCGTGGGGGCAAGCACACGGTTCTCGTAGCGTTGGCGCTCCAGCGTGCCGATGCCGGCCAGCGGCGTGTTCTGGACGCCCTGCTGGGCATGGACGGTCTTGGGGAGGCGGGGGCGGACCGTATCCGTGAGGTGCTCACCGCCACCGGTGCCCGGGCCGAGGTGGAGAACATGATCGCCGCTCTGCGGGCGCGAGCGCTGCGGGTGCTGGAGAGCGCGCCCTTGGCACCGTACGCCACTGCCGGCCTGCGTCGGCTCACCGAGGTGGCTACGGCGCGGGCCCGGTGAGACCGGCTCTGTCTCCTGACCTCGTTGCAGAGCCATCCGAACCCGCAGGTTGCGGGGATGCCGTCCAGACCCACGCCGTAAGGAGCCCTTCATGCCGTTCGTCCCCGACTTCACCACGCCTTTCCGGTACCGAGTGAATCCGCACCTGGCGGACGTCACCCTCCGGGCCAGGCGGTGGATGCTTGAGTCCGACCTGGTCGACGACGCGCACGTGATCGAGTACGAGATGGCCAGGATCCCGGAACTCATGGCCGCCGCCTACCCCAGAGCCTGTGCCGACGACCTGCTCCTGTCCTGCGACCTCATGGGCATCATGTTCGCGATCGAGGACGAGGACTGCGGCAGTCATCCCCAGCACTCCGTGGCGGGCATCGCCACCCGCTGCAAGGCGATGGTCCAAGTCATGGACGGAGTGGATCCGGGCGCCGATGACCCGGTCGTGCTCGCCTTCAGCGATACCTGGCACAGGCTCTGCGACGGCATGTCCGATACCTGGGTCGCGCGACACCGGAGCAACTGGAAGGACTTCCTGGACAACCACTACACATGGGAACCGGTCGTCGTGGCCGAGCACGGCATGCCTGATCTGGGGGACTACCTGCGGGAACGGGCGTACGCCTCCGGGATGTACGTGCTCTACGACTGGTCGGAACGTTTCAGCGCGGATCGGGCCGAAATCCCGCGGCCGGCACTTGAAGACCTGCGGCTGACCACTCTGCACCGAGACTGCATTCACACCATCATCGCCATCAACGACACCCACTCACTCGAACGGGAAATCAGGCGCAACGACCCGGTGCCCAACCTGCTGAAGGTGCTCATGCACCACGAGCACCTCAGCGTTGAGCAGTCCGTGGAGCGGGCCAAGAAGATGCTGGCCGATGCCATCGAGGAATATCTTGAGGTGGAATTCGACTACCTCGCCCACTGGTGGCGATCCGGCCTGCCTCCCCGTCAGATGGGCGCAGTGGAACAGCGGCTCCGCGACATGAGGAACTGGATGAGCTCGAACTGCCGCTGGCACTACATCGCGCCCCGGTACGACCACGTCGCCCGCGACCCGGAACGCGACAGGCCCGGCTTACCGACACAGCTCAGCGGACGTCAGGGTATGGACACCCAGTGCCCGCATCCCCGCTCTTCGGGAAGGCGGCCCTGACCAGGGGGCCGCAGTCAAGGCGTCCGCGACGCCACCTGAGTGGTCGCGTTACGAGTTCGCGACCCGCTCGGACAGACAGCGACCGCCCCTGCCCCAAGGAGCTGATGGCATGGCCTTGTCCCACTGGCGGCTGGTACGGCATCTGCGACGCGCGGTGCGCCGGTCCGACGACAGCGGCACCAGATTACTTCACTACTACGACGAGCACCCCGAGAAAGTGCCGTTGCCGTACCCCAGCGGCTGGTTCGTGATCGCCTGGAGCGATGAGCTGAAGCCAGGTCAGGTGACCACTCGCCGGCTCTGCGGTGAGGACGTGGTGCTGTACCGCACCCGCGGGGGTACGCTCCATGCCGTCGCGCCGTACTGCCCGCACCTGGGCACGCACCTGGGATCGGGCGCGACCGTTTGCGACGAGCAGATCGTGTGCCCGTTCCACCGCTACCGCTTCGGCCCGGACGGCACCTGCATCGCGACACCGGGTGGACCGCCCCCGCCGAGTATGGGCAGCCTGCGCCACTACCCGCTGCGCGAGCAGGACGGCACCGTCTACCTCTGGTACAGCCACGACAACTCACCGCCCGGCTGGGAATTGCCGCCCCCGGTCACCGGTCCGCAGTTCTGCCGGCCGGTGCACTGGACCGGCGACTTGCGAACCCATCCCCAGCAGACAGCCGAAAATTCCGTGGACTACGCGCACTTCTCGGCCCTGCACGGTTTTGTGGAGGTCACCGAAACCGCGCCGGTCGAGTTCAAGGGGCCGACCGCGCATGTCCACCTGAGATTCTCCCTGCGCAGGTTCCCCGTGCTCGGGATGCTCACTGCCGAAAGTGGCGCCGACCTCATCGGGCTCGGCATCATTTTGTTCAAGGTGGAAATTCCGAAGGTCGGCATCCAGGGGCGGGGCTGGGCGCTCACGACCCCGGTCGGCCCGTGGCGGGCACGGATCGGGCTGGCGTTCAGCTGTGCGGCAACAGGTTTTCGGTGGCTCCCCGCCCCGGTGCGGCCTCTCGTCACCGCGCCCCTGACACGGCTGGCCGCGCGGCTCTTCCAGCTGATCCTGAAACGCGACCTCAGCAACGACTTTCCGATCTGGAACCACATGAGATACCAGGAACCGCCGCGCCTGACTACGTATGACGGTCCGATCGGCCGGCTCCGGCGCTGGGCCCGTCAGTTCTACCCTCCCACGGGAGAATCCGAGCAGCGGCGCGGGAGCGACCCGGCCGACGTCAACCCGCCCGAGCAGACCCCGAAAGGCGAATGACACAAAACAACGAGGGGTATCCGTCATCCTCGGGAGACGAGCTCTCGGTCCAGGAGCCCACGGTTCCGGTGCGGGTGTTCACGAACCTCCCGGAGAAACCGTCCCTCTCCGCGGAGATCGGCACCCACTCCCTACGCCAGGACGGATACTCGGGGTGCTCGGACGGCTGCATCCCCTCCGTGTTGATCTTGTGGAGGTAGACGCGTTCAATGTCCCTGAGACCGAGGAGGAGTCCGCCGTCGGGGAGGACGCCCGGGCACCCCAGCGTCACCAGGCACGACGGCATATCAGGTTGCCTGCCGGAATCGATGTCGTTCGCCAGAAGCCACTGCCGAATCTCTCCCGGCAGTTTCAGGCCCATGCGCAGTTCCGTCTCGCCGATGCCTGCCGGGCTCCCCGGGCCACCGAGGGCAGCGAACACGGCGGGGGCATGATGTTCAGCAACGACCACCCAGCAGACCTCATGTCATGCGCGGCTCAGGAACAGGTACTGCCACGGGGGGCTACTGGAGCAACCAGCCCCACGTCCAGGCCTTTCGGGCAGGACTGACCGCTGGGGCCCGGTCCCGCTTCAGGACGCTGCACAGCGCCGACCTGAGGCCCTCGAAGAACGCGCCCGGCACGCGGTCCACATCGCCACGAGCGGCGACGTCGTACGCGCCGCCCTCGACCGGGTGATCGGGGAGTAGGCGGCCCGGTGTACTGCCCCCAAGCGCACTGGACGCCAGGACACCGGGCCTCCCCCGCACACGCCATGCCGGCACGGACCACAGCTCCCCCGCCCCGCCGGCCGGCCGCCGACTACGGGACGTCGCCCCGCCACACGAACCGGCCGGCTCGCACTCCTCGCCGGTCACCGCGTCCCCGCCCGTCCACGACTCCTCAGCCGGTGCGGGTGATGGTGAACATTCCCGGGCCGTCCTGGGTGATGCTCAACGTCTTGTCCAGCGGCTCGAACCGGTCCAGGACCACCGTGCGGTTGCGCGTGTCGTAGGAGAAGGCGATCTGCCCCGGGTCCTCCTCGTCGAGCCCGAAGTCATCAACGACGACCTGGATCCCGCCGGGGATGTTGAGCGAGAAGGGATCGTTGTCCTGTTCCGGCGTCACCGGTGCGGGCTTGGTGTCCTTGGCCACCAGGTTGGCCCTGCGGCTGGTGTGGATCTCCGACTTCAGGACCTCAAGGCGGTGGTAGACATCGGCGGCGGCAGGGATCTCCTCCTTCCAGTAGGGCGACCTGACGTCGGAGAACGCGAGCTTGCCGGTCTCCCCGTCCCTGAGGGTCGTGTCGCGGTACCGGATCAGCACAGCCATCGCGTGGACGTCAGCCGCCCGCAGCCCGACGGTCTTGGTGTTGCGAACGTTGGGGGTGTCGGTGGTGAAGAACGCGATGCCCTGGTCCTTGTCACCGACACGCGCACCCCAGACCTCGGCGACGACCCCGTCTCCGACCTTCACGGAGCGGACCGGCCCGAGCTCGGAACTGGAAACGTTCCGCTGTTCACCCGCCCTCAACGTGACGCTCTTACCGGTGTAGTTGTCCCCGTCATAGAAGATCACTTCGTCGGCATACATGAGGTAACGCAACTCCCATCAGGTCAAGACCATCGTCAACTCGCACGCCATCCTCCACAACCAACCCCACCGAAGATCACAAGATCAGCCCGCCCCTCCCCTCACCGACTCCAAAATGGCCGAGTCAAGCCCACCCGTGGCGTGATCCCCCTCCCTCGACCACCCGGGCAACCCCGCAACCAGGCCAGGTGTGTGTCGATGTCCCATCACCACGACCCTCGAAGCGCCGCGCGGAGCCCAGGACGTGCCCCACACGAGCAGGTCGGCCCGGTGGTACTGCTTCCCAATGCGGCAGTCAAGCGACCGTGGCCGGGGTCCGTCTTCGAAGCTTGCCTGACCTGCACACCAAGGGCCGGTACTGTCCCTCGGATGGCTTCAATACGTTCCGACGTCCTGTCCCGAGCCCTTGACGTCCCGGCGGAGCCGCCTTTGAGGCCACGACGTCGCGGTGGAGCTGGCCGACTGGGTTGGGAGACCGGTACCCGGAGCCGGCCGCCGCCACGGGGCGCGAGCCCTGGGAGGAGTACGTCGCCCTCGACGACCGGGGCGGCCACCTGGTCCGGGTGGACGTCGCCGACGGGGCCACCGCCCCGGAGGTGCCTGCAGCGGTACGCGACAGGCCCAGCTCGGCTGGCGGAGCCGGAGCCGGCGGAGTGGCTGACCTGCGACGGTTCTACCACTGCACGTATGCCGCGACGCGAGTGGGCACGAAGCTGCGGTGGGACCTGGCGGCCTCCCCGCCGAACAGCGGACCCGTGTCGCCTGCGCTCAGCGGGATGATCGGCAGTGGGCGACCTGACGGACTCAAGCCAGCGGTTCACGCCGGCGGGCACGGAGCGGATGAGTTCCGCTCTGCACCTCCTCGGCCGACTCGATCTCCCCGCGAACACCCGTCATCTCGCCGAGCTGCGCCACGTACTCGCCACGGGGCACAGGAACCACTACCGCAGCCCCGGTGCCTGGGATTCGCCCGGAACAGGGTGGCCCCGGAAGAGGTGTAGGGGCGCCACCTCATCCCAGCTTGGGGGCCAGGTCCTGGGCGAAACGGGCGCCGAGGACGCACGAGGCGCTGCCGGCGGGTTCGGATTCGAGGACGGCGGCGTAGCCGTCGGGGGTGCGCCAGGCGATCTCGCACCGGTCCTCCTCCTGGTTCACATAGGTGGCGGGGGAGGTGAGCTTGTCCAGGTGCACGTTGGCCGACTCCTTCGGGGTCTTGCGGTCCGTGATCATGTGGAACGGGGCGGTGGAGTAGGCCAGTGTCATCGTCCGGTCGTTGTCCACCGTCGCGGCTCCGACCTTCCAGGTGCAGGTCTTCACGCGGTCGGAACCGTTGGTGAAGCCGCCCGCCTGACCGACGCTGGTGAGCTGATTGTCCTGGATCAGGGTGTAGTCCGTGACATCGCACGGGTCCCCGCTCCAGGCGGCGGCCTTCGCGGTCGCCGCCGACCCCGACGTCCCGGAGCCACCCGTGGCGTCGAAGGGGTGCAGGAGTGCGACGGCGGCCCAGGCGGCCCCGCCGACGGCCAGGGTCGCGGCCGCCGCCATCGCCGCGCGGCGGCGACGCCGCTCCGGCCCGAGCTCCGGGCCGGAGCGCGCGCCGGAGCCCGCCCCGGCGCCGGCGGCCGGTTCGCGGTCGGGACGTTCGCGCAGGGCGACCGTCGCCGCGCGCCGTTCGCCGATCATCGCCGCGACCCCGGCCGGCAGCCACTGCGTGTCCTCGGCGGAGGTCGCCAGGTGACGCAGCGCGTCCGGCACCAGCGGACGCCTGTCCGGCTCGGGGGCCAGGCAGAGCCGGATGAACGGGGCCAGCCCGTCCGGCACCCCCTCCAGGTCCGGGGGCTCGTGCACCGTCCGGTAGAGGATGACGTCGGGGCGGCCCAGCCCGTAGGGGCTGTGGCCGGTGGCGGCGAAGGTCAGGACGCAGCCCAGCGCGAAGACGTCCGACGCCGGCCCGGTGGGTTCGCCCCGCGCCTGCTCCGGCGACATGAAGCCGGGGGTGCCGATCACCGTGCCGGTGTGCTGGCCGCCGTCCAGAGCGCGGGCGATCCCGAAGTCGATGACCCGCGGACCGTCGTCGGCGACGATGACGTTTCCCGGCTTCAGGTCCCGGTGGACCAGGCCGGCGGCGTGGATGGCGGCCAGGCCCTCGGCCAGGCCGGAGCCGAGCACCCGAAGAGCCCGGTACGGCAGGGGACCGGCGCCGCGCACCACCTGGTGCAGCGACGGGCCGGGGATGTAGGCGGTGACCAGCCAGGGCCGCACCGCGTCGGTGTCGGCGTCCACCACCTGCGCCGTGTAGAAGCCGCCGACCTTCCGCGCCGCCGCGACCTCCAGGGCGAAGCGCCGGCGGAAGTCGGCGTCGTGCGCCAGCTCGGCGGCCACCACCTTGACCGCCACCAGCCGGCCGCCCGGAGAGCGCCCGAGGAACACCTGCCCCATCCCGCCCCGGCCCAGCCGCCGCACCAGCTCGTACGGCCCGACCTGACGGGGATCCTCCTTGCCCAGCGGCTCGATCATCCCACCGACCACAACTGGACGGCGCCCAGCAGCTCGCCGGTGTCGGTGGTCGCGGCGAGTGTCCTGCCGTCCGGTCCGAAGGCGACCTGCCCCCCGCCGCTGCGCCCCGTCGCCACCGGTGTCCCCTTGCGGGAGGCGAGGTTCCACACCGTCACCCCGCCGCCCTGGGAGTAGGCGCTGGTGGCGCCGGCGATCAGCTTGCCGTCGGGGCTGAACGACACCGACTGGTAGTGGGAGTTGACCCCGGCGAGGGTCGCGGTGAGCTTCCTGCTGGTCAGATCCCACACGGCGACGCCGCCGAAGGAGCCGGCCAGTGTCGTGCCGTCGGGGGTGAAGTCCAGCGAGGTCACACCGAACGCGTCGGCGTTGTCCAGGGCGAGGGTCGCGACCGGGGCGAAGGACGAGGAGACGTCGAACAGGTCCACCGCACCCTTCAGGTCGCTCCCGTATCCGACGGCCAGGCTCCTGCCGTCCGGACTGAACGCGACACTGCGCGCCGCGCCCAGGGTGCCGTTCGAGCCCGGGCCGACGACGAGGGAAGCGACCTGCCTGCCGGAGGCCACCTCCCACACCAGGGCGGTTCCGATGCTGTCGCGACCGTCCCTGCCGAGTGCGACCAGCCGCCCGTCCGGGCTGAACGCCACCGCGTTCGGCTGCGCCAGCATATGGCCCTGGGAGGCGGCGACCACCGTGATCACCTCCCGGCGGGAGGCGACGTCCCACAGGGTGACGGCAGCCCGGCCGTGCTCACGCTCCTTGTCGTCGCGGCTGCGCAGGTCCGGGGGCAGCGTGTAACTGGCGGCGAGGAGGCCTCCGCTGCGGGAGAAGGCGACGGCGGCGGCGGCGCCCAGGGCGCGGTCCACCGTCAGCACGCCCACCTGCTTCCCGGCCGCCGGGTCGATCAGGACGACCTTGTTCTTCCCGCCGGTCGCCAGGAGCCTGCCGTCCGGGCTGTAGGCGATCCCCCTGCCGTCGCCCTGGTCACGCCCCACCTCGACCAGCGCGCCCGCCGTCAGCTTCACGATCCCGCCGGTGGAGCCGGAGCCGGCGGCCGATCCGCCGCCGGTGGACCCCGGGGTGCCGGCGGTGGGCCGGTCGTCGCCCGAGGCGGCCCAGATCCCCACCGGCACCGCGACGGCGGAGAGGGCGGCGACTCCGGCGGCGGCCAGCAGAGCCCGCCGCCGCAGCAGCCCTGGCTGGGCCCGCGTGCCGGTGTGGGCGTCGGCCTCCGCCTTCCGCTCCCCGACCATCTCCACCAGGGTGGGTGGCAGCCAGTCGCCCGGACCCGGCCCGGCCAGGCCACGCAGCAGCTCACCGAGGTCCGGGCGGGCCTGCGGGTCCTTGGCCAGGCAGGCGGCGATCAGGCCGTGCAGCGGCTCGGGCACCCCCGTCAGGTCCGGCTCCTGCGTCACCACGCGCATCAACGCGTCGGAGCCGAGCGCGTCCCCGAAGGCGTTGCGGCCGGTGGCGGCGTACACGAGCACGGCCCCGAGGGCGAAGACGTCCGAGGCGGTGACGGCTGCGCCGGTGCGGATCTGCTCCGGTGCGAGGAATACGCCGCCGGGTGCCGCACCGACCGTCCGCGAGGGATGCGCGGCGTCCCACAGCCGAGCGAGCGCGAAGTCGGTCAGCCGCGGACCGTCGTCGGCCAGGATCACGTCGCCCGGGGTGAGACCGCCGTGCAGCAGCCCGGCCGCGTGCACCCCGGCCAGGGCCTCTGCCAGCCCGGATCCCAGCGCCCGCAGCGCCTCCTCGGGCAGCGGTCCGTGCGCCGCCACCGCGTGCCGCAACGACGGGCCGGGGAAGTACTCGCTCGCCACCCACAACACGTTCCCGTCGGCGGCGGCGTCCACCACCTGCGCCGTGTAGAAGCCGCTCACCTTCCGCGCGGAAGCGGTCAGCTCCGAGAAGCGGCGCTGGAACTCCGCATCGGCCGCCGGCTGCGCAGCGACCACCCTCACCGCCACCAGCCGGCCGCTGCGGGAGCGGCCGAGGAACACCGTGCCCAGCTCCCCTCCGCCCAGCCGCCCGACCAGCCGGTATCCGCCTACTTCACGCGGATCGTCCGCCTGCAGGGGTGTCGTCATCGCCGTGTTCCCTCCCGGATCGTTCCCGTGGCGCCCAGGTCTGTCCGGCTGCCACGCCCCGTGCTCCACGCCCCCGTAGGCACCGGACCGCTGCTGGAGCGCGGGCGCCACCGGTGCGCTTCGGTTTGTTCGGGTTGCGGTGGTTTGCTTCGGCCGGCGCCGTACCCGCTGCTGAACGTAGCGGCGGTGGGACGGTCCGGATTGGACGAATGTGACCTCTCCCTAGAGGGCGAGGGCCTCCTGCACCGGGCGGGCGGTAGCCGCCATCCGGCCCGGTGTGAGACCGGCGAGGGCTCGGAACTCCCGGGTGAGATGGGCCTGGTCGTAGAAGCCGCAGGTGGCGGCGATCCCGGCGAGGTCGACGGGACCGCCGGTGAGCAGCTGAGCGGCCCGGCGGAACCGCAGGACCCGGGCTGAGGCCTTCGGCGTGAGCCCGACCTGTTCGGAGAACCGGCGGCCCAGGTAGCTGCGGCTCCATCCCACCTCTTCGGCGAGCCGGGCGATGGGGACCGTGCCGGCCGAGTCCGTGAGCAGGCACCACGCGTGTGCAACCTCGGGTGCGGGTTCCGGGCCGCGCCCGAGCCGCTCCAGCAGCACGGCGTCGAGCAGGTCGAACCTGTGGGCCCAGCTGGGGGTGGCGGCCAGACGCTCCACCAGCACACCGGCCGCGGGGCCCAGGACGTCGTCCAGCTCGACCACGAGGTTGGTCAAGTCACGCATGGGCAGGGCGAGGAAGCGGTAGGCGCCGAGGGGGGTGAACTGCAGGCGGATCACCTCCTGCCGGCCACCGGGATGCGCACACCACGCGGGCCGGTCCTCGATACCCGCCACCACCGAACCGATCCGGCCGGTACCCGAACCCGGCATTCCGAGGCGGCGGATCTGGCTGAACGGCTCGGCAAGGCTGACGGTCACGATGACGTGGCCGGTCGGAACCAGCCGCACCTGGTAGGGCGGGGCCAGGTGGGAGAAGCCGACACGGCTGACCAGGTAGGGCCGCAGTGCCTGGTGGAGGGGGCGGGTGACCCGGCGCAGACCTCCGGCGCCGCCGGAGACCGTGACGTCCCGATCCACTCCGCCTCCCCGTCCGACCGCACACTCCACGAGACATCCCCTTCACCCGCCCAGGACCCTCCAGGCGGGCCGCGTTGGCTTCGCGGCGCGAGCTTAGACGTCGATCGTGTGGTGCGAGCGTTCGTTGAACCGTTCGTGACGGAACCCAGATCACCCCCTCGGCGCTCGGGGTGGTCCGCTTCCACGGCCAGTGCGGGAGGGGGCCTGCTGGACCGACCAGCCCGACGCCCGAGCCGCCCCACGTGCCCGGCCCGAACGATGCGGCCCCTGGCGACCGTGGTGGTCCGCTCGTCGCCGAAGTCGACGCGGGCCGACTGGCGATCCGCAGGCCGTGACGCCCCTCGGTGCTCCGAAGTGATGGGCTGAGCTGGGCGCACACCGATCGGGGGCTGCGCGCGAGGCCACTCTGCTCTGCCGGTGGGGCCGGGTAGACTCCTGCGACCCGTGAGGGGACCGGTGGAGGGGGCGGCGGTGGATCGGGTTCTGGTCGTGGTCGGTGTGGTCCTGGTCATGGTGGGGCTCGCGGCGGTGGTCTTCACCGTGGGGAACCTGGTCGAGTTCCTGCGGCTGCGCGCCCTGGAACGGCGTGGGGTCGAGGGCGAGGCGGTCTCCGTCGTCCAGGACTGGATGAACCACAAGTACCGCGTCCACTACCGGGTGTGCCTCCCCGAGGAGGGCCGCGACGAGCGGTTCTATGAGCTCAGCGTCGAGGAGCCCGAACCCATGGGGACCGTGTTCCCGGTGGTCTACGACCGGAAGAAGCCGAGCCGGGCGAGGCTCGGGACGCGACAGACCATCGACTTCACCACCGAGGGGCTGATCGTGAAGTTCGCCTGGGGCACCGGCGTGCCGGCGATCGCCCTGGGGGCGCTGCTCCTCCGGTTCTTCGACTCCTGACGGCGGCGGAGGGTGGGGTTCAACCGTTCAGCGCGTTCCAGGCCCGTTCGGCTTCGGCGGCGGCCCTGCGGGCCTTGTCGAGGGCACGGTCGGCCTGCTGGTGGCGGCGGGAAGCGGTTTCCTCGGCTGCGTGGGGGCCGGCCCGTTCGTCGCGGGCCCGGGTGAGGTCGTCCTGCAGAGCGCTGATTCGTCCGTCGAGCGCGGCCACCCCGGCCGGGTCTTGCGCGGTTCCCGTTGCGCCGCGGCCAGCTCCTTCTCGGCTGGTCTCACACCGAGGTCGGCTGGCGGCGCGCCAACACCGGGAGCGGCAGGAGCGGGGACGGTGGCCGGGGCTCGACGCCCGCTCCTGCGGCGTGCGCGTCCACGACGACGGGAGCCACGTCGAGGCCCCGGGCGTCCAGCCGGCCCGTCGCGGCCACGATGTCCGGCCAGGCCGGAGAGGCCAGGATCGCGTCGGGACCAGGCTGCCTGGCATCGTCGCCTTCAGGAGGTCCGCCCACTGGTCGGTGCCCCCGCCTTCGTCCGGGCGGTGTTCACCGCGACGGCCTGGTGGACTCCGGCCGTCATACGGCTCATCTGCGGCAGGCACCGACGGAGAGACAACACGGTCGGCTGTGGCCGATGTTGGTGCGCGGTCGGGGCCGTACAGCGTAACGTGGCGGGGTATGAGTGGGGTTGTGGACGCCAAGGGCCCGATGGTTCCGCCGAGTTATCCTCCCAAGTCGCCGCCGCCGCAGAAGAAGCCCGTGGAGGCGCCTCGGCCGCAGCCGGCGACGAAGCCGAAATCGCTCACCGGGGTGCCGCCCCGTCTGGTCGTCACGAACCGGCGGGCAAGAGTGCTGACGTTCCGCGCGGATCAGTGGGCGGCGAAGAAGGCCGCCGCACAGGCTGCGCTGGCCGCCGCCGACTGGGACTACCCCCTCCTGGATGAGCACGACTTCCTCAAGACGGTCCACGGCTTGGTCCGCACGGCCGTGGCGGCCGGCGGAAAACGCGTCAGTGTCCACCTCGCCGACCAGGACGACAAGATCCTCGTCATGGTCCTCAACCACCAGACCGACGGGCAAGACGAGGCGGGGGCCGTTCCGGCGGAGGTGGTGGTGCTGCGCACCGTCGACGCCTGCGGCACCCACACCGATCACGACGGCCACGCCTGGTGGGCGCTCCTCGACCCCCACCCCCAGCCGAAGAAGCATCTGGCGTAGCAGCACGCACCAGCATGCACAGGACGTGATCGCACGTGGGACGGGAAACGGCGCCGGCGCGGGTATCGCAGTGCCGTCTCGAAGAGTCGCGACGTGTCGGGGGCCCCTCGAAGGCCATCGCCTGGAAGGGACTTTCCCGATGAACTCGCCCCCTTCCAGACCGCCCGCAAACGGCTGATCAGATGGGCGGTCGACGGCACCCGGGAAGCGATCCTGACCGCCGTCCCGGCAGCAGCGGACGCAGCCGACGACATCGACTGGACCGTGTGGGTGGACTCCACCCTCGTCCGGGCCCATCGGCACGCTGCCGGCGCACGCAGAAGCGGGAATCCGCGCAGTCATCCCGCAGCCCTCCGACCAGATCGGCCACTGCCTGCGCCGAGGCCGCCGACGGCCGCCCTCCGGGGTTCGACCGCGAGGCATACGAACAGCGAAACAGCGTCGAGCGCTGCGCGAACCCCGGCTCAGGCAGTGGCGGGGCCTGGCCGCACGAACCGACAAACCCGCCCTCACCTACCAGGCCGCACTCCACCTCGCCAACAGCATCCCCATCTGGACCCGACGCTGGCCACAGACACGGAACCTAGGCCGGGCGGCGGTCCGGGGAATGGTTTTTTCGCCCATCGATGGAGTGACGCCCCGCGGCGGCGGGCCTGTCGGCCGTCCGCGCCGGCGGTCCGCCGCCGAGTGTGGAGGGGAATCCGGCACGTCCGGTTCCCGGCGACTCCGAGGGAGAAGCGGCCATGGACTACACCAAGCTCGCACCCCAACTGGCGGCCATCTACACCCGCTACCAGCAGGAGGGCCGCAGACGCTCCCCGCTGGCGGCGACGGGACGGATGCTTGGGCTCGTCTCGCTGCGGGAGCGGGCCAAACCACTGCGCGTGGTGGTCTCGCTCGTCTGCGATCCGGAGGTTCCCCTGGACGGCGACCTCGGGGAGGGCGTCGAGGTCAACGCGGGCGGCAAAAGGATCCGCACAGCCATCGTCCCGCTGGACTCCCTGGCGGACCTCGCCGCGCACCCGGGCGTCCGGCGCATCGTGCCGGCCACCCGGCTGCGCCCCCTCCTCGACCGGGCGCAGGCCAAGGTGCACGTGCCCGACTTCCGGACGCGCACCGAACTCACCGGCAAGGGGGTCGTCGTCGGCATCGTCGACACCGGTATCGACCCGAGGCATCCGGCGTTCACCGGCCGGATCGACAGGATCTGGGACCAGACGGTCCAAGGCGGCGACGGAGTGCCCGAGGGCGGCTACGGCGTCGAGTTCACCGGCATCGGAGCGACCACCCCGTCCCGGGACACGGAGGGTCATGGGACGCACGTCGCGGGCATCGCCGCCGGCAAGGACGGCTTGGCTCCTGGGGCCCGGCTGGTGATGGTCAAGACCGACTTCCAGGACGCCCACATCACCGACGGCATCCAGTACATCTTCCGCGTGGCGCGTGACCTGGGCCTGCCGGCGGTGGTGAACCTCAGCCTGGGCGGGCACCACGACGCGCACGACGGCAGCGACCCGATGTCCCAGGCGATCGCGGAGGAGTCGGGACCGGGCAGGATCGTCTGCTGCGCCGCGGGCAACGAGGGCGAGGACGACATCCACGCGCAGCTCACGGTCACCGAGGACGCCACCGTCTCCGTCCCCTGCCACCCGGGCGTCCTGCGGGGTGAGCCCGACGTGTTCCTGCTCAACGGATGGTACGCGGGCACGGACCGGTTCGAGGTCGCGATCGCCGCGCCGTCGGGAGCCTCGACTCCCTTCCAGCCCGTACGCGGGCCAGGGGAGGAGACGGTGCAGTTCGACTTGCCGGAGGGCAGGATCCAGATCACCACTCCGGGCCCCACCCCGGACAACGGGGACGTCAACTTCTTCGTGGAGGTGGCTCCGAACGCCGCCGGCCCCCACGTTCCGCACACCCCTCCGGGGACGTGGCGCCTGCTGGTGAGGGGTGACTCGGTGAACGGCGACGGCAGGGTCGACGTGTGGATCCTGGGGGACTCCGAAGCCCGGCCCCAGCCGCAGTTCAGCGGTCCCGCGGTGCACGACACGATGAAGATCGGCTCGCCGGGAGCCGCCGCGTCGGCGATCACCGTGGCCGCCTTCACCACGCGCACCGACTGGAAGGACATCGACGGCGTCGCCGAGCAGGCGCCGTCGCTGCAACTGGGGAAGATCGCCGGCTTCAGCAGCGAGGGACCCCTGAGGGACGGATCCCAGAAGCCGGACATCACCGCCCCCGGTGCCATGATCGTTTCCTCGCTGTCCCGTGAGGCCGTCGACCAGCCGAGGGCGCTTGTCATCAACCAGCGCGAGGTGGCCATGGCAGGGACCAGCATGGCCTCGCCGTTCATCGCGGGGATCGCCGCCCTCCTCCTCCAGCGCGATCCGCACTGCGACCCGGCCGCGTTGAAGTCCCTGCTGAACGCCAACGCGGCCATTCCCGGCGGCCCCCAGGGCGCTGTCGACCACAAGTGGGGTCACGGGCTCCTGGACGCCACCGAGCTCTAAGGACGGACGTGGACTACCGCAAGCTCGACGCCGCGCTCGGGCGGGCCGTCGGCGCCGCGGAAGGCGACCCCGGGGCCCGGGACCTGCTGGTCCTCGTCCGCCTCACGGAACCCCCGACGCCGGCGCAGCTGGACGAGCTGCGCCGGGCGGGGGTGGACGGCACCGATACCGGGCGCACGATCCTGACGGGCACCCTCTCGCGGCAGGACGTCGAGACGCTCTCCGAGCAGCCCTGGGTCCGCTCGCTCTCCCTGTCCGGCAGCAGACGCCCGCTCTAGTGCTGTGACGGGGAAGGTTCACCGGGTTGGGCAGTCAGGCCGCTTTGGGTAGGGGCCTGCCGCCCCATCGGGACGCGCCCCTGGGCGTACGGCCGGATACCCCCGGACGGCGGCTTGCCGTCGCTCCGCAAGGTGCCCAACCCCCTCATTCGGACAGTCTGGGCCGTAGGGAGTTGTGCATCGCGTTCCCGTGCCCGCTGCCATCGGGAGGCACCCTGGTGGTGACTGCTGGTTTCGTGCCGGTGCTGGTCGTGCTCATGCCGTTCGGGGCTGTTCGGGCTGGACGCCCTGGAGAGCCTTCTTCTCCCGCGGCAGGCACAACAGTCCGGTGCCGACCCGGAAGACCTCTGAACGCGTGTCTCCCGGCCCCGGTGGCGGGTGACCGGCTGGAGGTGATTGTGGGGGGCGGGGCCGGCGTCGCTAGGCTGCGGGTCCCCGCATTGATCACTGTTCCCTCACAGAAATGGGGCCTGATGCCCACCACCGCCGACCCGGCTGCCGCAGGCGAGCGTCTGGACCCCCAGGAGATGGTCGTCCTGCACCGCGTCTTCCGCCGCGAGATACCGCTGCTGGCCGACCTGATCGAGGCTGCCGCCCCCGGCGACCGGCGGCGCACCGTTGTGCTCGCCGATCACCTCGACCTGATCCTCGGCGCCCTGCAGGAACACCACGAGGGCGAGGACCAGTTGCTGTGGCCCAAGCTGCGCGAGCGTGCCGTCCCCGACACCGACGTCGTGGCGCGCATGGCCGACCAGCACGAGGCCATCGCCGGCGCGCTCGCCACAGCCACCGAGCTGTCGCGCCGGTGGCGCACCCAGGCTGACCGTGCCACGGCCGTGCGTCTTGCCGCAGCGCTGCGCACGCTCGACCGGCACGCTGCCGGCCATATGGACGACGAGGAGGAGCACCTCCTTCCCCTGATGGCCGCCCACATCACGCCCGGTGAATGGGCCGAAGTCGGCGAACGCGGACGCCGCAGCGTCCCCAAGGCCAAGCTCTTGGTCTTCCTCGGTGCGATCCTGGAGGACGCGACCGCTCAAGAACGCCAGCTGTTCCTGTCACAGATGCCCGCCCCGGCCCGCCTGCTGTGGCGCACCCTCGGCACCCGCCTCTACGACCGCACCACCGCCAGCGTCCGCCGGAGCGACGCCGCAGTCGTGCAGGCGTAACGCCCGATCCCACCTGTGAGAGGCCGGCATTCCCCGCCCCCCACCCACAACACCAGCAGGGCCGCCCACTCGGGCATGGCCTGGCCCCGCAGCCTGTGCCGAGTGCGGTGCGGCGACCGCAGCGAGGGCGCAGGCAGCGGCGAGCGTGGTCACCGCCTGCTGCACCCCGACGGACCTGTTCATCGGCGGCCGCGTCACCGCCCTGCTGTGGCCGCGTCCAGGAGCCGGAACGCGTCGAGCAGCGCTGCCGGGTGGGCGTCGTGAGCTGTGCGAACGAGCATGTCCGGTCCAACTGTCAGGCCGTTCCGGACCGGCCGGACCGCCGACCCTCCCCGGCCGCGCCGCGCACTCGGGCCGGCCACGCCAGCGTCCCCGCAGACCGTCCGACCCCGACCGGCCCCGCGCCCGGCGCGGGTGATTGAGGGGCGCATACCCCGGCTGGCCCTTATCCCGGGCGGAGCCGGCGTGCCCGTGGCAGGGTGGCAGGGCGACGAGAGGTCCACACAGGGCGGGCCCGGCCGGTCGACAGCGCCCCCGGCCGGGGCCCGACGCGGGCCTCTCGGCGCCGGCCCGGCACCCGGTCGGCCTCCGTCGGCGGCGTCTGGGCGCGGGTCTGGGCGGGTGACCTGCGTGGCTACGCGGCACGTCCCGCCCGGGGCGGCCGCCGTCCCCAACAGCCGCACCCACACCTGAACCGCCACACCCCCGCGCTGCCGCCCCGGCTCGGTGCCCCAGGCAGCGGCGCTCCAGGGTCACCACATGGGTGATCCAGGCGAGGTGCTGGTGGCCCGGGTGCGGGCAGTCCTCGCTGACGCGGGCCTCGAACCGCCCCCGGAGCCGGGGGAGTCCACCTCATCCGCCATGCCCAGGGCGTCGTGGTCGGCTGGATGCCCGGGACCACGTCCGTCAGGCCGCCGGCGCCCGGCCGTCACGGACGTGAAGAGCGCCAACGCGCTCGTCATCTCCAACAGCCACTCCAGCCGATGCGGTCGCGGGTGACCGGGAGTGGTCCGGTACCCTCCCCCACCGACACCTCGCGCCGACCGGCCGATTCGCTCTCGCGGCGGCCGCGGATCAGCCGACGGACCGGCCTATGAGATCCAGCAGCCGCCCCAGCGCCTCCCCGACAGGCTGGCCGACCGCGCCGACGACGGCGGCGATCTGCGCCACGCGCGCCAGCACGAGCCCGCGCTCGCGCAACGCTTGCCGGTCCCCGGCGAGTTCGGGCAGGACCTCCTCCACGGTCCGCACCTGCTCCGGAGTGAGGTGCCCTCGCAGCTCCACGAGGAGGCGGGTGAGCTCCTCTACGCGGGCACGGAGCTCGGGGTCCTGGACGGGGGCTCCGACGACCCCGTAGTTGATGCCCACGTTCCCCTGCCCGCCGTCCATGAAGGCCTGCGGCCCGTAGTTGTTCGTCGTGTGGTGCGTCGCGTCGCTCACAGCTTGATCCCCGTGTTCCCCTGGCCGCCGTTCAGGATGGCGACAGGACCGTGGTTGTTGGTGGTGTGGAACTGCTTCACGACGACCGTGAACTCGGCGTCGGGGTAGTTGATCGCGTAGACGATCCGCCCCGCGATCTGCCGCAACTCGTCAATGCTCGGCAGTGTCACGGCCAGGAGGGAGCCGCCGGCCGTCTCGACGGCCAGCACCGGCCTCGCCGCCCTGAACGCGCCCGCGAGGGCGGTTGCCGCCACGACGACCACGACGGTCAGCAACAGGCGAAAGCCGCCGCCCCCGATGCTCACCTCGGTCCCGGTCACCAGCCGGTCCACAAGGCCGGTCGCCACGATGAGCACGGCACCGAAGAACAGCCACTTCAGCACCCGCAGGAGTGCCGTCCCCCAGTCGGGCTTCACCTTGAAGGCATCGACCGACGCGATGTTGTGCAACGGAACGGCCTTCGAGCCCAACCACAGCATGCGGCCGCTGACCCGCAGGACGAGCCTGCCCCGGCTGAGCGACCCCATCAGCTCGTCGGGCGGCACGAACGGCGGCGGCACCGAAAGCTGTGGTGGCGGCCCCAACGGGGGCGGTGGTGGTGGCGGTGGCTCCGACGGTGGTGGTGCCCCGGCATTTCCCATGACGGCCATGCGCGCTCCCCCGTAACCCTATGGATTTCGCCAGCACAGCGCTGGAACACCATTAGGCGCTCGCGGCCGCTCGTCGGGGGAGACCTGATGCGGCCATTTCGCCGTCCCGGCGCGATTTCGACCCCGGAAGGGTCCGTTCATCGGCCGCGCACGCCTCCGGGGGCGGGCAGTCGCGGCTTGTCTCCTGTCCCCCTGCCCCCCGGCGGCGGCTGGGAGCCGGCCTCAGGCAAGCGGCACAAGGAAGTGGCTACGTTGCCGGGGCCGCGACGGTGCAGCAGCGGCGATCATGCAGCAGGGCCCACAGGACGTTGACGCATCGTCGGGCAAGGGCAAGGGCAAGGCCAAGGGCAAGGGCAAGGACCGCCTGGACGGGGCGTTTGCCCTCGGCTCGCTTGCGGTCGTAGACGGCTCGTGAGTTGGGGTCGCGCTGGATGCTGAACAGCGCCGACGCATAGAAGACGCGTTGCAGGCCGCGGTGGTAGCACTTCGGCCGATGGAAGTTTCCGCCGATCTCGCCCGAGTCCCGCGGGGCAGGTGTCACCCCCGCGAAGGCCGCGAGCCGGTCAGGGGTGGCGAAAGCGTCGAGGCTTTCCGTCGACGGCGGCGAGGAACTCGGCCCCGGGCACGGCCCCGATGCCGGGCATCGACTCGATGATCTCGGCGAGCTCGTGCGCGCGGAATCGCTCCTCGATCCGGCCCTCGACCTCGGCGACCTTCTCGTTGAGGGACACGAGTTCACCGACCGGGGTGCACACCCTACTCGCGATGGCCTGCTCCCCCGCGACCGCGGTGTGCTGGCTCTCCGCCGCCTCCACGGCCTTGGCGGCGAGGGCCCCGGCGTAACTATCGCGTCGTGGCCGACCTCGTCGACGCCGACGGCCACCCGGGCGCGGTATAGCTGGGTGTGTGGGTCTCCAACACCAAGAGCCGCCTGGACAAGCTCACCACCGACCAGCTCGTCGCCCTCGCGAAGCTCGGCGTGGACTGGGCGTGACAAGCCACCTCGCTCGTCGTTCAGCGGGGCGGCGACGGGTTCCGTGAACGCTTCCCGTTCACGGAACCCGTCGTACGGGCTGGGGGAGCTCCGGCCGGGCCGCTGGGGTCATGCGGCCGGCTCGTGGTGTCAGCCGTTGAGCGGGGTGTCGTAGTGGATCCACCCGGACCAGTTGCCGTCGTGGTCGCGGTTGCGGCCCCAGTACTCCGCCTGCTGGTCGTAGTAGAACATTCGGAAGGACCAGGGGTCGCTGGTGTCGTAGTCGTAGGTGTACACCTTGCTGTAAGCCTTGCCGCCCATGGAGATCCACCGAGACCAGTCCCCGTCGGAGTCCGTCCAGCGGGTCCACACCGCGCGGTCGGAGCCGACGACGAAGTCCTGCTTCGTGCCGTTGGGCAGGACGCGGGTGGTCGGCGAGTATTCGCAGAGGTAGACGCCGCCTCCGTACGAGCAGTAGGCCGCCCCCGCCTGGGCCGGTGTGGCCATCACCGCGACGCTCGCCACCGCGGTGGCCGCGACCGCGGCTGCCTTCAACTTGCGGACCAGCATGTCTCTCCTTCGTGCGTGCGTCCGTCCCCTTCGGGCACGGACGCGTTTCCTTCCGGCCGCCGGGGCGGTAGGGCGCCCCTGCGGCAGGCACAGTCGATCACGGTGTCAGGGCACGGTCCCAGGCAATTCCACCCGCAAAACAACGGCTCGGCGTACTTTTGCCGGATCTACCGCCGACCGTTGCCGTCCCGGCCTGTGATCCGCGGCCGGGCCCGGCCGGGGAGCCGAAGTGGGACGGATTCCGAGCTCTGATCTCAGTCGACGGGCCGGGTGGTGCCGCGTTCGAGGCGCGGCTCTGAGATGGCCCCGGCGTTTCCGCAGATCGCAGCCGGGGCCGCGCAGCCGCCGGATGCGACCGCGCGGGATGTCTGGAGTCCCTGTTCGCCGAACGGCGGTGGACGGTGCCGTGGGTGCTGTGTCCGTACGGCCCGGCGTGGCGCTTGCGGCTCGGGCCGCGGGCGAGTTCCGGACAGCAGCACCACGTCGAACGCGACGAAATGCGCCGGCGGTGCGCGAGTCTTCAAGCGGATGGACGAGCCCTATCGTCCTGCCGTGCGGGGCTGGCAGAAGTACCAGACGCGCGTCGCCGGGGCAACTGGTACGGCTCTCGCGCGGCAGTTGCACCGGTCCCGGCACGGCCACCCATGGACGGGCTGGTCATTCTCCGCCGGGTGGGGAAGCAGCGAGAAGCCGGCCGTCACGCTGGTGGAGCCCAAGCCGGTGGTGGAGGTCGGTATCGACGTCGCCCGCGATGCCGAGTCGGCGCTGCTCCACTTCTCCAGCCCCAACCCTGCGTGCCTGGACTGCAGGAGCAGGAAGACAGTCGTATTTTCTATTTTCAGAACGTGGGACCCGCTGAGACTCTCATTGTCCATCGCTCACATATCACAAATTCAATTGAAATTGCGACTGTTGTCAACCTCTGCCGATCGGCCCTACATTTGAGGAGCAGGACCTCCAACCGGATACGATTGCCAGTGCACCACACATCGAACATCCCACCCCCGGGGGCAAATCGAGCAGTTTACCGCACGCAAATCAAGTGTGGAACCCAAGCATCAGTGGCGCATGGCGACGGGGGCGTCCGCGACATCATTACCGGAGAACGTCACCGCCGATTCGAGAAAGGCAAATCACCATGTCACTCCCTTGGAGCCAGTGGTACGCATCCATCGAATCAGTAAATTTCCCTGACCGCTACATAAGGCACTTCAACTTCCTGGGACGCATAGACGTCATCCAAGCCGGGAATAATCAAGACTCAAAAGACGGCACATTCATACTCGTTGAAGGTCTTGCGGACCCCCGCCACTTTTCTATCATGTCCGTCACCGCGAGCAATTTCTTCCTGCGCCATCAGGACTGGCGAATCAAGCTCCAAAGAAACGATGCGTCGGATCAGTTCGCAGCCGACGCAACTTTCCAAATCACTCCACCCCTGGCATACAACAGGACATCGGCACCATCCGGAATTTCCTTCAGATCATACAATATCCCTGAATGTTTCATACGCCATTCAAACTTTGAGCTGTGGCTGGGTAAGGCCGAGTTCACGGATCAGTACGCCCTCGACGCATCATTCAACGTGCGAAAGGCCTTGCTCCCGAACCCGTAATTTAACCTCTCCCGGATTTAGCGCTGCAGCAGCGGCATGCAAGCACTGCAAGTATTCCGACGAAGGAGCAGGTTAGCCGCGCTTGACCAGGACCGAACGAGAAGCCCTGCGCGCTCTGTCCGGCGGTTTCAGGAGCGACCGTCCAGATTCAGGTTCTCGCACAGCCGACAGCAAGAAATCTAGTCCGTGAAACGGTGTAGACCACGCGCGCAAAGCGAAGCTCGGTCTGCGACAGATGAACGTCGAGGATGTACGTGCCGGGCCGTCCCAGATCATCCTCGGGGTAGTAGCTCGTATGCGCGCCAGGGAGTCGTGGCGGAACTGGTCGACCCGGGGTCACGCCCGATCGGCTCCAAGACCACGATCACCTTCCACCACCGCACCATCGAGCGCAGGCCTTCGCCGAGGGCCTGCCACGCGTCGCCTCCCGCCTGCACGCCGTCGACCCCGTCCGGTACCCCGCGAAGAGGACGAGGTGTCCACCCTGGTCGTGCCGGTCTTCCTGGACGCTGACGAGAATCCAGAGGACATCTGCCGGATCGGTCGATCCTGCAAGGTCACGCGGTGGTGGCTCCTGCGGTGATCAGGTCGCGGACTCCCGGCAGGCCGGCTTCCGCCAGAGCGCGGCGCTGGCGGTCGGCCGCCGTGCCCCGCTGGCGCAGCCGGTGGACGAGCGAGGTCACCTCGCGGTGATCACCGTTCTCTTCGAGAGCGGGGCCGATGTACCGCAGGAGCGCGTTCAGCACGTCCCCGCTGCTCCGTAGCCGGCCCGCCGGGTCGACCAGCGTGCTGCCCAGCCCGTGTCTGGCCGCATGCCATGTCGCGGCCTGTAGGAGCTCCGCTCTGCAGGGCGCAAGAGCGACTCCGGCCTTCTCCTCGGCGAGCGCGGTGGCGGCGAGCCCGCGGACGACACCGGCCAGTATCACCGCGTCGTCCGCCTCCAACTGCACGTCACAGCAGCGCACCTCGACCGTCGGGTAGCGCTCGGAGAGGCGGGCGTGCCAGTACAACTGCCCCCGGTCCGGGATTACCCCCGGTTTCACCAGCGCCTCGGCCCGCGCCTCGTAGTCCGCCAGCCCCGCGAAATGCGGTGGCGGGCCGCTGACCGGCCAGCGGCCGAAGACGATCGTGCGCCAGCTGGCGAAGCCGGTGTCCCGTCCGTCCCAAAGGGGCCCGTTCGCGGACATCGCCAACAACGTCGGAAGCCAGACGCGCAGCCGGTTCAGGACGGCCACCCCGGTCTCGCGGTCGGGCACCCCCACATGGACGTGTATCCCGCAGATCAGCTGCTCATCGACCAGCAACCGGGCCTCTTCCTGCATCTTCACGTACCTCGCCGTGCTGGTGATGGGTACGGGCGAGGCGCTCCTGACCGGCGCGGTGGCAGAGACGGCGATGCGGCAGCCGTTCGCCTGCGCAGCGGCGGCGACCGCCTGGCGCAACCGCAGGAGATGGCCTCCCACCTCCACAAGGGCCGTACACACAGGGGTGGCGACTTCGATCTGAGCCTGCAGCAGCTCGTCCTGGACCTCTCGCTCTCCCGCGATGGGTGTCAGACAGGCTGTGGCACGTACCTGCTGCACGAGTGGGGTAGGAAGGAGCGTCAGCGGGTTGACCAGCAAGTACTCCTCTTCGACCCCAACAGTGATCATGCTGGGTGGTACCCCGAACCTGATGTGATCACCCAGGTGAAGGCCGGTTACCACACAATGAGGCGCATTCCAGTGCTCCTCGCGTGTTTGTTCGACCGTGGCTGCGGCTGGCGGCTGGCGGCTGGCGGCTGGCGGCTGGTGAGGTTCGGCATCCTCTCCGTAGGCGGTCATCTCGGCTTTGACCTGCAGCACCCGGGCCTGGCCGCGGTCTTCCGGGCCGCGACGCAAGTCGGCGTGGGCGCCGTATCGGGTGTCCGCGGCCAGGACGGCAGGCCGTACCCCGTTCCCG
The DNA here is from genome assembly GCF_044129415.1 of Streptomyces racemochromogenes. GTDB lineage: Bacteria > Actinomycetota > Actinomycetes > Streptomycetales > Streptomycetaceae > Streptomyces > Streptomyces racemochromogenes_A. The sequence goes on from NZ_JBBDHD010000032.1 coordinate 55,768, forward strand.
TCGAGTTCATCGAGCATGTCCAGCGCCAGCTGCCACTTGGCCCGGGGGTGGGCGGTGTCGGGGATCTTGCAGGCCCGCCTGCCGGCTTCGGCGTCGGGGCCGTCCCAGGCGGCGGCCAGGAAAAGCCGCCAGGACAGCGGGCACGAGGCGGCGTCGGAGGCGGCGTGGACGCTGACGCCGATCTGGCCGTTGCCGACCGTGCCCAGGGTGCCCGAGTACTGCCGGGCCACCCCCGGCGAAGCGGTGCCGTCCTTGGGAGACCCGGTGTCGTCCACCACCCACACCTGCGGCCGCACCACCCGCACGGCCCGCCATGACAATCCGGCCCGGACATCCTCGACCGGCCAGGTCGGCGTCCTCTACACCCTCGCCCCTGACCGCCTCGGCCAGATCGCCACCGCCCCCATCACCCTCGCCCCCAGGCCCGATGGCTGAGCGAACGCTGGGGCAAACCCCCGGGGGCGTCGCCAGAAGCCATACTGGCGCTCAGCCTCTGGCTGGCTAGGGTTCCGTCCATGAATGATCATCTGATGGATTCGGTCCCCTGTGGAGGCGTGGCAAGACGGCGGACGCCGCCACGTCCTGTCGACGTGGCCGGATTGGTTCCAGGGCTCGCCACGTGGGCGCGGGACACGGTACGTATGCACCCCCGGAGGGGTGCGCCGTCGCCCACCGAGAGCTCCGTGGGCGGGCCGTTGTTGTGGCCGGCAGACGAAGCCTGGCCGGTCTGTACCCAAATGCATCACACCTTCGGCGACGGCCTGCCGAGCAGTTCCAGGGTGCCGATGGTGCCGGTCGTCCAGGCCTTCCGCTCGGACCTGCCCCCCGGTGTGGTGCCGTTCCCTGACGGGACGGACATCCTGCAGGTGCTCTGGTGCCCGTTCACCCATGAGTTTCCCGGATCACCGTGGCCCCTGGTGTTCTGGCGCGACTCCTCTACCGTACGGACGGTGCGCCCAGCGCCGCCGACGGATCCGGCCGCGTCCCGTCGGTATGTTCCGGCGCCGTGCGTGGTGCACCCGGAGCGGGTGACGGAATACCCCAGCTGGGATCTGCCCGAGGACCTGGCCGACGAGTGGCGGGACGACTTCCGCCGACTGCAGGCGGCGATCCCGCCGCATGGGGCGCTTCCGCTGCTGTCCTTCTCCGACTTCGCCGAGGCGCCGGGCATCAAACTCGGCGGCTATCCGTCCTGGTTCACCGGGGAGGGGTGGGTGGACTGCGAGCGATGTGGCCGCCGCATGGACCACCTGCTCACGGTGGCCAGCTGGGAGTGCGACGGAGCCTCGTGGCACATCTGGCTGCCTTTGGAGGACCGGGACGAGGACGGCGGCCGGGCAGTCCCCGTCGACCCCACGGGCCTTGCTCTAGGTGATGTGGGCTCGGTGTACATCTTCGAGTGTCGCGTCTGCCCGGATCGCCCCTTCGCTCACTGGTGGGACTGCAGCTGACGGGATCCCTCCGTCACCGGCCCCCCGCCTCGCCGCCGCTCGTGTTCCGCGGGCCGCGAAACGCTGCACCCGGATGAGCCCGAGCCGTACAGCGACGACTGCTGGGTCCAGATCCCCGAGGTCGCCCTCAAGTCCGGGAACGGGCTGCTGACGCTGCAAGAGATCGACACCCTGCCCGGCAAGCCGAAAGCGCCCGAGAAGGAACTGACGATGACCGAGCAGCTCATCCGTGCAATGAGCATGGAATGGGACCCGGCAGTTCCACGACACGTTCCAGGAAGGCCGAGGCTGCCGCCGAGTCGACCGGCGTCGTCGACCTCATCCAGCGGTGTGACACCACCGAAGCGATCATCGGCACCCTCACCCGCCCCCCAGCCCTCCGGGCCAGTCGCGCTTGGGCGGTCGCTGCGGACGGTGGTGGGCGCCGGCCCGATGCTGCACGCAGGGCGAGTCCCACCTTCCGGGCACCGATGGTCTCACCGAGGGGATCGCCGGACAGGGGGCGCTCACGCCAACTCCCCCTGAGCGGGCCGCCGATCACTCAAATGTACGATGCCCCTGGATGGCCGAGAACCATCGTCGTTCGGGACGTCACGGGGGTGTCCCGAACTCCTTTCTTCACCCCGTTCAGGAGCGCTCTCATGAAGCGTCGCGTAACCGCTCTGGGCACCACGGTCCTGTCTCTTGCCGCCTTGCTCGGCTTTGCCCCGACCGCGAGTGCGTCCGTCCCCACCTGTACGACGGGGCAGCAGGTCTCCGTGGGTGGCTACGGAACCTGGGTGCCGGTGTCGTCCACCGGCTCGGTGGACTGTGTCATGGGCCAGCAGTCGGGGTTCAACACCGGAACCTATGACCTCCAGGTTTCGCTCCGTCGGTGTAACGGCGCCAACGGCCTTGCAGAGGACGGCTACTACGGCCCCGCCACCGCCCAGGCGGTACGGGACTTCCAGGCCAGGATGGGCATCTCCGTGGACGGCGTCTACGGCCCCCAGACGCGAAGGGCCATGTACTGGAACGCCAACACGTACCCTCAGACGATCTGCAACAAGTTCTGAGCTTGCCGCTCAGCGTCCGACCTCGAACAAGTGCCCTGTGATCACTCGTTCGATTGTCTCCGGGACGTGGGCACGGCCTTCGCGTGATCCTGAACTCGACCAAGAGATGCAGGACTTGGCTCGAAGGCCGTACCCGGGGGCGTACAGGGCGAGCCGTTCGCGGAACTGTCACCGTTCCGGGGGGTCTTCTATGGCTGCCCGCCCGGGCGGCGCGACGCGCTGCGCTTGCTGCAGGGCGGCGTGGTCGGGGAATCCCATGCTGGTCTCCTGTGGTGCTGCGGGTGGAGTGCAAGGGTGCCGTTCGGGGTGCCTCGGGGGGCGGCCATGTTGCTGTTCTGTGACGGTGCGAACCGGTCAGCGGGTGTTTGTCGGCTGGTCTCGCAGCGGCTCCTCGTGCGGCGGTGCGGGCGCGTCAGGTGGTGGACGGCTGCGTGCGCCAGCCCCTGCGAACTCCCCGCCGGCCACCACGGTGCCCACACGGCGTTCCTCCGCCTCACGCCCGACCCGCCGAACGCGGCAGGCGGCCGTTGACGGGCCGCGAGAGGGCGAGGTGGCTGCGCACGGTGCCGCATCTGGGGTTTCGGCGGCGAGTTCGTCTTCGGCGACCCCGGCACCTGGGGCACCCGAGCAGGCGGTCACCACCACCGCGACCCGCCGCTACGGCACCGCGTCGCCCGGTGAACCGGCCGGTCTGGCTCTGGTGGTCGCGCACCGGCGCCGGCGCCGAGGACGTCGACCGCTGCTGGCAGGCGTTCCTCCGCCGCTTCGACGGGGAGCACACCTTCCGCCTGCTCAAGCAGAGCCCCGGCTGCGCGACCCCGAGGCGGCCGACCGGTGGACCTGGCTGGTGGTCGCCGCGCACACGCGGCTCCGCCTCGCCCGGCCGCTCGTCGCCGAGCTTCGCCACCCCTGGGAGCGACCGGCGGAACCGAACAAGCTCACCCCGCCCGGGCCCGGCGCGGGTTCCGGAACCTGCGCACGAAGGCCGATGCGGCCGGCTCAGCCCTGCGCGGCCCGGCCCGCGTTGGACGCTGCCCCCTGGCTTCGCACCGCCCCGGAAGCAGGCGTACGCCGGCCGCCCACCGAGCGGGCTGGGCGGTCCTGGGACGGAGTGGGCCAAATCTTGCTCAAGGCCGGGCCTGCGCCCGCCGCCCGGACGCGGGAAGCGTCTAGCTTGTCCGGACATGAGTCTCGATCACAGCTGTGGGTCAGAGGTGTCCGTCGCGCGTCGCCGACTGGTGCGTGCGGGGTTGACCGGGGCCGCGGCGTTAGGGGCGGGGCTGGTGTGCCCGGCGTCGGCGGCCTCGGGGGCGCGAGCCGGGGCGGCAGCCGTTGGCGGGTCGCGGCCGTGTGGACCAGGGCGTGCGTGGAGTGAGCTGGTGGCGGGGAACCGGCGGTGGCGAACCTTTCACGAGAGCCATCCGGACCGGGCCGGGAACGTGCGCCGGGAGCTGGTGGGTGGGCAGCACCCGTTCGCGGTGGTCCTGGGGTGCGTGGACTCGCGGGTGCCGCCGGAGTTGGTCTTCGACCAGGGGCTGGGCGATCTGCTCACCGTGCGGTCGGCGGGCGAGGTCCTGGACGAAGCGGTCCTGGGCAGCATCTCGTACGGGGTGCTGGAACTGGGCGTCCCGTTGATCGTCGTCCTGGGCCATCAGGGGTGCGGGGCGGTAGCTGCCGCCGTGCACGCCGAGGCCGGCGGCGCGCTTCCGGCGCACGTCCGCTACCTGGCGGAGCGGATCCGGCCGGCCATCGATCACCGGCTTGAGGGCGAGGCCAGGATCGACGCGGCGGTCACCGAGAACGTGCGCCGGGTCCGGACGCGCCTGACTGCCGAGCCGGACCTCGCCGCCCGGGTCGCCGACGGTTGCCTGGCCATCGTCGGAGCACGCTACGAACTGACCAGCCAGTTGGTGCGCAAGGTGCCCTGATCGCCCCCGGCCGGTGAACTTCCCGGCGGATCCGCACGCGGTAGACTTGCAGAGTTATGCAATTTACTAGTTCTCGATATGACGGACGGGGTTGCGGTGCGGTGCCCTCGGCGGGTCCGGGGCGTCGGTGATGGCCGGGCACCCCGGCGGGCGGGCGGCCGTCGCGACCCGCAAGCACCTGGGGACGGTGCCGCTGGTGCCGGCGTCCGTACGGGCCGCGCGCGAACGCAGCGAACGCTCTCTGGCCCTCTTCGGGCCGGAGAGCTCCTCCGCGCTCTTCGCCGCCGGGCAGGGGCTGCGCAGTGACGTCCGTATCGGGCCTTCCCCCGGCGGGTCCGGCACGGTCGCCGTCCGCTTCATCCTTCCGGAAGGCACGCCGTGACCAGCAGCAGTGGAGAGGTCGCCAGGTTGTACGAGATCACCTACCTCGGCACCGGCCCTGAGCCTCGGGTTCGCAGGGTCGGGGCCGGCGAGGTCGCAGCCGTCATCGAGCACGCAGGAAAGCACGGCATACAGGTTCTCGTCCGCCCGTTCCGCCGCCCGGTCGAGGGGCCGGGCCCCCGGAAGGAAGACGCATCGTGACGGACAACCCGACCGGGAAGGACACAGGTGCGGTGCACGAGAAGTGGAAGGAGAAGGGGGTCGCGATGCGGGCCTTCTTCTACATCTTCGGCACGCACGTGTTCGCCGGGTTCATCTGGTTGCTCTTCTACCTGGGGCAGCACGCCCAGAAGTGAGACCAGGACCGAAGTGGGATCCAGGCACGCCCGGGGTGCGGGTTCAGTAGGGGAGAGAGCGGCCGTCTTCCGGTGTCAGAAGCGCGTTGAACCCGCACTAACGGAAGACGGCCGCCGCATGTGGGGTGCGGTCCCCGGGGCCTGCACCGTGGGACATCGTCCAGGCGGGGCGGCCGGCCTTGAGGTCGGCCAGGAGTTCTGCCTGGCCCTCCAGGACGCCGGAGAGGATGCCGCGGGCCACCCGTAGAGCTCGGCGATCTGGGGGTGGGTCAGGCTGTAGAACACGTTCTAGCCTTCGCGGCGGGTGACCACCAGGTTGGCCTTGCGCAGGACGGCGAGCTGCGGGGAGAGGCTCGCGGCTTCCACGCCGACCTCGGGCAGCATCTCGGCGACCGCATGCTCGCGTACGGACAGGAGCTCCAGGACGCGGATGCGCACCGGGTGCCCCAGCGTTTTGAAGAACTCCGCCTTCAGCTGGTAGAGCGGCGTGCTCACCTGTGTGCCTCTCCCTCGACTGCCCGTCTCATCCACCCGGACCCGTTCCACAATTGCGGCCAGTCGTCGGTGGTCCACTGCTTGACCGTTCCGCACGCGCCGTGGGCGGCCAGAGCGGTGGCAAGGTCGCAGTGGACGGGCACGTGCGGGCAGGTCGCATCGGGGACGAGCGAGCCGTCGGCGGGGATCGCGGCGAGCTCCAGCCGGCGGCCGCTCTCGCCGAGACGGCGGGCGGCCCGGGCGACCGCGAGCTGCCCGCCGGCCGACCAGCCCAGCAGTGCGGTGAGATCGAGGATGACCGGGCCGGTGCCCCGGGCGAGCGCCCAGCCGATCGCTCCGTTGAACCGGTCGGTGGCCTCCGCGCCGAGATACCCGGCCAGGGACAGCACGCCCAGGTCCTGACGGGTGGTGTAGCGCCATTCGATCGTCATCGTCAGCTCCTCGGCTTCACAGGGGAAGGGTGATCCAGACGGCCTTGCCGCGGCCGTCCGCATCCGCCCGTACGACAGCGGTGCCGCCGAGCTCCCTCGTCATTTCGACCACCATGGCCAGGCCGCTGCCCGGCGCGGTGCCGAGCGCGCCGAACAGGGCGGGCCGGCAGGGGTGGTGGTCGTGGACGGCGAACGCGAAGGCGCCGGGTCCGTGGGCGTAGGTCACGGTGATCATCGGGGAGGACACGGCGGCGTGACGGACGGCGTTGGTGACCAGCTCGGACATGATCAGCAGCGCCGGTCCCACGCTCGGGTGCCGTAGGCCCACCCCGCATTCCACGAGGACCGACTCGGTGGTCTCCCGGGCGATGCGCACGGCCGAGCCCATGGCCGGTACGTCCAGCACGTGCCGGTAGGGCATCGCCTCGACCTGGACCCTCACCGGCCAGCCCCCGAAACGGGGCGGGCCAGACGGAAGCCGGAAACGGACTGCGGATGCAGCCGCAGCAGGGTGTCGTGCGGTCCGTGACTCCAGCCGCGCAGGGTGCGCCGGTAGTGCGCGGCCTCATCCGGGTCGGCGATGATCTCCGCCCGGCCGTGGACGCTGACCGTCCAGCCGGTCCCCGCCGGGGTGCGGACCTCATCCACCTGGTAGGTCAGCAGTGCCCGGCCTGCGATCGTGGCGGCTTGCACGGGGGCGCGGACCACGAGGCGCCCGTACTCCATCACATGTGCGGCGGGGCGGACGACGGCCACCTCCCGCTGGACGTGGACGAGGCGGCCCTGAGCGGAGCCGTCCAGGAGCCACAGGGCCTCTGCGCCGGAGACCTCGATCATGCGGAGGTCGGCGGGGACGGTCATCGTGGGGCCTTCCGGATGCGGTGCGGTCGGTGATGCGTACGCGGCAGCAGGCCCGCCTGCTCCAGATACTTGCGGGCGCCGGCGATCGCCTCCGGGGTGGTGGCGTACTCGCGGCCCCCCGGGCGCAGCAGTTCCAGGGCGCCGACGGCATCCAGGGCCTGGCGCTGGCCGGGCCGGATGCCGGAGGCCATGACGGCGATCCCGCGCCGGTTGAGCTTCTCCACGGCGTCTTTGAGGACGAGGGCCCCGGTGGCGTCCAGGGTGGTCACCCTCGCCATGCGCAGGATCACCACCTCGACGTCGGCGACCTCGGAGAGTTCGAGGAGGAAGCGGTGGGCGCCGGCGAAGAAGAGCGGGCCGTCGATGCGGTAGGCCACGATGTGCTCGGCGAGCAGCGCGTGCTCCTCGTCGCTGTGCTCGCCGGGCAGGTCGGGCCTGAAGTCGACCTGCTCCATCCGCGCCTGGCTCGCCACCGCCTTCAACGCGAGGGCGCCCGCGACGACGAGCCCGATGATCACCGCGTACACGAGGTCGAGGATCAGCGTGGCGGCAGCGGTCAGGACCAGGACGACGGCGTCGGAGCGGGTCGCCTTCGCCATCGCGCGCAGGGAGCCGACCTCCACCATCCGGATCGCCGTCGCCAGCAGTACGCCCGCAAGCGCGGCGAGCGGGATCTTCGAGACCAGGGGGGCGGCGGCGAACACGATCACCGCGAGTACCACGGCGTGGGTGAGCGCGGCCAGCCGGGAGGAGGCGCCGGTACGGACGTTGACCGCGGTGCGCGCGATGGCGGCGGTGGCCGGCACGCCACCGAACAGCGGGGCCGCGAGGTTGGCGAGGCCCTGGCCGAACAGCTCCTTGTCCGGGTCGTGCCGCTGCCCGACCGTCATCCCGTCCGCCACCGTCGCCGACAGCAGCGACTCCAGCGCGGCGAGCGCCGCGACCGCGACCGCAGGGGCCAGCAGGGAGCCGAACGCGGAAACATCGAGGAAGGCAAGCGACGGGGCGGGGAGTCCGGAGGGAAGGTCCCCGATCGGGGCCGCCGCGTCGAGGTGGAACACCTGGGTGATCACGGTGGCGGCGATCACCGCGACGATCGAGAACGGGACCGTCGGCTTCCACCGCGCCCCGGCCAGCATCACCGCCGCCACACCCACGGACAGGCCGATCGCCGTCCAGTTCGGGAACGCCACGAACTCCACGAGCGCCCGCCACGCCACGAGCAGGACCTTCTCCCCCTCCGGCTTGTCGACCCCCAGCGCGTTGGGTATCTGCTGGAGGCCGATCACGCCCGCGATCCCCAGGGTGAAGCCCTCCACCACCGGCGCCGGCACGTACCGCATGTACCGCCCGGCGCGCAGCAGCGCGAGACCGATCAGAAGGACACCGGCCATCAGCCCGACGGTGAGGACGCCCCCGGGCCCGTAGCGGGCGACGATCGGCACCAGCACCACGGTCATCGCACCGGTCGGCCCGGACACCTGGAGGTTCGACCCTCCGAACAGGGCGGCCAGCGCACCCGCGACCACGGCGGTGGCCAGCCCCGCCTCCGCACCCAGGCCGGAGGAGACCCCGAACCCGAGAGCGAGCGGAAGGGCGACGATCGCCACGGTGAGCCCGGCCAGCAGGTCCCGGCGGGGGCTGCCGGCCATGACCGCGTAGTCGGCCCGGGCGGGCAGGAGGGAGCGGACCCGGCCCAGCACGGCCGTCACCGCGGTGTTCGCGCTCACGATGCCGGAACCTCGGACTCGCGCAGTTCCTCCAGCAGCACGCTCTGCCCCGTCAGCACCTCGGTCAGGATCCGCCGCGCCGCGAGCATCAGCTGCGCCACGTCCCCGCCCGCCAGCTCATAGACGACCGTCGCGCCGTTACGGGTCGAGGTGACGATGCCCGAGCGGCGCAGGACCGCGAGCTGCTGGGACAGGGCGGACGGCTCGACCTCGATCGCGGCCAGCAGGTCCCGCACCGGCATCGGCCCGTCCCGCAGCAGCTCCAGGACCCTTATCCGCACCGGGTGTCCGAGCATCCGGAAGAACTCGGCCTTGGCCTGATACAGCGGAACCGGCACGGTTTCGGACCCTTCTCACCGCCCCGAACGGGGCACGGCTTGGTGCTGTGCCCGCGGCTACCTACGGACACAGCACCTACAGGTTCTATGAAATTGCAGACTTTTGCAATTTGCTATGATGGCTACTCCATCGCGCGGGTGCCCCTGTCGGCCGGCCGGCCGGTCCGCCCCAGGCGCCCCCGCTTCCCGGACCTCAAGAAATCTGCGTGAATGAGCGACAACCTGCCTCCGTGTCCGAAGTGCTCCGGTGAGTACACCTACGAGATGAACGCTCTGATGGTCTGCCCGGAGTGCGGCCACGAATGGGTACCTGCCGAAAGCACGGGAGGTGACGTCGGGGAGCGAGTGGTCAAGGACGCCGTCGGCAACGTGCTGTGCGATGGCGACAGCGTGACCGTCGTGAAGGCGTTGAAGGTCAAGGGCAGCCCCTCGGGCATCAAGGCGGGCACCAAGGTCCGCAACATCCGCTTGATCGACGGCGTCGACGGCCACGACATCGATTGCCGGATCGAGGGCTTCGGAGCCATGCAGCTCAAGTCGAGCGTGGTCAAGAAGGCCTGACTGGCGGCCGGTCGTGTCCGTCGGGCGCCTCGGGGTTCCGATCCGGGTGCGCGACGAGGTGTCCGGCAACCCGTTGTCCGTCGCGGCAGGTGTGGCCATCGACAACGCCATGCCCGTCCCCGGCGCCGCGAGACGGAGCTGACCGGGTCGGACAACGGCACGGGCATCCCAGCCGGGGGCCGCCGGAGCGGACTCCAGAACCTCGACGAGCGGGCCACGGCGCCGGGCGGGACCTCCGGCCGGAAGCCGGTGACGAGGTCCGAGCGGATCCGCGGGGCACCGGTCATCCGGTACCCCACCCAGGGCCGCGGCAGCGCCTCGTACCGGTTCGCAACGTCGGAGTCCGCGACGGCGCTCCAGCCCGGATGCGTCTCGGTGCGGCTCCGGCACGGTCCCGCGGCGTCATGGCCTCCGGCCGACGGACTCAGACATGCGGTACGACGGCGACCGGGCAGCGTGCGTGGTGGAGCGCGGCGTGGGCCACCGAGCCGGTCCTCGGGCCCACCGGCGACTGCCGGACCTGCCGTCCGACGACGAGCAGCTCGGCACGGGAGGCCGCCGACAGCAGCACTTCCGCCCCGCTGCCCATCTCCACGTGTTCGACGACCTCCACCTCGGGGTATTTCTGCCGCCACGGTTCCAGCGCCTGCTCCAGCGCCGCCTTCTCGTACGGCTCCAGGCCGCCGAACCGGTCGGCGAGCCACAGCGATCCCGGGCTGTAGGCGTAGACCGGGGGCAGGCTCCAAGCACGTACGGCCCGCAGCGTGGTGTGGCGGGCGGCTGCCGCCTCGAAGGCGAACCGCAGTACGTCGCCGGACTCCGCCACGCCGCCCTGCTGGCCGACGACGACTTCTCCCTCGCCGGGGCCGGGAGCCGGCGCTCCCTTCGCCTCGCGCACCGAGACGACGGGGCACTCCGCGGCGGCGATGACCTGCCGGCCGTAGGAGCCCAGCAGGAATCCGAGGACGGCGCCGTGGCCCCGGGAGCCGATGACCAGCATCCCGGCTTCCCTTCCGGCCCGCAGCAGGGCCGGCACGGTCGCATCCCGCAGTACGTCCGCCGTCAGCTCCAGCTGAGGGAACCGGTCGGCCAGGTCGGTCTCGGCCGCCTTGAGGACCTCCTGCGCGCGGCGTGCCGCCGACTCCCGGTCCTGGGTGACGGGCAGGTCGAGCGGCTGCCACAACCAGGCGTGTACGAGGCGCAGTGGCACGTCACGGCGCACGGCCTCGCGTGCGGCCCAGTCTGCGGCGGCCAGGCTTTCGGGAGAGCCGTCGACTCCGGCGACCAGGGGGCGGGGGCGATTCACGTATCTCGTCCTTTCGCGGTTTCGCGGCGTCATGGGGATGGTGGGGCTGGTGTTGCGCCGGCCGGGGGAACCGGCGCAACCGGCTTCACCTTCCCTCCCCCGGACAGACCCGAAGAAGGGCCGACAGTCCCTCTGCGAGGGCCGGCCCTCCCCTGCCTCCGCGGGCGGACCGGGTGCGGGGTGTCAGACGACGGGACCGGTCGGGTCCCGACGGGGACCACTGGGCCCTCCCGCAGGAGGCGCCCCGGGCTCAGGGTGGAGGTGACGACCGGCATCCCTCGAAAAGACGGGCAGGCGCGATGACGACCTACGTGTACGGCTTCAGCCAGGGCCGCCGGGAGATGGCCGGACTGCTCGGCGGCAAGGGCGCCAACCTCGCGGAGATGGCCCGCATGGGTCTGCCCGTGCCGCCGGGTTTCACGGTCACCACCGAGGCCTGCCGGGTGTTCCTCGCCACCGGTGAGCCGCCGCCGGAGCTCGAAGACCAGCTCGCCCGGCACCTGGCGGCCCTGGAGCGGGCGGCGGGCAAGCGGCTCGGGCAGGTCGACGACCCGCTGCTGCTGTCCGTCCGGTCCGGGGCCCGGTTCTCGATGCCCGGGATGATGGACACGATCCTCGACATCGGGCTGAACGACCTCTCGGTCCTGGGGCTCGGCAAGACGCCGGAGCGCGAGCGGTTCGCCTGGGACTCCTACCGGCGCCTCGTGCAGATGTTCGGCAGTGCGGTCATGGGGGTGGACAGCGCGCTGTTCGAGGCCCTGATCGGCGGTCTGGAGCGGCAGCACACGGTGGCCGACGACAGCCGGCTCGACACCGTGGACCTGATCCGGCTGGTCGAGGCCTTCAAGGACCTGATCGCGGAACGGACCGGTGAGGAGTTCCCCCAGGATCCGTCCGAGCAGCTGCGGCGCGCGGTCCTCGCCGTCTTCGCCTCCTGGGACGGCGAACGGGCCCGGATCTACCGCCGCCGCGAGCACATCCCCGACGACCTGGGAACCGCCGTCAGCATCCAGACGATGGTCTTCGGCAACCTGGGGCCCGACTCCGGGAGCGGCGTCGCCTTCACCCGCGACCCGGCCACCGGGCGGCCGGGGGCCTACGGGGACTACCTGCCCAACGCCCAGGGTGAGGACGTCGTGGCCGGCGTCCGCAACACCGTGCCCCTCCGACAGCTGGCGGAGCTCGATCCCGGCTCGTACAAGGAGCTGTGCGCCCACATGGACCGCCTGGAGGCCCACTACCAGGACATGTGCGACATCGAGTTCACCATCGAGCGCGGGAAGCTGTGGATGCTCCAGACCCGCGTCGGCAAGCGCACCGCCCAGGCCGCCTTCGCAGTCGCCGCCCAGCTGGCCGACGAAGGTCTGATCTCCCCGCAGGAGGCACTGGCCCGGGTCGACGGGGACGCCCTGGCCCACCTGATGTTCCCGCGCTTCGACACCTCGGACCCGGACGTGGGCGCGGTGGTCGCGCGGGGGGTTCCCGCGTCGCCGGGAGCCGCCGTGGGAGCCGTGGTGTTCGACTCGGCCGAGGCGGTCCGCCGGGACGGGGCCGGCGAACAGGTGGTCCTCGTACGGCAGGAAACCACCCCCGACGACCTTCCCGGCATGATCGCCGCCCAGGCGGTGCTGACCGCCCGGGGCGGCAAGACCAGTCATGCGGCCGTCGTCGCGCGGGGCATGGGCAAGGTCTGCGTTTGCGGGGCGCAAGGCATCACGGTCGACCCGGTGGAGCGGAGCTTCACGACCGCGGACGGGGTCACCGTCACCGAGGGCACGGTCGTCTCCGTGGACGGCACCGAGGGCGTGGTGCGGCTGGGCGCCGTGCCGCTGGCCGAGTCGGAGGTCATGCGGTACTTCGAGGCCGGCGGACGGGCACCCGACGGCGAAGCGCAGCAGGTCGTCCGTGACGTGCACCGCATGATGGCCCTGGCGGACTCGGCGCGGCGCCTGGAGGTACGGGCCAACGCCGACACGCCCGAGGACGCTGCCCGGGCCCGGCGTTTCGGCGCCCGGGGAATCGGCCTGTGCCGGACCGAGCACATGTTCCTCGGCGACCGGCGCCCCCTGGTCGAGGCCGTGATCCTGGCCGACAGCGCCGCCGGGCGCACGCAGGCCCTCGCAGCGCTGCTGCCCCTGCAACGACAGGACTTCACCGGCATCCTGGAGGCGATGGACGGGCTGCCGGTCACCGTCAGGCTGCTGGACCCGCCGCTGCACGAGTTCCTGCCCGACCGGACCGAACTCGCCGTCCGGATCGCCCGGCAGGAGGCCGTCGGCCGGACTCCTGCCGCCCGGGACCGCGCACTCCTGTCGGCTGTGGAGCGGATGCACGAGGAGAACCCGATGCTCGGGCTGCGCGGCGTACGGCTGGGCCTGGTGGCCCCCGGGCTGGTGGCCATGCAGGTACGGGCCCTCGCCGAGGCCGTCGTCGCCCGCAGACAGGCCGGCGGCGACCCCCGCGCGGAGATCATGGTCCCGCTCGTCGGCGCCGCCGAGGAGCTGCACTTGGTGCGGAACGAGGTCGACGCGGTGCTCGCCGACGTCGCGAGGGAAAGCGGGGTCCCGCTCGACTGCCCGGTCGGTACGATGATCGAACTGCCCAGGGCGGCGCTGACCGCGGGCCGGATCGCCCGTGACGCGCACTTCTTCTCCTTCGGGACGAACGATCTGACCCAGACCACATGGGGCTTCTCGCGCGACGACGCCGAGGCGGCGTTCTTCCCGGCGTACCTCGACCGGGGCGTTTTCGAACGGTCGCCCTTCGAGACGATCGACCGCGAGGGCGTGGGCAGGCTCGTCGAGATCGCCGTCGCGGAGGGCCGCGCGAGCCGGCCGGACCTGACGGTCGGAGTCTGCGGGGAGCACGGCGGTGACCCGGCGTCCGTGCACTTCTTCCACGCGGCGGGGCTGGACTACGTCTCCTGCTCCCCGCTCCGCGTCCCGGTCGCCCGGCTGGAAGCCGGCCGCGCCGCGCTCCCGCCGTCATCCGCGGGCAGCAGCACCTGAGGCAGCCGCTCCCGGACGGCACGGGCCCGACCGGGGCCGTCACGCAGGGAACGCAGGGACCAACGGGCCGGCGGCCGGGCCCGTCGGCCCCTGCGGGCGCCTCCGGCACGGGGGTTGACTGAGCCTGGCGACGGGGAGGCACCCCGCTCCACGAAGGGCATGCCCATGGCGAACGAAACGCAGACCTGACGGCGTTGCGGGCCCTCAAGGCCGTCTTCGCCTGAGCCACGGCCCCGCGCGTCCGCACACCGACCACCGCCCGAACCAGGAGGTCCTCCGCATGACCCACCCGCTGCTCACTGCGCCGTCCATCCCCGGCCCCCGCTCACCGTCCCTGCCGGTCACGGTCGGTTTCGACGGTTCCCGTGAGAGCCTGGCCGCCGTCACCTGGGCCGCCGACGAGGCGCGCCGACGCGGTCTGGCGCTGCGGCTGCTGCACGCGTGGGGCCTGGAACCGGACGTCCATTCACCCCTCGTCGGACCCGGAACCCCCTCCCGGGTGAGCGAGGAGGTCCCGCGGACGACGGCCGAGCGGGTGCGCCGCACCCATCCGGGCCTGGAGGTGCTCGTCCGGCAGCGGTGCGGCGAGCCGGCCGCGGTGCTGTGCGAGGCCGCGGAGAAGTCCGAGCTGCTGGTGCTCGGCTCACGCGGGCGGGGCGGGGTCGCCGGGTTCGTCGTCGGTTCGGTGGCGCTGGCGGTGGTCGCCCGTACCCGGCGTCCGGTCGTCCTGGTCCGCGCCGGCGAGCCGGTTCCGGGTGGTGACGTCGTCCTCGGCCTGGACCTCTCGCACCCGTGCGACGAGGTGCTGGAGTTCGCCTTCTCCCAGGCCCACCGGCTCGGGGTGCCGCTGCGCGTCGTCCACAGCCCGCGTCACCCTGGTGGCTGCGGCCCCACGGCGCAGGCCGCGGCGGCGCCGGCCCCGGGCGCGGCGGACGCGGCCACCGCGACGGCCCTCGCCAGGGTGCTCGACCAGTGGCGGCACGCCTTCCCGGGCCTGCACGTCACCGCGGAGATCCGCCCCGGACACCCCGCCCGGCGGCTGCTGGACGCCTCTCACGCGGCCGCCCTCGTCGTCATCGGCCGCCGCAACCGGGACTCCCGCCTCGGGCCGCACACCGGAGGCCTCACCCGCACTCTGCTGCACCGCTCCCGGACCCCGGTGGCGGTCGTCCCGCACGACTGATCACGGCCCCGCCGCGGGGGGGGGGGGGGGGGGGGGGGGGGGGGGGGGGGGGGGGGGGGGGGGGGGGGGGGGGGGGGGGGGGGGGGG
>NZ_JBBDHD010000299.1:0-1035 GCF_044129415.1 Streptomyces racemochromogenes
CATGGGAATACCGTCATCGCGCTGCGACTTGCGGCCCGACAGATCCCAATCCCACCAGCGCATGTCAGGCGGACCCTTGTGACGGAAAACGTTGCCCACGTGATCGATGATGATCGCGCGCGGCTTGATCGACTCAGCGACGAACGCCGCACGCTGTTCCACCGTGTACGTGTGCCAGGCAGCGCGTAGGATCGGTGACACCAGCAGTCGCAGCGCGCGCCCGAACTGCTGCACGTACAGCGAGTAGGACAGCGTAGGCCGCGCCATGATGACAACCTGCACAGCAGGTACGTCCACGCCTTCGCCGAACAGATCGACGTTGACCAGCATATCCAGGTCACCATCTTTGAAACGCAGCATCATGTGATCGCGCTCAGCATCCGGCGTCTTGGAGCTGATTACTTCTGCGCGCACGCCGCGCGACTTGAACTTGTTGGCAATCTCAGTCGCATGGTCGATGTCAACCGCGAACGTGATGCCCTTGAGGCCGTTGGCATACGCAAAGTAGTGCTCAACGATGTCACCGACGATCTTCGGGTTCTCCTTGACACGTTTGCGCATGCCAGTCTGGGAGAAGTCACCCGTGCTGCTGGACACGGCCACGCCGGTCATGTCGATGTCGCCTGCAGCGATGAGGCGATAGTCCGTCAGGAATACGTTGTCGATGAGCCAACGCATGCCTGGGCCTTCGACCAGGGCGTCGATGATGCCACTGCCCAGCGGAGCGCGCCCCAGACCTTTCTTGTCACCGCGAATCGGCGTAGCGGTGGGGAACATGCCGCGAGCGTTGTGAAAGATCTGGACGGCGCGGCCCCAAATGTTGTCAACCAGGTAGTGATGGCCCTCATCGCCATGCACTCGCGTAACCTGTGACACCCAACTGCGGGGGAGATCTGCGGCGCGGTTGGCCAGCGTGTTGACACTGGCGACCTTCCAACGTGCGCGTGCATTGTAAAACTTGCGACCGAACTCGCGCATCTGTGCGCCTACAATGTTGCGCACCAGGCTGTCGGGACCGATGACATCGTGCTCCAC
>NZ_JBBDHD010000300.1:0-1022 GCF_044129415.1 Streptomyces racemochromogenes
GGGAGGTTGTGGACGGGTGACGCAGGTCTCGGCTGAGGGATCTTGAACGGGTGAGGGCCTTCCGGGTTCGGTGTGGATTGCGACGTCAACACCAACCAGCAGAAGGCCCTCATGCCCCACCGTAATGCACCTCTGACCGAGACCGGACGCCTGCGTCTGGCCCGCTGCGTGGTCGAGAACGGCTGGCCCTTGCGCCGGGCCGCCGAACGCTTCCAGGTCTCACCCACCACCGCTCAACGTTGGGCCGATCGCTACCGGACCCTCGGCGAGCCCGGTATGGCCGACCGCTCCAGCCGCCCGCACCACAGCCCACGCCGGACTCCGACCCGCACCGAGCGCCGGATCATCAAGGTTCGCGTCCTGCGCCGGTGGGGTCCGGCCCGCATCGCCCACCTGCTGCACCTGGTGCCCTCGACCGTGCACCGTGTCCTGACCCGGTTCGGCCTGGCCCGTCTGACCCACCTGGACCGGGCCACCGGCACCGTCACACGGCGCTACGAACGCGATCGGCCGGGCGAACTGGTCCACGTCGACATCAAGAAACTCGGCAACATCCCCGATGGCGGCGGCCACAAGACCATCGGCCGCCAGGCCGGTCGCAAGAACCGCAACAACGCCGGCTACAGCTACATCCACACCGCCGTCGACGACCACTCCCGCCTCGCCTACAGCGAGATCCTCACCGATGAGAAGAAGGAAACCGCCGCCGGTTTCTGGCAACGGGCCCAGACGTTCTTCACCTCGTGCGGAATCACCGTCGAGCGCGTCCTGACCGACAACGGAGCCTGCTACAAGTCCCACGTCTGGCGCGACGTCCTGACGGCGGCCGGGATCACCCACAAGCGAACCCGGCCCTACCGCCCCCAGACCAACGGCAAGGTCGAACGGCTGAACCGGACCCTGCTGGACGAATGGGCCTACGCCCGCCCCTACCGCTCAGAGCAGGAACGACGCGACGCCTTCCCCGGCTGGCTGCACTCCTACAATCACCACCGCGGACACACCGCGCTCGCAGGCAAACC
>NZ_JBBDHD010000301.1:0-1020 GCF_044129415.1 Streptomyces racemochromogenes
CTCGGCGAACACCGGGAACGCGGCATGCAGTTCACGCCCCATCCCCAGCCGCTGACTGCCCTGCCCCGAGAACAGGAACCCGGTGCGGCTGCCGCCGACGGGCGTGCCCTGCGTCGTCTCCGTCCTCAGGACCGCAGTGGGCGACGGGCGTTCCGCCGCGAGGTCCGCCAGCCCGCCGAGCAGCTCCTCGCGGGTCGTGCCGGTGACGGCGGACCGCACTTCCAGGGCGGCCTTCGGGGCCAGGGAGAGGGCCACGTCGAGGGGGTGGAGGCCGGGGTGGGCGGTGAGGTGGGCGAGGAGGCGTTCGGCCTGTGCGCGCAGCGCCGCCGGGTCCTTGGCCGACAGCGGCCAGACGACGGTCGTGCCGGGGGCCGGTACGGCCCGGGCCGGGTCCTCCTGTGGTGCGGGCTGTTCGATGACGACATGGGCGTTGGTACCGCTGACTCCGAAGGAGGAGACGCCCGCCCGGCGCGGACGGCCTCCCTGCTCCGCCCATTCCCGCGCCTCGGTCAGCAGCCGCACCTCCCCCGCCGACCAGTCGACGTGGGGCGAGGGCTCGTCGGCGTGGAGGGTCCTGGGAAGGACCCCGTGGTGCATCGCCATCACCATCTTGATCACGCCCGCGACACCGGCCGCGGCCTGCGTGTGCCCGATGTTCGACTTGAGGGAGCCCAGCCACAGCGGCCGGTCCGCCTCCCGTTCCTGCCCGTAGGTGGCCAGGAGCGCCTGCGCCTCGATCGGGTCGCCCAGCCGGGTGCCCGTGCCGTGGGCCTCCACCGCGTCGACGTCCGCCGCCGCGAGTCCGGCCTGCGCCAGCGCCTGGCGGATCACCCGCTGCTGCGCGGGCCCGTTGGGGGCGGTCAACCCGTTGGACGCACCGTCCTGGTTGATCGCGGATCCGCGTACGACGGCCAGCACCCGGTGGCCGTTGCGCCGGGCGTCGGAGAGCCGCTCGACGAGGAGCATGCCCGCCCCTTCGGCCCAGCCGGTGCCGTCGGCGTCGGCCGAGAAGGCCTTGCA
>NZ_JBBDHD010000359.1:0-335 GCF_044129415.1 Streptomyces racemochromogenes
CCCGCCATGTCCGTTCTCCCAGTTGACCGTTGCGGAAAGAAGATCGTTTCCCATGGCGCACCCGCCGACCACGACGGAACGCTCGAACCACACCCCGCCGCACACCCCACCAGCGGCACACCCGGCGGAGTGCCGTCCTGCGACCTTCCACCTACTGAGGAGAACCATCGTGCCGACCCGTCGTGACCCGCGTGGCAGCTTTCCCGTAGAACTCGTGGTGTTCCTGGCGATCCTGACCACCGGCATCCTCCTGATCCTCGTCGGCCACATCTCCCCCGAGGCCCTCGCCGGCTACGCCTCCGCCCTGACCGGCCTCTACACCGCCTGGCACCGCC
>NZ_JBBDHD010000302.1:0-959 GCF_044129415.1 Streptomyces racemochromogenes
GCTGTTGTGCGCTTAATGGCATCGCTTTTATTCCTTAGATATTGATGCGGCTAATTATGCCATCTCAGGTGTGATTGTGGTTGCAGATACATCAAATAGAACAATTTGTAGCTGGATCTCATCGCTTTTGGTGAAAAAAAACACGGTCAGAAACTTTTTTTAAATTTCCTCTTGTCACTTCAGAAGAACTCCCTATAATGCGCCTCCACTGACACGGAACAACGGCACACACGCCGCCGGGTCAGCAGAGAAAAGCAAATTAAACGCTTGACTCTGAAGCGGGAAAGCGTAATATGCACACCCCGCGCCGCAGCGAAAACGAAGCGGCACTGCTCTTTAACAATTTATCAGACAATCTGTGTGGGCACTCAAAGTGACATGGATTCTTAACGTCGCAAGACGAAAAATGAATACCAAGTCTCAACGAGTGAACACGTAATTCATTACGAAGTTTAATTCATTGAGCATCAAACTTTTAAATTGAAGAGTTTGATCATGGCTCAGATTGAACGCTGGCGGCAGGCCTAACACATGCAAGTCGAACGGTAGCACAGAGAGCTTGCTCTCGGGTGACGAGTGGCGGACGGGTGAGTAATGTCTGGGAAACTGCCTGATGGAGGGGGATAACTACTGGAAACGGTAGCTAATACCGCATAACGTCGCAAGACCAAAGAGGGGGACCTTCGGGCCTCTTGCCATCGGATGTGCCCAGATGGGATTAGCTAGTAGGTGGGGTAACGGCTCACCTAGGCGACGATCCCTAGCTGGTCTGAGAGGATGACCAGCCACACTGGAACTGAGACACGGTCCAGACTCCTACGGGAGGCAGCAGTGGGGAATATTGGACAATGGGCGCAAGCCTGATCCAGCCATGCCGCGTGTGTGAAGAAGGCCTTCGGGTTGTAAAGCCCTTTTGTTGGGAAAGAAATCCAGCTGGCTAATACCCGGTTGGGATGACG
>NZ_JBBDHD010000033.1:0-70226 GCF_044129415.1 Streptomyces racemochromogenes
GGGGGGGGGGCTGGGAGGAGGGCACCCCCCCCCCCCCCCCCGGTTGTGGGGGGGGGGGGGGGGGGGCCGGGGGCGGCCCCCCGCGGGCGGCGCGGGCGGCCCCCTTCGCGGTCCGCTACTCCCCCGCCGCGCGCAGGAGGGCGTCAAGGCGGGTCAGGGCCTCGTCGCAGAGGCGGGCGGCTTCCAGGTCGTCGGGGGCGGCCGCGCAGTCCTGGAAGCGGTCCACGAGCAGCAGGCCCTGGGTGTGGATCTCGTCGGGCGTGGTCATCGGGTGCCTCCCTCTCAGACCGCGTTGCAGGCGCGGAAGACGTGGACCAGCGCGGGCAGGCTCGCGCCGTGCTGGAAGGCGATGTACTCCGGCAGCACGGCGGAGGGCGCCCACTTCTGCTTGTACTCCAGCTGCGTGCGCGCCGGGTAGATGTGCGCGCCGTGCTCCCAGAGGTGCTCCATGAACCAGTGGAAGCCCCGGCTGTGGCCCGGGAACCGGGGGGCCGTCAGGGAGGTGAAGGGGGTGAAGCCGAAGTGCAGCCAGCGGGTTCCCTCGGCGGTGAACACGTCGATGGCGGCCTTGTTGAGGGCCTCCATCACCCCGGGCGGGGAGTCGGGCTGCCGGCGGCTCAGGTCGTGCATCCAGCCGGGCTGGGGCCCGTACACCGGGGCGTAGGAGACGTAGCCGATCAGTTCGCCGTCGCGGAGCGCGGCGAAGAGCCGGCGCAGGTGCTGGTAGCGGCCGCCGGTCTGGCCGACGAGGAACTCCAGGGGTTTGACGCCCTCGCCCTTGGTGGAGAGCCAGGCGGCGTCCAGTTCCGCGATCTGCCCGGCGTGGTCCTCGTAGGGGACCTCCTTGATCTCCAGGCCGCTGCGCAGGGCCCGGGAGATCTTGTTGCGCAGCTGCATGAACTTCGTGCCGGCCAGGGTGAAGGTCTCCAGGTCGACGGCGTAGGAGGCGCCCATCTGGTTCACGGTGAAGCCCTGGTCGACGTAGACGTCGGCGTCGGCGCCCTGGAGCTGTACGGACACGATCTCGCGGCCCTGCTCCGCGGCGAAGGCGCGGAACGCGGCCAGCAGGCGGGCGCGGGGGCCATCCGGGCCGGCGGGGGCGAAGGGGGCGAAGGGGCCGCCGAACTGGACGAGGTAGCGGCCGACGGGACGGTAGACGATCACCCCGGGCCCGTCCGGGAGCCGGAAATAGCTGTTCCCGTCACTGAAGGCGAAATAGGCGCTCGGATTTCCGGCGTCCGCGTACTGCCGGATGGCGTCGAGCGCGACATCCGTCTCCAGAATCGTTCCGGTCATGTGAATTCCATTCTCGCGGCAGCACTACCGCTACTTATGGCACGGGCCGCCGGGCCCCACAAGGCCGCAGCCGCTCGCGGTCAGCCGTCCGTCAGGGCAGGGTCAGGCAAAAGTGCTGGTCAGATGAGTGTCAGGCCTCAGTCAGATGGTGGCTGGAAGACTCTCCCCTGCATATTCGACTTTCGGATCGCCGGGAATCCACGGAGATCCGGACGTGAAATCCGAGAGAGCCCGAGACAGCCCGAGGAGAAGACGGCGATGCGTTCCCTGACGACAGCGCGCGGGATCTGCGAGCAATTCCACGCAGGTCTTCTCGACGCACTCGAAGAGCTGCCGCTCGCGGCCCGGGAGGGCGCGGACAGCCCGGTCCTGGAGCTGTACCGCAAGCACGGCGGTCCCGGGCTGCTCGTGCCGGCCGCGTACGGCGGCGCGGCCGCCGGTCCGCTGGAGGCGGTCCGGGTGCAGCGGGCGATCGCCTCGCTCTCACCCTCGCTCGGGGTGGCCACGACCATGCACCACTTCACGGTGGCGATGCTGTTCCGTCTGGCGGAGGCCACCGGCCGACTGACCCCGGCGCAGCTGAAGCTGATGTCGGCGGTGGCCTCGGACGGGCTGCTGCTGGCGTCCGGCTGGGCGGAGGGGCGGACCGACCAGAACATCCTGGCGCCTTCGGTGGTGGCCGAGCGCACCCCGGGCGGCTACCGGGTCAACGGGGCGAAGAAGCCGTGCAGCCTCTCCGGTTCGATGGACGTGCTCACGGCCAGCGTGCAGGTGACGGAGGAGGACGGGCGCTCCGCGCTCGCGCTGATGCTGATCCCCGCCTCCTCGCCCGGGGTCACGACCCGGCCGTTCTGGGCCACCCCCGTCCTGGCCGCCTCGCAGAGCCACGAGGTCCGGCTCGACGACGTGGAGGTCCCCCAGGACCTCGTCATCCACAGCACCCCGGAGGACGCCGACCGGCTCGACGACCTGCAGACCGCCGGGTTCACCTGGTTCGAGCTGCTCGCCACCTCCTCCTACGTCGGCGCCGCGTCCGCGCTGGTCGCGCAGGTGCTGGCCGGCGGGCGGGGCAGCGCCTCCGAACGGGCGCAGCTGGCCGTACGGACGGACGCGGCGGTCTCCCTCGTGGAGGGCGCGGCCCGCTCCCTGGAGGACGGCACCGAGGGGGACGAGGCGGTGGCGGCGGTGCTGACCGCCCGCTACGCCACCCAGGACCTGCTCGCCCAGACCGTGGACCAGGCCGTGGAGATGCTCGGCGGGATGGCCTACATCCGTTCGGGTGACGTGGCCTACCTGGCCTCCGCGGTGCGCGCCCTGGCCTTCCACCCGCCGTCGCGCGCGAGCGTGGCCGCGGAGCTGGCCGAGTACTTCGCCGGCGGCCCGCTGCGCCTGTCCTGACCCCGCCGGCAGCATCCCGTAGCGCGGCCCGCCCGCAGTAAGGACCCCTCATGGACATCAAGAACCCGGTGGAATCGCCGGTCACCTTCAACCTGCACCGCCTGGAGTACCTGGTCGCGTTCGCCGTGACGATCGGGTTCATCCTGTGGCACTTCCTGGACATCAACTGGTTCGCGGCGATCGGCCTGTTCCTCTACATCGACCTGATCGGCTACATCCCGGGCGCGATCGCCTACCGGCGCAGCGCGAACGGGCAGATCCACAAGGCGTTCTACGTCCTGTACAACACGATGCACAGCCTGCTGAGCGTGGCCGCGGTCGGTCTGCTGTGGATGTGGCTGATCGGGCCCGAGTGGGCGCTGCTGGCCCTGCCGTTCCACGTCTTCGGCGACCGCGGCGTCTTCGGCAACTTCCTCAAGCCGTTCGGGCTGCCCTTCGAGCCGGAGGACACCCCGCTGGTGCACCAGGTGACGGCCATGCTCAAGCGCCGCTCGGCCACCGGCGGCCCGGTCCCGCTGCCCTACGAGGAGCACCCGGCCACCCTCGCCGCCACCGCCCCCGCCCCGGCCGTCGGGGTGAACCGGTGAGCCGCTACCCCGCCTGGCTGACCGACCGCTCGCCCTCGGTGTCCGCCGAGGGGTACGAGGACCCCGACGCGGCCCGCCTGGCGCTGCGCCGGCTGGCGTCGAGCGTGACGGTGCTGACCGTCAGCCAGGGCGGTGTCCGGCACGGCACCACCGCCAGTGCCGTGGTCACCCTCTCCCGCGACCCCCTGGTCCTGGGCGCCTGCCTGCGGCCCACCTCCACCTTCGCGGCGATGGTCCGCCGGGCCGGCCGCTTCTCGGTCAACGTCCTGGGCTCGGCCCAGCAGGACGTGGCCCGCCGCTTCGCCAATCCCCAGCGCCCCCTCGGCGACGCCCAGTTCGAGGGCTTCGACTGGTCCACCGACCCGCTCTCCGGGGCCCCGCTGATCGGCGGCAGCCTCGCCCACATGGCCTGCCGGGTCCTGGGCTGGCACCAGGTCGGCGACCACGACATGCTCCTCGCCGAGGTCACGGGCGGCTCCCACACCGTCGACTCCCCGATGCTCAGCTTCGCGGGGCGCATGCACAGCGCCTGCGTCACCCCCGCCGCTTCCGTCTCCGTTCCCGCTTCTCCCAGTGAGGTTGTCTCATGACCACCCTTCCGCAGATCCCCGTCGAGGCCGACTGGGACCGCGCGCCCAACCTGCTCGACGGCGCCCAGGAGATGACCCTGACCGCCGAGGAGTGCGACCTGGGGTACTGGCTGTCGGCCGTCGCCCAGGGGACCCTGCGCGGGCGGGCCGAGGCCGGACACGACGCTGTCACCCCGGCGCACATGCGCGAGGAAGGGCCGCTGCGCGAGGCGCTCGTGCTGGAGCTGGGCAACCGGTCGCTGGCCGAGTCCCGGGCGGTGAACGTGCTGTCCCACTACGTCATCGGCGCCCCCGGCGTCGTCGAGCAGGAGTTCTTCGCCACCCAGGTGATCGACGAGGCCCGGCACGCGATGATCTTCCGCAAGCACCTGGTGGACCTCGGAGTCCCCGAGGCGGGACTGCTGGAGTTCATCAGGGAGCAGGGCACCGACTACACGCGGCGGGTGCTGAACCCGATCGCCGAGTTCGCCACGACCGTCGTGCGCGACGAGGGCGACTTCATCGGTGCCGTCGCCGTGTTCACCATCGTCATCGAGGGCGTGCTGGCGCCGGCCGCCGAACTCAGCGAGCGCAAGTGGACGCTGCTGGACCCGGCGGCCGCCGAGATCGCCCGCGGCGCGTCCATCGACGAGATCCGCCACCTGACCGTCGGCAGCTCGATCGTCCGCGACCACCTGGCGCGCAACCCCTCGTACCGGCCCCGGCTGATCGAGCTGATCCGGCGCGGCCGGCAGCTGTGGGACGAGCTGCCGTCGGAGGAGTTCGTGCTGGAGCGCGAGGAGCTGTTCCAGCAGGGCATGTTCGCCCACGCCGAGCTGCTCAGGGACTACGAGGTGTTCCCCGGCTGCAAGCTGCTGGAGACCACCCCCAAGGAGCGCTACGACCTCGCCGAGCGGTGGACCGACGACATGGCCGAGGTGCGGCTGCCGTACATGGGCATCCCCGAGGCCGTCGACCTGATCCGCACCCACCCGAGGTAGTCCCGGTGACGTCCACGATCCCCGCGAGAACGCAGCCGCGGGACGCGACCGCCGCGCCCGGGCTGCGACGGACGCTGACCACCCCCCGGATCGTCTTCCTGGTGGTCGCCGCGGCGGCCCCCATGTCCGGAGTGGTGGGCTCGGTGCCCCTGGCCTACGCCATCGGCAACGGGGCGGGGGTGCCCGCCACCTTCGCCCTCGCCGGGCTGATACTGCTCTGCTTCTCCGTCGGGTACGCGGCGATGAGCCGGCACGTGGTGGGCGCGGGCGGCTTCTACACGTACATCGGCCAGGGGCTCGGCCGGCCCCTGGCCGTCGCGGGCGGGCTGACGGCCGTCCTCGCCTACACCGCGGCCGTCGCCGGCGTGGCCGGGGCCTTCGGGTACTTCGCCGAACTCGTCGCCGGCGCCCACGGCCTGCCCGTGCCCTGGCCGGTGTGGACGGGCGCCGCCCTGGCCCTGACGGCCGTGATGGGGTACCGGCGGATCGACCTGAGCGCCCGCCTGCTGGCGGTGCTGATGGTCGCCGAGGTGGCGGTGCTGGGACTGCTCGCGCTGGCCATCGGCGTACGGCACGGGACGGACGCCCTGCCCGCGGCGACGTTCGCGCCCGGCACCGTCTTCGCCCCCGGGCTCGGGGTGGCCCTGATGTTCGCCCTGATCTCGTACGTGGGCTTCGAGGCGGCCGCGCTGTACGGCGAGGAGAGCCGGAACCCGAAGCGGAGCGTGCCGGTGGCCACGTACGCGTCCGTCGTGCTCATCACCGTGTTCTTCGCGCTGATCAGCTGGGCGGCCGTCGGAGCGATCGGCGCGGACCGGGTGGCCGAGACGGCCGGCAGGCAGCTGGGGGACCTGTTCTTCCGGCTGTCCGACGACTACCTCGGCGGCTTCGCGACGGGCGTGATGCAGGTCCTGCTGTGCACCAGCCTGTTCGGGGCGCTGCTCGGGCTGCACACCGCCGCCGGCCGGTACCTGTTCGTCCTGGGCCGGGAGCGGGTGCTGCCGTCCTCGCTGGCCCGGGTGCATCCGCGGCACGCCTCCCCGCACCGGGCGAGCGTGGTGCTGTCGGTGGGCACGGCCGTGGTCTGCGGCCTGTTCGCGCTCGCGGGCGCGCACCCGTACACCACCCTGGCGACGACCATGCTCGCCCTGGGCACCGTCGGGATCGTCGCCCTCCAGGCGGCGGTGGCGGTCGCGGTGCTGGTGTTCTTCCGCCGGCACCCCGACGCCCACTGGTGGCGGACCCGGCTCGCCCCGGTGCTGGCCCTCGCCGGTCTGGCGGGGGCGCTGTGGCTGCTGCTGGACAACTTCCCGCTGGTCACCGGCACCGACTCCGTGTGGGTCAACCGGATCCCGTGGCTGATGGCCGGCGCCGCGCTCGCCGGGCTCGGCTACGCCTGGTGGCTGCGGGCCCGCGCGCCCGAGCGCTACCGGGCGATCGCCACCGCGGCCCATGACGCACCGGAACCGCAGGACATCCCGTAACGAGACCGAGGAGCCGTCATGCACGACCCGCACAGCCTGCTCCAGGACGGGGCGGAGGCCGATCTGGCCCGCCGCGGCTACGTCCTGGACCGGGACGCCCTGCGCACCCTGACCGAACGGCGCGCCCGGCTGATCGCCGAGCGGGACAAGCTGCGGGCCGAGCAGAACCGCTCGGCGAAGACCGGCGGCCCGCCGGACGCGGCCGCCCGGGCCCGGCTCCAGGAGGCCAGGGAGCGGCTGCGGTCGGTGTCGGAGGAGCTCAAGGGGGCGGAGGACGGGCTCGGCGCGCTGCTGCCGACCGTCCCGAACCGCCCGTACGCAGACGTGCCCGACGGGACCGAGCAGGACCCGCCGGTGGTGCGGCGGGTCTGGGGGGAGGTGCCGGGCTTCGAGTTCACGCCGCGGGACCACGTGGACGTCGGCACCCGGCTGGGGATCCTGGACCCGGTGCGCGCCGCCAAGCTGTCGGGCTCGCGCTTCGCGGTGACCCGGGGGGCGGGGGCCCGGCTGGAGCGGGCGCTGGCCGCGTTCCTGCTGGACCTGCACACCGCCGAGCACGGGTACACCGAGCACGGGGTGCCGCACCTGGTCAGCCGGGAGACGATGACGGGAACCGGGCAGCTGCCGAAGTTCGAGGACGACCTGTTCCTGACGAACGCCGCCGACCGCGACCTGCTGCTGATCCCGACGGCGGAGGTGCCGCTGGTCAACCTCTACCGGGGCGAGACCCTCCAGGAGGACGAACTCCCCCTGGCGCTGACGGCGTTCACGCCCTGCTACCGGGCGGAAGCGGGCTCGTACGGGCGGGACACCCGGGGGCTGGTGCGGCTGCACCAGTTCGAGAAGGTGGAGCTGGTGCGGATCTGCCACCCCGACCGGGCCGCGGAGGAGCTGGAGCTGCTGACCGGGCACGCCGAGACGGCGCTGCGGCGGCTGGGGCTGGCGCACCGGGTGGTGGAACTGCGGGCCGGGGACCTGGGGTTCGCGGCGCGGCGCACCTATGACATCGAGGTGTGGCTGCCGGGCCAGGGGACCTACCGGGAGATCTCGTCCTGCTCGGACTGCGGCGACTTCCAGGGCCGCCGGGCCGGCATCCGGGTGCGCGGCCGGGACGGGCGGAAGGCCTTCGCGGCCACCCTGAACGGTTCGGCGCTGCCGGTGGGCCGCACGCTGGTGGCGATCCTGGAGCAGTACCAGCGTGCGGACGGCTCGGTGGCCGTGCCGCCCGCGCTGGTCCCGTACACCGGCTTCTCGGCGATCGCCCCCGACGGATCGCCGGTGGTCACCCCCGCCTGAGCCGCTCGGCCGGGGGCCGGGCCGGGGACCGCGCCGACGGCCGTACCGGGTCGTCGGCGCGGTCCGGCCAGGTCAGGACGGTCACCGGGGGCAGTTCCCGGGACACGAACGCGGTCATCGCCCACGGGCAGTCCTGCCGGGTGGGCTGGAGCGCGGTGTGCCCGTGCCAGGGCCGGGCGCCGTGCCCGCTGATCCCGCGCAGGGTGACCGACCCGTCGGGCCCGAAGGCCAGGTCCACCTCGCGGGCGCCGTCGGCCAGTCCGCGCCCGGTGGCCTTGACGGCGGCCTCCAGCAGGGTCCACGCGTGGAAGAAGGTGTCGGCGCCGACCCCGTCCGGGACCCCGGGGTAGACGAAGGTGAGCACGTCGAGGCTGCTGGTGGCCGGGCGGACCAGTTCCACGTCGACCCCGATGGGCCCGGTCTCGGTGGCGCCGAGCAGCAGCAGCCCGTCGGAGCGGGACCAGCTGACGTGCGTACCGGGCTGGTCGGGCAGGTAGGGCTTGCCGGCCGGGTCGTAGTGGATGCGCAGGTCGTGCGCGGCCAGCCCGAGCCGTTCGGCCAGCAGCCGGCGGACGGTGAGGCGGGCCCGGAAGAAGCGGTGGGCGGCGCGGGCGTGGACGAACTCGGCGCCGCGCCGCAGCTCCTCCTCGGTCAGGCCCTCGGGGTAGTGCGCGCTGATGTCTTGGGGGGCGACCTGGTCGAGGTCGACCAGCCATGCGTCCATCGTGCTCCTTTCTCTGGCACGGCCCTCCCCGGTCCCGGAAGGGACGGCCTACAGGCCGAAGACGCGGGTGCGGGAGCGTGCGGGGTCGCCCGGGCGGAGGTGGAGGCGGCCGGACGCCGGGAGCATGACGGCCGCGGCGACGGTGCGTTCGGCGCGGATGTCCCCGCGGTCGGGGACGCGCACCGGCGGCGTGGACAGGAGGGCCAGGTGGTCCTCGGGGGTGGCGGTGGCGGGGAGCGCGGCCAGGCCCTCGGCGGCCGCGTGCAGGCGGCGCAGCGAGGAGTTGCGGGCGAAGACGTTGAGTTCGTCCGCGGGGGCGAAGTCCGGGTGGAGGTAGTGGTTGGTGTGGGTGAGTCCGGCGGGCGGGGCGGCCTCCGTGACGCGGAGGTCGCCGTCGAGGTGTTCGACGTACAGGGCCCGTTCGGGGTCGCAGAGCATGAGGGAGCGGGAGCTGGCCAGGGGGAGGTCGGCGAGGATCTTGAGGGCCTGGCCGGTGTCGGCGGCGGTGTCGAGGAGGTGACGGATGGCCAGGTACGGGGGGACGCCGGGGCCCCAGGTGCCGCCGAGGACCAGGTTCAGTCCGACGGCGAGGCCGTCGCTGTTGAGGCCGAGGTAGCCGAGGAGGCCGGCGAAGCTGAGGACCAGGGAGCGGCGGGCGGTGCCGGTGCGGGCGATCTCCAGGACGCTGATGTGGGTGTCGAGGTCGCCGCTGAGGTCGACGGTCTGGGCGAGGACGGGCGGTCCGGCGCCGGGGCCGGTGCGGGCGTACGTGGTGCAGTCCCCGCCGGTGGGGATCCTGGAGTAGCCGAGGATCTCGCGGCGCAGCTGGAGCAGCCAGGCCTCGTCCTCGGAGGTGCCGGCGCCGTCGGCGAGGCCGGCGACCTCCTCGGCGAGGTCGGGCAGGCAGTCGGTGACGGCCCTGCGGTGGGCGGTGATGGACGGCAGCAGGGCGGCCAGCGTCAGGGGGGCGGGGACGAGGTGGTTGAGGCGGGCGAGGCCGTCGTCGAGGAAGGCGCGCAGGGGCGTGGAGAGGGCCGCGCCGTGGGCGCGGCCGATCTCGTACGGGGTTCCGCAGGCCCGTATGTGGCGGATGCCGGGGCCCGCGGGGGACGGGTCGCTCATGCCGGGACGGCCTTCTTGGGGCCGCGCGCGAGGTGCGCCCGGACCGCGGGCCATTCGGCGCGCAGGATGCTGTAGAAGACGGCGTCGCGGCGGCGGCCGCCGGGCATGTAGTTGAAGCTGCGCAGGACGCCTTCCTCGGTGGCGCCGATGTTGGCGAGGCCGCGACGGGCCTGGACGTTGAGGACGTCGGTCTTGAACTCGGCGCGTTCGGCGCCGAGCACCTCGAAGGCGTGTTCCAGCAGGAGGGCCTTGGCCCAGTGGTTGACGCCGCGGCCGCGGAAGTCGCGGCCGAGCCAGGACCAGCCGAGTTCCAGGCGGCGGTCGGCCTCGGCCATGTTGCCGAAGCTCATGCTGCCGGCGGTGCGGCCGGATTCCTTGTCGGTGATGGTGAAGACGGTGCGGCGGCCGGCGGCGTGGTCGGCGAGGTTGGCGTCGAAGAAGGCCTCGAAGTCGGCGTCGGTCTCGACGGCGGCGACGAAGTAGCGCCAGATGTCGGGGTCCATGGCCACGGCCCGGATGCCCTCGCGGTCGGCGCCGGTGATCGGGGTGAGGCGCACCCGGTCGTTCTCCAGGACGGCGGCGGCGTGCTCGGTCCAGCTCATGGTTCAGGCTCCGGTGGCGGTGGTGGCGGTGGTGGCGTGGTGGTGGCGGGCGAGGGCGGCGGTGACGTCGCGCAGGGTCTTCATGCCGGCGAGGTCGTGTTCGGTGAAGTGGGCGAGGTCCACGCCCGTCTCCTCGCAGGCCTCGGTGAGGAAGAGGACCTTGTTGAGGGAGGTGAGCCCGTAGGCGCCGGCCATGTCGGCGTCGGGGTCGATCTCCTCGGCGGGGACCTCGGGGACCAGGACGAGGGCGAGCTGGTCGCGGACGGCGTCTTCGAGTGCCGTGTCGGTGGTGTCAGGCATGGATTCCGGCCTCCTGGGAGTGCAGCGGGACGTGGTAGGCGGCCCGGATGTCGGGGCGCTTCGGCTTGTACTGGGAGGTCAGCAGGCCGCCCTCGATGCTGAACGGCGGGTCGGCGACGAGGACGCGGCTGATGCGCTCGTCGGGGGTGGTGGCGGCGTTGACGGCGGCGAGGCGGGCGGCGATGGCCCGGTGGTCGGCGGGCTGCGCGGCCGGGGAGACCACGGCGACGAGCTCGGTCTGGGTGGGGCTGAACAGGACGCATTCGGCGATGGCCGGGTCGGCGCGCATCAGCTCCTCGATGGGCCGGACGATGACCTTCTTGCCGTTGTCGAGGACGATGACGTCGTCGGCGCGGCCGTGGACGAAGAGGTAGCCGTCCTCGTCGAGGTGGCCGAGGTCGCCGGTGCGGACGGTGCCGTCGGGGGAGAAGACCTTCTCGGAGTCGCCGGGGCGGGCGTAGGTGTAGTGGTTGTTGACGGGGTGGGTGCTGCGGACGCTGATGACCCCGTCCTCGCCGATGAGCACCTCCTTGCCGCGTACGGCCCGGCCGACGCTGCCCTCGCGGTGGGCGCCGGGGTGGTTCTTGGTGACGATGCAGGTCTCGTTGAGGCCGTAGCCCTCGTAGAGGGGGAGGCGGGCCTCGTCGCCGAAGAAGCGCAGCACGGCCGGGGAGGCGGGCGCGGAGCCGGTCCACAGGTAGCGGATGCGGTCGCCGAACAGGGCGCGGGCCGCCGCCTCGGGGCTCTGGCCGGGGGTGCGGCGCAGGCGGGCGCCGATCTGGCGGCGGGCGGTCTCGTAGAAGGCGGGGACGCCCATGACGACGGTGGGGCGGACGCGGCGCAGGGCGGCGAAGGCCGCCTCGTAGGTGGTGATGGTGACGTCGTGGCCGTGGAGGAGGGCGGAGTAGACCCAGTAGCGCTGCTGGAGGAGGGAGAGGGGCAGGAAGACGAAGAGGTGGTCGTCCGGGGTGTGTTCGAAGATCTCCTGGACGGCGGTGAGGGAGCTGTCGATGCTTCCGGCGGTGGCGCCGAGGCCCTTGGGGACGCCGGTGCTGCCGGAGGTGAACTTGATGGTGGTGACGTCGTCGGTGGTCCAGGTGACGGGCGGGAGGGGCGGGGTGGCGGGGGCCGCCGTGGCGGGGTCGGTGAGGGCGAGGATGCCGTCCACGGGGAGGGTGCCGGGGGCTCCGCCGGTGGGCTGGTCGGTGAAGAGGAGGTCCAGGTCGTAGCGGGCGGCGAGGTCGGCGGAGGGGGTGAACTTTCCGGGTTCCAGGCCGGCGGTCTGCGCGCCGAGCCGCAGGGCGGCCAGGTCGAGGAGCACCCATTCGAGGCTGTTGGCGGCGAGGATGCCGATGCGGTGGCCGGGTCCTGTGCCGTACCTGCTCCGCAGGTGGTGGGCGAGGCGGGCGGCGCGGGTGTGGAGCTCGTGGAGGGGGAGGGTGCGGGTGCCGTCGAGTCGGGCGACGTGGATGTGGCCGGTCTGCGGGGGCGGGCCGTCGACGACGCGGCGGATCGTCTCCGGCCGGGGCTGCTCCGGCCGCGGCTGCTCCGGCGGGGGTGCGGCCGGTCGGCTGCGGGCCGGCTGTGGCTGGTCGCGCGGTTCCCCGCGCCCCTGGGGGGTGGGCGTCGTCGGTTCCGTGCCGGTGCGTTGTGGCTGGGCGGGTTGTTCGGCGCGGCCCTGGAGTGGCTGCCGGTGGGCGGGCATCAGGACTCCTTCGGCATCAGGGCCGCCGCCATCGCGCGGACCGTGGAGAGTTCCGCGAACTGGTCCAGGGTGAGGGTGACGCCGAAGCGCTTGCGGGTCGCCGTGAGGATGCGGGCCGCCGCGATGGAGTCGCCGCCGAGGGAGGTCAGGGTGTCCAGGGCGCCGACGTCGGGGCGGCGCAGGACCGTGGACCAGATGTCGCAGAGGATCTTCTCCGCCTGGGTGGCCGGGGCGCTGCCGCCCGGGGCCGCGGCGGCGGTGGGTGCCTGGGCGGCGAGTTCGGCCAGCCGGGTGCGGTCCACCTTGCCGTTGCGGGTGAGGGGGAGCTCCTCGTGCCAGAGCAGGGCCGCCGGGAGCATGTAGTCGGGGAGGTCGGCGCGCAGGGCCCGGCGGATCTCCGTGAGGTGGGGGCGGTGGCCGCCGGAGGGGACCAGGTGGGCGATGAGCCGGTTGCCCTGGGGGGCGACGACCGCCCGGGACACCTCCGCGAGGGCCGCGAGGCGGGTCTCGACCTCGCCCGCCTCGATCCGGTAGCCGTTGATCTTGATCTGGAAGTCGCTGCGGCCGAGGATCTGGATGCTGCCGTCGGGCAGGTAGCGGCCGAGGTCGCCGGTGCGGTACATGCGCTCCCCGCGCGCGGTGTCCTCGTAGAAGCGTTCGGCGGTGCGCTCGGGGTCGCCCCAGTAGCCGCGGGCCAGGCCCGTGCCGGCCGCGGTGATCTCGCCGGTGACCCAGTCGGGGGCGTCGCAGCCGTGGCGGTCGAGGACGTAGGCGCGGTTGTTGGAGTTGGGGCGGCCGTAGGGGATGGAGGCCGATCCGTCCTCGTCCTCGCCCACCGGGTGGAGGACGTTCCAGACGGTGGTCTCGGTGGGGCCGCCGAGGGAGACCACCTCCAGGCCGGGCACCAGCGCGCGCAGCTGGGCGGGCAGGGCGGGCGGGATCCGGTCCCCGCTCATCAGGACCAGCCGCAGGCCGGGCGGTACGTCCCCGTCGGCGCGGGCCTGGCCGTGGAGGAGGCCGAGGATGGCGGGGACGGAGTTCCACACGGTGACCCCGTACAGCCAGCACAGTTCGAGCCAGTGCGCGGGGTCGGCCGCCTTGTCGCGGTCGGGCATGACGAGCGCCGCGCCGGCCGAGAGGGCGCCGAAGACGTCCCAGACGGACAGGTCGAAGTGGAAGGCGCTGACGGCCATGAACCGGTCCTCGGGGGTGATCCCGAAGCGGGCCTGGCAGTCGGCGACGAGGTTGGCGACGCTGCGGTGGCTGACCATGACGCCCTTGGGGGCGCCGGTGGTGCCGGAGGTGTAGAGGACGTAGGCGAGGTCGTCGGGGTGGGATCCGGGGAGCCGGTCGGGGAGTTCGGCGCGGCCGGAGCAGGGCCGGGTGAGGTCGAAGGCGGCGACGGTGTCGTCGGAGGGCCGGCCGGAGTTGGTGAGCACGCAGCGCACCTTGCCGTCGGTGAGCATGTACTCCTGCCGGGCGGCGGGCAGGGCGGCGTCCACGGGCAGGTAGGCGGCTCCGGCGAGGACGGTGGCGAGGATCCCGACGATCTGCTCGGGGCCCCGGTGGCAGACGAGACCGACGAGGTCGCCGCGGCCCACGCCCTGGGCGCGCAGCCAGGTCGCCGCGGTGGCGGCCCGGTGGAGGAGTTCGCCGTAGCTGACGGTCCGGCCGGAGGTCAGGATGGCGGGCGCGGCGGGGGTGCGGGCGGCCCGGGCCACGATGGCGTCGCCGAGCATCTCGTCGGGCAGGGCGACGGCGGTGTCGTTGGCTGCGGCGCGGCGCTCGCGCTGGGCGGGCGGCAGCAGGTCGAAGGAGCGGCGCTGCCAGGAGGTCTCGTCGACGAGGGTTTCCAGGAGGGTGCGGTAGCCGTGCGCGAGGTCGTCGAGGAGGCCCTCGCAGAAGAGTTCGTCGATGCCGTCGAGCTGGACGACGAGCGCGCCGTGCTGCTCCATGGCGAAGGCGTTGAGCCACACCTGGGGGGTCTGGCTGACGGTGTAGACCTCCTTGCCGAAGAGTTCCAGGGCGGAGCCGTCGACCTCGCTGCTGACGTGTCCGATGGCGCTGTTGAAGGTGTACGGCATGCGCGCGCCGGTGACCCCGCCGCGGCGGACGGCGAGTTCGCGCAGGAACTCGACACCGGAGTGGTGGCGGTGGTCGATGTCGGTGTGCAGCCGGGCCTGGAGCAGCTGGGCGCGTTCGGCGAAGGTCAGGCGGCGGTCGACCTCGGCCTCGACGAGGAGGGTGTCGGAGAACTGGCCGATGGCCTCGAAGACGCGGGGGTGGACGGGCGGGCGGTGGGCGACGGTGGTGGTGAGGGTGAACCGGTCCCCCGCGCCCCAGGTGGCGAGGGTTTCGGCGTAGGCGGCGAGCAGCAGGGCGGAGGGGGTCAGCCCGGCGGCCGCGGCCCGCTCCTTGAGGGCGGTCCAGGCGGTGCGCTCCAGGGTGACGCGGCGCGGGGTGAAGCGGGTTTCGGTGAGGGCGGCGGGGCTGGTGCGCAGCGGCAGGTCGGGGTGGGGGGCGAGGTCGTCGGCGCGCTCGGCCCAGTAGGCACGGGAGCGGCGGGCGGGGGCCTTGTCGCGGGCGGCTTCGAGGGCGGCGAGGTAGTCCTCGTAGGGGAGTTCCTCGTGGACGTCGGCGCCGGGGCTCTGGTAGGCGTGCCACCAGGCGCGGAAGAACAGGAACATGCTGATGCCGTCCATGACGAGCCCGTCGTGGCCGACGTGGAGGAGCATCCTGTCGTCGTCGAGGATGGTGGCGTCGACGGTGATCAGGGGGGCCTGGTCGGCGGGCAGGACCTGGTGGGAGCGCATCTCGCGGAGCTGGGCGCGGATGGCGTCCTGCTGGCGGGGGGTGTGGGAGCGCAGGTCGAGGACGCCGATGCGGGGGGCGTGGTCCATGTACTCGGTGGCCTGGCGTTCGTCGGACAGGAAGCGGGAGCGCAGGCCGCTGTGCGCGGCGATCACGGTGTCGAGGGAGGCCTGGAGCCGGTCGATGTCCCAGTCGCCCTCGATCTCGTGGAAGACGTGGCTGGAGACGTCGCCGATCTCGAAGATCCCGCTGCGGCCGAGGTAGTAGCTGCGCTGGAGGGGGGTGAGGGGGAAGCCGGGGCCGTGGTCGGCCTCGCGCTCCAGGTGGGCGACGAGGGCGGGCTTGGCGGCCCGGACGCGGGCGATGAACTCGGGGTCCATCCGGTCGCGGTTGCCCGTCAGGCGCAGGTCGCCGTCGGCGAGGGCGACGGTCAGCCCGCGGTCGGCTATCTCGCGCAGGATGTGGCGGTGCTGGTTCATCGGGCCTCCCCCGAGGTCAGGGCGGCGACGGCGGAGGGCTCGGCGCGCTCGGCGATGACGGCGGCGAGTTCCGCGAGGGTGCCGCCGTGCAGGAGTTCGTCCATGGACAGGTCGACGTCCAGGGCGTCGAGGATCTGGTACTGGACGGTGACGGCCTGGAGGGAGCCGGCCGCGAGCTGGGTGAGGGTGCGGCGGGCGATCTGCTCGTCGGGGCCGAGCCGCAGGGCGGTGCGGGCGATCTCGGTGAGCCAGGGGGTCAGGACGGGCTCCGCCGCGTCGCCGGGGTCCGGGGAAGGCTGGAAGAAGACGGCGTCGGCGAGGTCGACGGCGGCGCCGGGGGTGAGGAGTTCGACGGTACGGGGCCAGGTGCGCGGGGCGTCGATGCCGAGGGCGGCGGCCAGGCGGGCGGCGAAGCGGGGCATGAGGGGGGCGGCGGCGTGCGCGAGGAGGCGGGCGGCGGCCAGTTCGAGGGCGATGGCGGTGCGGTTCTCGTCCTCCCAGCCGGCGGTGTCGGTGAGGAGGCCCTCGGCGCGGGTGAAGCGGACGGTGTCGCGGACGATGCCGTCGAGTTCGGCGGCGGCCTGGGTGAGGGAGAAGGAGTCGTTGCCGAGGGCTCCGGTGACGGCGTTCAGGCGGGTGCCGAGGCGGGCGAGGAAGGCGGTGTGCTCGGGGGTCCAGTTCCCGGCGTCGGGGGCGCGGCCCCCGTGGTGCTTGGCGACGCGGGAGCCGAGGTCGGTCAGCCACTGCTGCCAGGTGCCGATGAGGGTGTCGGCGAGGGTGGCCTCGTAGGCGGCGCGCCGGAAGTCGGTGCGGGTGCCCTCGGGGCGGGTGGTGGCGAGGAAGTAGCGGACGGCGTCGACGGTGTCGGGGGTGAGGACCTCCTTGCCCCAGATCGCGTGCCCCCGGCTGGTGGAGAACTTCTCGCCGTCCAGGAGGTAGAACTCGTTGACGTGGTAGTCGACGTCGGGGGTCCAGCCGGGGTGGGCGAGCTGGTAGAGGACCGGGTGGAGGACGGAGTGGTAGAAGCTGTTGTCGTAGCCGAAGAAGTGGACGATCTTCCAGTCTGCGGAGGGTTCCGCGGCCCGCCAGGGCCGGCCGAGGCGGGCGCCCAGTGACTGGATGCCGTGCAGGAAGCCGTAGCCCATCTCGGGCCAGACCCAGATGACCTGCCCGTCGGTGTCGCGCTCGCGGGGTTCGACGCCCCAGCCGGAGGGGTGGGTGAGGGGGAGGTCGAGGGCGGGGCGGCGGAAGAGCCGGTCGGCGAGCTCGCGCAGCCGGGCGGGGACGCGGCCGCGCCGGTGGTGGGCGCGGACGTCGGCGGCGTAGGCGTGCAGGGGCAGGGTCCAGCGTGCGGCGGGGCCCGGGCGGGGGGCGCTGCCGGTGAAGGCGGAGCGGGGGTCGGCGAGGTCGGCGGCGGTGTTGGGTTCGCCGCACTCCTCGCACAGGTTGCCGGAGGTGGCGGCGCCGCAGCCGGGGCAGCCGCCGGTGACGTCGGCCTCGTAGAGGTACTCGCCGGTGAGGGCGTCGTAGAGGGCGTCGTGGGCGGCGACGTCGATCTCGCCGGAGGCGACGACGCGGCTGAAGAAGTCCTTGAGGCCCTCGCGGTAGCCGGGGTCCTGGTCGGTGACGGTGTACTGGTCGAGGGGTATGTCCATCAGCCGCAGGGTTTCGGCGATCTCGGCGCTGTAGTGGGCGGCGGTCTCGGCGGGGGTGCGGCCGTCCCGGCGGGCGGCGCCGAGGACGTAGCTCTGGTAGTCGTCACTGCCGGTGAGGTGGTAGGCCTCGGTGCCGTTCATGCGCTGGAAGCGGGTGAAGGCGTCGGCGCCGAGGTAGGGGCCGGCGAGGTGGCCGAGGTGCAGGTCGCCGTTGGGGGTGGGCGGGGTGGAGAAGACGAAGACGGGACGGTCGCCGAAGCCGGTGCGCACGGGGGCGGAGGCGGCGCGCGCGGCGCGTTCGGCGTCGCGCCAGTACTGGGTGAAGAACACCAGGTCGGTGCCGTTCCCGGCACTGTCCTGGGGGCTGGTGTTCCTCAGGACGTGCGACTCGAAGGGTTCGAAGAGGACGACGGTGCCGGGGACGGCCTCGTGGCGTTCGCCGTCGATGACGAACTCGCCCCGGCCGGAGACGATGACGAACAGTTCGGTCTCGTCGTGGTGGTGTTCGTCGGTGGCCCGGCCGGGGGCGACCCGGCCCCATCCGGCGCCGGTCCCGAGGCCCCCCACAGCGCTCATGTCGATGCCGAACGCCTGCTCCAGCACGTCGTCGTCATAACGCGCGATGATCATGTCGTGGCCTTTCGCGGGGACGGGAGGGAGGGGATCAGGTCGGCGGCGCGGGCGGCGAGCGCGGGGGCCAGGCGGTAGCCGGAGCCGCCGGCGGCGCCCGCGAAGAGGAGCCGGCCGTAGGGGTCGAGGGCGGTGGCCAGGGGCGTCCCGGCGGGCCCGTACGCGTCGCAGAACACCCGGCCCGACCGGCAGTGGGCGGCCAGGGCGGGCGCGTAGCGGGTGAGCAGGGCGCGGCCCTCGCGCAGGTGGGCGGTGGTGACGGCCGGGTCGACGGTGGCGGGGTCGGGGTCCCATTCGGGGCAGGTGTAGCTGAGCAGCCAGTGGCCGCGGTGGTGGAAGGGCAGCAGGAAGGCGTCCTCCTCGTGCAGGACGACCGCCCGGTCCCCGGCTGCGGGCGGGACGTCCACGTGCAGGGCGACGACCTTCTTGACGCGGGCCCCCAGCGGGGTGACGAGCTCGCGCCAGGCGGGCTGGTCCAGCCAGGGGCCGGGGGCGATGACCACGTGTCCGGCGGCCAGGGTGGCGCCGCCGCTCAGGGTGAGGCGGGCTCCTCCGGGGCCGGCGGCGACGGTCTCGACGCGGACGCCCTCGCGGAAGGAGACGGCGGGGCGCAGTTCGGCGGCGAGGAGCTGGGTGAGGGTGTGGACGTCGGCGTACTGGCAGCCGTCGCCCTCCCAGG
Organism: Streptomyces racemochromogenes; assembly: GCF_044129415.1. Lineage (GTDB taxonomy): Bacteria > Actinomycetota > Actinomycetes > Streptomycetales > Streptomycetaceae > Streptomyces > Streptomyces racemochromogenes_A. Next base: position 18,339 of record NZ_JBBDHD010000033.1, read on the forward strand.
CGCCGTAGCCGTTCGGCAGGACGGGGACGCAGGGCGGCAGTTCGCCGGTCCAGCGGAGCTTGGCCTCGGGCAGGTAGGCCTCGCGCAGGGACTCCTCGGCGGACTCGGGCGCGAGGACGGTCATGTCGAGGGGGTGGATGGGCAGGTCGGGGCGGGCGGCGTGGAGGTCGGCGTAGAAGCGCTCGCTCTCGGCGGCCAGGGCGCGGACGGTGTCGTCGGCCCCGCGCGGGAGGTGCAGTCCGGCGGAGCGGCGGGTGGCGCCGGAGCCGATCATGTCCCGGTCGAGGACGGTGACGGTGGCGTCGGGGTCGCGGGAGAGGACCTCGCGGGCGATGAGCACGCCGAGTATCCCGGCGCCGACGACGGCGACGTCGACCCGCGCCCCGCTCGGGCCGCCGGCGTGGGGGGCGGTGGTGCGGTAGGCGGGGGCACGGGTGGGGTCGGCGGCGGGCCCGGAAGCGGTGGCGGGCCCGGCCGTGGCCGCGGGCCCGGAAGCGGTGGCGGCCGGGGTGGCCCGGGCCGGGGGGACGGGGGCCGGGGCGGCTTCGGGGTCGGTGGTCAGGGGGCGGCAGGTGCCGGTGCGGTGCGTGGTCATCAGGCGGTCCACCGTTCGTCCTGGGGGGTCTTGGAGGACCACTCGATGAAGGAGGCGAGCTGCTCGTCCCCGCGTACGCCGCACAGCCGGTCGGCGATGCGCCTGCTGCGCCAGGCGTTGAGGCTGAGGTTGGGGTCGGCGAGGCCGCGCTGGCCGCGGACGCCGTTCTGGACGAAGATCCGGCGGTCGGCGGGCCCGTCCCAGCGGACGGCGTAGTCCTCGTCGACGCGCAGTTCCTCGCCCTCGCGCTCCAGGCGCCCGGCGAGCGGGGCGAGGAACTCGGTGGCGGCCGGCCGGTAGCCGGTGGCCCAGACGATGACGTCGGTGTCGAACTTCTCCACGGCCTGCGTCTCCTGGGTGTGCCGGGCGCGGACCTCCCAGCCGCCGAACTGGCCGGGCCGGACGTCGAAGACCTCGCGTCCGGGGTGCAGGGCGACCAGGTCCTCGTTGCCGTCCACGAAGCGGTGCAGGTAAATGCCCTGGTAGATCTCGCGCAGCGTGGACTCGGAGATCCCGTCGCTGCTGAGGACGTTGCGGGAGTTCAGCGCCTGGCGGCGTTCGCGCGGCAGCCCGTAGAAGTAGTCGGCGTGGCTCGGCATGTAGTAGTCGTTGGTGAAGGGCGAGTCGTCGATGGGGAAGTAGTTCTGCCGCCGCGAGATCCACGAGACCCGGCGGGGCAGGTCCCAGCCGCCCCGGGAGATCAGGTCGAGGAAGGCCTCGGCGCCGGACTGGCCGCCGCCGATGACCACGACCCGCTTGCCGCCGACGTCCTGTGCGTTGGCCATGTAGTCGCTGACGTGGAACTGGGTGGGGCCGAGCTGGTGCTCCCCCAGCGGCGGCACCCAGGGGCGGCTGCCGACGCCGACGACGATGTTCTCGGCGGTGACGGTGCGGCGTGCGGTGCGGACCGTGAACACCCCGGGTCCGTCGTCGAAGTCGACCTCCTCCACGCCTTCGCCGAAGACGACGTTCTCGTTGCGGCGGCTGGCCCAGGCCAGGTAGTTGCGGAACTCCAGCCGGGGCACGTCGTCGAACTGGGCGTTGAGGAAGTGGTAGACCCGGCCCTTGGCGTGCAGGTAGGAGAGGAAGGAGAAGGGGTTGGCGGGGTCGGCCAGGCTGACCAGGTCCTTGAACTGGGAGACCTGGAGGCCTGCGCCGGGGATCTGCTGGCCGTCGTGCCAGCCGAAGGACTCCTTGCGGTCGAGGAAGAGATTGGGTACGTCCGGCCTGCTGTGCAGCAGGGACGCCAGGCTGAGGTTGGCCGGGCCCACGCCGACTCCCACGCAGCGGAAGTGCGTGATGCCCGGCCGGAAGCTCTCGTGCCCCATGGTTCGGAACCTCTCGTTCGATGTGCGGTGGCTGAGGTGAGGGGGAAGTGGGGTGAGGGAGGGGTGGGTGAGGGAGCGTCAGGCGGTCATGCCGGTACTCCGGTGGGGAGGCGGGCGGTCTCCTCGTAGCGGCCGGCGAGGCCGTGGGCGCCGAGGAACGACAGCCAGCGGGAGGCCTCGCGCGGGGTCTCCGCGGCCCGGTTGAGCCCGGCGGGCAGGGCGCCGGCGAGGATCCGCGTGACCCCGTAGGCGACGGGCAGGGAGACGCAGCGGGCCATCGCGGACTCGTCCGGGCCGCCGGTGAGGTCGAGCAGGCGGGAGCCGCGCCAGCGCTCGCCGGATCTGGTGCGCAGCTCCAGGGAGACGGACAGCACGACGCGGTCGCGGTCGTCGGGGCCGGCCGGGTGGCGGGCGGCGAGGTCGTACGCCAGGGCGCGGACGGCGCCGGGGTCCCCGGCGGAGACGGTCTCGAACACCTCCTTCCAGGCGTCGTGCCAGCCGGCGTTGCGCAGGGTGCCGCGGACGAAGGTGTCGAGGTGCCAGTAGTACGGGATGCCGTACTGGGCGACGAAGGGGAGGCTGTCGCGGTTGGGGTAGGCCTCGAACTCCTCGCCGTCCAGGGTCAGGGGGGCCGTCGCCTCCCAGGGCCGGGGGACGGTGATCTCGGCGCACCCGGCGATGTGGCGGGCCGGGGTGCCGAGGGCGGCCAGGACCCCGTACGGGGCCCAGCTGAAGCGGTAGCGGAACGGTCCGGGGACCGCCGGGAGCCCTCCGCAGTGGGAGGTGAACACGGCGGTCGCCGGGGAGGGGCCGAACGCCTCGCGGGCCCGGGCGACGAGGTCGTGGGCCATGAGGTGGTCGATGCCGGGGTCGAGCCCGGCCTCGGTGAGGACGACGGTACGGGCGCGCGCGGCGGTCCGCTGCGCCTGTTCGGCCAGCTCCGGGGAGGTGTAGCTGGTGCAGGCGAAGTGGGCGCCGCGGTCGGCGGCCAGGCCGAGCAGGGGGGCGTGCTCGGTGGCCGGGAGCATGGAGACGAGGACGTCGCCCGCGCCCGTTTCCGCCGCCAGGGCGGCGGGGGTGAGGGCGCGGACCTCGGCGCGGCCCGCCAGGCCGAGGGCGGCCAGGCGGGCGGCGGCGCGCTCGGCGGTGCGGTCCCACAGGACCACGCGCCGGGCGCGTTCGCAGACGAGGGAGAGGCCGGAGCGTCCGGTGGACAGGCCGGTGCCTATCCAGTGGACGGTGCCGGACGCGGGGGCCGCGGCGGCCGCGGCTAAGTCAGATGACAAGGGGTGCCTCCTGGGCTTCGACGGCCGTCCGGTAGGTGTGCAGGGCGCGGGCCCAGACGCCGTCCCACTCGGCCAGGCGCAGCAGGTGCGGGGCGAGTTCGGCGGAGAAGGCGGTGCTGGCCTCGACGGGGAGGAGGGAGGGGAGGTTGTCGATGGCGATCAGGTCGAGGGGGCGCCCGCCGTCGCGCAGGGTGCGGACGGGGGTGTCCCAGGTGGTGGTCTCGTCGTAGACGGGCAGGACGTTGCAGTCGGAGGTGACGTCGCAGGTGACGTCGCAGACCAGGGAGAGGCGGCGGTCGGTCTCGTCCAGGTCGGCCTTGGTGAGGAACGGCGGGACGGGGGTGGTGGTCAGGACGGTGTTGACGAGCAGGTCGTGGCCGAGGAGGGCCGCGCGGTCGAGGGCGCGGGTCTCGGCGAGGTCCCAGCGGGTGGGCTCCAGGCCGGCCTGGACGAGGGCGTCGCAGGCGCCGCGCCCGCAGCGGCCGAGGGCTCCGATGACGAGGGCGGCGGTGGTGTCGCCGTCCGCGGCGGTGGAGGCGAGGAGGGCGTCGAGGGCGGGGCGGTCGGTGGGGACCAGCGGGGCGGTGAGGGCGCGGCGGTGGTGCAGGACGGCGAGGGCGGCACCGACGTAGCCGGCCCAGTAGCCGAACGCGGCGACGCGGCGGCCGGCTTCGTCGGTGAGGTACTCCATGTCGAGGAGGGCGCCGCCGCCGGCGGTGAAGCGGGCGAGGAGCTCGCGGGCTCCGGCCTGGCCCTTGTAGGCGTGCCCGAAGTAGATGTGCCGGTGGCGCAGGGCGGGGGCGGCGGGCCCGGCGGGCAGTTCCTTGAGGCCGAGGACGTACGCGTCGTCGGGGGCCTGGGCGTGCCAGGAGTCGGTGGGGGCGGTGGCGCAGCCGGCGGCGGTGTAGTCGGCGAGGGGGAAGGCGCGCTGGGCCGACTCCTCGACGGTGATGCGGATCCCGGCCTCGACGAGGCGGGCGGCGTCCTGCGGGGTGAGGGGGGCGCGGCGTTCGGTGCGGCGGGCCTCGTGCCGCATCCAGAGGTGAGCGGTGTCCGACATGATGCGTTTTGTCCTGTCTGGAGGCATGGGAGTGGCCGACCCCCGGCCTGATCGCTGTGGCGGGGGCTGCGTCCTGGGCGTTCACGCCCCTACAGGAGCGGGATCCGGGCGTTCGCCAGAGGGCGGTAGGCGGGGGTCGTCGTGGTGCTCCAGCCTGCCCTGCGGAGTTCGCCCACCACGGCGGTGGCGAGGGCCGTCGCCAGCTCCCCGCCCGGGCAGCGGTGGGCTCCCGCGCCGAAGGTGAACACGGCCGGATTCACCCGCCCGGGGGAGAGCGCGTGCGGGTCGGGGTTGACGGCGGGGTCCCGGTTGGCGGCGGCGAGGACCACGAGGACCTGCTGTCCCGGCTCCACGGTGGACCCGGCGTGGGTGAACGGTTCGGCCGCGAAGCGGCGGGTGTTCTGGACGGGGGCGTCGTAGCGCACCACCTCCCGCACGAGCGCCCCGGTGTCGGGGGCGTCGGCGCCCCGGGCGAGGGCGACGAGGGTGTTGCCGATGAGGCCGGCGGTGGCGTCGTAGGTCTGGGAGAGGAACCCGATGGCGTTGGACAGCAGCGGCCCGGGATCGGTGCACCCGGCCCGCTCGGCGGCACCGACGAGCTCCCGCAGCAGCCCGTTCGCCCGGCCGGCGGCGTACGGGGCTCCGGCGACGGACCCCCGGTGGACGCCTGGGCAGACCCCCGGCGCCCCGCCGCCCGTAGCCGCCCGGAGACCGGCCGCCGTACCGGCCGCGCCCTGCCGGCCCGCTGCGGGCCGGGCGGCAGGCGCCGCGTCCGACGCGGAGGCTCCCGAACCCGGCGTCCCGCCGCCCGTACCCGGTCGGGAGTCGCGCAGCGGCGCCGGCGCGGAGCCGTCCGCCGGGCCGCAAGCCCCGGCCTCCCGGCCGCCCGTGGGCCCGGGCGGAACCGTCGGGCCGGAGGCGGGCGAGGCGTCGGGGGCGGCGCCTGCCGGCCCCGGGCCGCACGCCGTGTCCTGCGCCGAGGCCGCCGGGGCCGACGTCAGGGGCGGCCCGAGGAGTTCGCGGAGCCGGACCGCGGCACGGGCGGCGGCGCGGTGGTCGGCGGACGTGGCCGTGGCGGGGATGCAGCGGACGAAGTCGCCGATCGCGGCGGCCGCTTCGCGGTCGGCGCCCTCCGTGAGGCCGGACAGGGTGGCCACCACCCGGGCCGGGATCCCGAACATCAGCTCTTCGCAGGGGACGTCGCCGCCCCGCGCCAGCGCCTCCCGGGTGTACCGGGCGGCCAGCGCGCCGGCCCGCCCGAGGTCGGCGCGGGCCAGGGCCTGTGCCACGACCCCCTTGAGGCGGGCCGCCGCCGCGCCGTCCGTCATCCGTACGAGCTCGCCGAACACCTCCCCGGCCGGCGTCCCCGCGATGCCGGCCGGGACCGGCTCCGCCACGGGCCGTACCCGCAGCGCGCCCGCGCCGAGCACCGCCCGCACCGCGGCCGCGTCCGCGGCCACCCACGCCCCGAGTGCCTCGTCGAAGGCGAAGGGACGCTCGGCCACCAGGCGCGCGTAGAACGGGTAGGGGTCCGCGAGGCGGACGGCCTCGACGGGGGTGGGGGTGACGGTGCCGGCGGCGCTCACTGCTGTCTCCTCGTTGAACGGTGGTACGGGGGTGAGGCGGGTGGTACGTGCCCTCAGGCGGCGACCCGGGCGGCCCTGCGCATGTCCAGCGACCCGGCGATGGCCATCCGCAGGACCTCCGACGTGCCCTCGTAGATGCGCAGCGAGCGGATCTGCCGGTACAGCCGCTCGGTGACGGAGTCCCGGACGATCCCGGCCGCGCCCAGCAGCTGGACCGCGGAGTCCACGACGTCCTGCGCCGCCTCGGTGGCGTGCACCTTGGCGATGTTGGAGTGCCGGGCGAAGCGGCGGCTGCCCCGGTCGGTCTCCCAGGCTGCCCGGGCCACCAGCAGCGAGGCCGCGTTCAGCTGGACCTCCATGTCGGCGAGCCGGGCCTTCACCAGCTGGAGGTCGAAGAGCACGGACCCGTACGCCTCCCGCGCCAGTACGTGCGCGAGCGCGGTGTCGAAGGCGCGCCGGGCGAAGCCGAGGGCGGCCGCGCCGACCGTCGTGCGGAACCGCTCCAGCAGGTCCACGGCGACCACGAACCCCTTCCCCGGCCGCCCCAGCACCGCGTCGGCCGGCAGCCGGCAGCCCTCGAAGGCCAGGTGGGCGAAGGAGCGCGGGGCGATCGCGTCGACCCGCTCCACCCGCAGCCCGGGGGTCGCGGCCGGCACCAGGAAGGCCGACAGGCCCAGCGGGCCCGGGCCCTCCCCGGTCCGGGCGATGACCACGAACACGTCCGCGATGGTGCCGTTGGCGATCCACGCCTTGCGGCCGCCGAGCACGTACGAGCCGTCCGGCCCGCGCACCGCCTCCAGCCCCACCGACGCCAGGTCGGACCCGGCCTCCTTCTCGGAGACCGCGAACGCCCCGATCAGGGTGCCGGCGGCCATCCCCGGCAGGTAGCGGCGGCGCTGCGCCTCGCTGCCGAAGCGCAGCAGCGGGGTCGCGGCCAGCGCCTGGATGGAGAAGGCGAAGTCGGCCAGGTCCTCGGCGTAGGCCAGGGCCTCGCGGCGCAGGCACACCGCCCGGAAGTCGTCCACCGGGACGCCCCGCGGATCCAGTTCGGACAGCCAGCCCGCCGCGCCGAGGGCGCGCACGAGGCGGCGCCCGGCGTCGTCCGGGCCGAGGGAGCGGACCTCCTCCCACAGGACGCGGTTGCTGTCGCACCAGGCCCCGGCCGCCGCGGCCAGGCGGCGGTGGGAGTCCTCGTAGAAGGGGAGCGCGAGCACCTCGGGGTCGAAGCTCGTGGTGGGTTCCATGGTCCGGCTCCTCAGATGACCAGCTCGACGGGGGTGCCCGCGTCCTCGGCCGCGGCCGCGCGCACCCGTTTGACCAGGGCGTGTTCGATGAAGAAGGCGAAGGAGGCGTAGCCGCGCCAGATCCGCCGCCACTCGCGCTGGACGGCCTCCTCGCCGGAGAGGTGGCGGACCTCGTCGAGGTAGGCGACGACGATGTCGGCGGACTGGCGGGCGTGGCCGGCGGAGAAGTTGTCGATGGACAGGTGGGCCTCTTCGTAGGAGACGTCCAGGCCGTGCCGGCGCAGTTTCTGGATCTCGTGCATCCGCATCGCGCCGAGGCCGAACATCTCGATGCCCAGGTTGTAGCCGAGGATCTCGTTGTAGAGGCTGTCGGGGAAGAGCGACAGGCAGAGCTGGTGGATGGAGAAGCCGTACAGGTGGTCGGGCAGGTCGCCCTGGTGCAGGAAGGCCTCCTGGCGGATGTGCGGCAGGTCCATGTCCATGCTGGCCAGGACCTGGTGGATGAGCGTGATGTGGTTCTTGGCGGTGTCGCCGCGGCCCATCTCGTCGGCGTAGATGGCGAAGAGCATGTCGTCGCTGCGCCGGCCGCGGCGGCCGAGGTTGCCGACGCGGTGCGCCCAGGTGCCGTCGATGAGGCTGCCGAGCGCGTACGTGGACTGCTCGAAGACCACCTCGTCGCGGGAGGGGATCTCGACGAGCGGCTCGTACGGGTCGACGAGCTTGTCCCGGTAGATCCGCTCCACCCGCTCCAGCAGGGCCTCGGGGGTGTACGGGAACCAGGAGGCGTCGGTGAGCAGGCCCTCGGCACCGTGCTCGAAGAGGATCTCGGCCTCGGCGAGGCCGGCCTCGGCGCGGGCGCGGGCGAGCGGCAGCACGCTCGGGTGGTGTTCGAAGTTGACGAGCCGGTGGAAGAACCGGCGGTGGTCCTCGGGGCCTTCGGGTTCGCCCACCAGGATGTCGGCGGGGTCGGCGGCGGCGAGCCGGTCGCTCCAGTGGCGGGCGGGCGCGTCCCCGGCGGTGGCGGGGACGAGGTCCGCCCCGGCGGGCTCGCCGTCGGCTACGGCGCGGGCCCAGGCGGTGAGGACGGCGGCCTCCGACTCGTCGAAGACGCCGAACATGGGGCCGCCGAACTTGACGGCCTTCAGGAAGCGGCAGGGGCCGCCGTCGCGGGCGGGCTTCAGCCGGCGGGAGGCGCGCAGTTCGCGGACGAAGGCGGCGGCGTCGAGGTCGCCGGTGTCGAGCCAGTCGGTGAGCCGGCGGTTGCCCAGGCGCACGGAGTGGTGCTGGCGGCCGGCGTGCGGGGCGTGGCGTTCGACGATCCGGGCGACCTTCGCGTCCAGCGACAGCCCGTCGTGCCAGGCGGCGAGTTCGGCGAGGGCGGCGGTGTGCTCGCGCTCCAGGCGAAGCAGGAGGCGCACGGCGGCCAGCGCGCGGCGGCGGTCGGCGGGGCCGGTCGGGGAGTCCTTCGTGAAGGCCAGGTAGGTGGCGAGCACGGGCCGGACGTCGCTCTCGGTGAGCATCGGCTCGGTGCCGAGGAGGAGTTCGTCGAGGCCGAGGGCGTGGGCGGCGTAGTGGACGCCGACGACCTCGGGGAGGAAGGAGGCGGGCAGCCGGGACAGGGCCAGGTGGAAGGCTCCGTGCAGAGCGGTGAGCGGGCGGGCGCCGGCCTCGTCGAGGAAGGCGGCGGACTCCACGCCGGGGAGGTGGACCCCGTGGCCGATCAGGGCCCGGCGGCGGCGGCCGAGGAGGCCGGCCTCGGAGGTGCCCTCGCCCTGGAGCAGCCAGTGCTGGCCGAAGAGGCGGCCGACGATCTCGGCGGGCTGGGTGGCGGCCTGGGAGAGGGTGTCGAGCCAGCAGCCGCCGGTCAGGGCGAGGGGGGCGCGCTGGCGCAGCACGGCGGCGCGGACCTCGGGGTCGGGGTGGGAGCGCAGCGGGCCGAGGACGGCGGCGAGTTCGGCGCGGGCGGCCAGGACGTGGGCGGCGACGGCGTCCGCGTCGGCGTCGGGTCCGGGGGCGGCGGTGCCCCCGTCCGCGTCCTCGTCGTCCGGGCCCAGGAAGGCGGCGAGGACGCGGCGGGCGGCGAGCAGCACGGCCTCGCTCTCCTGGTCGGCGATCAGGCGCCGGAAGAGCCCGGCGGGCGGCCCGGCGGTGATCCGGGCGGCTTCGGCGGCCCCTGCCGGGGAGGCCTCGAAGGGGCCGGAGGGCAGGGAGGTGGTGAGGTCGGGGAGGGAGAAGGCGGGCGCGTAGTAACTGCGCGCCATGTCGAGGGAGGTTTCCTCGTCGGGGGTGAGGGGCGCGCTCATGCCGGAAGTCCTTCGGGTGCGGTCGCGGTTCGGGGCGCGGGGTCGGTCGGGTCGGAGGGCGGAGCGCCGGGGGTGCGGGCGGCCGTCGGCAGCGCGCGGAGCAGGACGGCGATCCGTACGCCCGGGACGCTGGACGCCAGCAGGTAGTGCCCGTGGGGCTTGAGGGCGCCGTCCCGGGCGCGGTCGACGAGGTTGATCAGCGGGTCGGCGGCGAAGCAGTGGCCCACGCGCGGGATGTTGTCGAGGAAGAGCTGCTCGCGGGTGAAGCCGGCCTGGCGTTCCTTGAGGACGACGAGGGGCTTGTGGAGGTTGGCGTGGAACACGCCGTGGATGTCTCCGGTCTTCATGCCGGCCTCGTCGAGGATCCGCCGGTTGACCTCGCGGGCGAGGTCGGAGCTGATCTCGTTGGACCAGTCGAGTCCGGCCGGGTCCTGGGCGCCGGCGCCCGCGACGACCTCGTAGGCGTCGGGGCCGAGCGGGTCGGCGCTGATGAGGCAGGAGGCGGCGCCGTCGCTGAAGAGGGCGAAGTTCTCCATGCGGACGGACTCGTCGGTGATCCGGTCGGCGGTGACGACCATGACGGTGCGGTGCATGCCGGAGGCCACGTACGCCTGCGCGGTGCGGATCCCGGCGAGGAGGTTGGCGCAGCGGCCGAGGGTGAGGCCGGTGAAGGCGGCGGTGCCGAGCCCGGTGGCGGCCATGACGTTCTCGACGAAGGCGCCGTGGGTGCGGGGGCCGCCGGGGAAGCGGGTGGAGCACAGGATGAGGCAGTCCACGTCGGCGGGGGCGGCGCCCGCGCCGTCGAGGGTGGCACGGGCGGTCTCGGCGGCGAGGGTCTCCAGGGACTTGGCCGTGCGGTGGACCGAGCCCCAGCCCCACAGTTCGGCGCGCGGCGGCATGCCGAATCGGCGGGCCCGCTCGCGCAGGCCCTCGATGGTGGTGTGGTCGCAGCGGAGCTCGCCGAGGACGTAGCGGGGCGCGGACAGGTGGACGGCGCCGGGGGCCGGTCGGTCCCCCGGGCCGGCGGGCGCGGTGGGTGTCGCGTACGGAAGGCTCACGGTGCCGGATCGCTCTCTCGGTCGGCGGCGGACGGGGCGTTCGGGGCGGGGGCGGCGGACCCGGTGGCGGGCGGGGCGGCCAGCAGGGCGTTGGCCTCGGCGTACGGGAGGGCGTCCGCGCCGAAGCCGAAGGTGCCGGACCCGGTGATCTCGCGGGCGGCGCGGGTGAGGGCGCCGAGCGCGGCGCGGGACAGGGCGGATCCGGTGCTGATCCGGCGGACGCCGAGGGCGCCGAGTTCGGCGACGGAGAGCTTCAGGGCGCCCGTCATCAGGACGTTGACGGGCCGTGAGACGGCGGAGCAGACGGCGCGGATCGCCTCGGCGTCGGGCAGGGCCGGGGCGTAGAGCACGTCGGCGCCCGCGGCCTCGTACGCGCGCAGGCGGCGGATGGTGTCGTCGAGGTCGGGGCGGCCCAGGAAGAAGTTCTCGGCGCGGGCGGTGACGGTGAAGGGGAAGTCGAGCCCCTTGGCTGCCTCGACGGCGGCGGCGACGCGTTCGACGGCCTCGTCGAGGGGGCGCAGCGGGTCCTCGTCGCGGCCGGTGGCGTCCTCGATCGAGCCGCCGGACAGGCCGGCCGCGGCGGCGAGCCGGATGGTCTCGGCGACGTCCTCGGGCCGCTCGCCGAAGCCGCTCTCCAGGTCGGCGGTGACGGGCAGTCCGGTGGCGTCCACGATGGCGGTGGCGTTCGCGAGGAGTTCCGCCCGGGTCAGCCGGTTGGCACCGTCGGGGCGGCCGAGGCTGTGGGCGAGGCCGGCACCGGTGGTGGCGAGGGCGGCGAAGCCGAAGGAGGCCAGGATGCGGGCGGTGCCGGCGTCCCAGGGGTTGGGGACGACGAAGGGGCCGGGGCGGGTGTGCAGGTCCCGGAAGGCCTCGCCGCGCCGGAGCCGGGCGGCGGGGTCGGTGCTGGGGCGGGTGTGGCTCATGGGTGTCCTCGCAGGGGTGGCGTCGTACGTCGGGCGGGTCGTCAGATCAGCTCAACGTACTCATCACCAGGGACGATCGGTCCGGAAGCGACCGGCCTCGTCACCTTCGCGGCCACGGCCGCCTCGTGGGCGAGGGAACGCAGGAGGGAGGTCGCGGCGTCCGGCCGGTCCTCGAAGTAGAAGTGGCCGCCGACGGCCCAGTGGCGCTCGGGCGGGGCGGCGCACTCGCGGGACCAGGGGTCGAGCGCGGCGGGGTCGACGTGCGGGTCGTTCGTGCCGTTGAGCAGGGTGACCGGGACGGTCAGGGGCGGGCCCGGGCGGTAGCGGTGGGCGGCGACCATGCGGAAGTCGGCCCGCAGGTGGGGCAGGAGGAGTTCCTGCACGGCCTCGTCCTCCAGCACCTCGGGCGGCAGCCCCCCGAAGTACCCGACGGCCTCGGCGAAGGCGCGGCCCTCCAGCCGGGCCGTCTCGACGACGCGGGGGGTGGGCAGCAGCGAGGGGGCCGCGCAGCCGGAGGCGACGAGGCCGGCGAATCCGCGTGCGCCGTCCAGCCGGCGGGCCACCTCGAAGGCCAGGGCCGCGCCGAAGCTGTGGCCGAACAGGAGGAAGGGGCGCCGGCCGGGGGTGTCGTCGGCGATGGCGGCCGCGGCGCCGTCGGCGAGGGAGGCGAGGGAGGCGGGGGCCGGCTCGCGGAAGCGGTGGCCTCGGCCGGGCGGGCAGACGGCGGCGAGCAGCGCCTCGCCCTCCAGGGCGGGCTGCCACCCGAGGAAGGTGCGGGGGTTCCCGCCGGCGTGCGGGAAGCAGTAGACGCGGACGGCGGCGGGGGCGGGGCCTGCGGCGGTCTCGGAGGTCAGGAACCAGGGGGAGGCAACCACGAGGATCAGCCATTCCTTTGCCGGTCGGTCAGTGGCGGGAGGTGATGCAGTGCAAGTCGGGGCGTCGGTGGGCGATCAGTTCCAGCCAACGTCGTTGGTGGAGGTGGGGGTGGGCGCGGGGGTCGTCCCGGGCTGCGGGTTGTTCCAGCCGACGTCGTCCGTCTCACCGTTCTCACCGGCGGCGACGTGCGGGTTCACGAGGTTCCAGCCGACGTCGCCGGAGCGCAGGTGGCTGACGCCGCCCGCGGGGGAGGCGTCCTGGGCGGCCTGGGTGGCGAAGCCGGTGACCGCCGTGCCGAGCCCGAGGGCCACGCCGGCCGTCGCGAGAACCACGCGTCGGCGGATTCCCGAAACGCGGTTGGCCGGACGAGTCACCATGCGGTTCTTCCCCATTTTGCCCAGTCCCCTCAAGTCGTTTCGCGTTTGGACATTCCTGGAACGCCAAACCGAGGCGGTAGCCGGGTGGTCTCGATCTCCGGTGCGCCTTCTCGGTGTTCGTTCCTGCGGTGAGACCAAATCTCCCCTGCCCGCTTGAGAGGAACTAGACCTACGATGGCTCCGGTTTACGCATTGCGGGAACCCACGGGGTCTCAACCGCCGCAAACAGCTCCATACCGGACAGACAGGGGTGGGTAGTGGACGTAGTCAAATACGTCAAAACCGCACAGAGCGGTGCACCTGAGGAGCTGTGCAAGGCCGGGGCGGGGGAACCGCAGGCCTTCTTGCGGGAACTCGCAACGCACCTGGGCCTGCTCGCGCAGGAGGCCGCGCAGCAGGCGGCGCGCCCGGCGCAGGCGACGGCCGCCGAAGCCCCGGCCGAGGAGGTGGTCGGGCCCGGCGTGCGGTACCTGCACGGCCTGGGCAGCATCTCGACGGCGATCAACGAGGCCCTGGGCTCGGTCCGGCGCGACATCCTGACGGCACAGCCCGATGGGGCGCGGCCGAGCGCGGTGCTGAAGGACGCGCTGGAATCCGTACGCCGGCAAATCTCGGCGGGCATCGCGATGCGGACCCTGTATCAGCACACCACGAGATTCGACGAGGCGACGAAGGAATACGTCCGCGCCGTAACGGAATATGGCGCTCAAGTACGGACGCTCGAAGAATTCTTCGACCGTCTGATCATCGTGGACGACGTCGCCTTCATTTCGGCGAACGAGGACCGTACCACGGCGATCTCGATTACCGAACCGACCATCGTACGATTTCTGCGCGACACGTTCGACAAGGCCTGGGACCGGGCCAAGCCCTTTCCCTTCGTGCCCCTGCACGCCGCGAAGGCCGCCGACGAGGTGGTCCCGGCGATCCGGGAGTCGATCAGCCGGCTGCTGGTGGAAGGGTACTCGGACAAGGCCATCGCGCGCCGCATAGGGATCAGCGAGCGCTCCCTCCAGGCCCATATCGCGGCCATCAAGCAGGAACTCGGCGCGCACAACCGATTACAGCTCGGATACCTCCTGGGCCGCAACGAGGCCACGTACGTGCTGTGACGGGGCGGGCTACGCCGCGTTCAGGTAGGTGAGGACCGCGCGGACCCGGCGGTTGGTGTCGTCGTCGTCGGTGATGCCGAGTTTGCCGAACAGCGAGGTCGTGTACTTGCTGATGGCGCCCTCGCTGAGGAACAGGCGGCGCGCAATGGCGTGGTTGGACAGGCCCTCCGCCATCAGGCCCAGTACGGAACGCTCCCGTTCGGTGAGGCGCTCCAGCCCCCGGTCGGGGGCGCCTCCCCTGAGCAGCTTCGCGATGACGGCCGGGTCCATGGCGGTGCCGCCCGCCGCGACCCGTTCCAGGGAGCCGATGAACTGGTCGGCGTCGAACACGCTCTCCTTGAGCAGGTAGCCGACGCCCCCGCTGCCGTCGGCCAGCAGTTCGCGGGCGTAGAGCTGCTCCACGTGCTGGGAGAGGACGAGCACCGGCAGGCCGGGGATCTCGGCGCGGGCGGTGAGCGCCGCGCGCAGGCCCTCGTCCGACTGGGTCGGGGGCATGCGGACGTCGACGACGGACACGTCGGGCCGGTGCGTCCGCAGGACGTCGAGGGTCTCGGGCCCGGTGGCGGCGGTGGCCACCACCTCGTGCCCGAACGCCTCGATCAGGCGGACCATCCCGTCGCGCAGCAGGTACAGGTCTTCGGCTACGGCTATGCGCATGGCACGGCCATCCTGACACGGGTCGGCCCGCCGTGGGGGCTGGTGATCGCCAGGGTTCCGTCGAAGGCGGCGAGGCGGCGGCCCAGGCCCGCGAGCCCTCCGCCGGGCCGGGCGTCGGCGCCGCCCCGGCCGTCGTCCTCGACCTCCACCACGAGGCCGTTCTCGTCCCGTACGAGGGAGACGTGCGCGCGGGCCGCCCCGGCGTGCTTGACCGCGTTGGTGAGGAGCTCGGCGACGCCGAAGTAGACGGCGGACTCGATCGGCGGATCCAGGCGCAGCGGCCCGCCGGCCCGGACGGCCACGTCGAGGGGGACGTCCAGGGCGAGCGCGCGGACGGCGTCGACGAGCCCGCGCTCGCTGAGGACGGGCGGGCTGATCCCCCGGATGAGCTCGCGGAGTTCGGTCAGCGAGGCGGCGGCCCCGGCCCGCGCCTCCCGCATCAGCGCCCTGGCCTGTTCGGGGTCCCGGTCCATCAGCGCCTCGGCGGTGGCCAGGGCGAGCCCGAGCGCGACGAGGCGGGCCTGCGCCCCGTCGTGGAGGTCCCGCTCGATGCGGCGGATCTCGGCGGCCTGCGCGACGGTGGCGTCGGCGCGCTGGGAGGTCAGCTCGTCCACGCGTTCGGCGAGCACCATCGCGCGCGAGGGGGCCAGGAAGCGGACGGCCACCCGGTGCAGGGACCGCCAGGCGTACGGGGCGCAGCCGACGGCGACGGCCAGCGCGCCGGCCCCGGTGGGACGGGCGGCGGTCCCGGAGCCGGCCAGGCCGAGGACCGCGACGGCCAGCGCGGCCGGCGGGACGGCGGCCACCACCCCGGCGGTGAACGGGGCGATGACGGCGAAGCGCAGGTCGCGCCAGGTGGCGGGGTCGCTCCACCACAGCCGCATCCGCTGGTCCATGACGGCGTCGCGGCGGCTGCGCTCGTAACTGAAGCCGTTCCACCAGTACCCGGTGGACAGTTGCATCACCGGCCCGGGCTCCCGGTACCCGGCGGGTATCGCGGTCCCGGTCCACCGCGCGACGAGGGAGCGGACCGCCCGGCAGACGGTCCGGGCCAGGGCGAGGGTGCCCGCGCACACGATCACCGCCGGTCCGATCCACGACCACGGGTGCGCGGCCCCGCACCACACCGCCAGCCCCACGGCGGCGGCCCACACCGCCGGCACCAGCAGGCAGACGGCCGCGGCGACGCACGCCCGGCCGAACCCCGCCCCGGCCCGCACCGCCCACGAACCCGCACGTCGCATGACTCCCCCTCGTCTCCGGTCCACTCCCCCACTGTGCACGGCCCGCGCCCCGCGAAGCCCCGGCCCGGACCGGGAGTGGGGCTGGACCCACCCCCCTGTGGGTCCAGGCCGATACCGCGCGCCGCGGCCGCTCCGTAGCGTCGTGACCATGGACACCACGGCAGCCACGAAGACGAAGAAGACGAACACCACCGACCCGGCCCTCCTCGACACCCCGGGCGCCCGGGCCGCCCTCGGCACGACGCGGACCTGCATCACCGTCTACGGCGCCGCCGCCACCGCGGCCCTCCTCGCGGTCGTCGCGGTGGCGGCCGCCGGCCACATGGTCAACCCGTTCATGTGGACCCGCGCGGCCCTCCTCCCCCTCATCGCCCTCCTCCTCCACCGCCTGGCGGCCTCCACCGCCCTGGGCTCGCGCCCCGCCTTCGAGCGGCTGCGCACGCTCACCGTCGTCTTCCCGGTCGCGATCGTCGGCGTGGACCTGATCCCGGGCGTCTGCCCCTGGTGGTACGCGGCGCTGCAGACCCTGTGCGTCCTCCCGGTCCTGCGCGTCGCCCTGGCGCTGCGCGGCCCGGCCCTGCGGGGTGCATTCCCCAAGAAGCCCTGAACCCGGCCTTGTTGATACGGGATGCTGGGCGCATGGCACCGACGTCCCACCCGGCCGGCCGGCCGAGCACCGCTGCGTGAACCTCACCGCCCTCCACCGTCGGCTGCTCGCCGACGTGATCACCATCGGCAGCCCGTACCCCCTGGTCATCACGGGCGGCTACGCCGTCCAGGCCCACGGCCTCGTCGAGCGGGCCAGCCAGGACCTCGACGTCGCCACGGAGAACCCCGCCCCCATGGCGGACATCGCCGCCGACCTCGCCCGTCAACTGGCCGACGGCGGGTGGCACATCACCGTCATCGGCGTGGACCCGCTGTCCGCCCGGCTGATGGCCACCGACCGCGGGGACGGCGGGCGGTGCGGGGTCGACGTCCTCAAGGAGAACCTCTGGGCCGCTCCCCGGGCCACCCCGTACGGACCGGTGCTCGCCTTCGACGACGTCATCGGCACGAAGGTCCGCGCCCTCGCCGACCGGGGTGCGGTCCGCGACCTCATCGACGTCCATGCCGCCGCCCCGCACCGCAGCCTCCCGGAACTCGAACGCCTCGGCCTGCGCCACGGCCGCGGCGCCTTCCGCCTCGACGACCTGCGCGACCGCCTGGCCGGCGCCGACTGGTACGACGACGAGGAGTTCGCCGCGTACGGCCTCGACGACGACGCCACCGCGGTCCTGCGCGCCTGGGCCCGGGACTGGGTCGCCGACCTCGAACCGAGGCTGGCCGACGACCGGGACGAGCAGCCCTGACGGAACGTCGCGAACGATCAGGATTCGAGAAGCGCGGTGCGCCCTGCCGCCTCTAGCCTGCTCGTCATGGACATCACCATTCACACGACCTTCCTCCCGCACGACGACCCGGACGCGTCGCTCGCCTTCTACCGCGACGTCCTCGGCTTCGAGGTCCGCAGCGACGTCGGCCAGGGCAGGATGCGCTGGATCACGGTCGGCCCGGCCGGCCGGGCAGGCACGTCGATCCTGCTGGCGCCGGCCGCCACCGACCCCGGCATCACCGAGGACGAACGCCGCACGATCACCGAGATGATGGCCAAGGGCACCTACGGGTGGATCCTGCTGGCCACCCCGGACCTCGACGCCGTGTTCGAGAAGGTGCAGGCCGGTGACACCGAGGTCGTCCAGGAGCCGACCGAGCAGCCGTACGGGGTCCGCGACTGCGCCTTCCGCGACCCGGCGGGCAACCTGGTCCGCATCCAGGAAGTGCGCTGAGCCCGCGCCGGCGAAGGGGAGGGTTCCCATGTGCAAGCCCGAATGGGGGCGCGC
This sequence comes from Streptomyces racemochromogenes, assembly GCF_044129415.1. Taxonomy (GTDB): domain Bacteria; phylum Actinomycetota; class Actinomycetes; order Streptomycetales; family Streptomycetaceae; genus Streptomyces; species Streptomyces racemochromogenes_A. The sequence continues at coordinate 35,871 of NZ_JBBDHD010000033.1, forward strand.
ACGCGTCCAGGCGCAGCGCCTGGCCGATCTCGCGCGGCTGCGCCGCGTCCGCGACCGGATCGACGGCCGGTACGCGCGGCCGCTGGACGTGGAGGCGCTCGCCCGCGAGGAGCACCTGTCCGCCGGGGACCTGAGCCGGCGGTTCCGGGAGGCCTACGGCATGTCGCCGTACGCGTACCTGATGACGCGTCGCGTCGAGCGGGCGGCGGCGCTGCTGCGGCGGGGCGACCTCGGGGTCACCGAGGTCTGTTCCGCGGTCGGCTGCGCGTCGCCCGGCGCGTTCACCGCCCGCTTCACCGAGCTGGTCGGCATGCCGCCGGGCGCGTACCGGCGCCGGGCGTCCGCCGGTCATCTCGCCGCCGGGACGGTCCTCCTCCCGGGGGCCGGGCGGCTGCGGGAGACCGCCACACCGGTCAGACAGATCGCGCCGCCCAGGAGGGTGAGCCAGCCCGGGATCTCGTCCAGGGCGGCCCAGGCGATGAGGACGACGACCGCCGGGACCGCGTAGGTCGTCGCGCCCATCCTGCCGGCCGTGGTGCGGGACAGGGCGTAGGTCCAGGTGGTGAAGGCGAGGGCGGTCGGGAAGAGGCCCAGGTAGACCATGTTGAGCGTGGCCGACAGGGGCGCCTGCGGCAGCTGGGTGAGGAGCTGGCCGGCGAAGGGCAGGGTGCAGGCCGTGCCCACGAAGCAGCCGTACGTGGTGACCTGGATCGGGTCGGCGTGCCGCAGAGCGGGCTTCTGCGAGACCACCCCGGCCCCGTAGGCGAGCGCGGCGACCAGGCAGAGCAGGACCCCGGTGAGGGAGGAGGTTCCGCCCTTGGAGGTGGACATCCCCACGACCACGGCCCCGGCGAAGGAGACGCCCATCCCGGCCAGCAGCCTCGGCGGGAACCCCTCCTTCAGCAGCCAGCCGCTGAGCAGGGCGATGACGATCGGCCCGATGTTGACGACCATGGCGGCGGTGCCGGCGTCGACGCCCTGCTCGCCCCAGTTCAGCGTCACCATGTACAGCCCGAACCAGAGCACCCCGGAGGCCAGGATCCCCGGCCACGCCTGACGGGGCGGCAGCGGTACCCGTTTGACCAGCAGGACGGCTCCCAGGGCGACCGAGGCCGTGAGGAGGCGGCCGAGGGCGAGTGCGCCGGGGCCGTAGTGCTCGGCCGCCGCGCGGATGGAGACGAACGCGGAGGCCCAGAGCGCGACGGTGACGGAGGCGGCCGTGAGGGCGCGGTGGTCGATGCTGGAGTCGCCAGCCGGTTGGTCCATGCCCGTCAATGTATTGATGGATATCGGCCTTGCCTACGCGAATTCCCGCGCGATGAGGCCGTGTCAGGGCGCGGTCAGCAGGGCGCGCAGGCGTTCGGCGTAGGCCTTCGGGTGGCTGGTGTTGCCGTTGTGACCGCCGGGGAAGACGCGTATCTCCTCGCCCACCAGGTCAGCCAGTGCGGCGGCGCAGGCGCGGTCGAAGACGGTGGCGGGGGTGGTGGCGCCGACGGCGGGGATGATGCGGGTCGGGGTGGCGGCCAGGGCGGCCGGGTCGAGGGCGTCCTGGATGACCGCCGAGAAGTCGTGCTCGACGAAGTAGGCGAAGTTGGCGCGGCGCAGCTCGGTCATCGGCTGCGGTGTGAGCCCCGGTTCGGAGTACTTGCCGCTGGTGTCTATGCCGAGCACCCGGGCGGCCTCCCGCACGGTCGCGGGAAGTCCGGCCGCGCGGTGGATGTGCCGGAGCTCGGCCAGTTCCGCCTCGTGCCGGGCGCGGTCGGCGGCGGGCAGCAGGCTCGGCGCGACCGGTTCGTGGGCGACGAGGGTGGACAGCCGGCCGGGTTGCCGGACGGCCACGTGCAGGCCGATGACCGCGCCGATGCTGCACCCGAGCATCAGGGCGGGCTCGTCGGTGACGGCGTCGAGCAGCCGGCAGACGTCCTCCGCGTGCTCGGCGAGGGAGGTGGTCCGGCCGGGCTCCTCCGGACGGCTGCGGGACAGGCCGCGGCGGTCGTAGGTCAGGACGGTGAAGGCGTCGGTGAGGTGCGGGACGAGGTCGACGGTGCGGTCGGCGTCGCCCTCGCCGCTCTGGGAGATGAGCAACAGGGGCCCGGAGCCCTGGAGTCGGTGGTAGAGGGGGACGGACATGACGAGGGCGCTCCTTCGCTGGTCGGGCGGTGCGGGTCTTCGTCCCGCTTCCGCTCCGTGACCCGAAGGTAACCCATCATCATCGATACATCAAGAGTGATGAATCAATGATGATGAATCTCTTCTGATGTAACGTGGCCGGGTGGATGGAATCGAACTGTTCCTGCTGGGCCGGGCCCTGATGAAGCTCGGCGAGGAAGCCCTGCCCGAACCCCCCGGCGGAGCCGGGCAGTACGCGGGCGGCACCCGTTCCGTCGTCATCGTCGCGGGGGACATCGCCGCGCACCCGGGCACGACCGTCGGCGAGACGGCGCAGCGCACGGGGCTGCCGCAGAGCCAGGTCTCGGGCGCCGTCGCCCGTCTGCGCGAGGCCGGTTCGGTGGAGACGGCCCCCGACCCCGCCGACCGCCGCCGGACACTGGTGCGGCAGGCCCCCGGGGTCTCCGCGCGGGTGGCCGCCGTACGGGCCGCGGGCGCCTCGAAGGTCGAGGAGGCCCTCGCCCGGGCGTTGGGCGAGGACGGGGCAGAGCGGCTGCCGGAGGTGACGGCGGCCCTGGAGGTGCTCGCCCGGCACCTGGCGGTGCGCGGCGACCAGCCGCGCTGAGCCCGCCGGGCCGTCCCCGGTCAGGCCGCCGGAGGCCAGGCGGTCCGGCCCGTCAGGCCGTCGTGAAGGCCGCCACGTCGTCCGCGAGGGCCCGGGCCACCGCTTCGTGGTGCTCGGCCAGGTAGAAGTGGCCGCCGGGGAAGGCCCGGAAGGTGAAGGCCGCCCCCGTCAGCTCCCGCCACGCCATGGCCTCGGACAGGCTCGTCCGCGGGTCGGACTCCCCGCAGAGCACGCTGACCGGCGTGCGCAGCAGCGGTCCCGGCTCGTGGCGGTAGGTCCCGACGGCCCTGTAGTCGCCGCGCAGCGCGGGCAGGACCATCGCCCGCAGCTCCGGGTCGGCCAGCAGCCCCGCGTCGGTCCCGGCCAGTGCCCCGACGTGGGCGAGCAGGGCGTCGTCGTCCCGGGTGTGGAGGTCGTCGTGCCGCGCCACCAGCGGGGAGCGGCGGCCGGAGAGGACCAGGCCCCGCGGGCCCGCGCCGCCGCCGGACGCCTCCAGGCGGCGCGCGAGTTCGTACGCGAGGACCGCGCCCATGCTGTGTCCGAACAGCACCAGGGACCGGCCCCGCCAGGGTTCCAGGGCGCGTTGCACCTCGTCGACGAAACCCGCGACGGTGTCGGGGGACGGCTCCCCCAGCCGGTCCTGGCGGCCGGGGTACTGGACGGTGAGGACCTCGGCGTGGGCGGCGAGGTCGCGGGAGAGCGGGAAGTAGAAGGAGGCGCTGCCGCCGGCGTGCGGGAGGACGACGAGGACCGGTGCCGTGCCGGGCGCGGCCGGCGGGTGGAAGCGCCGGATCCAGGGGTCGTCGGCGGTCGTGCCGCGGGCGGCGCTCACCGGTCGGTCCCGTGCGGGGCGTCCGTCAGCAGGAGCTTCTTCTGCGGCTTGCCCATCGCGTTGCGCGGGATCGAGGGGACGAAGCGCACCTCGCGCGGGCGCTTGTGCACCGACAGGTGCGCGGCCACGAAGTCCGTCAGCTCGGCGCCGGTGACGCCCTCGGCGACGACGAAGGCCACGATCCGCTGCCCGAGGTCGGTGTCCGGGACGCCGACGACGGCCGCCTCGCTCACCTTGGGGTGGTCGAGCAGGGCGTTCTCGATCTCCCCCGCGCCGATCCGGTAGCCGCCGGACTTGATCATGTCGATGGAGGCCCGGCCCACGATGCGGTGGACCCCGTCCTCGGGATCGACGGCCGCGATGTCGCCCGTACGGAACCACCCGTCCTCGGTGTACGCGGCAGCGGTCGCCTCCGGACGGCCCAGGTATCCGGCGAACAGGGTCGGCCCGGTCAGCTGGAGTTCGCCGATGTCGGCGCCCGGCTCGGCGGCGATGCGCGTGCGGATGCCGGGCAGCGGGGTGCCGACGGTGCCGGGGCGCACCTCGCCGCCGGCGCGGCCGCTGACGGTGATCAGGGTCTCGGTCATCCCGTACCGCTCGACGGGCCGGTGGCCGGTCAGGCGCTCCAGGTCGCGGAAGACGGGGGCGGGGAGGGCGGCACTGCCGGAGACGAGGAGGCGGGCCCCGGACAGGGCGGCGGCGGCCTCCGGCGCGGCGGCGACGCGGGACCACACGGTCGGCACCCCGAAGTACAGGCTGCCGCCCGCGGCGGCGTACGCCTGCGGGGTCGGGCGGCCGGTGTGCACGAGGCGGCTCCCGGTGCGGAGGGCGCCCAGCACGCCGAGGACGAGGCCGTGGACGTGGAACAGCGGGAGCCCGTGCACGAGGGTGTCCTCGGCGGTCCACTGCCAGGCGGCGGCGAGCGCGTCGAGGTCGGCGGCGAGGGCGGCGGCGGTGAGGACCACGCCCTTCGGGGGGCCGGTGGTGCCGGAGGTGTAGAGGATGAGCGCCGGGTCCTGGGGCGTGGCGGCGCGGGGCCCGGTCGTCGTGTCGGAGCGGCGGGCGAAGTCGACGGTGGTCAGGGCGGCGCCGGAGTCCCGCAGGATGTGCTCGCGCTCGGCGGGGCCGGCGTCGGGGGGCAGGGGGACGAACGGCACCCCGGCGAGGAGCCCGCCGACGGCGGCGGCGACGGTCTCCAGGGAGGCGGTCGCGGTGACGGCGAAGGCGGGCGCGCCGGCGACGTCGGCGGCCACGGCGCGGGCGGCGCCCAGCAGTTCCTCGTACGAGGCGGTACGGCCTGCTACGGCGATGGCGTCGGCACGGTCGCCGAACGTGCCGTCTAGGGCGGTCAGCACGCGGTCACTCCCTGGGGTGGTGGGAGCCCAGGGTACGTCGCCGGACCGGACTCCCGGCCGAGCGGGGCTCGTCCCACCGGGAAGGGGAGGGCGCGGCCCGGTCGCGCCGGTCGGCGGCGGCCGTCGGCGCGTTCGGGTGCGCCGCCGGAGCGCTGCTGGGGATCGCCGCCGCCTTCGCCCGGTCCGGCGGCCGTCCCGGCACACGGTTCGCGGGGGTCGTGCGGGGCGTGGCCGAGGCCGCCGCGGCCACGGTGCGGTCCGCCCTCCGGTGGCCCGGCCCCGGACAGCGCGGGGCCCGCGCCCCCCGGGGGGCGCGGGCCTGAAGGAGCGGGCGGAAGGGGTCAGATGACGCCCTGGGCCAGCATCGCGTCCGCCACGCGTTCGAAGCCGGCGATGTTCGCGCCCGTCACGTAGTCGTCCGGGGCGTCGTAGCGGGCCGCCGTCTCGTGGGCGACGTGGTGGATCTCGCGCATGATGGACGCCAGTTCGTCCTCCACGCGGTCCCGGGACCAGGCCGCGCGGCCCGCGTTCTGGGACATCTCCAGGGCGCTGACCGCCACGCCGCCCGCGTTGGCGGCCTTGCCGGGGCCGAAGGCGACGCCGGCGGCCTGGAAGAGGTGGACCGCCTCGGGGGTGGTGGGCATGTTGGCGCCCTCCGAGACCGCCTTGACGCCGTTCGCGAGGAGCGCGCGGGCGTCGTCGGCCCCCAGCTCGTTCTGGGTCGCCGACGGGAAGGCCACGTCCGCCGGGACCTCCCAGACGCGGCCGCCGGGCACGAAGCGGGCCGAGGGACCGCGGCGGGCGGCGTACTCGCTGACGCGGCCGCGCTCGACCTCCTTGATCTGGCGCAGCAGCGCGAGGTCGATGCCCTTGTCGTCCACCACGTAGCCCTGGGAGTCCGAGCAGGTCAGCGGGTTGGCACCGAGCTGCTGGAGCTTCTCGATCGTGTAGAGGGCGACGTTGCCGGAGCCGGAGACCACGGCGGTAAGGCCGTCCAGGGAAACGCCCCTGACCGCCAGCATCTCGCTCGCGAACAGGACGCTGCCGTAGCCGGTGGCCTCGGGGCGGATCGCGGAGCCGCCCCAGCCCTGGCCCTTGCCGGTCAGGACACCGGCCTCCCAGCGGTTGGTGATGCGGCGGTACTGGCCGAACAGGTAGCCGATCTCGCGGCCGCCGACGCCGATGTCGCCGGCCGGTACGTCGGTGTGCTCGCCGATGTGGCGGTGCAGCTCGGTCATGAAGGACTGGCAGAAGCGCATCACCTCGGCGTCCGACCTGCCGTGCGGGTCGAAGTCGCTGCCGCCCTTGCCGCCGCCGATGCCGAGGCCGGTCAGGGCGTTCTTGAAGATCTGCTCGAAGCCGAGGAACTTCACCACGCCGATGTCCACGGACGGGTGGAAGCGCAGGCCGCCCTTGTACGGGCCGAGCGCGCTGTTGAACTCCACCCGGTAGCCGCGGTTCACGTGGACGCGGCCGCGGTCGTCCGTCCACGGCACCCGGAAGATGATCTGCCGCTCGGGCTCGACGAGCCGCTCGACGAGGCCGGCCTCGGCGTACTCGGGGCGCGCCGCGAACACGGGGGCCAGGGTGTCCAGGACCTCCCGCACGGCCTGGTGGAACTCGGGCTGGGCGGGGTTGCGACGCTCGATGTCGGCCCTCAGTACGTCCAGCCGCTGCTTCGGGTCGGTCACGTCGGATTCCTCTCCAGCGTCAGGGGCGGGCGTGCGGGCCCACGCGGGAGGGTACCCGTACGCCGGGTACCTGAGGAGGTACCGTCTCGCCAGTTGGGCCGGCCCCATCCGCCGTCCCGTCGGGTGGCTGGTTCCCGACCACACGGCGGGTGCGGCGCACGGCGGCGGGATCGAGGGGGGAGACCTGCATGGAGACGGCACGGTTCGCGGCGCTGCTCGCGGCGACGATCACGACGGGGCTGGTCAGCGGCCTGTTCTACGGGTTCTCGGTGGCGGTGATGCCGGGTCTGCGGGCCTCCGGCGACCGGACGGTGGTCGAGGCGATGCAGCGGATCAACGTGGCGATCCTCAACGGCTGGTTCCTGTTGGGCTATGTGGGTGCGCTGGTGTTCACCGGGCTCGCCCTGGTCCTCCGGCTCGCGGGCGGCGGGGGTGGTGGGACGGCGCCGCTGGCGGGGGCGTTCGTGGCGTACTCCCTGGCCGTGCTCCTCACCGCCCGGGTGAACATCCCGCTGAACAACGCCCTGGCGCAGGCCGGTCCGGCGGAGGCCGTCGCCGACCCGGCGGCCGTGCGCCGCGCGTTCGAGGGCCCGTGGGTCCGGGCGAACACGGGGCGCACGGTGCTGTGCACGGCGGCGTTCGGGCTGCTGGTGTGGGCCCTGGTCCTGCACGGGTAGCGGGCCGGGGAGTCGACCCCGGCCCGTCTCCCGGCGGGTGCCGGCCGCCGCGCGTCAGCCGTGGACGTGCAACGGCTTGCCCGCGAGGGCCAGGTGCGCCTCGCCCAGGGCCTCGGTCTGGCTCGGGTGGGCGTGGACGAGGCTCGCCACCTCCGACGGCAGGGCCTGCCAGTTGAAGATGAGCTGGGCCTCGCCGATCTGCTCGCTCATGCGCGAGCCGATCATGTGCAGGCCGATGACGGGGCCGTCGGCGAGCTGGACGAGCTTGACGTCACCGGCCGTCTTGAGGATCTTGCTCTTTCCGGTGCTGCCCGCGTTGAACCTGCTGACGACGACCTTGTCCTCGCCGTAGAGCTCCTTGGCCTTCGCCTCGGTGAGGCCGACGGAGGCGATCTCCGGCTCGCAGTAGGTGACGCGCGCGACGCCGTCATAGTCGATCGGGGTCACGGGCAGGCCCGCGACGCGCTCGGCGACCAGGATGCCCTCGGCGAAGCCGACATGGGCCAGCTGGAGGGTCGGGACCAGGTCGCCGACGGCGGAGACGGTCGGGAGGCTGGTGCGCAGCAGCTCGTCCACGACGACGTGGCCGCGCTCGACGGCGACGCCCGCCTCCTCGTAGCCGAGGCCGGCCGAGACCGGGCCGCGGCCGACGGCGACGAGCAGCACCTCGGCCTCGATCCGCCTGCCGTTCTCCAGGGAGACGCGGACGCCCGACTCGGTGTACTCGACGCCGGAGAACCGCGAACCCACCTCGAACTTGATCTTCCGCTTGCGGAAGGCCCGCTCCAGGGACTTGGAGATGTCCACGTCCTCGGCGGGCACCAGGTGGGGCAGGCCCTCGACGACGGTGACGTCCACGCCGAAGGACTTCCAGGCGGAGGCGAACTCGACGCCGATGACCCCGCCGCCCAGGATGATCGCCGACTCGGGGATCCGGTCGAGGAACAGGGCGTGGTCGGAGGAGATAACGCGGTCGCCGTCGATGGTCAGGCCGGGCAGCGAACGCGGCTGGGAGCCGGTGGCGAGGACGACGTGGCGGCCCTTGTAGCGGACGCCGCCGACCTCGACCTCGGTCGGGGAGACGAGGCGGCCCTCCCCCTCCACCAGGGTGAGGTTCCTGCGCGCCTTCAGGGTGCCCTGGAGGCCCTTGTGGAGGCCGGCGATGACACCGTCCTTGTACGCGTGGACCCCGGCTATGTCGACGCCCCCGAAGGCGGCCCGGACGCCGTAGGACTCGCTGCGGCGCAGCTCGTCGGCGACCTCGCCGGCGTGCAGCAGGGCCTTGGTCGGGATGCAGCCGTTGTGCAGGCAGGTACCGCCCAGCTTGCCCTTCTCGATGAGGACGACGTCCAGCCCGAGCTGGGTCGCACGCAGAGCACAGGAGTAGCCCCCGCTACCGCCACCGAGGATGACCACGTCGTACACGCCGTCGGCGGAATTCTCCATTTTGCTGATGCCCTTTCGTCTCCCCTGGCACGGGCCGGCGCATGGACCGGCCCTCCCGGCATGCTCTCATCTCCCCCTGGGGCGGACCGGGTTGGGGCCATCCGTCCGATGGCCACCGGACGGACGCCTCGCGCGGTGCGGCGCGGTGCAGTCGCCCTCCAGTCGGCCTCCACCCGCGTGGTGCACCATCTCCCCCGCACCACCTCGTCGCACTACGGATGGGTGAACACGACACGATGGCCGAAGACACGGGCGGTTCGCTCCCGGGCGGTGGTGCCGTGCCTTCCGGACCGGCCGCGCTTGCGCACCCGGGCCCGCGCCCCCTCCCGCACCCGCTCCCGTACGCCGTCTCCGGCACCACGCCGGACGCCCTGCGCGCCCGGGCGCGGCGGCTGCGCGCCGGGCTGGACGCGGACGGTGACGCGGCGGCCGGCGCAGGCCTGTGCCGGGCCCTCGCCGGCCCCGGCGCGGCCTTCGCGCACCGGGCGGTGGTCGTCGCAGCCGACCGCGCGGAGCTGGCCCGCGGGCTGGACGCCCTCGCCCTGGGCCGGCAGGCGCCGGGTCTGGTACGCGGCTCCGCGACGCGGGAGGGCGGCCTCGCCGTCCTCTTCGCCGGACAGGGCAGCCGGCGGCCGGGCACGGGCCGGGGCCTGTACGAGGCGTTCCCGGCTTTCGCCGCCGCCTTCGACGAGGTGTGCGCGCAGCTCGGTGACGGCTTGCGGGACCTCGTCTTCGGGGACGACGCCGGCGCCCTGGACCGGACGGGCACCGCGCAGCCCGCGCTGTTCGCCGTCGAGGTGGCGCTGTACCGGCTTGTGGAGGCCTGGGGCGTGGTGCCGCGGTTCGTCGGCGGGCACTCGGTGGGCGAGATCGCCGCCGCGCACGTCGCCGGGGTGCTGTCCCTGGCGGACGCCGCCGCACTGGTCACGGCGCGCGGGAGGCTCATGGACGCCCTGCCTGCGGGCGGGGTCATGGTCCGCGTCGCGGCGGGCGAGGAGCGGGTCGCCCGGCTGCTCGTCCCGGACGTGGCCATCGCCTCCGTCGACGGGCCCGACGCCGTCGTCGTCTCGGGCGCCCGCGAGGCCGTCTGCGGGGTGGTGGCGCGGCTGGCCGAGCTGGACGTGAAGTCCAAGGTGCTGCCGACCGGCCACGCCTTCCACTCCCCGCTGATGGACCCGGTGCTGGAGGAGTTCCGTGCGGCCGTCGCCGGCCTGGACTTCCGGCCGCCGCGGATCGCCTTCGTCTCCGCCCTCACCGGCGGCCTGGTGACGGACGCCGTCGCCCGCCCCGAGTACTGGGTGCGTCACGTCCGCGAGACCGTCCGCTTCCAGGACGCCGTCCGTGCGCTGGAGGCCGAAGGGGCTTGCGCTTTCCTGGAGTTGGGTCCCGAGGGTCTCCTGACCGCCATGACCCGCGCCTGCCTCGCGGACGCCGGCGCGGCCGCCGTCCTGGTACCGGCCCTGTGCCGGCAGGGGGACGAGGTACGGGCGCTGCTCACCGCGACCGCGAGCCTGTACGTCCACGGCGCCCTCGCCCGACTCCCGCTGGGGATCCCCGCCGGCCCCCTGGACGCCGGCCGCCCGGCGGACGCCGCCGACGAGGAAGGGGCGGGCACGGAGACGGAGACGGAGGCACGGACGGAGAGCGAGGAGGAGACGGCGACGGGGGCGGGGACGGAGCCGGTCCCGACCGCGACCGCGACCGGCATGACCGCGACGGGTCATCCGCTGGCCGCGTACCGGCTGGACCTCCCGGAAACCGGCTCCGTCCTGTTCACCGGGACGGTCTGCGCCCGCACCCACCCCTGGCCGGCGGGCGGCGAGGTGCCCGCCGGCGCGCTCGTGGAGGCGGCCCTCGCGGCGGGCGCGGCCATCGGTCTGCCAGAGGTCGCCGAGGCGACCGCCGAGGCCTCGCTGGTGCTGCCCGAGCGGGGCCGGGTCCGGCTCCAGCTGCTCGTGCAGGCCCCCGCCGGGTCGGGCCGGCGCAGGCTCACCGTGGCCTCGCGGCCGGAGGCGGCGGGCGAGGAGGAGCCGTGGGTACGGCACCTGACGGCGGTGCTGGCCCCCCGCCGGGCGCCGGCCGGGCCGGAGGACGGCCCCCGTCTCACCGCGTGGCCGCCCGAGGGTGCCGAACCGCTGGAGGTCGACGGGGAGCACCCCGCCCTGGAGCGGGCCTGGCGCCGGGGCGAGGAGTTCTTCGCCGAGGCCGCGCTGCCGGACGGCCGGGTGGCGCAGGCCGGGTCGTACGCCCTGCACCCGGACCTGCTGGACGCCGCGCTGCACCCGGTACTGGCCGCCGGGGAGGGTGCGTCGGCGCCCACCGCCTGGAGCGGCGCGGCCCTGTACGCGACGGGCGCCGCCTCCCTGCGGGTGCGGGCCGTGCGCGGGGCGTTCGGTGTGGTGGAGCTGGAGCTCGCGGACGCCGAGGGCGGGCCGGTGGCGGCCGCCACGGTGACCCTGTCGGCCGTGCCGGACGGCGCCGGCCGGGGCGGACGGCCCGTCACCCCGCTGCACCTGGTGTGGGAGCGGGCCGCCGACGCCCCGGAGGCGGCGGCCTCGGTGACCCGGGCCCTGGTCGGCGTGCGGGGGGACGGCGGGCGGGGCCCGTCGGTCCTGCCGGACGGCGACGGGACGCCCGCCTATCCGGGGCCGGCGGACCTGCCGGCCGCGGGCGCGCCGCCGGAGCTGGTCCTGGCGCCGCTGACGTGGGACGGCTCGCCGCGGGAGGTGTCCGGGGCCCTGGTGCGGGCCGCGGTGGGCGAGGCCCGCGAGCTGGTGGGCGCCTGGCTGGCCGACGAGCGCTGCGCGGACACGGCGCTGGCCGTGGTGACGAGCGGCGCCGAGGCGGTGCTGCCCGGCGAGGACGTGCCCGACGTGGCCGGGGCGGCCGTACGCGGCTTCGTGCGCTCGGTGCAGGCGTGGCTCGCCGAGGAGGGCGCGCGCCGCCTCATCCTGGTGGACGTGGACGACAGCGACGCGAGCCGCAAGGCCCTGGTGCGGGCGCTGGGCGGTGCGGAGCCGGAACTGGCGCTGCGCGACGGCGTCGCCTACGCGCGGCGCCTGGTGCGGGCCGAGCCCGTCCCGGCGGGGGCCCTCGCGGCCGACGGCCCGGAGTCGGTGCGGCTGAGCGGTGCCTCCGACGGCCCGTGCGCCGGGGAAGCCGCCCGGCAGCTGGTCGAGGGGCACGGCGTACGGCTGGCGGGGCCCGGCGAGGAGGCGGCGGCCATCGTCCACCTGGCCGGGCCGGAGGGGCCCTCGCTGGAGGCCGCGGTGGACGCCGCGCTCGCCCTGGACCGGCACGGCACGCCGCTGGCGTTCGTCACCACCGTCGGGGGCGTGGTCGGCGCGGGCTGCGCCGAGGAGACCGCCGTCCTGGGGGCGTTCCTCACCGCGCTGGCGGCCCGCCGCCGGGCCGCCGGGCTGCCCGCGGCCGTCCTGGGCTGGGGCGCCGACCCCGAGGGAGTCCCGGCGGGCCTGGTGCCGCTCGCCGGGGCCGCCGGGCCGGCGCCGCTCGGGCACGCGCTCGCGCGGAGCCTGACCCTGGTCTCCGCCCGCGCCGACGCGGGCCCGCTGCGGGCCGCGGGCGGCCCCGTACCGGCGCTGCTGCGCGCCCTGGTCCCCGTACCGCCGCGCCGGGCGGCCAACCGGTGGTCCGCCGGGGGCGTTTCGCCGCGCGAGCGGCTGGCGGCACTGCCCGCCGGGGAGCGGACGGCGGTGCTGACGGACCTGGTGCGCGGGCACGCGGCCGCCGCGCTCGGGCACACCGGCGCCGAAGCGCTGTCCGTGGAAAGGCCGTTCACCGAGCTGGGCCTGCGGCCGGCGGCCGCCGGGCGGCTGGCCGGTGCGCTGTGCGGGGCGACCGGGCTGACGATCGCCCCGCTCGCCGTCTTCGACCATCCTTCGGTGACGCGGCTGGCCGGACACCTGGCCGGGCTGCTCGACGGGGCGCCGCGGGCCGCGGACGCCGCCCGGCGGGCCGGGGGCACGTTCGCCGGACTGTTGCGGGGCGCCCACGCGCAGGGCCGTACCGCCGAGGGCGTGGCGCTGCTGATGGCGGCGGCCGAACTGGTGCCCGGCTACGACTCCCGCGCCGGGGTGGCGCACTGGCCGGCCCCGGCCGAGCTGGCGCCCCACCGGGGGGGCGCGGCGGGGCTGTTCGCGTTCCCGTCGCTGGGCGCGGGCTCCGGCCCGCACGAGTACCTGGCGCTGGCCGGGGCCCTGGCCGGCGGCCGGGGCCTGACGGTGTTCGCGCACCCCGGGTTCGCGGGGGAGGCGGTGCTGCCGCGCAGTCGGCAGGCACTGGTGAGGGCGCAGGCGGAGGCGGTCGCCTCGGCGGCGGGAGCGGCACGGCCGGTGCTGCTGGGGCACTCCTCCGGCGGCTGGGTCGCGCACGCCGTGGCCCGGGAGCTGCTGGAGATCGGGAGGGAGGCGGCGGCGGTGGTGCTGCTGGACACGTACGCGCGCGGTGAGGGCCGCCACGGGCTCGCGGTGCTGACGGAGCGGGTCCTCGACCCGGACGGCCCGCTGGGGGTGCCCGACGACGGGCGGTTCCTGGCGATGGGCGGCCATCTGCGGGTGTTCGCCGACTGGACGCCCGAGCCGGCTGCGGCGCCGACGCTGCTGGTGCGCGCCGCCGAGTCGGCGGCCTCGGCCGCGGGCGGCTGGGAGTACGCCGACCACGTGGCGCAGGTGCCGGGCGACCACTTCTCGCTGCTGGACGCGGACGCGGGCGCGGTGGCCGCCACCGTGGACCGCTGGCTGCGGAAGGTGGCCCGCTGATGGCGGCGGCCGGGCGGCTGCTCGCCGTGTCCGACCTGCACGTGGTGCACGCCGAGAACCGGCGGCTGGTCGAGGAGCAGATCGTGCCGACCTCCCCGCGGGACTGGCTGCTGGTGGCCGGGGACGTGAGCGAGACGGTGTCCGAGATCGCGTGGGCGCTGGGCCTGCTGCGGGAGCGTTTCGCGCGGGTGGTGTGGACCCCGGGCAACCACGACCTGTGGACGCCCCGGGACGACGAGGTCTCCCTGCGCGGGGAGGCCCGTTACCGGCACCTGGTGGAGATGTGCCGGGGCCTGGACGTGCTGACCCCGGAGGACCCGTACCCGGTGTGGGAGGGGGAGGGCGGCCCGGTGGCCGTCGCCCCGCTCTTCGTCCACTACGACTACTCGTTCCGGGCGCCGGGGCTGACGAAGGAGCAGTCGCTGGCCGCCGCCCACGAGTCGGGGGTGGTGTGCACGGACGAGTTCCTGCTGCACACCGACCCGTACCCGGACGCCGACAGCTGGTGCCGGGCCCGGGTGGCGCGGACGCGGGCCCGCCTGGACGAGGTGGACCCGGCGCTGCGGACCGTTCTGGTCAACCACTACCCGCTGGTCCGGGAGCCCACCGACGTCCTGCGCTATCCGCAGTTCGCGCAGTGGTGCGGGACCACCCTCACGGCGGACTGGCACCTGCGCTACCGGGCGGCGGCCGTGGTCTACGGGCACCTGCACATCCCCCGGACGACGTACCACGACGGGGTGCGCTTCGACGAGGTCTCCATCGGCTACCCGCGCGAGCGGCGCGTACGGGGCCTGACGCGCGGTGTGCTGCGGGACGTCCTGCGGCCGCGCGAGGGCGGGGTCTGAGCGGAAGCGGTACGGCGGCCGGCGGCGGGAAAAACCGATGGGCCAGTTTTGTTTTACCCGCCGCCGGGCTTTTCCTGTGCGCCGGGGCCGAAAATTCGGATGCACCCATGGCGGGTCGCACTGTATTGTCACCCGAGCCGCGCTCCGGCGGAATTTGAGCGGAGCGTGCGGGAACGGGAAAAGGGCTGCCGCGACCCGGCCGGTGACCGGGTCGCGGCAGCCCGCGCGTTCAGGGGAGGGAAAGGGTCAGCCGGCCTTGCGGCGGAAGGTCCGGTTCTGGCCGTTGGGCCCGTTGAAGCCCTTGATCTTCAGACGGCCCTCGTGGTGGGCCTGCTGGGAGCGGGAGTTGCGGGCCTTGCGCTCCAGAGCCTCGCGGAACTTGGCCTTGCCGTCGGCCTCGGCGGCGTGGTTTTCCGGCGTATCAGTCATGGGTTACCTCCTGGGCTTTTTCTAGAGCAGTTTTATTGTGACATCCGAGTGGACGTATGGCGACCCTCTTCCGGGGAAATGGCGCAATTCCTGCGGGAATGGCGCGCCGGGGAAGAGGGATTCAGGCGGCGTAGGCGGCGAGTTCCGCGGCCAGGGCGGCGTCGACGTTGGCCTTCAGGAGGGTGCCCGTTTCGCCGTGGGATTCGGAGAGGATCTCGCCGTTCGCGTGGACGCGGGCGACCAGGTGTCCCTCGCTGTAGGGGATCAGGACCTCGATCTCCGTTTCGGGGTGCGGGAGTTCGGCCTCGATGCGGGACAGGAGGGCGGCGATGCCCTCGCCCGTGCGGGCCGAGACCACGACGGCCCCGGGCTCCGCCTCCAGGAGGCGGCCGAGGGCCTCCGGGTCGGCGGTGTCGGCCTTGTTGACGACGACGACCTCCGGGACGCCCGCGCCGCCGACCTCGCCGACGACCGCGCGGACCGCCTCGATCTGGGCCTGCGGGTCGGGGTGCGAGCCGTCGACCACGTGGAGGATCAGGTCCGCCTCGGCCACCTCCTCCAGCGTCGAGCGGAACGCGTCGACGAGCTGGTGCGGCAGGTGGCGGACGAAGCCCACCGTGTCGGCCAGGGTGTAGGCGCGGCCCGCCGGGGTCTCCGAGCGGCGGACGGTCGGGTCCAGGGTGGCGAACAGGGCGTTCTGGACGTGGACGTCCGCGCCGGTGAGCCGGTTGAGGAGCGAGGACTTGCCCGCGTTGGTGTAGCCGGCGATGGCGACCGAGGGGACCTTGTTGCGGCGGCGCTCCTGGCGCTTGAGGTCGCGGGCGGTCTTCATCTCGTCGATGTCCCGGCGCATCTTGGCCATCTTGTCGCGCAGCCGCCGCCGGTCGGTCTCGATCTTCGTCTCGCCGGGGCCGCGGGTGGCCATGCCGCCACCGCCGGCCCCGCCGCCGCCCATCTGCCGGGACAGGGAGGCGCCCCAGCCGCGCAGGCGCGGCAGCATGTACTGCATCTGCGCGAGCGCCACCTGGGCCTTGCCCTCGCGGGAGGTGGCCCGCTGGGCGAAGATGTCGAGGATCAGGGCGGTCCGGTCGACGACCTTGACCTGGACGAACTCCTCCAGCCGGACGAGCTGCGAGGGGCTCAGCTCACCGTCGCAGACGACGGTGTCGGCGCCCGTGTCGATGACGATGTCACGCAGTTCCTTCGCCTTGCCGGAGCCGATGTAGGTGGCCGGGTCCGGCTTGTCGCGGCGCTGGATCACCCCGTCGAGGACCAGGGCGCCCGCCGTCTCGGCGAGGGCGGCGAGCTCGGCGAGGGAGCTCTCGGCCTCGGCGACCGTGCCGGAGGTCCAGACACCGACCAGCACCACGCGCTCCAGGCGGACCTGGCGCTGCTCGACCTCGACGACGTCGCGGAGTTCGGTGGAGAGGGAGGCGACGTGGCGCAGCCCCGTCTCCTCCCGCGCGTCGATGGCCTCGGCCGTGCCGATCGGGCGGGTCGAGGGGGTGGTCGCGGGCTGTTCGTTCGCGGTCATGCGCATCCAATCGGAAGGGGTGGTTGGGAGGTCGGTCACTGGTTCAGACGGGTCGTGAGGCGGATGTCCGCCGAGGAGGAGCCGACGCTCACGGCGCGCGGGCCGGGGGCGCCGGTCCAGGCGTGGCGTCCGGTGTCCCAGTACTGGAGCTGGCGGGCGTCGACCGGGACGGTGACGCGCTTCTCCTCGCCGGGTTCGAGGGAGACCTTGGTGTAGCCGGCGAGCTTCTTGACGGCCTGCGGCGCGGAGACGAGGGGGCTGGGGCCGAGGTAGACCTGGACGGCCTCCTTGCCGGCGACGGGACCGCTGTTGCGGACGGTCACGCGGACGGCCGCCCCGGCGGCGGTGCGTTCCACGGCCAGGTCGCGGTAGTCGAACGTGGTGTACGACAGGCCGTGGCCGAACGGGAAGAGGGGGGTGACCCCCTGCTTGTCGTACCAGCGGTAGCCGGAGTAGATGCCCTCGCTGTACTCCTGTTTGCCGTCGACGCCGGGGAACCGCCTGGGGTTCCCGGCGACGGGGTGGGCGTCCTCGGAGGCGGGGAAGGTCTGGGTGAGCCGGCCGCTGGGGTTGGCGTCCCCGTACAGCAGGGCGGCGGTGGCCTGGGCGCCCTCCTGGCCCGGGTACCACATGTCGAGGACGGCGGCGGTGCCGGCGAGCCACGGCATCAGCACGGAGGAGCCGGTGTTGAGGACGACGACGGTGTTCGGGTTGGCGCGGGTGACGGCGGAGATCAGCGCGTCCTGGCCGTCGGGCAGGGAGAGCGAGGGCCGGTCGTAGCCCTCGGATCCCTCGTCCTGGGCGAAGACGACGGCGGTCTTGGCGGCGCGGGCGGCGGCCACGGCGCGTTCGAGGTTCTGCGCGGCCTGCTGCGGGGTGACCCAGGTGAGGTCGACGGACAGGGGGCGGTCGGGCCAGGCCCAGCCGCTCATGGACAGCTTGTGGGTGCCCCGGGTGAGGTGGAGGACGACGCTGGTGGTCTCGCTGAAGGAGTCGGCGGCGTAGACCGGTTCCTGTCCTTCGATCTGCAGGACGGCGAGGCCGCCGTCGACGCGGACGCCGATGCGGTAGTCGCCGTCGGCGGGGACGGTCAGGGTGCCGTCGTAGAAGGCGCGGTCGCCGCCGGGGTCGAGCTGCTTGCCTCCGGTGAAGGCGGGGCTGAGGTTCTCGGCGGGCAGCGGGGTGCCGAGCCGGTCGACGCCGGGTTCGTAGCGGACGGTGGCGCCGGATCCGGCGCGCTCGCGCAGGGCGTCCAGCGGGGCCTTGGCGGCGTCGGGCACGACGTGGGCGCTGCCGAGGCCGGAGACCTTGGGGCGCAGGGCGCTGTCGCCGATGACGGCGAGGTCGGTGCCGGCCGCGCCGGTGAGCGGCAGGGCCGGGCGGCCGCCCGCGGGCGCGGTGTTGCGCAGCAGGACGGCCCCGTTCTCGGCGACGGCGCGGGCGGTGTCGCGGCCGGCCTGGGCGTCGCGTGCGGGCCGTGGGGCCGCGGGGGCGTCAAGGAGGCCGAAGCGTTCCATCTGGCCGACGATGCGGGTGACCGCGCGGTCCAGGGCAGCCTGCGGGACGGTGCCGTCGGAGAGGGCCTTGCGCAGGGAGGAGCCGAGGTACTTGGAGTCGGGGACGGGGTCGGTGGGCTTGCCCATCTCCAGGCCGAGTTCCTGGTCGAGGCCCTTGGTGAGGTCGGTGGTGGCGTGGGTGGCGAGCCAGTCGGACATCACCCAGCCCCGGAAGCCCCACTGTTCGCGCAGGACCTTCTGGAGCAGCTGGTCGTTGCCGCAGGAGTGGGTGCCGTTGACCCCGTTGTAGGCGCACATGACGGCGGCCGCGCCGGCGTCGACGGCGCTGCGGAAGGCGGGGAGTTCGACCTCCTGGAGGGTCTGCTCGTCGATGGCGGCGTCGACCGTGAAGCGGTCGGTCTCCTGGTTGTTGCCGGCGAAGTGCTTGACCGTGGCCATCAGGCCCTGGCTCTGGGTGCCCTTGATCTGGGCGGCGGCGGTGCGGGAGCCGACCAGGGGGTCCTCGCCGAAGGTCTCGAAGTTGCGGCCGCCGTAGGGCACCCGGATGGTGTTGACCATGGGGCCGAGGACGACGTCCTGTCCGAGCGCCCGGCCCTCGTGGCCGAGGACCTTGCCGTAGGCGGTGGCGAGGGAGTCGTCGAAGGTCGCGGCGAGCGCCGTGGGGGTGGGCAGGGCGGTGGCGCGGACGCCGTTGAGGCGGACGCCGGCCGGCCCGTCGGAGGCCTGGAGGGGGGGTACGCCCAGGCGGGGCACGCCGGGGAGGTAGCCGACGCCCCGGGCGAGGGGCCCGCCGGTGGGGCCGGCCGTCCAGTGGACGAAGGACAGCTTCTCGTCGAGGGTCATCCGGGCGACGAGGGCGCGGACGCGGGCGGTGCCCTCGGTGCGGTCCTCGGTGGCACCGGCCGGCGCGGCGGTGAGCAGGCCGCCCGTGCACAGGAGGGCCGCCGAGGCGGCGAGGAGGCGGGTGGCGCGGGTGCCGGGGCGCCACCGCCCGCGTATGCGGAGGGTGCGGCGGAGGCGGGGTGTTCGCTCCCCTGACCTGCGGGACGGCATGGGGGGTCTCCTGAGTCTTTCGGCGGTGCGGCGTGGCGCGGCCGGGCGGCCGGCGGCGGCACGCGGGGGTGGGGCGGCCCCGGAGGGGCGCCGGGGATATGCGTACGTCCACGCTTCCGCAGATCCGGCCCGGGGAGGAGGTCGCCCGGCCACACTCTTCGCGGGGCCGTGCCCGGGGGCCCGAATACCGGTCCGCAGCAGGGATGTTGGGCGGCGGCACGGCGGCCGGTGGACGGCGGGAGGGGCCCGGAGCGGGTGCGCGGGCCCCCGGAGCGGGCCCGGGGTGGTGGCCCGGCCACCACGCGCGGCGGGCCCGGCGGGCGGTGCGGGGCGAGCCGGGGCGGGCGGGGTGACCGGCCGGTAAGTGTGTTTCCGGCCTACCTGGGCCCGGCGCCGCCCGCCGGGGAGGGTGGAGGGGATCCCACGACCACGACACCGCGAACTGCCCCGGCCTGCCTGCCTCGGGGTGCCCGACACCGAGGAGCGTCATGCGAACCGTTCGCCCGGCCCCGGAAGCCGAGAGCCTGTCCCGTGTCCCGCCCTCGGAGGTCCGGGCCCTGCGCGCGTCGGTGCTGGGTTCGCTGCGCCGCCGGGACCAGCGGCACAAGGGCGAGCTGTACGTACGGGCCCTGCTGGACACGCCCGGCCGCAAGACGATGCGCAACCTGGCCGTGACCACCGGCGAGCGGGCCGCGGAGCAGAGCCTGCACCACTTCATCAGCTGCTCGACGTGGGACTGGAACCCGCTGCGGGCGGAGCTGACGGCCGGTCTGGAGCGGCTGCTGGCCCCGCGCGCCTGGGTGGTGCGCCCGCTGGTGATACCGAAGACGGGCCGGCACTCGGTGGGCGTGGGCCGCAGGTTCGTCCCGCAGTTGGGGCAGGTCGTCAACAGCCAGCACGGATACGGGTTGTGGCTGGCCTCGGGCGCGGCGGCGGCCCCGGTGAACTGGCGGCTCTCGCTGAGCGGGGACTGGCTCGACGACACGGAGCTGCGCCGCCGGGCGGCGATCCCCGACGACTCGGCGGACGCGGGGGCGGCGGGTGCGCCGGAGGCGCTGGCCGTGGACATGGTGGTGGAGGCGGCCGGCTGGACCGGGGCGGCGCTGCCGGTGGTGGCCGACGCCCGGGAGGAGGCCGTGCTGCCGCTGGTGGAGGCATTCTCGCGGGCCGGCCTGCCGTTCCTGCTGCGCATCGGGACCGGTACGGGCCTGCTCGCGCCGAACCTGTCGGCCGGACGAAGCCGGGCCGTGGCGGGGTCGGCGGGCGGGCTGGCGGAGCTGGCGCGGCCGCAGCGGCGGCCGGTGCAGTGGCCGGACCCGGCGCGCCCGGGGCGGACGCAGACCTCGCTGGTGGGGTTGTTGCCGGTGCGGCTGCCCGGCGGTCCGGCGGCGGTGCCGCTGACGCTGGTCGGGGTGTGGTCGCCGGTCTCCCGGGAGGTGTCGGAGCTGTGGCTGACCAGTCTGACCGGGGCCGGCCGGGGCACCCTGCTGGGGCTGGGCGGGCTGATCGGGCGGGCCGACGCCGACTTCCGCGGCACCAGCCTGCCGGTCGGTGCGCTGGACTTCGAGGGGCGGTCCTACAAGGGCTGGCACCGGCACGCCACGCTCGTGTCGCTGGCGCACGCCTCGCGGCTGCTGGAGGCGGGCGCGCACCGGGGTCCCGTCGCGTCCGTCACGTCGATCCCGCTGACGGGGGGACGCCGGGTGCGGGGTCGAGTGCGGCGCGCGCCCGGTGCAGCCGCAGCGCGAGCTGAAGTTCCAGTGCCTGGTCGGGGTGCTGCCAGTCCCGGCCGAGCAGCTGGGTGATGCGTTCCAGGCGGCGGGAGACCGTGTTGGGGTGCACGTAGAGGATCTCGGCGGCCCGGGTGGGGCTGCCGGCGGCGCCGAACCAGCCGTCGAGGGTCTCCACCAGGTTGCCGAAGCGTTCCGCGTCGTGCTCCAGGAGCGGGCCGAGGGTGCGGTCGACGAACCCGGCGACGTCGTGGTCGTCGGAGAGCAGCATGCCGAGGAAGCCCAGGTCGCGGTCGTCGGCGGAGCGGCCGGTGGCGCCGAGGGCGGTGAGCGCCTCCAGACAGCGCACGGCCTGCCGGTAGGAGCGGTGGACGGCCTCGGCGCCCCGCGCGGGCCCGCAGGCCCCGGCCGTCACCGGGGCCCCGGTGGCGGTGGCGAGTTCGGCGCGCACCCGCGCGGCCGCCCCGGAGGCGTCCTCACCGGGCAGCAGCAGGACGAGCCGGTCGCCCTGGAGGGTCTTCATGCCCCGGTGGCGGCGGGCGTAGGCGGCGGCCCAGCTCTCGACGAGACCGGCCGCCGGACTGTGTGCATCGGCGACGACCAGCACGTACGGGCGCTGGAGCACGGCGGCGACGCCGCGGGCCCGTTCCACGAGCCGCTCGGCCGGGGCCTCCCGGGTGGTGAGGTCGGCGAGCAGGTCGTCACGCACCCGCCCTTCGACGGCGCTTGAGCGCTGGACGACGAGCAGCAGGGCGACGATACGGGCGTAGGAGAGCAGGACCCGCTCGACCGGCGTCCCTCCGTCGGACCCCGGGTGGAACAGGAGGCAGCCGATCTCCTCCGAGCGCACCGACAGCGGAAGCACCCAGGTGCCGTCGGACAGCCGGCAGGCCACCCCGGTGGCGGCCGCGTTGAGCCGTACGCGGTCCAGCTCCTCGGGGTCGGGGCGGGGCATCCTGCCGAGCTCGGCGAGACGTTCGCCGGCCGCGCCGCGCACGGAGAGGCTGCCGCCGAGTTCGGCGGCGGCACGGGCGAGGAGGTCGTCGAGACCGATCCCGTCGAGGACGAGCTGGACGAGCTCGTCCTGGACGCTGCCCGCGCGCAGGGCGTCGCCGAGGGAGGCCCTGACCCGTGAACCGGCCCGCGCCAGTTCGGCGTTGGCGGTGTGGACGCCCTCCAGCAGGCGGGCGCTCTGGATGGCCGTGGCGGCGAGGTCGGCCAGGGAGCGCATCAGCGCGATCTCGTCGGGGGTGAAGTGGTGGATGCCGCGGGCGGCCGCGTACAGGTAGCCGATGTGCCGGTCGTCCGCGCACAGCGGTACGCCGAGCACCGCCTGGAGGGATTCGGCGTGCAGCACCTCGTCCAGGGCGGTGGCGTGGGTGGGGTGGTCGTCGGCGAGGTGGTCGGCGGTCCAGAAGGGGGCGGGCCGCTCCCCGGGCCCGGCCGCCGCCGGCAGGGCACCGGCGGGGATGCGGTAGCCGACGGTGAGCGCGCTGACGGCGCCGTCGGCGGTGGTGAGGGTGGCGGAGCCGTCCTCGTCGAGGAGGACGACGGCCGCCAGGTCCATGGTGGTCATGAGCCGGGCCCGGCGGGTGATCAGGCGCAGGGTCGCGTCGAGGCTGCCGGGACGGGTCAGGTCGCGGGCGGCGTCGACGAGCGCGGCGAGTTCGGCCTCGCGCCGGCTGCGCCGCTCGAAGTGGGCGTTGACCTCCAGGGCGAGGCCCCTGGCGCGCTCCAGCCGTTCGACGTGCGGTGCGGGGCCGGAGGTGCGGGCGCGGGCGACGAGTTGGTCGTAGGCACGGGCCGGCGCCTCGCCCGCGAGGAGTTCGAGCACGCGAAGTGCGCCGTCGTCGGTGTGGGAGTCCTCCCCGGTCACTATTGCCCCCGATCGGCCGGATCCGTCGATGGCGGGGAAAGTAACTTCCGGTTATAAGGAGCGTCAACCGACCTTTATGGCCCTCATACATGTGGTATCGCGGTGATCCGGCCACCGCCGGGGGCTGCGGGAAGGGGCCCCGGGGGTGTCCGCGGCACCTGGCCCGGGCCCGCGCCGCGGCCTACGCTGGACCGTTTGCCCCGGCAACGCCGCGAGGTCCGGCGCGCGGGCGGCCGGGGCCCGGAACGGGACCGGACGGGCCCCGGAGCGGCCGGCGGGCGGGCCGGGAAGGGCCCCCGGAGTCCGGCGGGACACGAGCGGTCCTGGTCCGGACCTGGGCCGGGCCCCGGCCGGGACTCCAGGCGGCCGATGGCTCAGGCGGGCACGCCGACGAACAGGCCGCGGCCCGACGGTCCGCCCTCCAGGAACTCCACCTCCAGGCCGGCCCGGACGAACGCCCGCTCGTACGCCGCCCGCTCGAAGAGGGTGATGCGGTGGCTCTCGGCGAGGTGCGTGATCTCCTCGCCCGGTGAGGCGATCAGGTAGTGGACGTCGATGCGGGTGGCGTCGTCCTCCAGCCGCGAGTGCGAGACGCGCGAGATGGTCCTGCCCTCCGCCTCGGTGATCGACGCCCCGACGTAGCCGGGGGTGAAGGTCTCCGGGAACCACCACGGCTCCACCACGACCACCCCGCCCGCCGGGTCGAGGTGCGCGGCGAACCGGGCGAGCGCCGCGTCGAGTTCGGCCTGGTCGCGCATGTGGCCGATGGAGCTGAACATGCAGGTGACGGCGGAGTGGGTGGTGCCGAGCGCGAAGTCGCGCATGTCGCCGAGGTGGACGGTCACGTCCGGGTTGCGGCGCACGGCCAGTTCGCGCATGTCCGGGGAGATCTCCACCCCCTCGACCGATGCGAAGAGGGGGGCCAGGTGCTCCAGGTGGAGGCCGGTGCCGCAGGCCACGTCCAGGACGCTGTGCGCGCCCGGCACCCGGGAGCCGATCAGCGCGGCGAGGTCGGCGGCCTCACGGGCGTAGTCCTTGCCCTTGCCCTGGTGGACGAGGTCGTAGAGGCGGGCGATGCCGCCCGCGTAGGCGGTGGTCACGAGGGGTCTCCTTGGCCGGGGTGGGCGGAACCACGGCGGCGGGCGCGGTGCTCCGCCGCCAGCCGTTCCAGGGTCGGTACGAGCGCGGCGGGCGTCGGCTGCGCGAGGGCCTCCTCGCGCAGGCGGCGGGCCCCGGCGGCGAGCGAGGGGTCGGTGAGGGCCCGTACGACGGCCTCGCGGAGGGTGGCCGCGTCGAGCTTCGCCGGGGGCAGGTCGATGCCCGCGCCCGCCCCGGCGTGCAGTTCGCCCTTGAGCGGGGCGTCCCACAGGGAGCCGACGATGATCTGCGGCACCCCGTGCACGGTGGCGGTGTACCCGGTGCCTGCGCCGCCGTGGTGGACGATGGCCGCGCAGGTGGGCAGCAGGGCGTCCATGGGGACGAAGTCCACGGCCCGGATGTTGCCGGGGAGGGCCGCGCGGTCCTGGAGCTGGCCGGCGTCGAGGGTGGCGACGATCTCGGCGTCGACGTCGCCGAGGGCGTGCAGGAGCTCCTCGAAGGGGACGGCGTCACGCCCGTACGTCTCGCGCGCCGACACCCCGAGGGTGAGGCAGACGCGGGGCCGGGCGGGCGGCTCGTACAGCCAGTCGGGGACCACCGAGGGCCCGTTGTACGGGACGAAGCGCATCGGCAGCACCTGGCCGGGCACCGGCAGGCGCAGTGCCGCGGGGGCGGGGTCGATGCTCCACATGCCGCCGATGAGCTCCTCGACCGCGGCGGCGTCGGGGGTGACGCCGAAGCGGCCCAGGGTCCAGGTGAGCCAGTCGGCCATCGGGTCCTCGCGGCACTCCTCGGGCTGGAGGGCGCGCAGGGCGAGGAACTGGCGGCGGGCGTTCAGGATGACGTCGGGGCCCCACAGCAGACGGGCGTGGGCGGCGCCGACGACGTGCGCGGCGATCGGGCCGGCGTAGGTGAACGGCTCCCACAGCACCAGGTCGGGCTGCCAGGCCCGGGCCAGCGCGACGGTGTCGTCGATGGTCGTGTCGCCGTTCAGCGGCGCGAACGACATGGCCGTCATCATCGTCTGCTGCCCGAGGGCGTGTTCCCAGCCGAGCGGCCCGCCCCGGGTCTGCGCGAAGTCCAGGCCCTGCTGGTAGGGGGTGGGGTCGCCGCCTATCTGCGTCATCAGCTCCACGATGGAGTCGAGGTCGCCGACGGGCGCGGCCGTCAGCCCGGACCCGTTGATCACGTCGGTGAGCGCGGGCTGGCTGGCCACCCGTACCTCGTGCCCGGCGGCGCGCAGCGCCCAGGCCAGCGGCACCAGGTTGTAGTAGTGCGTGTTGTGCGCGAAGCACGTGATCAGGACGCGCATGGCATCCGCTCTCCCTACGGTCGGGGCGGGGTTCAGGAGGGGAAGGTCGGGGCGGTTCAGGGGCGGCCGCGGCCGGCGGCGACCGGCTGGCGCGCCGGGGCCCGCAGCACGGGCGACCGCAGCCGGGTCACCGGGTCGCCGTCGGCGCGCAGGCCCGGGTGGGTTTCGGCGAGGGTGCGCAGAGCGGCCCGCGCGACGGCCTTGACCAGGTGCGCGGACAGCCCGAAGTGCAGGTCGGGCGAGAGGCCGAAGGGCGGGGCGTCCCGCGGGGCCCGCGGGTCGCGGTTGACGGCGGCGACGAGGAGGGTGACGCGGGCGCCGGCGGGGAGTTCGGTGCCGGCGAGGGTGACGGGGGTGCGTACGACGCGGGACTCCAGCCGGACGGGGGGCGCCGTGCGCAGGGTGTGCTCGACGACCTCCCCGGCCCGGTCGGGGTCCTCGGCGAGGCGCCGCCAGCCGCCGGGCTCGTCGAGCAGCAGGCGGACGGCGTTGGCGATGAGGACGGCGGTGGGCTCGGCCGCGCTGAGGGCCATGATCTTCGCGGCGCGGACGGTGTCGGCGGTCGACTCGTACAGGGCGTCCGTCAGCAGGCCGACCATGGCCGTCTCGGCGGCCTCGGCGGCCAGCGCCGTGGCGTGCGTCTGCGGGCACAGCAGGCCGTCGAGGGCGTGGCGGCAGTCGGGCAGGAGGCGGGAGAACCGCTCGTGGGCGGCCTCGGGCAGGCCGAGCTGTTCGGCGAGGACCGGGCCGGTGAGCCGGCGGGCGAAGTCCTCGGCGAGGTCGAAGCGGTCGCCGAGCGCGGCCAGGACCGTACGGGCCCACGTGGCGGTCCGCTTCTCCACGCACGCGGCGTCGTCCGCCCACAGCAGGGAGCCGCCGAAGGCGGTGAGCGCGGCGAGCGGCGCGGCGGAGGCGCGGTCGAGGGTGAGGACGGCGCTGCGGAAGGGCAGCGGGTCCCCTCCGGGGGTGTCGGCGGCGGGGCCGGGGCCGTCGAAGGCCGGGTTGTCGATGACCTCCTGGGCGACGGCCCGGTCGGCGGTGACCCAGGTGTCCAGCAGGGTGCTGTGGTGGAGCGGGCCGAGGGCGCGGACGGCCTCCTCGGCGTCGGTCGGCTCTCCGGTGCCGGCGCGCAGGACCAGGCCGTAGGGGTCGGCTTCGATGCCGGCGAACCACTGGGCGGCCCGGGTGAGTTGGTTCCTGCGGGCCCGGCGGGCGATGTCCCGTCCGCGGTCCTCGGTCAGCAGCTCGGAGGTCATGTCTCTCCTCGTCATCGGTTGCAGCCGGGCAGCGCGTCCAGCCAGGCGTCGACGGCGCGGGCCGTGGCCGGGGCGTGCTCGGTCATCATCGTGAAGTGGTTGCCGGGGACGTCGGTGACGGTGTGGGCCGCGTCCCAGACGGATCGCCAGTCCTCGCGGGGGTCGGTCCACGCGGCCATGGGTTCTGTGGCGCGCAGGTGCAGGACCGGGGCGCGGGTGGGCTCCGGTGTCCAGTCGAGGAGGAGTCGGTGGTAGGCACCCATGGCGGTGAGCCGGGTGTCGTCGAGGGGTACGGGTGAGCGGTCCATCGCCCATCGCAGCATGACATCCCGCCAGACGCCCATGGCGCCGGGCGCGCTGGGGGTGTAGATGTCGGCGAGGACCAGGGCGGCGGGGCCGGTGCCGTGCCGTTCCAGATGGCGGGTGAGGGCGTGGGCGGCGTTGGCGCCGGCGGAGTGCCCGATCAGGGCGTACGGGCGGCCCTGCGCGAGCCGCTCCACGGCGGCGGCGTGCGCGGCGCAGAGGGCCTCCAGTGAGTCCGGCAGCGGCTCCCCGTCGCGGAACCCGGGCTGGGCGAGCGCGACCACGTCCCGCCGTCCGGCGAGGGTGCCGGCGAAGGCGGAGAACTCCAGGGGCCCGGACACGGCGGCGGTTCCGGCGACGCCGATCAGCAGGAGGGGCCCGTCCTGGGCGGTCGGCGCGGCCTGCGCGAGACGGACCGGGGGGAGGGGGTGGGGGCGGCCGGCGGTGAAGACGGGGCGGAGGGCGGCCACGGCGGCCAGGGCGTCGACCGCCCGGTCGACCCGGCCCTCCTCCACCGCGCCGCGGTACAGGGCGGTGAGCGTGCCCTCGCCGGTCCGGCGGTCTCCGGCCGGTCCGGCGGATCCGGCCGGACCGGGGAGGTGTCCGGGGTCCTGGAGGAGCTCCAGGAGGTGGTCGGCGAGCGCGGCGGGGGTGTCGTGGTCGAACAGGGCCTCGGGGGCGGGTTCGAGCCCGGTGGCGGCGGCGAGGCGGCGCCGCAGCTGGGTGACGGCCAGCGAGTCGAAGCCGATGAGGAGGAAACGCGCGTCGGGCTCGACCTCGTCGCCGTGCCCGTAGCCGAGCACGGTGGCGGCCTCCGCCCGCACCAGCCGGAGCAGGTCCTCCCGCCGGGGCTCCGGCCCCGGCCCGGCCGGCCGGGCCGGCCCGGCGCCCGGCCCACCGGGGGCGGGGGCCGGGGTGAGGAGGGGGGTGAGGAGGGGGCTGGGCCGGTAGGCCGTGAAGGAGTCCGCGAAGCGGGGCCAGTCCGTGTCGGTGACCGTCAGCGTGGGGGTGCCGTCGGCGAGGGCGGCGAAGAGTTCGTCCAGGGCGGTGTCCGGGGCCATCGGGCGGACGCCCCTGCGCAGCAGGTACGCGCCGCCCTCCCCTTCGCCCATGCCGTCCCCGCCCCACAGGCCCCACGCCACGGAGGTGGCGGGCAGGCCGTCGGCGTGGCGGCGGAGGGCCAGCGCATCGAGGCCGGCGTTGGCGGCGGCGTACGCGCACTGGCCGGCGCTGCCCCAGACGCCCGCGCCCGAGGAGTAGAGGACGAACGCGTCGAGGCCGAGGGGGCGGGTGAGTTCGTCCAGGTGGCGGGCACCGGCCAGCTTGCCGGCGTAGACCTCCGCGAAGGTGTCGGGCCCGGCCCCGGTCAGCGGGCCGACCTGAGGGACGCCCGCCGCGTGGAACACAGCGGTGAGCGGGGCGTCGGCGGGGACCTCCGCGAGCAGGGCGGCGACCGCCTCCCGGTCCGCGAGGTCGCAGGCGGCGAAGGTCACCTTGGCGCCCAGCGCGAGCAGTTCGCCCTCCAGCGCCTCCGCGCCGGGTGCCTGCCGGCCACGCCGCCCGACGAGCAGCAGGTGCGCGGCCCCCTCCGCGGCGAGCCGCCGCGCGAGCCGCCGCCCGAGCGCCCCGGTCCCCCCGGTCACCAGCACGGTCCCCCCCGGCCGGTACCCCGCCCCGGGCGCGGGTGCGGGGGCCGGGCCGGACGCCGTACCCGCTGTCGAGGCGGGCGTGGGGGTGGGGGACGGTTCGAGGCGGCGGCCGTACGTGTGGCCGGCGCGTACGGCCGCCTGGTCCTCGGGGCCGCCGAGGGCGGCGGCGAGGAGGGTCCAGGACGCGGCGTCCGCCGTCTCCGGCAGGTCGACCAGGCCGCCCCACCGGGCCGGGAGTTCGAGGGCCGCCACCCTGCCGAAGCCCCACAGCTGGGCGCCCGCCGAGCGGGGCCGTTCACCCGGGGCCGCGGCGACGGCTCCGCGGGTCGCGCACCAGAGGCGGGCGGGGACGGCCCGCTCCTCCAGGGCCTGGACGAGGGCCAGCGTGGCCCGGACCCCGGCCGGGACGGAGCCGTGGCCCGGCCCCTCCCGTTCGTCGGCCCCGAGGAGGGAGAGGACTCCGGTGAGGGTGTCGGCGCCGGAGGCGTCCAGCAGCGCGGCCAGCGTCGTGCGGTCGGCGGTGTCGGCGTCGACGGCCACCCGGCGGACGTCCGCGCCGAGCGCGGTCAGGGCGCGCTCGGCGGCGTCGCCGTCGCCGGAGGTGAGCTCCTGGGCGGACTCGACCAGCAGCCAGGTCCCGGTGGGGCCCGCCCCGTCCGCCGCCGCCGGCACCGGCTGCCAGGTGACGCGGTAGCGCCAGGTGCCCGGTGCCCCCGCACCGCCCGGCCCCGCCGGGGCCGCGGGCAGGCCGGCCGGGTCGGCGAGGCCGTACGGGTCCGCCGGGACCCCCGCGGCCGCCGGGCCGCTCCGGTGTCGCGGGGGCGTCAGGGCCGCCGGGCCGGCCGGGCCCGGGGGAAGCGTGGGGGCGCTCGACCGGGCGCGGGAGGTCGGGGCGATCCAGAAGCGGCGGTGCTGCCAGGCGTAGACGGGGAGGGGGACCGGGTGGGCGCCCGTGCCGTCGAAGAGGCGGGCCCGGTCCAGTGCGGCGCCCCGGGCGGCGGCGACGGCCACGGCCTTGAGCAGGGTCTCGGCCTCGGGCCGGCCCCGGCGCAGGGCGGGGACGGCCACGTGCGCGTCGGAGGCCAGGACCTCCTCCGCCATGGCGGACAGGACGGCGTCGGGCCCGAGTTCGACGAAGGTGACGGCCCCCAGGTCGCGGGCGGTCCGCACGCCGTCGGCGAAGCGGACCGCCGAGCGGACGTGCGCGGCCCAGTAGGCGCCGGTGCGCAGGTCGTCGCCGGTGGCGCGCAGGCCGGTGACGTTGGAGACGACGGGGACGCGCGGGGCGCGGTAGGCGAGCCGGTCGGCGAGGGCGCGGAACTCCTCCAGCATCGGTTCCATGAGCGGGGAGTGGAAGGCGTGGCTGACGGTGAGCCGCCTGGTCTTGCGGCCCTGCTCCGCCAGCCGGGCGCCGATCGCCGCGACGGCCTCCTCGGTGCCCGAGACGACCACGGAGCGCGGCCCGTTGACGGCGGCGACGTCGGCGTCGGGGTGCCCGGCGAGCAGCGCCCGCACCTCGTCCTCGCCGGCCCGTACGGAGAGCATCGCGCCCCCGGCGGGCAGGGCCTGCATCAGCCGGCCCCGGGCGGCGACGAGGGCGCAGGCGTCGTCGAGGTCGAGCACGCCGGCCGCGTGGGCGGCGGCGATCTCCCCGACGGAGTGCCCGAGGAGGACGTCGGGCCGCATGCCCCAGTGCTCCAGCAGCCGGAACAGCGCCACCTCCACCGCGAACAGGGCGGCCTGCGCGTACTGGGTGCGGTGCAGCAGCTCCTCCTCGGGGCTGCCGGGCGCGGCGTCGAGGACGGCGGCGAGGGGCCGGTCCAGGTGGGGGTCGAGGCGTTCGGCGACGGCGTCCAGCGCGGCGGCGAACACCGGGTGCGCGGCGCGCAGTCCACGGGCCATGCCGGGGCGCTGGCTGCCCTGCCCGGTGAACAGGAACGCGGTCTTGGCGTCCCGGCGCCGCACGCCCCGTACCACCGCCGCGGAGGGGGTCCCGTCGGCGAGGGCGTCGAGGCCCCGGGCGAGCTCGGCGTACGTGGTGCCGAGGACGACGGCCCGGTGTTCGAAGGCGGTACGGGTCGCGGCGAGCGCGTACCCGATGCCGAGGGCGTCGGGCGCGGCACCGGCGAGGTGCTCCCGCAGCCGCCGCGCCTGCGCGACCAGCGCGGCCTCGGACCGCCCGGAGACGAACCACGGCACGACGGCCGTCACGGCGGGAGCGGGGGCCGCGGCCGGGGGACGGGGGGCTTCCTCCAGGATGACGTGGGCGTTCGTGCCGGCCACGCCGAACGCGGAGACGGCCGCCCGGCGGGGGCGGGGGCCCGCCGGCCACTGGACCGGGGCGGTCAGCAGGCGGACGCCGCCCGAGGACCAGTCGACGTGCGGGGTGGGGCGGTCGGCGTGGAGGGTCTTGGGCAGCAGGCCGTGCCGCATGGCCTGGATGGTCTTGATGACCCCGCCCACCCCGGCGGCCGCCTGGGCGTGCCCGATGTTCGACTTGAGGGAGCCGAGCCGCAGCGGGCGGTCCGCCGCCCGGTCCTCGCCGTAGACGGCGAGGAGGGCCTGGGCCTCGATCGGGTCGCCGAGCCGGGTGCCCGTGCCGTGCGCCTCGACGGCGTCGACGTCCTGCGGTTCCAGGCCGGCGTCGGCGAGGGCCTGGCGGATGACCCGCTGCTGGGAGGGCCCGTTGGGGGCGGTGAGGCCGTTGCTGGCGCCGTCCTGGTTGACCGCCGAGCCGCGGATCACCGCCAGGATCCGCCGTCCCGCGCGGACGGCGTCGGAGAGCCGCTCCAGGACGAGGACGCCGACGCCCTCGGCCCAGCCGGTGCCGTCCGCGTCGGCGGAGAAGGCCTTGCAGCGGCCGTCGGCGGCCAGCCCCTTCTGCCGGGAGAACTCGACGAACGCGGCCGCGTCCGGCATGACGGCGACCCCGCCCGCGAGGGCGAGGGCGCTCTCCCCGCGCCGCAGCGCGGCCACCGCGAGGTGCAGGGCGACGAGCGAGGAGGAACAGGCCGTCTCCACCGTCATGGAGGGGCCTTCGAGGCCGAGTGCGTACGAGATCCGGCCGGACATCACGGCGTCCGCGCTGCCCGTCAGGAGGTAGCCCTCGGAGCCCTCGGGGACGGTGTCCGGGTCGGTCGCGTACGTGCCGTGGGCGGCGCCCACGTACACGCCCGTCCCGCTGCCGCGCAGGGAGCGCGGGTCGATGCCGGTGCGTTCGAGGGCCTCCCAGGAGGTTTCCAGCAGCAGCCGCTGCTGGGGGTCCATGACGACGGCCTCGCGGGGGGAGATGCCGAAGAACGCGGCGTCGAAGTCGGCGGCGCCCGCGAGGAACCCGCCCCGGTCGCAGTACGTGGTGCCCTGCGACTCGGGGTCCGGGTCGTAGAGGCCGGCCAGGTCCCAGCCCCGGTCCCGGGGGAAGGGCCCGGTGGCGTCCCGTCCGGAGGCGACGAGGTCCCACAGCTCCTCGGGCGAGTCGGCGCCGGGGTAGCGGCAGGCCATGCCGACCACCGCGACGGGCTCGTGCGCGGCCGCGGCCAGGTCCCGGTTGAGCCTGCGGAGGCGCTCGCTCTCCTTCAGCGAGGTGCGGAGCGCCTCCATGAGCTTTTCGGAGGACATGGCCATCGGTGGGTCCCTCTCTGGGTACGGCGGGCGGGCGGTGGGGGCGGGGGCCCCGGGGAGGTCAGGCGGCGGAGTCCCGCAGGGCCAGGGCGATCAGCGCGTCCTCGTCGAGGTCGTCGATGGCGTCGAGGTCGTCATCGACGACGACGTCGGCCGGGCCGGGGGCGTCCGGGGCGCCGGCGGCGGCGCCGCTCCGGGCCCCATCGAACGTGCCGCCGCCTGAGCCCCGCTCGGGCGGTGCCGCGAGGGCGAGGAGGGTGTCCAGCAGGCCCGACTCCCGCAGCACGGCGAGCGGTACGGCCGCCAGGGCGGCCCTGACCCGCGCCTCCTCGGGATCGACGGCCACGGGAAGCCCGGGGGCGAGGAGTTCGAGCAGGTGCCGGGCGACGGCGGCGGGCGTCGGGTGGTCGAAGACCAGCGTCGGGGGCAGCTTGCGGCCCGCGGCGGCGCTGAGCCGCTGCGCCAGCTCACCGGCCGTGAGGGAGCTGAAGCCGATGTCCCGGAAGGCCCCTTCGGGGTCGACGTCCTCCGGCCCGGCGTACCCGAGTACGGCCGCCACCGCGCGGCGCACCGCGTCGAGGAGGATCTCGTACCGCTCGGCGGGCCCGGCGGCCGCGAGCAGCCCGGGCAGACCGTCGCCGGCCGGTTCCGCGCCGCCGTCCGTGCCGGCGGCCTCGCGCACGCCGGGCAGGCCGCCGATGAGCGGGCTGGGCCGGAAGGTGGTGAACCCCTTGGCGAACAGGGGCCAGTCCATGTCGGCGAGGGCCACGCACACGTCCTCGCGGTCGAGGGCCCGGCCGAGGGCCGTCACGGCCAGGTCGGGAGCCATGGTGCGCAGGCCCCGGCTGCTGAGGAACTCCTCGCCGGCGCCCTCGCCCATGCCGCCGCCGCCCCACAGGCCCCAGGCGACGGAGGTGGCGGGCAGGCCCTCGGCGCGACGCTGTTCGGCGAGGGCGTCCAGGGCGGCGTTCGCGGCCCCGTAGGCGCTCTGGCCGCCGCTGCCCCAGACCCCGGCGCCGGAGGCGTAGAGCACGAACGCGTCGAGGTCCAGGCCCCGGGCGCGGGTGAGTTCGTCCAGGTGGCGGGCGCCGGTGACCTTGCCGGCGTACACGTCGGCGAAGGAGCCCGTGCCGGTGTCGAGGAAGGCCTCGGAGTGCGGGACGCCGGCGGTGTGGAAGACGGCGGTGGGCGGGTGGGCGTCGAGGAGGGCGGCGAGGTCGTCCCGGTCGGAGACGTCGCAGGCGGCCACGGTCACCTCGGTGCCCAGGGCGCGCAGTTCGCCGGCCAGCGCGTCCGCACCGGGCGCGCCGGGGCCGCGGCGGCTGGTGAGGACGAGGTGTGCGGCACCGTTGCGGGCGAGCCAGCGGGCGACGTGCGCGCCGAGCGCCCCGGTGCCGCCGGTCACCAGGACGGTACCGCGCGGGGTGTACGTACGGCGGGCGGGCGTACCGGCGGCGGGGACGAGCCGGCGCCCGTAGGCACCGGATGCGCGTAGGGCGACCTGGTCCTCGCCCGAGAGGGCCGGGGGGCCGGCGAGGACGGACAGGAGCCGCTGCCAGGTGCGGTCGTCGGGGGCCTCGGGGAGGTCGACGAGGCCGCCCCACAGGGTGGGCAGCTCCAGGGCGATGCCGCGTCCGAGACCCCAGACCTGGGCCCCCTCCGACCCGGGGACCTCGCCCGGGGAGACGGCCACCGCGCCCCGGGTGACGGTCCACAGGCGGCCGGTGAGTCCCGCGTCGGCGGCGGCCTGCGCCAGCAGGGCGGTGCCCACGGCGGCGAGGGGAAGCTCGGAGTGCTCGGGGTGCGGGAGTCCGGCGGTCCCGAGGAGGGAGAGCACCCGGGCGTGTCCGGTGTACGGGGCGAGGGCGGCGGCCAGTCCGGTACGGGTGGCGGTGGCCGCGTCGACGGTGAGCCGGTCGGCGTGGACGCCGTGACGGGCGAGGGCGGCCTCGGCTTCGTCGGCGAGGGCGGTGTCCGTCCCGGCGGGGACCACCAACAGCACGGGCCCGGTCGGCGCCGTGGTGGCACCGGCCCCCGGAAGGGCGGTCCAGGTGGTGCGGTAGCGCCAGCCGTCGATCCCGTCCGGCTGCGCCGGCCCGGCGGTTGCGGGGGCGGAGGGCTCCAGCCAGTGGTGCTCGCGCTGGAAGGCGTACGTCGGCAGGTCGACGCGACGCGCGCCGGTCCCTTCGAAGAGGGAGGCCCAGTCGATGTCCGTCCCCCGGACGAACAGCTCCGCGGCGGACGTCAGGAACCGCTCCAGGCCGCCCTCCTCACGCCGCAGCGAACCGACGGCGAGGACCTCGTCACCCGTCTCCTGGATGCCCATGACCAGCACGGGGTGGGCGCTGGACTCCACGAACGTGGCGAAGCCCTTGGCGAGCAGCGCGCGGACGGTCTCCTCGAAACGGACGGGCTGCCGCAGGTTGCGGTACCAATACGCGGCATCGAGGACGGTCTCCCTGAGAAGACCGCCGGTCACGGTGGAGTAGAAGGGAACCTCGGGCCGGCGCGGAACGATCGGCCCGAGTACGTCGAGCAGTTCGGCCTCGATCCGCTCCACGTGCGCCGAGTGCGAGGCGTAGTCCACCGGCACCTGACGCGCCCGGACCCCCTCCGC
>NZ_JBBDHD010000303.1:0-944 GCF_044129415.1 Streptomyces racemochromogenes
GCTGCGATGAGCGCCGAACATCCCGACCACGTTACTGTCACCCACGGCATGCGCGGCTGGTTCGCTGTCTACATGAAGTGGACCGATGAGTGCGGTGGCTTCTACGAACCGTGGCAGTCGCACGACTTCTCCCACAGTAGCCGTGCCGGTGCAGAAAGTGACGCCAGGGCATGGGCCGAAGCCGAAGAAGTGGAGGTACGTCTGTGAACTACGCCAACCTCAACGGTGCCCAGGTGCGCTCTGCAGGCGGTGACGGTGATGGCCGTGCCATGATGGATCTGCAGGCGCGCTGCGGCTGGGCGTCCTATCTCACCCGCGACGGTCGCCGTGTAGACCCGCGCGACATCACCGACCTGACACAACTCGCCAAGGATCTCAGCCATGCTCCCGCTCCCGCCGTCCGGCCTGCCACTGCCGTCCGTTTCTATGACCCTGCCCTTGCCGAAGCCATCGCCGTCAATGCCGAATCTGCCTTTGCCGAACTCTGGCGCAAGGTCGGTTCGCGTCCTGGGCGTGGAGGACATGCCTAACTATCGCAAGCTCAAGCTGTGGCCCCTGGCCGAGCAGGAGGCAACGAAAGAGGGTCTGCTGCTGGGGTTGTCACCGGGTCGCCGTGTAATCGCCATAGGAGAGCGCCTGGAACGTCTCTGGGCAGATCTCAACAACCGCAAGCCGCTGCCGCTGCCGATGTGACACCAAACCCCAGGCTCACAACCTGGGGTTTTTCGTTGTTGACACCAATTTGTTTTGGGTGATAAGGTGTCACCACACCCACCCTGATAGAATCCGATGAATCACGATGAGCGCGAGCTGCGGGGCATTGCCCAATGGATCTGGACTGAACTGCTGACCGCGATGCGCAGTGATGGCCTGATCGCCACCCAGATCTCGACCCCCGGCGACGCCACGCTGCAGATCCTGTTTAAGCTGGCGCTGGACAATCT
>NZ_JBBDHD010000304.1:0-924 GCF_044129415.1 Streptomyces racemochromogenes
GGACTTCAAGTCGGACCAGGAGGTCCGCTGGTGCCCGGGCTGCGGGGACTACGCCGTCCTCGCCGCCGTCCAGGGCTTCATGCCCGAGCTGGGCCTGGCCCGCGAGAACATCGTCTTCGTCTCCGGCATCGGCTGCTCCTCCCGCTTCCCGTACTACATGAACACCTACGGGATGCACTCCATCCACGGCCGCGCCCCCGCCATCGCCACCGGCCTGGCCACCTCCCGCCGCGACCTGTCCGTCTGGGTCGTCACCGGCGACGGCGACGCCCTCTCCATCGGCGGCAACCACCTCATCCACGCCCTCCGCCGCAACGTCAACCTCAAGATCCTCCTATTCAACAACCGGATCTACGGACTCACCAAGGGCCAGTACTCCCCCACCTCCGAACTCGGCAAAATCACCAAGTCCACCCCCATGGGCTCCCTCGACGCCCCCTTCAACCCCGTCTCCCTCGCCCTGGGCGCCGAAGCCTCCTTCGTCGCCCGCACCATCGACTCCGACCGCAAACACCTCACCGAGGTCCTGCGCCAGGCCGCCGACCACCCCGGCACCGCCCTCGTCGAGATCTACCAGAACTGCAACATCTTCAACGACGGCGCCTTCGAGGCCCTCAAGGACAAGGACCAGGCCGAAGAAGCCGTCATCCGCCTCGAACACGGCCGGCCGATCCGCTTCGGCACCGACCTCACCCAGGGCGTCACCCGCAACCCACACACCGGCGACCTCGAAGTGGTCACCGTCACCCCGGACAACCAGGCCCGCATCCTCGTCCACGACGCCCACGCCGCCACCCCCACCACCGCCTTCGCCCTCTCCCGCCTCGCCGACCCCGACACCCTCCACCACACCCCCATCGGCGTCTTCCGCGACATCCGGCGCCCCGTCTACGACACCCTCATGGCCGACCAGCTGGACACCGC
>NZ_JBBDHD010000360.1:0-322 GCF_044129415.1 Streptomyces racemochromogenes
CGCCGCCCCCGGCCGCCGGGGGGGGGGGCGGGCGGGGGCGCGCGGGGGGGGGCGGGGGGGGGGCGGCGGGCGCCCCCCCCCCCCCCCCCCCCCCCCCGCCGAGCGCAGCGAGGCCGGCCTTCCTGAGCGCGCAGCGCTCAGGAAGGCACTGGGTGAAGCGAAGCGAAACCCAGGGGTCCGAAGCGAAGCGAAACCCAGGGGTCCGAAGCGAAGCGGAGGACCCCGGCCCGAAGGGCCGGCTCTGGGCTCGGCGAAGCCGAGCCCCCCCCGAGCGCAGCGAGGCGGTTCGCTGGCACAGCGCGCAGCGCTGTGGGACCCGCCC
>NZ_JBBDHD010000034.1:0-68269 GCF_044129415.1 Streptomyces racemochromogenes
TCCGGCGGCGGCGGCCACCACACCGAGGGCGGCAGCTACGGCGGCTGACCGCTGTCGGCTCCCGACCGGCTGAAGGGGCCCCCCCCGCCCGCGGGGGGCCCCCCCCCCACTCCCCTGCGATGCGATACGTCGGCTCAGCCCTCGGAGACGCCGAGCTTCTCCAGGATGAGCTCCTTGACGCGGGCCGCGTCGGCCTGGCCGCGGGTGGTCTTCATGACCGCGCCGACCAGGGCGCCGACGGCGGCGATCTTGCCGCCGCGGATCTTGTCGGCGATGGCCGCGTTGCCCGCGATGGCCTCGTCCACGGCCGCGCCCAGCGCGCCCTCGTCCGAGACGACCTTCAGGCCGCGCTTCTCGACGACCTCGTCCGGGGTGCCCTCGCCGGCGAGGACGCCCTCGATGACCTGGCGGGCCAGCTTGTCGTTCAGGTCGCCGGCCGCGACCAGGGCCGCGATACGGGCCACCTGGGCCGGGGTGATCGGCAGCTCGTCGACCGAGATGCCCTGCTCGTTGGCGTTGCGGGCCAGCTCGCCCATCCACCACTTGCGGGCGGCCGCCGAGTCGGCGCCCTCCTCGATCGTGGCGACGATGGAGTCCACCGCGCCGGCGTTGAGGATGGACTGCATGTCGTGCTCGCTGACGCCCCACTCCTCGCGGAGGCGGTTGCGGCGCACGCGCGGCATCTCCGGGAGGGCGGCGCGCAGCTCCTCGACCCAGGCGCGGGCCGGGGCGACGGGGACCAGGTCGGGCTCCGGGAAGTACCGGTAGTCCTCGGCGTTGTCCTTGATGCGGCCGGCCGTGGTGGAGCCGTCGTCCTCGTGGAAGTGCCGGGTCTCCTGCACGATGGAGCCGCCGGACGAGAGCACCGCCGCGTGGCGCTGGATCTCGAAGCGGGCCGCGCGCTCGACGGAGCGCAGGGAGTTGACGTTCTTCGTCTCCGAGCGGGTGCCGAATTCCTTCGTCCCGTTCGGGCGCAGCGACAGGTTCACGTCGCAGCGCATCTGGCCCTTGTCCATCCGGGCCTCGGAGACGCCGAGCGCCTTGATGACCTCGCGCAGCTCGGCCACGTACGCCTTGGCGACCTCGGGGGCCCGCTCGCCGGCGCCCTCGATCGGCTTGGTGACGATCTCGATGAGGGGGATGCCGGCGCGGTTGTAGTCCAGCAGGGAGTGGGACGCGCCGTGGATACGGCCGGTGGCTCCGCCGACGTGCAGCGACTTGCCGGTGTCCTCCTCCATGTGGGCGCGCTCGATCTCCACGCGGAAGATCTCGCCGTCCTCCAGCTGGACGTCCAGGTAGCCGTTGAAGGCGATCGGCTCGTCGTACTGGGAGGTCTGGAAGTTCTTCGGCATGTCCGGATAGAAGTAGTTCTTCCGGGCGAAGCGGCACCATTCGGCGATCTCGCAGTTCAGCGCGAGGCCGATCTTGACGGCGGACTCGACGCCGATCGCGTTGACGACCGGGAGCGAGCCGGGCAGACCGAGGCAGGTCGGGCAGGTCTGCGAGTTGGGCTCGGCGCCCAGCTCGGTGGAGCAGCCGCAGAACATCTTGGTCTTGGTGCCGAGCTCGACATGGACCTCAAGGCCCATGACGGGGTCGTACGACGCGAGGGCGTCTTCGTACGACAGCAGTTCGGTGAAGGTGGTCACGGTGAAACTTTCCCTCTCAGCCCAGCAGGACGTCGTCGTCGCCCAGGCGCTTCAGCTCGCGGTACAGGATCGCGAGGCCGGTGACGATGGCGGCGGCGGACACGACGGCGTCGACGAGCTGGAGCGTGTCGTGCTCGGTGCGGGCCTTGCGCACCTGCTTGATCACACCGAAGGCACCGAAGGCGGTGGTGCCCATCGACAGGTAGGTCCCGGTCTTCGACTTCTTGAAGCCCTTGGCCTTGGACAGCGCACTCGAACTCACAGCGACGGAGCCTCCTCAAGCAGCGGGTGGCCCCAGCGCTCGACGAAGGCGGCCTCGACGGCCGCGCCGACCTTGTACAGACGGTCGTCCTTCATCGCCGGGGCGATGATCTGCAGACCGACCGGCAGGCCGTCCTCCGGGGCCAGGCCGCAGGGGAGCGACATGGCGGAGTTGCCGGCCAGGTTGGTCGGGATGGTGCAAATGTCAGCGAGGTACATCGCCAGCGGGTCGTCGGTGCGCTCACCGATGGCGAAGGCGGTGGTCGGGGTCGTCGGGGAGACGATCACGTCGACCTGCTCGAAGGCCTTCTCGAAGTCCTTCGTGATGAGCGTGCGGACCTTCTGGGCGGAGCCGTAGTACGCGTCGTAGTAGCCGGAGCTGAGCGCGTACGTGCCGAGGATGATGCGGCGCTTGACCTCGTCGCCGAAGCCGGCTTCGCGGGTCAGGGCGGTGACGTCCTCGGCGGACTTCGTGCCGTCGTCGCCGACGCGCAGGCCGTAGCGCATGGCGTCGAAGCGGGCCAGGTTGGAGGAGGCCTCCGACGGCGCGATCAGGTAGTACGCGGCCATGGCCAGGTCGAAGGACGGGCAGTCCACCTCGACGATCTCGGCGCCGAGCTCCTTGAGGAGCTCCACCGACTCGTCGAAGCGCTGGGTGACGCCGGCCTGGAAGCCCTCGCCGCGGAACTGCTTGACGACACCGACGCGCATGCCGGCGACGGAGCCGTTGCGGGCCGCCTCGACGACCGGCGGGACCGGGGCGTCGATGGAGGTCGAGTCGAGCGGGTCGTGGCCGGCGATGACCTCGTGGAGGAGCGCCGCGTCCAGGACCGTACGGGCGCACGGGCCGCCCTGGTCGAGGGAGGAGGAGAAGGCCACCATGCCGTAGCGGGAGACGCCGCCGTACGTGGGCTTCACGCCGACGGTGCCGGTGACGGCGGCGGGCTGGCGGATGGAGCCGCCGGTGTCCGTGCCGATGGCGAGCGGGGCCTGGAAGGCGGCCAGGGCGGCCGCGGAGCCGCCGCCGGAGCCGCCGGGGATCTTGGTGAGGTCCCAGGGGTTGCCGGTGGGGCCGTAGGCGCTGTTCTCGGTGGAGGACCCCATGGCGAACTCGTCCATGTTGGTCTTGCCGAGGATGACGACGTCGGCTTCCTTGAGCTTGCGCGTCAGGGTGGCGTCGTAGGGCGGGATCCAGCCTTCGAGGATCTTCGAACCGACCGTCGTCGGGACGCCGACCGTCGTGAAGATGTCCTTGAGCGCGAGCGGTACGCCGGCCAGCGGGCCGAGCTTCTCGCCGGCGGCGCGCTTGGCGTCGACGGCGCGGGCCTGCGCGAGGGCGCCCTCGCGGTCGACGTGCAGGAAGGCGTGGACCTTCTCGTCGGTCGCGTCGATGCGGGCCAGGTGGGCCTCGGTGACCTCGACGGCCGTGAGCTCGCCGGAGGCGATCTTCTCGGCGGTCTCGGCGGCCGTCAGCTTGATGATGTGGGTGTCAGCCATGGTGATTAGTCCTCCCCCAGGATCTGCGGCACCTTGAAACGCTGCTGCTCCTGGGCAGGAGCGCCGGACAGCGCCTGCTCGGGGGTGAGCGAGGGACGGACCTCGTCCGCGCGCATGACGTTCGTCAGCGGGAGCGGGTGGGAGGTCGGCGGGACGTCTTGGTCGGCGACCTCGGAAACGCGGGCGACCGCGCCGATGATGTCGTCGAGCTGTCCTGCGAAGTGGTCGAGCTCTTCGCTCTTCAGCTCCAGACGTGCCAGCCGAGCGAGGTGGGCGACCTCCTCGCGCGTGATGCCAGGCATGCAGCGATCCTCTGGGGGTGGTGAGTGTGTAGTTTCGGTCCCAATCCTATGGGGCCCGCCCCTGGACCTGGTAAACGGTTTGCCGCGGGCCTGCGGCGCGGGGCGGGTGCACCGCTGCGCGGGGCCGCCTGGGGCCCCCGCCCCCAGACCCCCGCGCCTCAAACGCCGGCGGGGCTGAAATCAGCCCCGCCGGCGTTTGAGGCGCGTGCGCGCAGCGCACGTACGGGGTCTGTCCGCCCCGCCCCGCCAGGGACCGGCGCCGCCGGCGTCCGCTACGGGGCCGGGGTGTCGGCCGTGGCGGCCAGTTCCGCCGTGATGTCCGCCGGGCGGCGCCAGCCGCGTTCGCCTCGGGCCAGGAGCCATGCCGTGGCCTCCTGGGGCGGCATGGCGGCCGCGACCAGCCAGCCCTGGACGGCGTCGCAGCCCAGGTCCCGCAGGCGCTCCCACGTCTCGTCGTCCTCGACGCCCTCCGCGACGACCAAAAGGCCCAGGGAGTGGGCCAGGTCGACCGTGCAGCGGACGATCTCCGCGTCCTGGGCGTCGACCGCGAGCCGGGCCACGAACGAGCGGTCGATCTTCAGCTCGCTCACCGGGAGGCGGCGCAGGTGGACCAGGGAGGAGTAGCCGGTGCCGAAGTCGTCCAGGGACATCTTCACGCCGTGGCCCGTGAGGCCCGCCATGGTGTCCGCCGCGCGCTGCGGGTCTTCGAGGAGGACGTGTTCCGTTATCTCCAGCTGGAGGCCGCTCGCCGGGACCCCGTGCCGGGCCAGGCGGGCGGCGACGGCGCCCGCGAAGCCGGGGGTGTGGACGTCGCGCGGGGAGACGTTGACGGCGACCGGGACCTTCAGGCCCTGGGCGCGCCAGCGGGCGACCTGGGCCAGGGCGGTCTCCAGGACGTACTCGGTCAGGTGCGGCATCAGGCCGGAGGTCTCGGCGATGGCGATGAACTCGTCGGGAGGGACGCGGCCGCGTTCCGGGTGGACCCAGCGGACCAGGGCCTCCAGGCCGGCCACCTGGCCGTCGAAGCGGACCTTCGGCTGGTAGTGGAGTTCCACTTCGCCGGCGTCCAGGGCCCGGCGGAGGTCGCCGAGGAGGCCGAGGCGGTCGGGGGTGTTGCTGTCGCGCTTGGACTCGTAGACCTCCACTCCCGTGCGGTCCCGCTTCGCCTGGTACATGGCGACGTCGGCCCGGCGCAGCAGGCCCTCGGCGTCGAGGGCGTGGTCCGGGAAGACGGCGAGGCCGGCGCTGGCCTCCAGGACGAGGGTGAGTCCGTCCAGGTCGAGCGGGGAGCTGAGCTCGGCGACCAGGTGGCGGGCGACCCGCTGGGCGCTGGTGGTGGAGTCGGTGGTGGGCAGGAGGACGGCGAACTCGTCCCCGCCCAGGCGGGCCGCCTCCGCCTCGTCGGGGAGGGCCTGGCGCAGCCGGGCGGCGATCTGGAGCAGCAGGCGGTCGCCGGCGAGGTGGCCGAGGGTGTCGTTGACGGCGCGGAAGCGGTCCAGGTCGATCAGCACAAGAGCTGACCGGGTGCCCAAACGTTCAGCCTCGTCCAGCGCGGACCAGGTGCGCTCCAGCAGCCACTGCCGGTTGGGCAGGCCGGTCAGCGGGTCGCGCAGCTGCTCCTCGGCGCGGGCCCGGGCGATCCACAGGGTGGAGTCGAGCGCGATGAGCGGTACGGCGAACAGCGGCAGCAGCACCGGCTGGGTGCTGGCCACGACGCAGATCAGCGGGGCGATGCCGAGCAGGGCCGCCGCCACCAGGGCCTGGCGCAGGAGGGCCGTACGGGCCACCGTGGGCAGGCCGCCGCCGGGCGGGGTGAGGGCGAACCACAGCAGGACCCGGGTGACCAGGAGGTAGGAGACGGCCACCAGGGCCACCTCGGGCGCGGCCGCCAGGTCCCAGGTGGTGGGCAGCCACGGCGACTCCACGCTCGGCGCGTCGCCGAAGGCGGCCAGGACGAGGGCGCCCGCGCCGATGCCGAGGATGTCGACGGACCCGTGCAGCAGCCCCTGCCGCCAGCGGTGCCGGCGGG
Organism: Streptomyces racemochromogenes; assembly: GCF_044129415.1. Lineage (GTDB taxonomy): Bacteria > Actinomycetota > Actinomycetes > Streptomycetales > Streptomycetaceae > Streptomyces > Streptomyces racemochromogenes_A. The sequence goes on from NZ_JBBDHD010000034.1 coordinate 5,739, forward strand.
CCGCCCCGACCAGGGAGACCACCGCCAGCGAGACGAGTCCGGCGGGGACCCAGCCGTAGAGGATGAGCACGCCGAGGGTGAGGGCGGCGCCCGAGCCCGTGCCGCCCCACCAGCGGTCCCGGCCGAGGGCGACGAGGTGGCCGACGATGATGCCGGTGAGCAGGGCGAGGGCCCAGCCGACCGGGCCGCCGGGGAACAGGGCCTGACGGGCGGTCACTGCGGAGACGACCCCGCCCAGCAGCACCACGGCGGCGGCGCCCACGACGGCCGCGGGCAGCGCGGCGCGCCGCTGCCGCCCCGCTCCGGTGTCCAGGGGGCGGGTCTGCGGTGTCCTGGCACCCAGGACACCCAGCCGGCCCGCCCGCAAGGGCGGGGGTTCCCCGCCGACTTCAGGTGACGGGTCGGCGCTTTCGGTGGGTTTCATGCCCGTCCCTCTCACAGCCGGCGATGCCGATGTCGCGCGATGGCCCCGACGTCGTGCCATCACGGCTGGAAGGCACATCAGGCAGCCGCGCACGACAGGCGCACCCCACAACAGTAGGACGGGAGAGGCTCCCAGGGGCAGCGGTCGGCGGTGGTTGCCCGAATGCGACCCAGCCATCCTCATCAGTACGGTATCCGCCGAACGGGTGAGTCGGGACCAGGCCCCCCCGTCACCCCTCCGATGATCCGACAGCTCACCGGCCCGCGACCAGCCGGGTACCGGCCGTTTGGCACCGGGCGCCGCGCCCGGCGTGCGCCCGCCCGTACGGCCCCACGCCGCGCATCCGTTCGCGGTGTTACTCCCCCTCCACCCCGCCCTCCAGCGGGAGCGCCGCCTCGCGGGCCGCGTCGGGACCCTGTTCGAGCAGGACGGCGAAGCCGGCGTCGTCGAGGACGGGCAGCTTCAACTGGACGGCCTTGTCGTACTTCGAGCCGGGGTTGTCGCCGACCACGACGAAGGAGGTCTTCTTGGACACGGAACCGGTCACCTTGGCGCCCCGGCTCTGCAGGGCCTCCTTGGCGCCGTCGCGCGTGTGGCTCTGGAGGGTGCCGGTGACGACGACGGTCAGGCCCTCCAGCGGGCGCGGGCCCTCCTCCTCGCCGGAACCTTCCTCCTCCATGCGTACGCCGGCCGCCCGCCACTTGCGCAGGATCTCCTGGTGCCAGTCGACGGCGAACCACTCCTTGAGGGAGGCGGCGATGATCGCACCGACCCCCTCGGTGGCGGTCAGCTCCTCCTCGGTGGCCTGTTCGATGCGGTCGATCGACCGGAACTCGCGGGCGAGGGCCTCGGCCGCGACCGGGCCGACGTGCCGGATGGAGAGGCCGTTGATGATGCGGGCCAGCGGGCGCTGCTTGGCGGCGGCGATGTTCTCCAGCATGGCCAGGGCGTTCTTCTTCGGCTCGCCCTTCTGGTTGGCGAAGACCGTGACGATCTTCTCCTCGCCGGTCTTCGGGTCCCGCTTGGGCAGTCCGCTGTCGGGGTCGCGGACGTAGGCCTTGATGGGGAGGATGTCCTCGATGGTCAGGTCGAAGAGGTCGCCCTCGTCCAGCAGCGGCGGCTGCGCCGGCTCCAGCGGTCCGGTCAGGGCGGCGGCGGCCACCATCCCGAAGTTCTCGATGTCCAGGGACTGCCGGCCCGCCAGGTAGAACAGGCGCTCGCGCAGCTGGGCGGGGCAGGTCTGCCCGTTGGGGCAGCGGACGTCGATGTCGCCCTCCTTCATCGGGCGCAGCGCCGTCCCGCACTCGGGGCACTCCGTCGGCATGACGAACTCCCGTTCGGTGCCGTCGCGCAGGTCCACCACGGGCCCCAGGATCTCGGGGATGACGTCGCCCGCCTTGCGCAGCACGACGGTGTCCCCGATGAGGACGCCCTTGGCCTTGACGACCTCCTGGTTGTGCAGGGTCGCGAACTCGACCTCGGAGCCGGCCACGGTCACCGGCTCGACCTGCGCGTACGGGGTGACGCGCCCGGTGCGGCCGACGCCGACCTTGATGTCGACGAGCTTGGTGTTGACCTCTTCGGGGGCGTACTTCCAGGCGATGGCCCAGCGCGGGGCGCGGGCGGTGGAGCCGAGCCGGCCCTGGAGGGCGATCTCGTCGAGCTTGACGACGACGCCGTCGATCTCGTGCTCCACGGAGTGGCGGTTCTCGCCGAAGCGGGCGATGAAGGCGCGCACCTCGTCGAGGGTGGACACCACCGCGTTGTGCCGGGCGGTGGGCAGGCCCCACTCGCGCAGCAGCTCGTACGCCTGGGACTGGCGCTCGATCTCGAAGCCCTCGCGGGCGCCGATGCCGTGCACCACCATGTGCAGCGGGCGGCTCGCGGTGACCTTGGGGTCCTTCTGGCGCAGCGAGCCGGCCGCGGCGTTGCGCGGGTTGGCGAAGGGCTTGCCCTCGGCCGCCACGAGGCGGGCGTTGAGCTCCTCGAACTTCTCCATCGGGAAGTACACCTCGCCGCGGATCTCCACGAGCGCCGGGATCCGGTCCCCCTTGAGGCGGTCCGGGATCTCGGCGATGGTGCGGACGTTGGGCGTGATGTCCTCACCCGTGCGGCCGTCGCCGCGGGTGGCGGCGCGGGTGAGACGGCCGTTCTCGTAGGTGAGGTTGACGGCGAGGCCGTCCACCTTGAGCTCGCACAGGTAGTGGTAGTCCGGGGTGTTCACGTCCCGGGCCACCCGCTCGGCCCAGGCGGCCAGTTCCTCGTCGTCGAAGGCGTTGTCCAGGGAGAGCATCCGCTCCCGGTGCTCGACGGAGGCGAAGTCCGTCTCGTACGCCCCGGCCACCTTCTGCGTCGGGGAGTCGGGCGTGCGCAGCTCGGGGTACTGCTCCTCAAGGGCTTCCAGCGAGCGCAGCAGCTGGTCGAACTCGGCGTCGCTGACGACCGGCTGGTCGTTCACGTAGTACCGGAAGCGGTGCTCCTCGACCTGCTCGGCGAGCAGCTGGTGCTGCTCGCGCGCCGCCGTCGGTACTGCCGTGTCCTGCTGTTCGGCTGCCATGCCGTGTCCTCCCGTGGCCCGTCCTCGACCGTCACTCAGGGTTGTCTGCGAGTGACCTCGCCGCCCTGACGCAGTGGGCCTGCACCGCGCGGGCGTAGGCGGGCGAGGCGCCCGCCAGACCGCACGACGGGGTGACCACGACGGACTCGGCGAGAGTCCCCGGGGCCAGCCCCAGCCTGCGCCAAAGCTTCCTGACACCCATGACGCTACCGCCCGGGTCCGACAACGGGCCGTCGGTGCCCGGCACCACTCCGGCGAAGAGTTTCATGCCGCCTTCGACGGCCTCGCCGATGGCGTCGTCCTCGCGCTCGGTGAGCAGGGAGAAATCGAACGAGACGGCCGCGGCACCGGCCCGGCGCAGCAGCGCGAACGGCACGTCGGGTGCGCAGGAGTGGACGACGACCTCCCCGTCGTGGACGGCGAAGAGGTCGCGCAGGGCGCTCTCGACGACCTGCCGGTCGACCGCCCGGTAGGTGCGGTAGCCGCTGGCCGAGCGCACCCGGCCGCGCAGGACGGCGGTGAGCGAGGGCTCGTCGTACTGGAGGACGATCTCGGCGCCCGGGACGCGCTTCTGCACATCGGCGAGGTGGCCGCGCATGCCCTCGGCGAGGGAGGCGGCCAGGTCGCGGCAGGCTCCGGCGTCCTGGAGGACGGCCTCGCCGCCGTGCAGTTCCAGGGCGGCGGCCAGGGTCCACGGGCCGACGGCCTGGACCTTGAGCCGGCCGGTGTAGCCCTGGGTGAACTCCTCCAGCGCGTCGAGGTCCTCGCCGAGCCAGGAGCGGGCCCGGCGGGTGTCGCGGCCGGGCCGGTCGCTGATCCGCCAGCCGCTGGGCTCGACGTGGGCGTACAGGTCGACGAGCAGCCCGAGGGAGCGGCCGATCATGTCGGCGCCGGGTCCGCGGGCGGGGAGTTCGGGCAGGTACGGGAAGTCCTCGAAGGAGCCCGTGGCGGTCTTGGCGGCCTCTCGGGCGTCGCCGCCCGGCAGGGAGCCGACGCCGGTGGCACCCGCGGTCATCGGCCGGGCCTGACGCTCAGGTCGTTGACCTCCGCGTCGCGCGGCAGGTCGACGGCCATGACGATGGTGGTGGCCACGGACTCGGGGTCGATCCAGGCGGCGGGGTCGTACTCCTTGCCCTCCTGGGAGTGGACCTTGGCCTGCATGGGGCTGGCGGTGCGGCCCGGGTAGACGGAGGTGACGCGGATGCCGTTGGCCCTCTCCTCGGCGCGCAGGGAGTCGGCGAGGGCCTTCAGGCCGTGCTTGGAGGCGGCGTAGGCGCTCCAGTCGGCGTGGGCGGTGAGACCGGCGCCGGAGTTGACGAAGACCACCGTCGCCTTGGAGGCGCGCAGGGTGGGCAGCAGCAGGCGGGTGACCTCGGCGGGGGCGATGAGGTTGACGTTGAGCTGCTGGTGCCAGGTCTTGGGGCGCAGCTCGCCGACGGGGCCGAGGTCGACGATTCCGGCGATGTGCAGGAGGGAGTCGATCCGTTCGGGCGTCGGCTGCTTGGAGAAGGCCCACGAGAGCCGGTCGGGGTCCGCGAGGTCGCCGACCAGGGTCCGGGCGCCGGGGTAGCGCTCGACGAGCTGCCGGGCGCGGGCGGCGTCGCGGGCGAGCAGGACGAGGTCGTCGCCGCGGGCGTGCAGGCGGGCGGCGACGGCGGCGCCGATGCCGGAGCCGGCACCGGTGATCAGATGAGTAGGCATACGGCCATGCTCGCACCCCGCGGCCGGCCCCGGCCCCGCCACCCGGGGCCGGCCGGCCCGGGCCGGTCAGAGCCCGGCGGACTCGCGGAGTGCCGCGGCCGTCTTCGTGGCGTCGTAGCCCGCCGGGACGCCGTCGACGAGGAGGATGTCGGCGGGGATGTGCCGGGTGCGCAGGGGCAGGATCTCCTGGTAGGCCGGGGAGGCGTACCAGGCGCGGGCGCGCTCGATGTCGGGGAAGGCGATGATCACGAGGTCGCCGGGGAAGGCGCCCTCCAGGACCTCGACGGGGTTGCCGTGGACGAGGAAGCGGCCCTCGAAGGGGTCCATGGTCGACTGGATCTCCTCGATGTAGCGGAGGATGTCCTCGTTCATGGTCTGGGGACGTATGTGGCCGATGGCGTACGCGGTCATGTCCGGCTCCGATTCCCTTGCCCGGTCGGCTTGTCGATCTCATCGTGGCAGGGGGGAACGGGCCGGGCGATTACCTCCGGGGTCATGTGTCAGGCGTGCTGGTGGGCCTCGGCGGCGGGCCTGAAGGTGCGGCGGTAGGCGACCGGGGAGACGCCGAGGGACGCGCGCATGTGCTGGCGCAGGGAGTTCGCGGTGCCGAAGCCCGCGCGGTGGGCCACCAGGTCCACGGGCAGGTCGCTGGACTCCAGGAGGTCGCGGGCCACTTCGAGCCGCTGGGCGGTGAGCCACTGCACCGGGGTCATGCCGACCTCGTCGCGGAAGCGGCGGGTGAAGGTGCGCAGGCTCATCCGGGCGTGGGCCGCGAGCTCGGCGAGGCTGACCGGTTCGCCGAGGCGCTCCAGGGCCCAGGCGCGGGTGGCGGTGGTGGTGGCGACCGTGGGTTCGGGGACGGGACGGTCGATGTACTGGGCCTGCCCGCCGTCGCGCCACGGCGGTACGACGCAGATGCGGGCGGCCCGGTTGGTGACCGCGGCGCCGTGGTCGCGGCGGATCAGGTGCAGGCACAGGTCGACGCCGGCGGCGACGCCGGCGGAGGTCAGGACGTCGCCGTCGTCGACGAAGAGCACGTCCTCGTCGACGCGGACCTCGGGGTAGGCCGCGCGGAACTCCCTCGCGAGGTTCCAGTGGGTGGTGGCGGGCCGGCCGTCGAGGAGTCCGGCGGCGGCGAGCACGTAGGAGCCGGTGCAGATGGACACCAGGCGGGTGCCGGGGCGGATGCCCGCGATGGCCGCGGCGACGGCGGCCGGCAGCGGCCCGCCGCGGCCCAGCTCGGGCATGGCGTGGGTGGGCGGGACGATCACGGTGTCGGCCGCGGCGAGGGCTTCCGGTCCGGCGGCCGGCTGGAGGGTGAAGCCGGAGTCGCTGGGCACGGGGAGGCCGTCGGCGGTGCAGACGACCACCTCGTAGAGGGGTTCGCCGTCCTCGTCCACGGCGCTGCCGAAGACCCGGGAGGGGATGCCCAGCTCGAACGGGGGGAAGCCCGGCAGGGCCAGCACCGCGACGAGGTGCCTGCCGCCGGTTCCGCCCCCGGGGCGGGCCGCTTCCCCGGTGCCTTCCCGTCTCTCGCTCATGGCCAGATCCTGTCACATAGTGGCCAAACGGCCAACACCACGGAGGTGCGCGGTACCCGAACCTGGGACACGTCGCCGGGAAACGGCCCGGAGGCAGACGTACACGGATGGAATGAGGCAGACGGACATGCGCGCGATCGTCGTGAACGAGTGGGGCGGCCCGGAGAACCTGGTCGAGCGGGAGACCGACCGGCCCGAGCCCGGTTTCGGCGAGGTCCTCGTCCGGGTCCACGCGGCCGGCGTGAACCCGGTCGACTGGAAGACCCGCGCCAGCGGGGCCCTGATCGCCTGGGGCGAGAACCCGGCCGTGGGCTGGGACGTGTCCGGCACCGTCGAGGCGGTCGGCCCCGGCGTCACCCTCTACGCCCCCGGTGACGAGGTGTACGGCATGCCGCACTTCCCGCGCCAGGCGGGCGCCTACGCCGAGTACGTCGTCGCCCCCGCCCGGCAGCTGGCGGAGAAGCCCGCCTCGCTGAGCCACGTCGAGGCCGCCGCGCTGCCGCTGGCCGCACTGACCGCGTGGCAGGCGCTGGTGGACACCGCGGACGTGCGTCCCGGCGAGCGGGTCCTCGTGCACGCGGCCGCCGGCGGCGTCGGGCACCTGGCGGTGCAGATCGCCAAGGCGCGCGGGGCGTACGTGATCGGCACGGCCAGCGCGGGCAAGCACGAGCTGCTGCGCTCGCTGGGCGCGGACGAGGTCGTGGACTACCGGACGGTGGCCTTCGAGGACGTCGTCTCGGACGTCGACGTGGTCCTGGACGGCCTCGGCGGCGAGATCGCCGAACGCTCCCTGTCGGTGCTGCGCGAGGGCGGCCGGCTGGTGACGCTGCCCGGCCCGGACGACGTCCCGGCCGACACCCGCGGCTTCCGCGCGCAGTGGATGCTGGTCGAGCCGGACCGGCACGGGCTGCGGGAGATCGCGGCACTGGCCGACGGCGGCGCGCTGAAGCCGCTGGTGGAGACGGTGCTGCCGCTGGAGCAGGCCGGGAAGGCGCACGAGATCGGCGAGCTGGGCCGGACCACCGGCAAGATCGTCCTGACGGTGGCCTGAGGCTCCGGTGGCCTGAGCGTCCGGGGGCCGCCCGGGCCCCCGGAGGCGTGGCCCGGGGCCGCCGGGGTCAGACGGCGGCGGCCGTGGCGCGGGTGGTGGTGGCGATGGTGGCGGAGCCGACCACGCGGGTGCCGTCGTAGAGCACGATCGCCTGGCCGGGGGCCACGCCGCGGACCGGCTCGGTGAAGCGGACGCGCAGCTCGCCGTCCACGACCTCGGCGAAGACCTCCGTCTCGCCGCCGTGGGCGCGCAGCTGGGCGGTGTAGGTGCCCGGCGCGGCGGCGGTGGAGCCGCACCAGCGGGGGCGGATCGCGGTGAGGGCGGTGACGTCGAGGGCCTCGGCGGGGCCGACGGTGACCGTGTTGTTCACCGGCGAGATGTCGAGGACGTAGCGGGGCTTGCCGTCGGGCGCGGGGTGGCCGATGCGCAGGCCCTTGCGCTGGCCGATGGTGAAGCCGTACGCCCCGTCGTGGGTGCCGACCTTCTCGCCGGTCGCCTCGTCCACGATGTCGCCCTCGGCCTTGCCGAGGCGCTGGGCGAGGAAGCCCTGGGTGTCGCCGTCGGCGATGAAGCAGATGTCGTGGCTGTCGGGCTTCTTCGCCACGGCCAGGCCGCGTCGTTCGGCCTCGGCGCGGATCTCGTCCTTGGTGGTGACGGTGTCGCCGAGCGGGAAGAGGGCGTGGGCCAGCTGCTTCTCGTCGAGGACGCCGAGGACGTAGGACTGGTCCTTGGCCATGTCGGAGGCCCGGTGCATCTCGCGCGTGCCGTCCTCCTTCTCCACGATGGTCGCGTAGTGGCCCGTGCAGACCGCGTCGAAGCCGAGGGCGAGGGCCTTGTCGAGGAGCGCCGCGAACTTGATCTTCTCGTTGCAGCGCAGGCAGGGGTTCGGGGTGCGCCCGGCCTCGTACTCGGCGACGAAGTCCTCGACGACGTCCTCGCGGAAGCGCTCGGCGAGGTCCCAGCAGTAGAAGGGGATGCCGATGACGTCCGCGGCGCGGCGGGCGTCGCGGGAGTCCTCGATGGTGCAGCAGCCGCGGGCGCCGGTCCGGAAGGACTGCGGGTTCGCGGAGAGCGCCAGGTGGACGCCCGTGACGTCGTGCCCGGCCTCGACCGCGCGCGCGGCGGCGACGGCGGAGTCCACGCCGCCGGACATGGCGGCAAGGACGCGGAGGGGGCGGGCGGTGCGCGGCAGGTTCTCAGTCATAGCGCCTTCCAGGGTACGGGGAACCGCGCGCGGTCACAGCGCGTTGTCGGTGGTGGGGGGTGGATCACATGACCGAGAAGGGGAAGGGCGGGGGCCGGACCCGGCGGGCGGTGCTGTTCGGGGGCCTCGGGGCGCTCGCGCTCGGGGCGCTGGCGGCCCGGGAGGAGATCGGGCGGGCCTGGTGGCTGCTGCCGGGGGTGAGCAAGCCGCGCAAGGAGGGGGAGGTGGACTCCCCCGGGGTGGGCTGGACGGCTGCGTCGCCGGCGAACTGGCGGATGGCGGACCGGCCCGACGACTACCGGGTGGACCGGATCGTCGTGCATGTCACGCAGGGGGACTTCGCCTCGTCGGTGGGCGCGTTCCAGAACCCGTTCCACAAGGCGTCGGCGCACTACATCGTCCGCCAGGACGGGCACGTGGAGCAGATGGTGCGCGAGCTGGACGTCGCCTTCCATTCCGGGAACCGGTCCATGAACGAGCGCAGCGTCGGCATCGAGCACGAGGGTTTCATCGACCGGCCGCAGGACTTCACGGACGCGATGTACGCGGCCTCGGCCCGGCTGGCGGCGGACGTCTGCCGGAGGTACGGCATACCGGTGGACCGCAGGCACCTGCTGGGGCACTCGGAGGTCCCGGGCGCCGACCACACCGACCCGGGACCCCTCTGGGACTGGGACCGCTATCTGCGCATGGTCCGGGAGGAGCTCGCCCGGCCCGCTCCCGCGAAGGCCGCCGACAGGCCGTAGGGCCTGTCGTCACACTCCCGTCGTCGCCCGGAGGGCGGCCCCGCGGCGTCATGGGGGTCCCCCCTGGTCGAGCGAAGTCGAGAGCTTGGGGGGAGCGTGCTCTCGGTGCGCCGGGCGGAAGCCCGCGTACTGGACGTACTCGGCTTGCGCCCGGTGCGGCGAGTGGGGGCACCCCCTGCTCGAAGAGCTCGGGGGAGCGTGCCAGGCGTCGCGGGGCAGACGGGAGTGTGACGACAGGCCCTAGGCCGGGGGTTCCAGTTCGGGGATCAGGCGGCCGCGGCGGGAGAGGAGGAAGCGTTTGAAGGCGGCCACCGGCGGGGTGTCCGGGTGGCCGTCCAGCCAGGCGACGCCGATCTCGCGGACCGCGCGCGGGGCGGTGACCGTCAGTTCGACCACGCCCGGGCGCGGGACGAGCGGCGGGGGGAGGAGGGCCACGCCCAGGCCCGCGGCGACCAGGCCGCGCAGGGTTTCGGCCTCCTCGCCCTCGAAGGCCACCTTCGGGGTGAACCCGGCCTCCGCGCAGAGGTTGTCGGTGATGCGGCGCAGCCCGTAGCCGGGTTCCAGGGTGACGAACGTTTCCTCGGCGGCCTCGGCGAGGCGGATGCGCTTGCGGGTCGCGAGGCGGTGGTCGTCCGGGACCACCAGGCGCAGCCGCTGCTCGTCGAGGCGGCGGGCCGCCAGGTCGGGGGCGTCGGGGACCGGTGAGGTCAGGCAGAGGTCGAGTTCGCCCGCGCGGAGCTTCTCCAGCATGGCCTCGCCGTAGTTCTGGACGAGGGCGAAGCGGACCCGGGGGTGGTCGGCGCGGAAGGCGCGGATCAGGCCGGGCACGGTCTCGGGGCCCAGGGTGTGCAGGAACCCGAAGGCGACCTTCCCGACGCCGGGGTCGGCGTCCTGCTGTACGGAGCCGGCGGCGCGGGCGATCCCCGCGAGGGCCTCCTCGGCGGAGGCGAGGAAGGTGCGGCCGGCGGTGGTGAGGGCGACGGTACGGCCCTTGCGGGCGAACAGCGAGACGCCCAGGTCCTGTTCGAGGCGGACCATCGCCCGGGACAGGGTGGACTGGGGTACGCCCAGCTCCTGGGCGGCGCGGGTGACGTGCTCGTGTCGGGCGACGGCGACGAACTGGGCGAGGCGGGGGGCCAGGCCTTGTGTCACGGTCATGTCTTCTTCGTAACGGTTCATTGATATCCGTCCGCCTGAGGTGCGGTGATGCGCGGGTGGATTGATTATCGGTGGTTTGTGCATTGGACGCATGAAAAGGAGGGGCCTACTTTCGGGGTATGCCTCCCGCTCATACCGGGGCACCCGTCATCCCGGGTGCCTCCATCCCGTCGTCCCCTGAGCCCCTCTCCCCCGGCCGCCCCGGCTACCGCCGGATGAGCCTCGCGCTCTTCGCCGCCGGACTGGCGACCTTCGCCCTCCTCTACTCCACCCAGGCCCTGCTGCCCGCGGTCTCCGCCGGTTTCGGCGTGACGGCCGGTCAGGCCAGCTGGACGGTGTCCGCGGCCACCGGGGCGCTCGCCCTGTTCGTACTGCCGCTCAGCGCGCTCTCCGAGCGGTTCGGGCGGACCCGGATGATGACCTGCTCGATGGTGGTGGCCGTCGGCGTCGGCCTGCTGGTGCCGTTCGCGCCGAGCCTGGAGTGGCTGGTGGCGCTGCGCGCGGTGCAGGGGGCGGCGATCGCCGGGATCCCGGCCTCCGCGATGGCGTACCTGGCGGAGGAGGTCCGGCCAAAGGCGCTGGTCGGGGCGATCGGGCTGTTCGTGGCGGGGAACTCCATCGGCGGCATGAGCGGCCGCATCGTCACCGGTTGGGGCGCCCAGCTCTGGGGCTGGCGGGGCGGGCTGCTGGCCGTCGGCGTGATGGCGCTGGCCTGCGCGGTGGCCTTCCTGGTGCTGCTGCCCCGGGCGCGGTTCTTCCGGCCGGCCTCGCTGAACCCGCGCGCGGTGGGCCGTACGGTCGCCGGGCACCTGCGGGATCCGCTGCTGGTGCGGCTGTACGGGATCGGCGCGCTGTTCATGACCGTGTTCGGTGCGGTGTACACGGTCATCGGCTACCGGCTGGTGGAAGCGCCGTTCTCGCTGGGACAGGGTGTGGTCGGGTCGATCTTCCTGGTCTACCTGGTGGGTACGGCCTCCTCGGCTGCGGCCGGCCAGCTGGTGGCCCGGACGGGGCGGCGCGGCGCGCTGTACCTGGCGGTGACCACGACCGCGCTGGGACTGCTGCTGTCGCTCGCCGACTCCCTGTGGCTGATCCTGCCGGGGCTGGTGCTGATCACGGCCGGCTTCTTCGCGGGCCACGCGGTGGCCTCGGCGGCGGTGAGCCGGACGGCGAAGACGGGCCGGGCGCAGGCGTCCGCGCTGTACCAGTCCGCGTACTACCTGGGCTCCAGCGCGGGCGGCACCCTGGGCGCGCTGGCGTACCACGCGTCGGGGTGGGCGGCGACGGTCGGGATCGCGCTGCTCGCGGTGCTGGGCGTCGTCTCGATCACCCTGTACGGGTCGCACGCGGCCCGCGCCGAACGGCGGCTGCCCGGCGCGGCGGTGGCCGCGCGCTGAAGTGCGGTCGGACCCCTGTCCCGCGTGCCCGTCCGGCTCTAGCGTGGGGAGCATCGGCGCCCCCACGGTGCGGGCGCGGCAGGGGAGGGATCGATGGCGGGGATACGGGTACGCGTGCGCGCGGGCCGGCGGGCCGCGGTGGTGTTCGGCGGGGCACTGGCGCTGGCGGCGCCCCTGGTGGTCGTGGGGGGCGGGGCGGCTCAGGCCGCCGAGGCCGCCGCCTCGTGCAACGTGACCACGGGGCCGTACCAGCGGCAGGTGGAGCAGTTCCTGGGACGGCCGGTGGACGGGGTGCAGTCGGCGGCCGACTGCGCGGCCATCCAGTCCTTCCAGGCCACCCACGGGATCACCCCGACGATGGGGTACGCCGGGCCGCTGACCTGGCAGACCATGAGCACCATGCTGGCGCAGCGGGCGGCCGGGAAGAACCCGAACGCCGCGGGCCAGTGCCCCACGAACCTGGGGCGGATCGCCTGTGTCGACCTGACCCGGCAGCTGAGCTGGATCCAGGACGGGGCGACGCTGAAGTACGGACCGGTGCCGGTGCGCACCGGCAAGGCGGAGACCCCGACGCGGACCGGGCTGAAGAAGATCTACTACCGCAACATCAACCACTGGTCGACGATCTACAACGTGGCGATGCCGTACGCGCAGTTCTTCGACGGGGGCATCGCCTTCCACTCGGTGACCAAGAGCATGTGGAACCCGCCGGGTTCCGGCGGCTGCGTCAACATGACGACGGCCGACGCCAAGGCGTACTGGGACATGCTGTCCAACGGCGAGGACGTGTTCGTGTACGGGCGCAAGCCCGGGACCTGATCAACCGCGCGGCGCTGCGGCTGCCGTTGTCAGACCCCTCGGGTAGGTTCCGAAGTGACGGACGACACCCTGGGGGACGGCAGCCATGAGCGACCTCTCGACCACCACCTCACCGGAGCTCGACCCGGAGCTCGACGCGGCGATGGACCGCTACCGCGTCGAGCTGACCGGGTACTGCTACCGGATGCTCGGCTCGTCCTTCGACGCGGAGGACGCGGTACAGGACACCTACGTCCGTGCCTGGCGGGCGTACGGGAAGTTCGAGGGCCGCTCGTCGCTGCGGTCGTGGCTGTACCGGATCGCCACGAACGTCTGCCTGGACCTGCTGAACGCCGGGAAGAAGCGGGCCCGGCCGATGGACCTCACCGCCCCGCAGCACCAGGCGTCGGCGGTGCTCAACGAGCGGCCGGAGGTGACCTGGCTGGAGCCGGTGCCCGACGGGCGGGTGCTGCCGCAGACCGCCGACCCGGCGGAGATGGCGCTGGCGAAGGAGTCGGTGCGGCTGGCGTTCGTGGCGGCGCTCCAGCACCTGCCGGCGAAGCAGCGGGCGGTGCTGATCCTGCGGGAGGTGCTGGCCTGGAAGGCGGACGAGGTGGCGCAGCTCCTGGAGACGACGGTGGCCTCGGTCAACAGCGCCCTCCAGCGGGCCCGGGCGACGCTGTCGGGGCAGGCGTTGCGGCCGAGCGAGCCGAAGGACCCGCTGGACGCGGAGCAGGCGAAGCTGCTGGAGCAGTACCTGTCGGCCTTCGAGGCCTACGACATCACCCGCCTGACCACCCTGCTGCACGAGGACGCGGTGCTGTCGATGCCGCCGTTCGACCTGTGGCTCCAGGGGCACGCGGACATCGCGGCCTGGCATCTGAACCAGGGCATCGGGTGCAAGGGCTCGCGCCTGATACCGACCACGGCGAACGGGCTGCCGGCCTTCGGGCAGTACCGGCCGCGCGAGGACGGCCGGCCGGGGCACGTGCCGTGGGCGCTCCAGGTGCTGGAGGTGTCAGAGGGGCGGATCGTCGGGCTGAACGCCTTCCTGGACACCGCCCGCTGGTTCCCGCTGTTCGGGCTCCCCGAGGAGCTCGACGAGTCCTACGAGGTCCAGTAGGGCCCGGAGGGCGGGGGGCGCGCCGGTGACCGTGAAGGGGGTGCGGTGGCTCCGCGCGGTCAGGGCCATGCGGGCCAGGGCCTCGACGGTGGCGAGGGTGGGCCTGCCGGCCCGGCTCGCGTCGCAGACCAGCTGCCGTGGCGGGCCGTCACGGCAGGCCTCGCCGACGCGGGCGCAGAGCGCGGGGATGTCCGGCTGGGGCCCGTCCAGGGCCAGGGTCGTGATCTCCACGGGTGGATGACCGTCCCTGACCGCGGAACTCATCGGGGCGCGAGGGCGGGGCGGGGAGACGGCTGCGCGCAGCGGTCGGCTCCCCGCCCCGGCCGTGCCTACGCGATGCGGTCCAGGACGATCGGGTCGGCCGTGAAGGCCGTGCCCGCCGGGGCGACGTCGTAGCAGCCCTCCAGGGAGGCCAGGGCGTACTCGAACTTCTCCGGGGTGTCCGTGTGCAGGGTCATCAGCGGCTGGCCGGCGGTGACGGTGTCGCCCGGCTTGGCGTGCAGCTCGATGCCCGCGCCCGCCTGCACCGGGTCCTCCTTGCGGGCGCGGCCCGCGCCCAGGCGCCAGGCGCCGACGCCGACCGCGTACGCGTCGAGGCGGGTCAGGACGCCCGAGGCGGAGGCGGTGACCACGTGCTGCTCGCGGGCGACCGGCAGGGCCGCGTCCGGGTCGCCGCCCTGGGCGGAGATCATCCGGCGCCACACGTCCATCGCGGAGCCGTCCGCGAGGGCCTTCGCCGGGTCGGCGTCCTTGATGCCGGCGGCCGTCAGCATCTCCTGCGCGAGGGCGATGGTCAGCTCGACCACGTCGGCCGGGCCGCCGCCGGCCAGGACCTCGACGGACTCGCGGACCTCCAGCGCGTTGCCGGCGGTGAGGCCGAGCGGGGTGGACATGTCGGTGAGCAGGGCGATGGTCTTGACGCCGCTGTCGGTGCCCAGGGCCACCATGGTGGAGGCCAGCTCGCGCGCGTCCTCGATGTTCTTCATGAAGGCGCCGGAGCCGACCTTCACGTCGAGGACGAGGGAGCCGGTGCCCTCGGCGATCTTCTTCGACATGATCGAGGAGGCGATCAGCGGGATGGCCTCGACGGTGCCGGTGACGTCGCGCAGGGCGTAGAGCTTCTTGTCGGCCGGGGCCAGGCCGTCGCCGGCGGCACAGATGACGGCGCCGGTGGTGTCGAGGACGTTCAGCATCTCCTCGTTGGAGAGCAGCGCGCGCCAGCCGGGGATGGACTCCAGCTTGTCGAGGGTGCCGCCGGTGTGGCCGAGGCCGCGGCCGGAGAGCTGCGGGACGGCCGCGCCGCAGGCGGCGACGAGCGGGGCGAGCGGGAGGGTGATCTTGTCGCCGACGCCGCCGGTGGAGTGCTTGTCGGCGGTGGGGCGGGAGAGGGAGTCGAAGTTCATCCGCTCGCCGGAGGCGATCATCGCGGCGGTCCAGCGGGCGATCTCGGCCCGGTTCATGCCGTTGAGCAGGATGGCCATGGCGAGCGCCGACATCTGCTCGTCGGCGACGATCCCGCGGGTGTAGGCGTCGATGACCCAGTCGATCTGCTCGGGGCTGAGCTCACCGCGGTCCCGCTTGGTCCGGATGACGGAGATGACGTCCATGAGGTGACTTCCTTCTACGCGCATAGAGATGAGGGGAGGGAGTTCTGGGTGGTTCAAGGAGTTCCAGGCGGGGGTCGAGCCCGGCTCGAAGACGGCCGACGGCCCTCCGCCCGGTTGGGCTGAGGGCCGTCGTCACGGCTATCTGAGGTGGTCGGGCCCGAAGGCCTGCGGCAGCATCGCGCTCAGCGGGAGGATCCCGTCCGGTGTGTCCACCAGCAGCTCCGGGCCGCCGAACTCGTAGAGCAGCTGCCGGCAGCGGCCGCACGGGACGAGGCTCTCGCCCTTGCCGTCCACGCACGTGAAGTGGGTGAGGCGGCCGCCGCCGGTGGCCGCGAGGGAGGAGACGAGGCCGCATTCGGCGCACAGGCCGAGACCGTAGCTCGCGTTCTCGACGTTGCAGCCGGTGACCACCCGGCCGTCGTCGACCAGCGCGGCCACCCCGACCGGGAAGCCCGAGTACGGGGCGTACGCGCGGGTCATCGCGTCCCGGGCGGCCGCCCGCAGGGCTTCCCAGTCCACCGTGGGTGCCGGGGTCACTTGCCCTGGCCCTTGCGGTACGGCATGCCGTCCGCCTTCGGCATCCGCAGGCGCTGCGCCGACAGGGCGAGCACCAGCAGCGTCGTGACGTAGGGGGCGGCGTCCACGAACTGGCTGGGCACCTGGTCGGTGAGCGCGTACCAGGCGAAGAGCCCGGCGGCGCAGACCGCGGCGATCGCGGCCTGGACGTACTTCTTCTTGTACAGCTGCCAGGCGACGGCGAGGACGAGCAGGATCGCGAGGAGCAGGAGCATCGCGTGCACGTTCTCGGCACCGCCGCGCAGGCGGAGGCTGTAGGTGAAGCCGAAGAGGCCCGAGCCGAGGGCCATGCCGCCCGGCATCCAGTTGCCGAAGATCATCGCGGCGAGACCGATGTAGCCGCGGCCGCCGGTCTGGCCCTCCTGGTAGATGCCGGTGGAGACGATCGCGAGGAACGCGCCGCCGAGGCCGGCCATCGCGCCGGAGACGATCACGGCGATGTACTTGTACTTGTAGACGTTGACGCCGAGGGATTCGGCGGCGACCGGGTTCTCACCGCAGGAGCGCAGGCGCAGGCCGAAGGCGGTGCGCCACAGCACCCACCAGGTGAGCGGGACCAGCAGCACGGCGACGACGGTCAGCAGCGAGAGGTTGGTGACCAGCCCGCCGAGGGCGCCGGCGGCGTCGGAGATCAGGAACCAGTGCTTGCCCTGGAGCGTCGCCAACCAGTCCGAGAGCCCCGGGATGGTGATCTCGGTGATCGGGTCGATGCGCGGGGACTGCTTGGAGGAGCCGCCCGGGGTCTTGTCGAAGGTGAAGTTCGACAGGTACTGGGTGAAGCCGACGGCCAGGATGTTGATCGCCACACCGGAGACGATGTGGTTCACGTTGAAGGTCACGGTGATGATCGCGTGCAGCAGACCGCCGAGCGCGCCGCCGATGATGCCGAGGACGACACCGGTCCAGGGGCCCCACTGGTAGCCGGCCCAGGCACCGAACCAGGTGCCGAGGATCATCATGCCTTCGAGGCCGATGTTGACCACGCCCGCGCGCTCGGCCCACAGGCCGCCGAGGCCCGCGAGGGCGATCGGCACGGCGAGCTGGAGGGCGCCGGAGAACTGACCGACCGAGGTCAGGTCGTTGGCCCCGGAGATCAGGCGGACGACCGAGACCAGCGCGAGGCCGGCCGCGATGATCAGCAGGATCCAGGGCAGGGTGAGCTTGCGGCGGCCGCCGCCCTTCTTGGGCGCGGCGCTCGTCGCGGAAACGGTGCTGGTGCTCACGCCGCGACCTCCTTGTTGTCGGTCTTGAGGGCATGGCCGGCGGCCAGCTCTTCGCCGACCTTCTGCTGCTGGCGGCGGATGCCGTAGCGGCGGACGAGCTCGTAGCTGACGACGACCGCGATGACGATCAGGCCCTGCATGATCGTGCCGATCTCCTTGGCGTAGCCCTCGGTGTCGAGACCGGCGGACGCCTTGTCGATGAAGGCGATCAGGAACGCCGAGAAGAAGATGCCGATCGGGTTGTTGCGGCCGAGCAGAGCGACGGTGATGCCGGTGAAGCCGACACCCAGGGGGAAGGACAGGTTGTACGTGTGCGACTCGCCGAGCAGCAGCGGCATACCGGTCAGACCGGCGACGGCGCCCGAGATGAGCATCGCCGTCATGATCATCTTCTTGGGCTCGACGCCGGAGGCCTGCGCGGCGGACTCGCTGGCGCCGGAGGCGCGCAGGTCGAAGCCGAAGCGGGTCCGGTTGAGGACGAACCAGTAGACGAGGCCGAGGGCGAAGGCCACGAAGGTGAAGCCGTAGATGTCGCCGCCGGGCAGGGAGACGGCCGGGAACCAGCCGGACTCCGGGATGTCACCGGTGGTCAGGTCGTTGGAGCCGGCCGGCTGCACGCCGAGGTTCTTCGGCAGGATCAGCCAGGCGATCAGGGAGGTCGCGATGGCGTTGAGCATGATCGTGGAGACGACCTCGCTCACCCCGCGCCGGGCCTTGAGGACGCCCGCGATACCGGACCAGAAGGCACCGGTCGCCATGGCGATGAGCACGATCAGCAGGATGTGCAGCGGCGCGGGCAGCGAGACCGCCGCGCCGACCACGGCGGAGACCATCGCCGCGAGGCGGTACTGGCCGTCCACGCCGATGTTGAAGAGGTTCATCCGGAAGCCGATGGCCACGGCCAGGGCGGCCAGGAAGTAGATGCCGGCCTGGTTGACGATCAGGACCTGGATGTCCTCGTAACCCGCCTGCTCGATCATGATCCGCAGCGGGTCGATCGGGTCCACGCCCGAGGCGGCGAGCACGATCATGGTCAGCAGGAGGGCGCTGACCAGCGCCAGCACCGGTCCGGCGGCTGCCAGGAGCAGCCGGTCCTTGTCGAATTTCTTCATCGGGCCTCGTCCTCCGTGGTGTCGCCGTCGACCCCGGCGGAGTGGTCGTCTTGGGCTTCGAGGTGCCCGCTGGCGGCGCCGGTCATGGCGGTGCCGAGCTCCTCGGGGGTGATCGTCGCAGGGTCGGCGTCGGCGACCAGGCGGCCGCGGTAGATGACCCGGAGCGTGTCGGACAGGCCGATCAGCTCGTCCAGGTCGGCCGAGATCAGGAGCACGGCCAGGCCCTCGCGGCGGGCCTCGCGGATGGCGTCCCAGATCTGCGCCTGCGCGCCGACGTCCACGCCGCGGGTGGGGTGGGCGGCGATCAGGAACTTCGGGTTGTGGCTCATCTCGCGGCCGACGATCAGCTTCTGCTGGTTGCCGCCGGAGAGCGAGGCCGCGGTGACGTCGATGCCGGGGGTGCGGACGTCGTACTCGCGCACGATCCGCTCGGTGTCCTTGCGGGCGGCCTTCGGGTCGAGGATGCCGCCCTTGGAGTTGGGCTTCTCGGTGACGTGGCCGAGGATGCGGTTCTCCCAGAGGGGGGACTCCAGGAGCAGGCCGTGCCGGTGGCGGTCCTCGGGGATGTAGCCGATGCCGCCCTCGCGGCGCTTGCGGACCGGCATCTTGGTGATGTCGGCGCCGTCGAGGGTGATGACGCCCGCGTCGGGGGTGATCATGCCCATGAGGGCCTCGATCAGCTCCGTCTGGCCGTTGCCCTCGACACCGGCGATGCCGAGGATCTCACCCTTGTGGATGGTGAAGCCGATCCCGTCGAGCAGGAGACGGCCGGCGGCCGGAACCTCGCGCAGGTCGGTGTCGGAGTCGCCCAGGGCGGGCGCCGAGGTCTCGGGGGTGGTGACCGCGCCGGACTCGGCGACGGTCAGGCCCTCGACCTTGAGCATCGGGGTGGTGGTCACCGTGGACTCGCGGGTCTCCGGCGAGGGCAGCTCGGTGCCGACCATGAGCTCGGCGAGCTGCTTGGTCGTGGCCGTCTTCGGGTCGGCGGTGCCGACCGTGGTGCCGCGGCGGATGACCGTGATGTCGTCGGCGACCTTCAGCACCTCGCCCAGCTTGTGCGAGATGAAGATGACGGTCAGGCCCTCGGCCTTGAGTCCGCGCAGGTTGTCGAAGAGCGCGTCCACTTCCTGCGGCACGAGCACGGCCGTGGGCTCGTCGAGGATGAGGGTCTTGGCGCCCCGGTAGAGGACCTTGAGGATCTCCACGCGCTGGCGGTCGGCGACGCCGAGGTCCTCGACCAGGGCGTCGGGGCGCACGCCGAGACCGTACGCGTCCGAGATCTCCATGATCTTCTTGCGGGCCTTGCCGCCGATGCCGTAGAGCTTCTCGCCGCCGAGGACGACGTTCTCCAGCACGGTGAGGTTGTCGGCCAGCATGAAGTGCTGGTGGACCATGCCGATGCCGCGGGCGATGGCGTCGCCGGGGTTGTTGAAGGAGACCTGCTCCCCGTCGATGGCGATGGTGCCCTCGTCCGGCTTCTGCATGCCGTAGAGGATCTTCATCAGGGTCGACTTGCCGGCACCGTTCTCACCGATGAGGGCGTGGACCGTGCCCTTGCGGACGGAGATGGCGATGTCCTTGTTGGCGACGACGCCGGGGAAACGCTTGGTGATGCCGTGCAGTTCTACGGCGAGAGGGGGGCTGGACGCGTTGATGACGCACTCTCCTTGGCGCGGAAGGAGCCGGAATTGAGCCAAGTGGCAGGAGGACAGGGCGGGAATCGGCCGGGCGGGTGGGCGGGAGAGGGACGGTATCGCGTCCACGCTGCCTCTACGCGCGTAGCACTGTCGAAAGTGAAAACTTGCGGCCAACTGACCACAAGTCTTCACGGACTGTAGCGAAGACGCGGTTCGGGGTCCGGGAGCGGTTGAGACCGCTCCCGGACCCCGGAGACCGCGACTGCGCGTCAGACGAAACCTTACGGCGCGGTCTTGACGGTGATCTTCTTGGCGATGATGTCGGCCTTGGCCTTCTCCACCGCGGCGGTGACGTCGGCCATCGCCTTGTACTGCGGGTTGGAGTCGGCCAGGGCGACGCCGTTCTTGTCCAGGCCGTAGCGCACCTCGCCGGCCTCCGGCTTGCCGTCCTTGACCGACTTGATCAGGTCGAAGACCGCGAGGGAGACGTCCTTGGTGACCGAGGTCAGGATGTGGTCCTTGTACTTCGCCAGACCCGGCTGGTTGTACTGGTCCGAGTCGACGCCGATGGCCCACTTGCCGGCGGTGGAGGCGGCCTCGATGGCGCCCGAGCCCGCGAGACCGGCGGCGGCGTAGATCACGTCGGCGCCACCGTCGAGCTGGCCCTTGGCGGCGGCCTTGCCGAGGTCGGGCTTGGCGAAGCCCGAGAAGTCCGGCGGCTGGGTCAGGTAGGCCGACAGCACCTTGGCGTTCGGGTTGGTGTCCTTGACGCCCTGCTCGAAGCCCGCCTGGAACTTCTTGATCAGCGGAACCTCGACGCCGCCGATGAAGCCGACCGTGCCGGTCTTCGACGCCTTGGCGGCGGCGACGCCGGCCAGGTAGGAGCCCTGCTCCTCGTTGAAGACCAGGTTGGCGATGTTCGGGCCGGTCTTCGAGGTGTCGTCGATGATGCCGAACGTGGTGTTCGGGAACTTCTTCGCGACCTTCTCGATGGCCGGGGCGTAGGAGAAGCCGACGCCGATGACCGGGTTGTTGCCCTTGCGCGCCAGCTCGGTGAGGCGCTGGACCTTGTCGGCCTCGCTCTCGCCCTCGGTCGGCTCCGCCTCGGCGGTCTTGATCTTGAGGTCCTTCTCGGCCTTCTCCAGGCCCGCGTAGGCGGCGTCGTTGAACGACTGGTCACCGCGGCCGCCGACGTCGTACGCGATGGCGGCGCTGGCGCTCTTGGCCTCGGAGGAGGACGAGGAGGAGGACGAGGCGTCCGAGGACTTCTTTCCGCCACAGGCGGTGGCCGAGAGGGCCAGCGCCGCGGACGCGATGCCCACGGTGGCGATCCTGGTGATCCGGCGCAAGGGGAGGCTCCTTCAAAACCTGACCGAAGCGCCACGACCGGCGCTGGTTTCGCGGCGATCGTAACGCGCGTAGATGTCAGTTAAAGGCCCGTTCATGAGTCGTTATCGGATCGTCGCGAACCGGACAGTGACCGATTGGTAACCGCGAGAAGGTCCAGCCCTTGTGTACCAAGGGCTGGACAGCTCCGGCAGCGGACCGCCGGATGTCGTACGGAGCTTTGCTTGATTTTTTACACGGAGGGCCTTGAACGGCGCCCGTCGAGCAGGACGGCGGCCGTGAAGAACTCCACCCCGACCCCGATCGCCGACTCGTCGACGTCGAAGTCGCCCCGGTGCAGGTCCCGCTTGGCGGTGTCGCCGGGCTTGCGGACGCCGAGGCGGGCCATGGCGCCGGGGACGTGCTCCAGGTACCAGGAGAAGTCCTCGCCGCCGAGGCTCTGCTCGGTGTCCTCGACCGACTCGTTGCCGCGCCGGGCAGCCATGGCCTCGCGGAGCAGCTCCGCGACCACCGGGTCGTTCACCACGGGCGGGACGCCGCGCACGTGGTTGATCTCGAACTTGGCGCCGTGCATCGTCGCGACCTCGTCGATGGCCGCGTGGATCATGTCCGGGGCGTCGTGCCAGGCGTTCAGGTCCAGGCAGCGGACCGTGCCGGAGAGCTCGGCGTGCATCGGGATGACGTTGCAGGCGTGCCCGGACTCGATCCGGCCCCAGGTGACGGACATGCCCGAGCGGGCGTCCATCCGGCGGGCCAGCAGGGCCGGCACGTCGACGGCGACGCGGGCGGCGGCCGTCACCATGTCGGTGGTCAGGTGCGGGCGGGCGGTGTGACCGCCGGGGCCCGACAGGGTGACCTCCAGCCGGTCGCAGGCCGAGGTGATCGGGCCGGCCCGCAGGCCGATCCGTCCGGCGTCCACGCGGGGGTCGCAGTGCACCGCGATGATCTGCCCGACGCCCTCCAGCACCCCGGAGTCGATCGCCTCGGTGGCTCCGCCCGGCAGGACCTCCTCGGCCGGCTGGAAGAGGAGCCGCACCGGGCGCGGCAGCAGGCCCTGCCGGTCGAGCTCGGCGAGCACCAGCCCCGCGCCGAGGACGACGGAGGTGTGCACGTCGTGGCCGCACGCGTGGGCCCGGTCCGGGACGGTGGAGCGGTACGAGACGTGGGTCTTGGCGTCGGGGATGGGCAGGGCGTCGATGTCCGCGCGCAGGGCCAGCATGGGCCGCCCCCCGTCCCAGGTGCCGACGTCACAGATCAGCCCCGTGCCGGACTTCAGCACCCGTGGTCGAAGCCCCGCCTTCTCCAGCCGCGCCTTGATCGCCGCCGTGGTGCGGAACTCCTGGTGTCCTAGCTCGGGGTGCATGTGCAAGTCGCGTCGGAAGGCGATCAGTTCGGCACGCAGGTGATCCGGAAGCTTGCCGGGCAGCTCGGGCCGGTCGGGCTTGCCGGGCAGGGCGGGCAGGGACTCGCGGGACATCAACTGGTTCACCCGTTTAAGGGTAGGCGCACGGATGGGTCAACTGTCGGGAGATCACCAGAAATTCATGCCGTTAGGGGAAAGAAAAACGCCTCTGGACGCATGATCGGATGCGCCCGGGGGTAAACTCGCGCGCTCATCCGGCCGCAGGAGCCGCTCCAAGGGCGAGTCTGCGCACATCACGGGCGGTGTCGGTGACGCCCGCGAGGAAGCCGCGGGCCCTGGGAGGGGCGGTGGCGGTGAGCCAGGCGGGGTCGATACCGCATACGGCGACGGTCACGCCGGTGCCGGTGAGCGCGTACGGCAGCGTGTGGACGACCGTGGACGGAAAGCTGACGACCGTACGGCCGATGGGGCCCCTCCGGGCGATCAGCTCCAGCGGCAGGTCCGGGCGGACGATCTCCAGCCCGGTCGCCTCGCTCAGCGCGCGCAGCTTCTCCGGCGACTCGCGGCGGTGCGCGAAGTAGCGGGTCACGCCGTGTTCCCGGGCCAGGGCGCGCACCGCGTCCAGGTAGCGGAAGGGGTCGACCACCCCGGTCTCCACCAGGGAGGTGCCGACCAGGTCGGTGCCCCGGGTCAGGCGGGGCGGGCCGAAGCGGGCCCGGGTCCAGGCGAAGTCGTTGACCCGCAGCCGGGCTCCGGGCGGCGGGGTGAGCGGCATCGAGGTGAACAGTTCGAGGGCGCGTCCGGCGCGCGCGGTCAGCCGGCGCCGCGCGGCGGCCGACACCGGGGCGTACGCGAGCTCCCGCGCCCGGGCCGCGGCCTCGCCGCCGGTGCGGTGCCAGCGGCGCAGCCGCTCGCCGCGGCCGAGCTGCGCGACGAACTCCATGGTGGCCGTGCCGTCGTCCACGACGACCAGCTCGGCGGCCCGGGCCGGGACCAGCAGCAGCTGGATGAGGCGGGAGAAGGGGTCGCCGACCACGATCCGCCGCGCCCGGCGCACGGCGGGGCCGAGGGAGGTCAGGGCGCCCGCGGGGGACCCGGTGCCGCCGCGGGCCTCCTGCCAGTGGACGGCGTGTCCCTCGCCCCGGGCGATCCCGGCCACTCGGCGCAGCTGCCCCCGGGACATGGGGTCCGTGGGGGGCAGGACGACGATGCGCAGCCCGTCGGCGGGCGGGCGCGGACCGGTGCGGCCGCGGCCGGCGGCGGGGCCCGGCTGTCGGGGGACGCCGCTCAGCAGCGGGCCGCCGTCCCCGCGGAGGGCGTGGGCCCACTCCAGCACGTTGAGGAGCTGGACCGGGCTCTCCACGAGGGCCAGGGTGGGGGCTGAGGGGTTCACGACGTGCTCCGCTCTGGGGAAAAGGGCCGGGGACGGTCAGGACGCCGCGGGGGCGGGGAGGGTGCCCGGGACGCGGCGGAGCTTCTTCATGGGGGCGAGCTCGGAGTCGTAGACCTTCTTGACGCCGTCGCCGAGGGCGGTCTCGATGGTGCGGATGTCGCGCACGAGGCGGGCCAGGCCCCCGGGCTCGACGGAGGCGGCCTGGTCGGAGCCCCACATGGCGCGGTCGAGGGTGATGTGCCGTTCGACGAGGACGGCGCCGAGGGCGACGGCGGCCAGGGTGGTCTGGAGGCCGGTCTCGTGGCCGGAGTAGCCGACGGGGACGTTGGGGTACTCCTCCCGGAGGGTGTTGATCACCCGCAGGTTGAGCTCCTCGGCCCTGGCCGGATAGGTCGAGGTGGCGTGGCAGAGCAGGACGTTCTCGCTGCCGAGCACCTCGACGGCGTGCCGGATCTGCTGCGGGGTGGACATGCCGGTGGAGAGGACGACGGTGCGGCCGGTGGCGCGCAGGGCGCGCAGCAGCTCGTCGTCGGTGAGGCAGGCGGAGGCCACCTTGTGGGCGGGGAGGTCGAACTTCTCCAGGAAGGCGACGGCCTCGGTGTCCCAGGGGGAGGCGAACCAGGCGATGCCGCGCCTGGCGCAGTGCTCGTCGATGGCGAGGTAGTCGGCCTCGCCGAACTCGACGCGGTGGCGGTAGTCGATGTAGGTCATCCGGCCCCAGGGGGTGTCGCGTTCGACGTGCCACTGGTCGCGGGGGGTGCAGAGTTCCGGGGTGCGCTTCTGGAACTTGACGGCGTCGCATCCGGCCTCGGCGGCGGCGTCGACGAGGGCGAAGGCGGTTCCGAGGTCGCCGTTGTGGTTGATGCCGATCTCTGCGACGACGTAGACGGGCCGGCCGGGGCCGGCGATGCGCGTGCCGAGGGTGCGGAGGCGGGGGTTGAGGGGGGCGACGGTCATGGCGTCGGGTGTCCTTCGCTGGGGGCGCCGGGGTGTGGCCGGAGCCGGGTCGGGGAGGGGGCGAGGAGGCGGGCACGGCCGGGGTCGTGCGGAGCGTCGAGCTCCAGGACCCGCGCCGGCTCGAAGAAGCGGTGCCGGGCGGCGGTCATGGGGTGGGCGGCGCCGGTCCCCCGGAGCTCCCCGGGCCGGTACGAGGGCACGTGGTCGACCCCGCTCCCGGCTCCGTCGGGCCCGCGGCGCCGGAGGAAGCCGTGGGGGCGGCGGGCGGGGCAGGGACGGCGCCAGGGGGGGCGGGGCGGCCGGGTTCACAGGTCGCCCAGGCGGCGGATCGCCGGGGCCACGCGCTGCACCCCGTGCCGGTAGGCCCCCCGGGCGGCCTCGCGCAGCCGCCCCCGCACCCACCGCCGCACCGCCGACTCCCCGCGCGGCAGGGCCCCGGGCAGCGGGGTCCCGTCGGGGGCGAGGTGCTGGCGGGCGAGGATGCCGGGGAGGTATCCGGGGGCGGTTTCGAGCGTGTAGTACGGCGCCACGGGCGCGAGCCACTCCCGCTCCAGCAGCCGCGCCACTCGCTCCCGGGCGGGGGCGTACGGGTCGGCGGGATCCGGCCCGGCGGGACGCCCGTCGGCCGGCGCGGGCGGCCGGTCGGCGCGGGACGCCGGAGGCCACGTGGCTCCCGTCCCGTCGGACGGGTTCCGGCGGTCGGGGGGTGGTACTCCGTGGGACGACAGCCAGGCCGGGTTGCCCCGCGGGAGCAGGCCCGCGTCGAGTTGGTCCCACGAGGCCAGGCAGCCCGAGCCGAGGAAGTGCTGGTTGCCGAGGGACTCGCGGATGCCGAGGTCGGTCAGGACGGCGGTCGGGATGCCGCGGTGGAGGGCTTCCAGGGCGGCCGTGGAGGAGACCGTGACCAGCAGGTCGGTGGTGTCCAGGACCTCGCCCATGTGGCCGTAGGCCAGCCGCAGGTTCGGCGGGAGGCCGCCCGGGAGGCGTTCGGCCAGGCGCTGGTAGGGGTGTTCCTCCAGGTGGGTGGTGTGCTCCCCCGGCCGGCTGCGGAGTTTGACCAGGACCTCCCGGTCCGGATGGAGCCGTGCGTGTCCGGCCGCCCGGCCCAGCAGGTAGGCGCGGTCGGCGCGGCCCTCGGGTACGGAGGGCTGGACCGCGAACACCACCCGGTGGGCGCCGGCCCGGGCGGGCTCGTGAGGGGCCCCGTCCAGGAAGGGCAGGGCGGTCTCCGTCACGGCGTCCGGGTCGGCGCCCACGCCCCCGTAGACGGCGCGGAAGCGCTCGGCGTCGTGGCGGGAGTTGGCGAGGACCAGGTCGGCGCCGTGCCGCAGCAGCAGCCCGTCGGCGAGCTTCTCGTAGACCACGCCCACGTACCCCGTGACGAACACCGGCCGCCGGGCGGGCTCCGGCCACAGGGCGCGCGCGCCGTGGAGGACGGCCTGGACGGCCCCGCCGACGAGGGCGAGGACGACCACGTCGTAGCGCCGCCGCCCGAGTTCCGCGAGGAACTCCGCGCAGGTCACCTCCACGGGCGCGGCGTCGGCCCCGACCCCCGCCTCGCCGAGCTGGCGGGCGGTGGGAGTGGCTCGGCCGCGCAGGAGGTACCCGGTGGTCCGGTGGCCCGCAGAGCCTTCGGAGGGGGCGAGGCGGCGGGCCGTGAGGGCGCCCCATTTCCACCGCGTGTCGGAATCGGCGAGGACGGCGATCCTTTGATCGGCCCGGCTTCTGCTGAGTGGCACTGGCACCCGGCAGAAGTTATTCCGCATTTCCGGTGGTCGGCCCAACGAGCGCACAACGGCGGGTTAACAACCCGTCGACGAAATGCGAAAGCGCCCTGGTTAACGCGACCGCCCCGCGTCGTTCACATGGAATACGCACCGGGGCCACGGTGAATGCCGGGCCGCGCCCTAAGGTCTCCCGGGTGCTGAAGCTCTCTGTGGTCGTGCCGTTCTACAACGTGCAGACATACGCACCGGATGCCCTGCGGAGCCTCGAACTCGACGCCCGCGAGGATTTCGAGTTCCTGCTCGTCGACGACCGTTCCACGGACGGGACGCCCGGTCTGCTGGAGCGCGCCGCCGCGGCCCTGCCGGGGGCGGTGCTGCTGAGACGGGAGCGCAACGGCGGGCTGGCGACCGCCCGCAACACCGGGCTGGACGCGGCGCGGGGGCGCTACATCGCCTTCCTGGACGGCGACGACTGGCTGGCGCCCGGTCACCTGTCCCGCACGCTGGCCGCCATCGAGGCCCTGGGCTGCGACTTCGTCCGGACCGACCACGTGCGGGTGACGGGCCGGGAGCGGTCCGTGCGGCGCGTGCCGTACGGGCCGGAGTCGGTGGTCGCCGATCCGCGCGCCGGGATCACGCCGGCCTCGCGGGCCACCGCGGTGGACTACCCGTACGCCTGGGCCGGGATGTACCACCGGCGGCTGCTGGACCGGGGGCTGCTGCACTTCACCGACGGGCTGCGGACGGCGGAGGACCGGCCGTGGATCTGGCGGCTGCACCGGGAGGCGGATTCGTTCGCCGCGGTCGGCCTGCCGGGGGTCTTCTACCGGCGCGGTATTTCCACCTCGTTGACGCAGATCGGGGACGAGCGCCAGCTCGATTTCATCCGGGCATTCGACCAGGTGCTCGCGGAGACGGCCGCCGACCGGGAATCCGAACTCCTGATCCCCAAAGCGGTCCGAACGTACTGCGCGATTATCGCGCACCATATCGGCTCGATCGAAAGGTTCGAACCGGCCGTGGCGAAAAGACTCCGGTCGATGAGCGCGGACGCGCTCGCCCGCATGCCCCGCGCGGCGCTGGACGAGGCCCTGGACTCGATGGACGCCGAGCGCTCCGCCCTGCTGCGCAGGCTCCGTCGCCGCACGCGCGCCGCCTCCGGGGCCGCCGCGTGAACGTGACGCAGGTCTTCCTCGCCTCCACCCTCTACGGCACGGCCACCCTCGCCGCGGCCCTCGACTCCGGGTGTCTTCCGCCGGCCGGCCGCCGCGTGCTGCTGACCAGCAACCACTCCCCCGCCCCCGAGGTCACCCGCGGCCTCGACGCCGCGCCGGGGTTCGCCGCGCTGCGCACCCGCTTCGACGAGGTGATCGACTGGAACGCGGTCGTCGCCCCGCAGCACCCCGGCGTCTGGGCCCCCCGCCCGGAGGACGTCCCGCTGTGGGAGCGCCAGCTGCGCCGGCTGTGGGGGCTGGGCGGGGACCGGATCGAGCTGGTCGTGGAGTCCCTCCAGGTGCCGCCCGCACAGAGCCTGTGCCGGCTGTTCCCGGGCGCCGCGATCGACGTCTACGCCGACGGGCTCATGTCGTACGGGCCCACCCGCTTCCGGCTCGACCCGCAGATCGGCATGCGGGTGCGGCGGGTGCTGCACGTGGACCTGGTCCCGGGGCTGGAGCCGCTGCTGCTGACCGAGTTCGGGGTACGGGCCGAAGCGGTCCCGGCCCCGGCCGTCCTGAAGGTCTTCGCCGAGCTGGCGGACCTGGCGGACCCGCTCGGCCGGCTCCCCGCCCCCCGCGCGGGTGACGAGCCGCCGGCGCTGCTGCTGGGCCAGTACCTGTCGGTGCTGGAGCTGATGTCCCCCGACGAGGAGGAGGAACTGCACGCCGCGATGGTGCGCGGGGCCCACGAGTGGGGCCACCGGGACCTGGTGTTCAAACCGCACCCGAACGCCCCGGCGGCGTACGCGCGGCGGGCCGCGGCGGAGGCCGACCGGCTCGGGGTCCGGCTGACGGTGCTGGACGCGCCGGTGCCGGCCGAGACCCTGTACCGGCGGCTGCGCCCCGCCCTGGTGGTGGGCTGCTTCTCGACCGGGCTGCTGACGGCGCGGGCGCTGTACGGGATCCCGGTGGCGCGGACCGGCACCGGGGCGCTGCTGGAGCGGCTGGCCCCGTACCAGAACAGCAACCGGATCCCGCTGACGCTGGTGGACGCGCTGGTCCCGGACCTGGACGGGCCGCCGCAGGATCCGCCCGCCGATCTTGCGGGGCTGGTCGCGGCGGTGGGCTTCACCATGCAGCCCCGGATCCTGCCGGACCGGCGCGCCGCGGCCGAGGCGTACCTCGCCCGGCACCTGGACCCGTACACCCGGCGCTACTTCGGGCGCCGCCGGCTGGCGGCGCTGGGGCTGCCGGGCGGGATCCCGCGGCGGCTGGCGTTCCTGCCCCGCAACCGCGCCGTGCGGCGGGCGGCGCACCGGCTCCGCAGACGGCTGGGCCGGCTCGGCGCGCGCTCCTGACCGGCGCCCGTCAGCCGGCGGCGAGCTTGGCGGCGAAGCCGAGGAAGATCACGCCGGCTGCCGACGTCGCCCCGGCCGACAGCCTCTTGCGGCGCCGGAAGGCGGCCGACAGGCGGGTGCCGGTGAAGATCAGGGTGGACAGGTAGGCGAGGCTGACCAGCTGGGAAATCGTTCCGAGCAGCAGGAACGACAGCGCCGGGTGGGCGTACCCGGGGTCGACGAACTGCACGAAGAACGACAGCAGGAACAGGATCGCCTTCGGGTTGAGCAGGCTGACCACCAGCGCGCGGCGGTAGGGCCGCTCGGCCGTGCCCGCCGCTCCCGCGCCGGCGGCCGGCTCCGGCTCCTCGTCATGCGTCCGCCGCGCCCGCCACATGGCCCACGCGGCCCGCAGCATGCCCACGGCCAGCCAGCCGAGGTAGCCGGCGCCGAGCACCTTGACCACGCCGAACAGCACGGGGCTCGCCTTGAGCAGCGCCCCCGCGCCGACGGCCGTGAGCACCATCAGGACGGTGTCCCCGGTGAACACGCCGAAGGCGGCCCGGTAGCCCTGCTTCACCCCGCGC
Source organism: Streptomyces racemochromogenes (assembly GCF_044129415.1). Lineage (GTDB taxonomy): Bacteria > Actinomycetota > Actinomycetes > Streptomycetales > Streptomycetaceae > Streptomyces > Streptomyces racemochromogenes_A. Next base: position 35,462 of record NZ_JBBDHD010000034.1, read on the forward strand.
CGCGAGGCGACGGACAGGACGTACAGGGAGTTCGGCCCCGGCAGCAGGACGATCAGCACCACGGCGGCGAGATAAGTAGGAAGATCTGTCACACCCAGCATGCGCAGGAGTGTCCCATAGGTACGCACCTGTCACGCCAGTGGGTTTCACGACCCGAGACCGGCGGGCTCGTACGTCCCCCAGACCTCCCGCAGCACCCCGCACACCTCGCCCACGGTGGCCCGTGCCCGCAGTGCCTCCTTCATCGGGTGCAGGACGTTCTCCTCCGTGCCGGCCGCCGCCTCCCTCAGCTCGTCGAGCGTGTGGCGCACGGCCTCCGCGTCCCGCCCGGCCCTCAGCCGGTCCAGCGCCTCGCACTGCCGGGCCTCGACCGCGGGGTCGACGCGCAGCGGCTCGTACGGCTCCTCCTGCTCCAGCGCGAAGCGGTTCACCCCGACCACGACCCGCGCCCCGGCCTCCTGCTCCCGCGCGATCCGGTAGGCGTTGGCCTCGATCTCCGCCTTCTGGAAGCCGGCCTCGATCGCCGCGACCGCCCCGCCGAGGTCCTCGACCCTGCGCATCAGGGCCAGGGCCGCCTCCTCCACCTCGTCCGTCATCCGCTCCACGGCGTAGGACCCGGCGAAGGGGTCGGCGGTGTGCGGCACGTCCGTCTCGTACGCCAGCACCTGCTGGGTCCGCAGCGCCAGCCGGGCCGCCTTCTCCGTCGGCAGGGCGATGGCCTCGTCGAAGGAGTTGGTGTGCAGCGACTGCGTCCCGCCGAGGACGGCGGCCAGCGCCTGCACGCCCACCCGTACGAGGTTCAGTTCGGGCTGCTGCGCCGTCAGCTGGACCCCTGCGGTCTGGGTGTGGAAGCGCAGCATCATCGACCTGGGGTCCTTGGCCCCGAAGTCCTCCCGCATGACACGGGCCCAGATCCGCCGGGCCGCGCGGAACTTGGCCACCTCCTCCAGGAGGGTGGTGCGGGCGACGAAGAAGAAGGACAGCCGGGGCGCGAACTCGTCGACGGCCATCCCGGCGGCGAGGGCGGTGCGGACGTAGGCGACGGCGTCGGCGAGGGTGAAGGCGATCTCCTGCACGGGCGAGGCCCCCGCCTCGGCCATGTGGTAGCCCGACACGGAGATGGTGTTCCACTTGGGGAGTTCGGCGCGGCAGTAGCGGAAGGTGTCGGCGGTCAGCCGCAGCGAGGGCCCGGGCGGGAAGATGTACGTCCCGCGCGCGATGTACTCCTTCAGGACGTCGTTCTGGATGGTGCCCGTCAGGCGGCACCCCGCGATGCCCCGCTCCTCGGCGACCAGCTGGTACATCAGGAGCAGCAGCGCGGCCGGGGCGTTGATGGTCATCGAGGTGGAGACCCCGTCGAGGGGGATGCCGTCGAGGAGCACCCGCATGTCCTCGACGGAGTCGACGGCGACGCCGACTTTGCCGACCTCCCCGGCGGCGAGGGGGGCGTCGGAGTCGTGGCCCATCTGGGTGGGCAGGTCGAAGGCCACGGACAGGCCGGTCCCGCCGCCCTCGATGAGCCGCCGGTAGCGGGCGTTGGACTCGGCGGCCGTGCCGAAGCCGGCGTACTGCCGCATGGTCCAGGGCCGGGCCGTGTACATCGCGGGATGGATGCCCCGGGTGAACGGATACCCTCCGGGCACCCCGAGCCTGCTCCCGGGGTCCCATCCCGCGAGGTCCGCGGGCCCGTAGACGGGTTCGATGGGAATGCCGCTCTCGGTGCGGGCCGTGGGACGGACCATGCGGTGGACCTCCGTGTCCGTGGAGCCGACCGGCCTGGGGCCGGTACCACCGTGCCCGCGACGACCGCTGGTCACAATGGCGCAACATTGCGGGTTCGTCCGCAACTGTCCACGCCCGTGAGGCATCACCTGGATACACGACGATGAATTCGGGGGATCCGCGATGCACCGACAGAGAGCCACCATCCGCACGCTCGGCCTGGCCGCCGCCGTCGCGTTTGCCGCCACCGCCTGCGGTCCCCAGCATTCCGGTTCCGCCCCGGCGGCGTCCTCGGTGCCGGTCGCGCCCTCCTCGGCCTCCCCCTCCGGGCAGGACGACAAGCCGGGCGCCTCCTCGCCCGCGCCGTCACCCACGGAGTCCGCGTCCCCGTCGGCCGCTCCGTCGGCCCCGCCCTCGCGGTCCGGGGCCCCCGCCGTGAAGCCGGTCATGGCCAACGGTGACGAGAACGACCAGGTCCGCGAGCTCCAGGCCCGCCTGCGGCAGCTCACGCTGATGTCGGGCGCGCCCACCGGGTTCTACGGCTCCAAGACCACCGCCGCCGTGAAGGCCTTCCAGTCCCGGCACGGGCTCGACGCGACCGGTGCGGTGGACGAGGCCACCTGGCGGAAGGTGCAGGACCTCAGCAGGAAGCCGACGGAGGAGGAGCTGCGCCCGCCGACCACCAACGAGGTGGCCGCCCCGGACCCGCGCTGCCTGCAGGGCCGGGTCCTGTGCATCAGCAAGGAGAGCCGCACCCTCGCCTGGATGATCGACGGCAAGGTGGTCTCGTCGATGGACGTGCGCTTCGGCTCGGAGAACACGCCGACCCGCGAGGGCCTCTTCCAGGTGGAGTGGAAGGCGAAGGACTGGACGTCGACGATCTACCACACGCCGATGCCGTACTCGATGTTCTTCAGCCAGGGCCAGGCGGTCCACTACTCGGCCGACTTCGCGGCCCGCGGCTACGCCGGCGCCTCGCACGGCTGCGTGAACGTCCGGGACAAGGCGAAGCTGTCGGCGCTGTTCGACCAGGTGAAGGTCGGCGACAAGGTCGTCGTCTACTGGTGACCCTGATTCGGTCGACCGACCGACCGGCCGCAGCCGTGGGAGGGAGAGGGCGCGGGCAGGGCCGGGGGAACGTGCCCCGCCCGCGCCGGGTGCGCAGAGCCCAGGGGTACGGGGGGAACCCCGGCTCTCGCGCGGCCGATGACCAGTCGGCTCGTTCTGTACTGCGCCGACGGATCGAAAAGTGTTACTGCCCCGCGTGCGGGGTGTCCGTCAGCGGGTGCGGAAGCCCAGCGGGCCGCCCGGGTTCGCCACCGGCGAGGGGCTGACGACGCTCCCCGGGTCGACGGTGCCGCCCTGCGGGGTGCCCGAGCGGGGCGCGTCCAGCAGGGTCGCGCAGAAGCGCGGGACCTTCGCGGAGCCGCCGGCGATCAGGGCGAGGTACTCCTTGCGGTCCTCGCCCAGCTTGTTCGCCCGGTGGTCCCGGCACAGTTCCTCGGGGCGGTTCTTGGCCTGGAGGTCACGGTCCTTGTCCGCGCCGCCGCCGGCGGTGCCGTCACCGTGGCCGGTGCCGCCGTTCTTGTCGGTGAACGTGTTGCGGGTGCCGTCCGTGCCCGCCGCGCCGCCGCCCCCGGTACCCGGGCTGCGCACCACGCCCGGCGGCAGCGACAGGCTCGGGGCCGCGTCCAGGGGGGTGCGGGCCTGCCCGTCCGGCGGCAGCGAGAAGCCGGGGCCGAGCGAGGCGAGGCCGCCGCCGCCCTCCGGGGCGGGCCTCAGCTGGGGCAGGGGGGTGGGGCCGGCCGTCTCGCCGGCCGGCGTACGGTCCGAGTCGGCGCTGACCGAGACGGCGGGCGCCGGGCCCGCGGTGAGGTGGACGGCCCGGTCGAGCAGGCCGGCACCGGCGACGGCGGCGATCCCGCCGACCGCGACTCCGGCCAGCGCGGCCGCCAGCCCCAGTCGGGCGGGACTGCCGTGGCGCCGCTGCGCGGGGATCCGTACGACGGGTATCGGGGCCAGGTCGATCACGGGCTCGTCGGGGACACCGGTGCGGTCCGCCCCGCCGTCCGCCGCGGTCCGCGCCGTGGCGGACGCGGCGGCGGACCGCTTCGCGTGCGCCGCGCGGAACGCGGCCAGGGCCGCGGCCTCGCCGGGCAGCTCGCCCCGGTCCGCGCGCGACGGGGCCAGGGCGTCGAGGGCGGCGCGCAGCCGGGCGGCCTCCTCGCGGGCGCGCGGGTCTGCGCCCGGTCCGGCCGGACCCGCGGCCCGTCCGCGCAGCAGCTCTTCCGCCGTGGCTCCGTCCAGCCACGCCTTGTGCTCGTCGGCCATCACATGTCCTTCTGCGTCCGCCAACGTGAATGCGTCACACCGGTTTGTTCGACCAGGTCCTTGGCCCGCGCCCGCTGTGCCGGTACGGCGTCGAGGTCCCGCGCCGGGTCTCCGGCATTATGGCCGACCCGCCCGCGCGCCTCGGCCCCGTCGGCGGGGCCGGATTCGGCGCCGAGCAGTTCGGCGAGCTTCTTCAGCCCGCGGTGCGCCGCCGTGCGGACCGCGCCGGGCCGCTTGCCCAGGGTCTCGGCCGCGCTCTTGGCGTCGAGCCCGACGACCACCCGCAGGACGACGGCCTCGGCCTGGTCCTGGGGGAGCTGGGCTATCAGCGCCATGGTGCGGCCCGTGGACAGGGCCTCCATGGCCTCACCGTAGGTGTCGGAGTCCGCGGGCCGGCCCGTCAGCTCGGTCTCGTCGCCGCCGACCGCGGGCCGGCGGCCGCGCATGCGGATGTGGTCGAGCGCCCGGTTGCGGGCGATGCGGGCCGCCCAGCCGCGGAAGCGGTCGGCGTCTCCGGTGAAGGAGGCGAGGTCGCGGGCGATCTGCAGCCAGGCCTCGGAGGTCACGTCCTCGGCGTCGCCGTCTCCGACGAGCGTGCGTACGTATCCGAGCAGGCGCGGGTGCACGGCGCGGTACACAGTCCGGAACGCGCTCTCGTCGCCGTCCTGTGCCGCGAGCACCGCGGCGGTCAGCTCCGCGTCGTCCCCCAGCAAAGTCCCCAACCCGTTCGACGTCCTGTACGTGTGGCGCAAATCCGCACGTTACGGCTTTCGCGTACCTCTCGTCCACGCGTTGCACAACCAGCGACCAAGCCTGCGCGGAGCGAGGTGTGACAGAAAACGCACTCCGGACGCTGACACAGATACGGGCTTGTCGCACGAGCCCGTGACGGATGGCGACCGGGGCCTCTCCTGTGGGGGGTGGCGGCCTCGGTCGCCCTCCCCTCCCTCCGGCCGGTTCCATCCGGCCCGCGTGTCATCCTTTCGGCTCACTTCCGGGTGAAATCCCCTCATGCATACGCCACCCCCTCTCCGAGATCGCTAGCGTGGCGGTACACCCGCGCCGCGCATCGAGGAGAACTCCGCTGTCCAGCCCCTTTCCGGCACAGGTCCGCGGCCCGGTCTCCGCTCCGGGCGCCGGGCTGGTGCGGTTCAACTCGCTGCCGGCCGAGCACGCCCGGACCGCCCTCCTGCACTGCTGCGGCAGCGCCCGCTGGGCCCAGCGGGTCGCCGACCACCGCCCCTACCCGGACGCCGCCTCCCTGCTGGCGGCCGCCGACGAAGCCGCGTACGACATGTCCCAGGGGGACCTCACCGAGGCGCTGGCCCGGGAGTCCTCGGCGGAGCTGGGCCACGGCGCGCCCTACGCCGCGCTGGTGGCGCTGGACGCGGCCCGGGCGGAGTACGAGCGCACCTTCGGGCACGCCTTCGTGGTCTGCCTGGACGGCCACCCGCCGGAGGAGCAGATAAGCCAGCTGCTCGCCGCGATCCGCCGCAGGATGGGTCACGAGATCGACGAGGAGCGCTCGGTCGCGGCGGACGAACTGCGGATGGTCGCCCGCTCGCGGCTGCTGCACCTGCTCGGCCGGCTGGCGGGATCCCCTCGGCGCGGCAGCGACCCCGACGACGGCCTGCCGTCGGCCGATTTCGGGCTATTCGCCCCTGTGGGATAGGCCGTCCGTGCCTGTTTGATCACACCAGTGGACCCCGCGCGAGGGAACCGACGAAGCGTCGCTACGATGTCCGGGGCCGGTGGACCGTACCCGGCCGGGCCCGACCGACAAAGAAGCCGGCTGGCCCCCGCCCCGCTTCCGGAGGGTTTTCCGTGCCGGCTGGAACGTTGTACCGCGGCCGGGAAGGAATGTGGTCCTGGGTGGCTCATCGAGTCACCGGCGTCCTCATTTTCTTCTTCCTGTTCGTACACGTCCTCGACACCGCACTCGTCCGCGTCTCCCCTGAGGCGTACGACGATGTCGTGGCTACCTACAAGACTCCGATCGTCGCGCTGCTGGAGTACGGCCTCGTCGCCGCCATCCTCTTCCACGCGCTCAACGGTCTCCGTGTCATCGCCGTGGACTTCTGGTCCAAGGGCCCCCGCTACCAGAAGCAGATGCTCTGGACCGTCGTGGGCCTGTGGGCCGTGACGATGGCGTTCGCCGTCATCCCGGTCCTCGGCCACGCCTACCGCGTTCTGTTCGGGGAGTGACACGCATGTCTTCTGACACTTCTTCCGCCCAGGCGATCGGCTCCGTCGAGGGCGTGTCCCTCTACGACGCCGACAACCCGGCGCCCTACATCGAGGCCCCGCGCAAGCGGACCGGCAAGACGCCGCGCTCGACCCGCGGCAACTTCGAGATGGCCGCGTGGCTCTTCATGCGCCTCTCGGGCATCGTGCTGGTCGTCCTCGTCATCGGCCACCTCGTCATCCAGCTGGTGCTGGACGGCGGCGTCTCGAAGGTGGGCTTCGCCTTCGTCGCCGGCCGCTGGGCTTCCCCGTTCTGGCAGGTCTGGGACCTGCTGATGCTGTGGCTGGCCATGCTGCACGGCGCCAACGGCCTGCGTACCGTGATCAACGACTACGCGGAGCGCGCCAACACGCGGCTGTGGCTGAAGGGCCTGCTCTACACCGCCACGGTGTTCACCATCCTTCTGGGCACGCTGGTGATCTTCACCTTCGACCCGAACATCCGCTAGGCAACGGGGCTGAGGCGAATCCAATGAAGATCCACAAGTACGACACCGTCATCGTCGGCGCCGGTGGCGCGGGCATGCGCGCCGCCATCGAGGCGACGAAGCGCAGCCGCACCGCCGTGCTGACGAAGCTCTACCCCACCCGCTCCCACACGGGCGCCGCGCAGGGCGGCATGGCCGCCGCGCTGGCCAACGTGGAGGACGACAACTGGGAGTGGCACACCTTCGACACGGTCAAGGGCGGTGACTACCTGGTCGACCAGGACGCCGCCGAGATCCTGGCGAAGGAGGCCATCGACGCGGTCCTCGACCTGGAGAAGATGGGCCTGCCGTTCAACCGCACCCCGGACGGCACCATCGACCAGCGCCGCTTCGGCGGTCACTCCCGCAACCACGGCGAGGCGCCGGTCCGCCGGTCCTGCTACGCCGCGGACCGCACCGGCCACATGATCCTCCAGACGCTGTACCAGAACTGCGTCAAGGAGGGCGTGGAGTTCTTCAACGAGTTCTACGTCCTGGACCAGCTGCTGGTCGAGGTCGACGGTGTGAAGAAGTCCGCGGGTGTGGTCGCGTACGAGCTCGCCACCGGTGAGATCCACGTCTTCCAGGCCAAGGCGGTCATCTACGCCTCCGGCGGCACCGGCAAGTTCTTCAAGGTGACCTCCAACGCGCACACCCTGACGGGTGACGGCCAGGCGGCCTGCTACCGCCGCGGCCTGCCGCTGGAGGACATGGAGTTCTTCCAGTTCCACCCGACGGGCATCTGGCGCATGGGCATCCTGCTGACGGAGGGCGCCCGTGGTGAGGGCGGCATCCTCCGCAACAAGGACGGCGAGCGCTTCATGGAGAAGTACGCGCCGGTCATGAAGGACCTCGCGTCCCGTGACGTCGTCTCGCGCTCCATCTACACCGAGATCCGCGAGGGCCGCGGCTGCGGTCCGGCCGGCGACCACGTGTACCTGGACCTGACGCACCTCCCGCCGGAGCAGCTCGACGCGAAGCTCCCGGACATCACGGAGTTCGCGCGCACCTACCTCGGTATCGAGCCGTACACGGACCCGATCCCGATCCAGCCCACCGCGCACTACGCCATGGGCGGCATCCCGACCAACGTCGAGGGTGAGGTCCTGGCGGACAACACCACCGTCGTCCCCGGCCTGTACGCGGCCGGCGAGGTCGCGTGCGTGTCGGTGCACGGCGCCAACCGCCTGGGCACCAACTCGCTGCTCGACATCAACGTCTTCGGCAAGCGCTCCGGCATCGCCGCGGCCAAGTACGCCGCCGAGAACGACTACGTCGAGCTGCCGGAGAACCCGGCGCAGCAGGTCGCCGACCTGGTCGAGCACCTGCGCAACTCCACGGGCACGGAGCGGGTCGCCGACCTGCGCCTGGAGCTCCAGGAGACGATGGACGCGAACGTGATGGTGTTCCGTACGGAGCAGACCATCAAGACCGCGGTCGAGAAGATCGCGGAGCTGCGCGAGCGCTACAAGAACGTGTCCGTCCAGGACAAGGGCAAGCGTTTCAACACGGACCTGCTGGAGGCCATCGAGCTGGGCAACCTGCTCGACCTGGCCGAGGTCATGGCCGTGTCCGCCCTGGCGCGCAAGGAGTCCCGCGGCGGTCACTACCGCGAGGACTACCCGAACCGCGACGACGTCAACTTCATGCGCCACACCATGGCGTACCGCGAGGTCGGCGCCGACGGCAAGGACTCCGTCCGCCTGGACTACAAGCCCGTCGTCGTCACCCGCTACCAGCCGATGGAGCGTAAGTACTGATGGCCACCCCGACCCTGGACAAGATGGAGGCGGCGGCCGCCGCCTCGCCGTACATCACGGTCACCTTCCGGATCCGCCGCTACAACCCCGAGGTCTCGGCCGAGGCGGAGTGGCAGGACTTCCAGATCGAGATCGACCCGAAGGAGCGCGTGCTCGACGGTCTCCACAAGATCAAGTGGGACCTCGACGGCACGCTGACCTTCCGCCGCTCCTGCGCGCACGGCATCTGCGGCTCCGACGCGATGCGGATCAACGGCAAGAACAGGCTCGCCTGCAAGACGCTGATCAAGGACATCAACCCGGAGAAGCCCATCACGGTCGAGGCCATCAAGGGCCTCACGGTGATGAAGGACCTCGTGGTCGACATGGAGCCCTTCTTCCAGGCGTACCGGGACGTCATGCCGTTCCTGGTCACCAAGGGCAACGAGCCGACGCGCGAGCGCCTGCAGTCCGCCGAGGACCGCGAGCGCTTCGACGACACCACGAAGTGCATCCTGTGCGCGGCGTGCACCTCGTCCTGCCCGGTGTTCTGGAACGACGGCCAGTACTTCGGCCCGGCGGCGATCGTGAACGCCCACCGCTTCATCTTCGACTCGCGTGACGAGGCCGGCGAGCAGCGGCTGGAGATCCTGAACGACAAGGACGGCGTGTGGCGCTGCCGCACGACCTTCAACTGCACCGACGCGTGCCCGCGTGGCATCGAGGTGACGAAGGCGATCCAGGAAGTCAAGCGTGCGCTGATCACGCGCCGCTTCTGACCTTCCCGACGCGCCGGACCCCGTCCGTCGGCCTCCGCCCGGGGCCGCGGACCGTCGAGGCCCCGTCCCCGGACCTGCTCCGGGGGCGGGGCCTCGCGCGTGCCCGGAGGGTGTCATCCGCACGGCCCTTCCGGCGTGCCGGGGCGGGGGCGCGGGGTTAGCGTCCGGAGCGGTGGGGAAGCGTTCCGAACCGCAGGGAGGCACCCGTGCGCCGTCGTTCCGTGAAGCCCGCGCTGCTGGCGCTCCCGCTGGCCCTCGGGGCCTCGCTGCTCTCCGGGTGCGGGTCGACCCCGGCGGCGGGTGACGAGGTGGACTGTCCGGCCGGGCAGATGTCCCGGGGCGGTGTCTGCCTGCCCGGGGACGCCGCCGGGTTCGCCCGGGCGCAGGTCCGGGCCTCGCTGGCGACGTACAAACTCACCGCCTCCATGGCCGAGGTGTGGTCCGGGGGCGAGCGGGTCGCCTCCGTCGCCGCCGGAAAGTCCATGACCGGCATCCCCGCCACCCCCGACATGCGGTTCCGCAACGGCGCCGTCGCGATCCCGTACCTGACGACCTCGCTGCTCAAGCTCGTCGACGAGGGCAAGGTGTCGCTCGACGACAGCATCTCCCGCTGGCGCCCCGACCTGCCGCACGCGGACGCGATCACGCTGCGGATGCTGGCCTCCACCACCTCGGGGTACTCCGACTACGTCCGGGACCCGAAGTTCCTCGCCGCCCTGTACGAGAACCCGTTCCGGCAGTGGACGCCGCAGGAGCTCGTCGGGATCTCCGTGGGCAAGCCCCTGGTGCGGGCGCCCGGCTCGGGTTTCGCGTACTCGCACGCCAACTGGCAGATCCTGGGCGACATCATCGCCCGGGTGCGGGACAGGCCGCTGGGCGAGGTGATGCGGGAGGAGATCATCAAGCCGCTGGGGCTGACCGGGACCTCGAACCCCTCCACGGCCGAGATCCCCCCGCCGGTCCTGCACGCCTTCGACAACGAGCGCAAGGTGTTCGAGGACTCCACGTACTGGGACCCGTCGTGGACGATCGCGCCGGGAGCGGTGATGACGTCCACGATGGCGGACATGGCGAAGTCCTTCGCGGCGATCGGCGAGGGCGAACTGCTGAGCCCGCGGTCCCACAAGGCGCAGCTCACCCCGGTGTCGACGGTCCAGCCGGGTACCTCGTACGCCCTGGGGCTGGTCGTCCAGGGCGACTGGATCCTGCAGAACCCCTCCTTCGCCGGATACGCGGCGACCGTGGCCTACCTGCCGGCGAAGAAGCTGGCGATCGCGACGGTGGCCACCCAGGGCCGGGGCAGCACGGTCCAGAACGCCAGCACGGACGTCCTGGTCGCCCTCGCCAACCACCTCGCCCCCGACCACCCGCTCACGCTCCGACGGCCGGGCTGAACCCCCGCCGCCGCGGCGCGTGGTACGGACCAAGTCCGAAGCGGAGTCCGGGGAACCGGCCTGTGGCGACCACGGCGCGGCGCCCCGATAAGGTCGGACACCGTGACAGATCAGAAGGCTCCCAAGAGCGAGCAGACCCGCACGCTCATCCTCGAAACCGCGCTCCGTCTGTTCCAGGAACGCGGGTTCGACAAGACGACCATGCGGGCCATCGCCAAGGAGGCGGGGGTCTCGGTCGGCAACGCGTACTACTACTTCGAGTCGAAGGAACACCTCGTCCAGGGGTTCTACGACCGGATCAGCGCGGCCCACCAGGCGGCGGTCCGGCCGATCCTGGACGGGGAGACCGATCTGCAGAAGCGGCTCGCGGGTGTGCTGACGAGCTGGCTCGACATCGCGGCGCCGTACCACGAGTTCGCCTCGCAGTTCTTCAAGAACGCGGCGGACCCGGAGAGTCCGCTGAGCCCCTTCTCCCCGGAATCGGAACCGGCCCGCCAGGCGGCCATCAGCATCCACCGGGAGGTGCTCGCCGGGGCGAAGAGCAAGGTCCCGGACGAGCTGGCCGACGTCCTGCCGGAGCTGATGTGGCTCTCGCAGATGGGGCTCGTCCTGTACTGGGTCTTCGACCGCTCCCCGGACAGCGAGAAGTCGCGCCGGCTCGCCGAGCGCGGGGCGCAGCTGACCACGCGGGGCATCGTCCTGGCCCGGTTCCGGGTGCTGCGGCCGCTGGTGCGGGAGGTGCACGAGCTGTTCGCGGACTTCCTGCCGGGCATGGCCCAGACGGCGGTGTCGCGGGGCGGGAAGCGGGCTTCCGACCCGGGGACCGAGGAGGGCTGAGCGGGGGCGGGCGCGCCCCGAACGGCACCGCGCACCCTCCTGGCGGCCCGCGGGGACACCACCGGGCCGGCTACAGCCAGTCGAGCTCCCACAGGCGCCACACGCCCGTGCCGTCGGAGAGGTACTGCAGGCCGCTGACGGCCTCGCGGGAGAGGACGTAGTCCTTCTTCTGCCAGATCGGCAGCAGCGGGATCTGCTGGGAGACCACGCGCTGGAGCTCGTGGAAGTCGTTGGAGGCCTCGCCGCGGTCCTGGAAGGACTGGGTGCGGGTGATGAGGTCCTCGACGGTCTTGTCGGAGAAGCCGTTGTTCATGCTGGAGTCCTTGCCGACCAGCGGGGCGAGGAAGTTGTCCGCGTCCGGGAAGTCGGCGATCCAGCCGATGGTGTAGGCGTCGAACTCGCCCGCCGCGTAGGCCTTCTGGAAGTCCTCCCAGGCCTCCACCGCCTTGATCTTCAGCTGGAACAGGCCGGTGGACTCCAGCTGCCGCTTGATCTCGTCGGCCTCGGCCACGTTCGCGCCGCGCGTGTTGACGCCGAGGGTGACGGAGACCGGCAGCGAGATCCCCGCGTCGGTCAGGAGCTTGCGGGCGGCCGCGCCGTTGGGCGCGGGGTAGGTGTCGAAGAACGGCGTGCTGTGTCCGGCGATGCCCGCCGGGACCAGGGAGTAGAGCGGGGTGACCGTGCCCTTGTAGACGTCGCCGGCGATCTTGGACCGGTCCAGCGAGGCGGCCATGGCCTGGCGGACGGCCGGCTTCTGGACCGTCGAGCCGGGGCGGACGTTGAAGACGATGTGACGGGTCTCCGTGCCGCCGGAGGCCTGGTAGCGGGTGTCCTTCAGGCCCGGGTTGAGGCCCGCGAGCACCGCCGGGGGCATGTCGCGGTGCGCGACCTCGATCTGGTGGTCCTTCCACGCCTGGTCCAGCTGGGCCGAGTCCTTGAAGTAGTGGACGGTGACAGCGGCCCGGGCGGGCTTGGCCTGCCCCTTGTACGCGGGGTTGGGCTTGAGCTCGGCGGTCGTACCGGCCTTGTAGCCGGTCAGGGTGAACGGGCCGGATCCGTCGACCTTGCCGTCCGCGCGCAGCGCCTTGGCCGGGTACCGCTCCCTGTCCACGATGGAGGCGGCACCCGTCGCGATCTTGAAGGGGAACGTGGCGTCGGGGGCGGTGAGGTTGAAGGTGACGGTGCGGCCCTCGGCCTTGACCGACTCCAGGGTGTTGAACAGCGGGGCCGGGCCCTGGTCGGAGTTGATCTGCTTGATGCGGTCGAAGGAGAACTTCACGTCCTCGGCCGTGACCTGGCGGCCACCGGCGAAGGTGAGGTCGGAGCGGAGCTCGCACCGGTAGGTGGTCAGCTTCTGCCCGACGAAGGCGCAGGAGGACGCGGCGTCCGGGGCCGGGGTGTCGGCGCCGGGCTTGATGGTCAGCAGCGACTGGTAGACGTTGCTGTACAGGGCCCAGGAGCCGGCGTCGTAGGCCCCGGCCGGGTCCAGGGCCGAGACGTGGTCGGTGGTGCCGACCCGGATCGCGCCGTGGCCCTGGTCGCCCAGGGGCAGCAGCTGCCACGCGGCCACCCCGCCTGCCGCCGCGAGGACCAGAACGGCCGCGACGGCCTTCGTGCGGACAGACCCCAACGCCATCCCCAGCCCCTTGAATCCCTGGCATGCGAAACGCACATCCGACTATCGGACGAACGTCGGCCACCCAATCATGGAAATTCGGCCACGGGAAGGGGCGATTTGTCCCGGTCGCCGAGCGTCAGGTGTGGTATGAGGCGAGTTCGACGAGCGTGATGTCGGACGGCGCGCCGACCCGGACCGGCGGTCCCCAGGCACCCGCGCCCCGGGAGACGTAGAGCTGGGTGTCCCCGTACCGCTCCAGACCGGCGACCGTGGGGTTGGCGAGCTCGGCCAGGTAGTTGCCGGGCCAGAGCTGGCCGCCGTGGGTGTGACCGGAGAGCTGGAGGTCCACGCCGTGGCGGACGGCGTCGTGGATCACGACGGGCTGGTGGGCGAGGAGCACGGATGCGCGGGAGCGGTCCCGGTCGCCGAGCGCGGCCTGGAAGTCGGGGCCCTCGCCCTCCTGCTCCCCCTGCACGTCGTTGACCCCGGCGAGGTCGAAGTGGGGCAGCTCCCGGCGGGCGTTCTCCAGGGGGGTGAGGCCCAGTTCGCGGACGTGGTCGACCCACTGCCGGGCGCCGGAGAAGTACTCGTGGTTGCCGGTGACGAAGAAGCTGCCGTGGCGGGCCCGGAGTTCCCGCAGGGGCTCGGCGGCGGGGCCGAGGTCGTGCACGTTGCCGTCGACGAGGTCCCCGACGACGGCGATGAGGTCGGGCTGGGTGCGGTTGACGGTGTCGACGATGCGGCGGGTGTGGGCGCGGCCCAGGACCGGGCCGAGGTGGACGTCGCTGACGACGGCGATCCGGAAGCCGTGCGCGGCGCGGGGCAGCCGGGCGAGCGGGACCTGCACCCGCTTGACGCGCGGCCCGCGCAGCACCCCGTACGTCCCGGTCCCGACGGTCACCCCGGCGGCGGCGACGGCGGCCCCGCCGAGCGTGCGCGCCACGAACACCCGTCGGCTGACCCCGGCGGCGGGGGCTCCGGGCACCGGCCCCCCGGACCCGGCCGCGGACCCCGCCGCGGGCTCGGGGCCCTGCCGGGCGGTTTCCCCACCCGTCCCTTCCGGCGAGCCGGGCTCCGCTCCGGACCCCCGCACGGGCTCCCGCCCGGCGGCCCCCACCGGCTCCGCCGCGGGGTCGCCCGCGGGCGCGGCTCCCGCCGCCGGAGCGGGTACGGCGTCGGGCACGGGGCGCGGCGGAGCCGGCGCCGCCCCGGCGGCGTCGCGGGCGGTCCGGCGGAGCCACACGCGGCGGAGCGGCTCGGCGACCAGCATCGCCAGCGTCAGGTACAGGAGTACCGCGAGCCACATGAAGCCCGGCCAGGCCACCAGCCGCTGGAACCAGAACGGGGCTCCGGCCCGCCCCGCGAGCAGGGCGGCCAGGGACAGCAGCGGCAGGGCGAACGCCAGGACCGTCCCGGCGCGGCGCGCGGGCCCGCCCGCGCGGGTGGTGTCACGGACCAGTCGTACCCACAGCCACCGATGGACCATCCCCAGCAGCGCCAGGACCGCGACGACCGCCACAATCACCACAAACACGGTCATCGTGATGTGCGCCGCAAGACGAGGATGCTGCGCAACCCGATCACTCCGACCGCCGTCCCCAGGAGGAAGGACGTCACCGCAAGGAGCAGGTGGACCCAGAAGTAGGCCGTGGGCCGACCGTCATCGAATGCCAGACCGCTGGCGTCATTGAAGAGGTTCTTGACGAACGTGGACCAGATCACCCAGGACCAAGCTCCGAACGCTGCGAGGAACCAGGACGCGGTGCGGCTGAGTTTCATGTCCCCAGTATCGGATTCGTCCCCGGGACGGACGCGGCGGGGTGGGCCGTACCGGGGGCGGTTCGCCCCGGTTGGCCGGTCCGCGACGCCGGTCGGCTCATCGGGATGTACGTTCACCTGCGTGTCTGCCAAGAAGACCGCCCTGACGGTCCTTTCCGCCGCGCTGCTGGTTCCGGCGATGCTCGTCCAGGCCTCCACCGCCCCCGCGTACGCCGCGACGACACCTCCCCCTCCGACGGACGGAAAGGGGCGGCCGGCCGCACCCGCACCGCCGCCGTCGATGTCCGGCGTCGGCGGCGCCCGGCTCGGCCAGCCCGGCACCCAGGTGAACCTCCTGCCCGGGGCGCCCGCGCTGCCCGCGAACCTCAGCGGCCGGTCCTGGATCGTGGCGGACGCCGAGACCGGCGAGGTCCTCGCGGCCCACAACGCCCACTGGCGGCTGCCCCCGGCGTCCACCCTGAAGATGCTCTTCGCCGACACCGTGCTGCCCACCCTGCCCAAGGACCAGGTGCACCACGTCACCGGCCAGGACATGGAGGGCGTCGGCCCCGGCAGCAGCCTGGTCGGGGTCAAGGAGGACCACGACTACTCCGTCCACGACCTCTGGCTCGGGGTGTTCCTGCGCTCCGGGAACGACGCGGTGCACGTGCTTTCTGCCATGAACGGCGGCGTCGAGAAGACCGTCAAGGACATGCAGGCGCACGCCGAGGAGCTCCAGGCCCTGGACACGCACGTGGTCTCGCCCGACGGGTACGACGCCCCCGAGCAGGTGTCGAGCGCGTACGACCTCACCCTCATCGCCCGCTCCGGGCTCCAGAAGCAGGACTTCCGCGAGTACTGCGGTACCGCCCAGGCGAAGTTCCCGGGCCTTCAGGAGGCGGGCAAGCCCCGCGAGTACTTCCAGATCCAGAACACCAACCGGCTGATGACCGGCGCCGGCGGGATCACCCCGTACAAGGGCATCGCCGGGGTGAAGAACGGCAACACCACCATGGCCGGATCCACCTTCACCGGCGCGGCCCAGCGCGGGGACAAGAAGCTGCTGGTCACCGTGATGAACCCGGACCACGGCGGCCTCAACTCGGTCTACGAGGAGACCGCCGCCCTCTTCGACTGGGGCTTCGCGGCGGCCGGCAAGGTCAAGCCCGTCGGCGAGCTGGTGCCCCCGAAGAGCGCCGACACCAGGCCCTACGGCTCCCCCGCGACGTCCCACGAGAACACCCCCGTGGCGGACGGGCCGCCGGCGGCCGGCGGCGGCCTCGGCACCGCGCTCGGCATCGCGGGCGGGGCACTGGCCGTGGTGGCCGGCGGGGCCTTCGTGGTCAACCGGCGCTGGCCGCGCGGCCGCCGGGGGCAGGGTTCGTGACGTCCGCCCCCCGCTCCTCCCCGTCGTCCCGGGTCGCGGTCCAGGCGGCGCAGAACAGGAGCAGCTTCGCCGTGAAGTTGATCCACAGGAGGAGGGCGACCGGCACGCCGAAGGCCCCGTACATGCTCTTGGCGGCGACCCCCCGCATATAGCCGCTGAGCAGCAGCTTCAGCAGTTCGAAGCCGGCGGCGCCGATCAGCGCGGCCTGGAAGAGGCGGGCACGCGGCGGCTCGACCCCGGGCAGCAGGGTCAGCAGGTAGAGCAGGAGCAGGAAGGCGGCCAGGACCCCGACGAGGAAGGCCGCGGCCCGCAGCAGCGCCCCGCCCGCGCCCGCGCGCGGGATGCCGACGAGCTCCGCGCCCTTGCCGACGGCGGTGGATCCGATGATCGACGCGGCGGCCGAGGCCAGGGCCGCCCCGCCGAGCCCGAGCAGGACGAGGGCGTCCTTGCCCTTGCGGACGACGGGATTGCCCTGGTCCTCGTCGTCCCTGTCCCAGACGGCGCGCAGGCAGTCGCGCATCGAGCCGATCCAGCCGATGCCGGTGAAGAGGAGGAGCACGCCGGCGACGAGGCCGATGGTGCCGGCGTTGGCGACCAGGCCGGGCAGGTCGAGCTGGTCGGAGATGCCGGGGACCTGCTCGGCGAGGCTCTTCTGGAGCCGGTCCAGCTGCTCCTGGCTCAGCAGCGCGGCGCCGACGGCCGCGGCGACGGTGATCAGCGGGAAGAGCGCGAGGAAGCTGATGAACGTGATCGCGGCCGCGAGCCGGGACCAGTGGACGCGGTCGAGACGCTCGTACGAGTGCCAGGCGTGGGTCCGCACGACAGCCGACACGAGCGGCCCGATCACAGGGAGTTTCTTCAGCCAGTCCATGGGGGTCACCGTAAAAGAGCTGCCGGAAATAGTCGGAATTGCCGCTTTCGGGCGCTACGGTCGTCGACTGTGACTTTCCGCCCCGCGCCCCGCCCCGCGCCCCGGCCGTTCCACGCCCTGGTCCTGCGAAGGCTCCGGTTCCACGCCGTCCGGGCCGGCCGGGGCCTGCGTCCGTCGCGTCAGGAGCGTCGTATGGCGGTGTCGGCGGCGGCCGGGCCCGACTGTGCGGGGACGGCGGTCGCGGCGGTGGCGAAGGGGTATTCGCGCAGCTTGCGCCAGACCCCGTCCGAGCCCTGCTCGTAGAGGGCGAAGCCCGCGCACTGCCAGGCGGCGGCGTAGTCGGCCAGCTCGGCGAAGGCCCGGTCCATCGCCTCCTCGGAGATCCCGTGGGCGACCGTGACGTGCGGGTGGTAGGGGAAGGCCAGCTCGCGGTCGAGCGGCCCCTCGGGGTCGCGGATGCGGCCCTGAAGGCTGGTGCAGCCCTCGACGCCCTCGGCGAGCCGGACGAAGACGACCGGGGAGAGGGGCCGGAAGGTTCCCGTGCCCTCCAGCCGCATCGCGAAGGCGGGGAAGGACCGCGCGACCTCGGCGAGGTGCGCGCGGATCGCCGGCAGGCGCCCCTCCTCCACCTCCGTGGGCGGGACGAGGGTGACGTGCGTGGGGATGCCGTGCGCGGCGGCGTCCCCGAAGCCGGCGCGCAGCTGCTGGAGCTGGCTGCCGTACGGCTCCGGGACCGCGATCGAAACGCCGAGCGTTACGGTCCCCACGTGATCTCCTCCGCGCTGTCTTGGTGTGTGGTCACATCGAGGTGGTCGGGTCGATGTGCTCGCATCGGGTGCTGCCGCCTCAGTGTGGCGGCAGCACCCCCTCGGCCGCCAGGGGCCTCGGTCCGTCAGTGCTTCGCGGGCACGAAGCCGATGCGCTCGTAGGCCTGCGCCAGGGTCTCGGCGGCGACCGCCCGGGCCTTCTCCGCGCCCTTGGCCAGTACGGCGTCCAGGGTCTCGGGGTCGTCCAGGAACTCCTGGGTGCGCTGCTTGAAGGGTGTGACGAAGTCGACCATCACGCCGGCCAGGTCGGTCTTCAGCGCGCCGTAACCCTTGCCCTCGTAGGCGGCCTCCAGCGCGGGGATCGACTCCCCCGTGAGGGTGGAGTAGATCGTGAGCAGGTTGCTGACGCCGGGCTTGTTCTCGGCGTCGAAGCGGATCTCGGCCTCGGTGTCCGTGACCGCGCTCTTGATCTTCTTCTCGGTGACCTTGGGCTCGTCGAGGAGGCTGATCAGGCCCTTGGGGGAGGACGCGGACTTCGACATCTTGATCGACGGGTCCTGGAGGTCGTAGATCTTCGCGACCTCCTTGACGATGTGCGCGGCGGGGAGGGTGAAGGTCCGGCCGTAGCGGTGGTTGAACCGCTCGGCGAGGTCGCGGGTCAGCTCCACGTGCTGGCGCTGGTCCTCGCCGACGGGGACGGCGTTCGCCTGGTACAGCAGGATGTCGGCGACCTGGAGGATCGGGTACGTGAACAGGCCGACGCTGGCGCTGTTGACCCCGCCCTTGGCGGACTTGTCCTTGAACTGGGTCATCCGGCTGGCCTCGCCGAAGCCGGTGATGCAGTTCATGACCCAGGCGAGCTGCGCGTGCTCGGGGACGTGGCTCTGGATGAAGAGCGTGCAGCGCTCGGGGTCCAGGCCGGCGGCGAGGAGCTGCGCGGCGGAGAGGCGGGTGTTCGCGCGGAGGTCCTTCGGATCCTGCGGCATGGTGATCGCGTGCAGGTCGACGACCATGTAGAAGGCGTCGTGCGTCTCCTGGAGGGCGACGTACTGGCGGATCGCTCCGAGGTAGTTCCCGAGGTGGAACGAGCCGGAGGTGGGCTGGATGCCGGAGAGCGCGCGAGGACGATCAGAAGCCATGCCGCCATTCTCTCAGGTACCGGCCCGCTCCCCGCCCCGCCCTTCACCCGTTCTCCGGGGCTTGCCCCGGCGAACGGTGGAAGGGCGGGGCGGGGACCGGCTACGCCACCGGGAGGCCCGGGGCGGGGTAGGCGGCCAGGAGGTCGGCCACCTCGGAGCGGATGACGCCCAGGGCCGGCTCGTCACCCTTGGCGGCGGCGTCCACCGCGCGGGAGATCCAGTCCGCGACCGCCGGCATGTGCTCGGCCGACAGGCCGCGGGAGGTCAGGGACGGCGTGCCGATCCGGATGCCCGACGGGTCGAACGGCTTGCGCGGGTCGAACGGCACCGTGTTGTAGTTGACGACGATGCCGGCCCGGTCCAGCGCCTTCGCCGCCACCTTCCCCGGAACGCCCCGCGAGGTGAGGTCCATGAGGATCAGGTGGTTGTCCGTGCCGCCCGAGACGAGGTCGAAGCCCCGCTCCAGCAGCGCCGCGGCCAGCGCCTTCGCGTTGGCGACGACCGCGTGGGCGTAGGCCGTGAAGGACGGCTGGGCCGCTTCGTGCAGGGCCACCGCGATGCCCGCCGTCGTCTGGTTGTGCGGGCCGCCCTGGAGGCCGGGGAAGACCGCCTTGTCGATGGCCTTCGCGTGCTCCTCCTTGCACATCAGCATCGCGCCGCGCGGTCCGCGCAGGGTCTTGTGGGTGGTCGTCGAGACGACGTCCGCGTAGGGCACCGGCGAGGGGTGCGCGCCGCCCGCGATGAGGCCGGCGATGTGGGCCACGTCCGCGACCAGGACCGCGCCCGCCTCCTGCGCGATCGACGCGAACGCCTCGAAGTCGATCGTGCGCGGCAGCGCGGTGCCCCCGCAGAAGAGGATCTTCGGACGCTCGGCCAGGGCCAGGTCGCGCACCGCGTCGTAGTCGATCAGGCCGTCCTCGGCGCGCACCCCGTACTGGACGCCGCGGAACCAGGAGCCGGTCGCCGAGACGCCCCAGCCGTGCGTCAGGTGGCCGCCCATCGGCAGGGCCATGCCCATCACCGTGTCGCCGGGCTTGGCGAAGGCCAGGTAGACGGCCAGGTTGGCCGGGGAGCCGGAGTACGGCTGGACGTTCGCGTGCTCCACCCCGAACAGGCCCTTGGCCCGCTCGACGGCCAGCGCCTCGACGCGGTCGATGTTCTGCTGGCCCTCGTAGTAGCGGCGGCCCGGGTACCCCTCGCTGTACTTGTTCTGCAGGACCGTCCCGGAGGCTTCGAGGACGGCCGCGGAGACGTAGTTCTCGCTGGGGATCAGCCGCAGGGTCTGCGCCTGGAGGGTTTCCTCGGCGGTGACGAGCGAGGCGAGTTCGGGGTCGGTGGCGAGCAGGGCGGGCTGGCGGTGCGCGGTCATCGCGGCTCCTCCGGGGTCGATGTCGTGTCTCGTCCCCGCGAGGCCCAGGCGAGCGGCCCTGTGTGCGGTCGTGCGCGCACGACTCCCCCGGAGTTGGTTCCCCGTACGCCAGTCGCCGTGCGTACCGAACACCTTAGCGGGCGCGGCACCCGGGAGGTTTCCGCGTCCACGATCCGAGCGACGATACAAAGGACGCCACCCATGTCACCCGCGTCACCAGCAGACGGACGATCGGAGACCCCGTGTCGAGAACAGCTGATGCCATCCGCTCCGCCGACGAGCACAGCGCGCACAACTACCATCCCCTCCCGGTCGTCGTGGCCTCGGCGGAGGGCGCGTGGATGACCGACGTGGAGGGGCGGCGCTACCTCGACATGCTCGCCGGGTACTCGGCGCTCAACTTCGGGCACGGCAACCGGCGTCTGATCGACGCGGCCAAGGCACAGCTGGAGCGGGTCACCCTCACCTCCCGCGCCTTCCACCACGACCGCTTCGCCGAGTTCTGCACCGAACTGGCCGCGCTGTGCGGCAAGGAGATGGTGCTGCCCATGAACACGGGCGCGGAAGCCGTGGAGACGGCGGTGAAGACCGCCCGCAAGTGGGGCTACGAGGTCAAGGGCGTCCCGGACGGGCAGGCCAAGATCGTCGTCGCGGCCGACAACTTCCACGGCCGCACGACGACCATCGTCAGCTTCTCCACCGACCACGACGCCCGCGACCACTTCGGCCCCTACACGCCGGGCTTCGAGATCGTCCCGTACGGGGACCTCACCGCGCTCTCCCGCGCCGTCACCGCCAACACCGTCGCCGTGCTGCTGGAGCCGATCCAGGGCGAGGCGGGCGTCCTGGTCCCGCCGCCCGGGTACCTGGCGGGCGTGCGGGAGCTGACGCGCGAGCGGAACGTGCTGTTCATGGCGGACGAGATCCAGTCGGGTCTGGGCCGCACGGGGAAGACCTTCGCCTGCGAGCACGAGGGCGTCGTCCCGGACGTGTACGTGCTGGGCAAGGCCCTCGGCGGCGGTGTGGTGCCGGTGTCCGCCGTGGTCGCCGACCGCGACGTCCTCGGGGTGTTCCGGCCCGGGGAGCACGGTTCCACCTTCGGCGGGAACCCGCTCGCCTGCGCCGTCGCCCTGGAGGTGATCGCGATGCTGCGCACCGGCGAGTACCAGCAGCGCGCCACCGAACTCGGTGACCATCTGCACCGGGAGCTGAACCTGCTGACCGGCGGGGGCGCCGTGACCGCGGTCCGGGGGCGCGGGCTGTGGGCGGGCGTCGACATCGACCCGGCGCGCGGCTCGGGCCGGGAGGTCTCCGAGAAGCTGATGGAGCGCGGGGTCCTGGTGAAGGACACCCACGGGTCGACGGTCCGGATCGCCCCGCCGCTGGTGATCTCCAAGGAGGACCTGGACTGGGGTCTGGAGCAGCTGCGGACGGTCCTCGCCGGGTGAGGGAGGAGGGGGTGCCCCGCCGGGCACCCCTTCGCCCTGCCGGCCGGGTCGTCGAGGGCGGCCGCGCGGGCCCCTAGGGCCTGTCGTCACACTCCCGTCGTCGCCCGCGGGGCAGACGGGAGTTTGACGACAGGCCCTAGAGGATGACGTGGGGCAGGAAGCGGGCGTACTCGTCCGTGACCGGGCCGGCAGATTCGCGGATGCCGAGTCCGGCCGCCTCCTCCTCGACCACCCAGGCGCCCAGGACCACGCGGTTGCCGTCGAAGTCGGGCAGCGGGGCCAGCGCCTGGAAGACGTACGTCTCCCCCTCGGCCGGGACGAACGGCTCGCCGCCCGGCTCGTGCAGG
Organism: Streptomyces racemochromogenes; assembly: GCF_044129415.1. Classification (GTDB taxonomy): domain Bacteria; phylum Actinomycetota; class Actinomycetes; order Streptomycetales; family Streptomycetaceae; genus Streptomyces; species Streptomyces racemochromogenes_A. The sequence continues at coordinate 57,679 of NZ_JBBDHD010000034.1, forward strand.
GTGACCCCGGCGCCCTCGCGCCCCAGCAGGGGCTTGGCGGCGAAGCCGCAGGTCTCGGCCAGCTCGCGCGGTCCGTCGAGGTAGGCGGGCAGCAGGTTCGGGTGTTCGGGGAAGAGCTCCCAGAGGATCGCCAGCAGCGCCTTGTTGGCCAGCAGCATCTTCCACAGGGGTTCGATCCAGGCGGTGGTTCCGGTGCCGCCGCCGTGGTCGTAGGTGCCGAGGACGTGCGGGCCGAACTCGTCGTCGACCAGCCACTCCCAGGGGTAGAGCTTGAAGCAGGCCCGGATGAAGCGGAGCCTGTCGTCGACGAACCGGTGGGAGAGGCTGTCCCAGCCGATGGTCTCCACGGACAGGGCGTGGGTCTCCAGCCCGGCCTGTTCGGCGGTCTCCTGGAGGTAGGCGACGGTCATCAGGTCCTCGCCGAGCTCGTCGGTCTCGGAGTGCGCGAAGTGCAGCGGGCCGGGCGGCAGCAGTTCGGCCTGCCGGCGCCAGGCGTCGACGAGCCGCTCGTGCAGGGAGTTCCACTGGTCGGCGCCGGGGAAGCGCTCCTCCATCCAGAACCACTGCGGGCTCGCCGCCTCCACCAGGGAGGTGGGGGTGTCGGCGTTGTACTCCAGAAGCTTCGCGGGGCTGCCGGAGCCGTCGTAGCGCAGGTCGAAGCGGCCGTAGAGGGAGGGCTGTTCGGCGCGCCTGCGCCAGGACTCGGCGATGAGCGCGGCGACCTTCGGGTCGGTGATGCCGAGGTCGGCGAAGCGGTCGTGCTCGACGATGTGGGCGGCCGCCGCCAGGCACATGGCGTGCAGTTCCTCGACGACGTTCTCCAGCGCCTCGACCTCTGGGAGGGAGAAGGAGTAGTACGCGCTCTCGTCCCAGTACGGGCGCAGCGAGTCGTCGGGGTAGCGGGTCAGCGGGTAGATCAGGCCCTGCTCCTCGACGGTCTTCTGCCAGTCGGGGCGGGGCTCGATGGTGTGGCGCTCCATGCGGGTCAGCCGCCGGAGGAGCCGGAGTGGCTGCCGCCGATGCCGCCGCGGGTGACGGCCGACTTGTCGAAGCTGCCGCCGGACACCTTGCCGTTGCTGACGGTGCCGCCGTAGTAGTACGCGCCGCGGCCGCCGCTCTTGCACTCCTTGGAGTTGAGGTGCTCCAGGGTCGACTTCGACGCGCAGCGCTTGTCGGGCTCACCGCTGCTGCCGCAGGCCACGAGGGTGGCGGCGAGCAGGCCCATGCCGCCGAGGGCGACCGCGCCGGAGCGCATGCGTCGTCGGGTGGTGTCGCTGGTGTCCATGGCGAGCACCTTAGATCGGCCGGACGGGGGGATGGAATCCGGCCGTTGTCACGCCCTTGTCACGGCGGCGGCCCTAGAGTCGCTTTTCGTGCTGATCGGAATGGTTTGCGCGCTGGGCGCGGCGGTGTGTTTCGGTACGGCCTCGGTCCTCCAGGCGATGGCGGCCCGGGCTGCGGCCCGCCCGGAGGCGGCGGGCTCGGGGGTGGACACGGCCCTCTTCCTGCGGGCGGTGCGGCAGTGGCGCTACCTGGCGGGGCTGGGGCTGGACGCGGTGGGTTTCGTGCTCCAGATCATCGCCCTGCGGCACATCCCGATCTACGCGGTGGGGGCCGCGCTGGCGGCGAGCCTGGCGGTGACGGCGGTGGTCTCGGCCCCGCTGCTGGGGGCGCGGCTGTCCCGGCTGGAGTGGGGTGCGGTGGCCGTGGTGTGCGCGGGCCTGCTGATGCTGGGGCTGGCGTCGGGTGAGGAGGGGGACGGCGAAGGCACCCTCGCACTGAAGCTGGGGCTGCTGGCGGTGGCCGGGCTGGTGCTGCTGGTGGGGGCGGCGGCCGGGCGGCTGCCGGAGGGCTCGCGCGCGCTGGTGCTCGGCCTGGCGGCGGGGACGGGCTTCGGGGTGGTGGAGGTGTCCGTCCGCCTCATCGACACCGTCTCCCTGCGGGAGCTGGGCAACCCGGCGCTGTACGCGCTGCTGCTGGGCGGGGCGGCGGCCTTCCTGCTGCTGACCTCCGCTCTGGAACGGGGTTCGGTCACCGCGGCGACGGCCGGCCTGGTGCTCGGCGAGACGGTCTGGCCGGCGCTGGTGGGCGTGGTCTGGCTCGGCGACCGCCCCCGCGAGGGCCTGGCCTGGCTGGCCGTGACGGGCTTCGCGGTGGCGGTGGCCGGAGCGTTGGCGCTGTCGCGGTTCGGGGAACCTACGGAGCCGTGACGGCTCCGAGGGACGGCCCCGGGGACCCCGTCAGGGAGCCTTGATACCCGCGACGAACGCCGCGAACGCCTCCGCCCGGAAGGTGAGCACCGGCCCGCCGGGGGTCTTGGAGTCCCGGACGGGGACTACGCCGGGGAGGTTGGTGGCGACTTCCACGCACTGGCCGCCGTTGTTGCTGTACGAAGACGTGAACCAGCAGGGTGACTCGGTCGAGGTCGTCACGGGGTGCCCTTTCGCAACGTGCTGATCATGGCCACGGAAGCCGCCTGGGACAGCGCCTCTGCCTGGAGCTGATGATAGGCCGTCAAAATCGGCAGGACCGCAGTGCTCTCCCTTTCAAGGTAGCCCCGTTGGGCGGACTCGGCATACGACATGAGCGTGCGGTCCGGCTGGGTGAGCACCGTCACCGGCAGGTCGAACGGCCGCCGCTCCCCCATGTCGAACGGCGCTACCTGGAGCACGGTGTTCGGTAGCTCAGCGAACTCCATAAGGTGCGCCAACTGCGCGTCCATGACGGCCGAACCGCCGATGGGCCTGCGCAGGCAGCTCTCGTCGAGCACCACGAAGATCAAAGGCGCCGCGCGCCGCACGAGGGACGCTTGCCGGCCCGTCACCATCGCGATCCGTTCCGCGGCCTGTTCCGGTGTGATCGCCCCACGCTTGACCGCCGCTTCGGCGAGCACCGTCGCGTACTCCCGGGTCTGCAACAGCCCCGGGACTACACCGACCTCGTACAGCCGGATCTCCGCCGCCCGCCCCTCGTACGCCACGAACTCCGGGAAACCCTCCAGCAGGCTGCCGTGCCGCATCTCCCGCCACTCGCGCTCGAACACATCCCCTGTCCCGAGCGCCCTGTCCGCACTACGCGCGAACGGCAAGGTCGGCACTTTGCGACCAGTTTCCACACCCGAGATGTGGGTGCTCGAATACCCCATCCGCTCGCCCAGTTCCTCCTGCCGCCACCCGCGTGCCGCCCGCGAGCTGCGCAGGTGCGCGCCGAAGGCGGCCTGAGGCGAACTCTCCGGGTTCAGTTCCTTGATGTTCACGAGGCTCCCACCAACTTCCTGTCCTCCCCTGGCACGTTGAATGCTTCCCTGCGAGCGGCCACGCTGAACCTGCCCAGTAGTTGCACGACTACGGAGAGGAGCGGCGGCATGTCCAACGCAGGGAACGAATGGCGCCAGCGGTTCAGCAGCACACGGCGGGGCGCACGCCTCGCCCGGCATCTGGCGGTGCTCGAACTGTGCCGGTGGGACTTCCCGCTCGGCGGGGACGAGTCCGACCGGGTGGCCCAGGTGGTCGCCGAACTCGCGGCCAACGCCGTGACCCACGGCTCCGTACCCGGGCGCGACTTCGAGCTCGGGCTCAGGCGGCTGGACGGGGTGCTGCGGGTGGAGGTGTCCGACGCGCACGCGGGACGGCAGCCCGACCTCCGGCCCGCCGGCGACGGCCACGGCTACGGGCTGCACATCGTCGCGGAGCTCTCCGACGCCTGGGGCGTCACCGGCCGGGTGGTCGGCAAGACCGTCTGGGCCGAGGTGGTCCCCCGACGGCGGGCCGCTACGGGAGCGCGGCCGTGAGGGCCTCCAGGGTCGGGGTCCAGGCACTGTCGACCGGGGTTCCGTAGCCGACCACCAGCGCCTCCCGCATCGGCATCTCCGTGTCCGGGTGCCGGTACCGCTCCAGCCCCTCCACCGCCACGCCCTGCCAGGCCGCGGCCCGGACGACCGCGCGCTCCGTGCCGGGCGGGAGGTCCAGCACCGCGTGCAGTCCGGCCGCGATCCCCGAGACGGGGACCCGTCCGCCCAGCGCGGCCACCAGTTCGTCGCGCCGGCGCCGGTAGCGCAGCCGCATCGCCCGTACGTGCCGGTCGTACGCCCCCGAGGTGATGAACTCCGCCAGCGTCAGCTGCTCCAGCGCGCTCGACGTCCACTCGGCCGGGCCCTTCGCCGCCATCACCTCGTCCAGCAGGTCCGGCGGGACCACCATCCACCCGATCCGCAGCCCCGGGGCGAGGGACTTGCTGGCGGTGCCGAGGTAGACCACCCGGTCGGGGTCCAGGCCCTGGAGCGCGCCGACCGGCTGGCGGTCGTAGCGGAACTCCCCGTCGTAGTCGTCCTCCAGGACCAGCCCGCCCGTGGTCCGCGCCCAGTCCACCGCCGCCGCCCGCCGCTCGGGGGTGAGGGCCGCGCCGGTGGGGAACTGGTGCGCCGGGGTGAGGAGCACCGCGCCCACGCGGGGGCCGAGCCCGGCGAGGTCCGGGGTCCGGGCGCCGGACTCGTCCACCCAGAGCGGGCGGGTGCGCAGCCCGGCGTCGGTGAACAGGTTCCGGTGCAGGTCGAGGCTGTAGCCCTCGACCGCCATCTCCCGCACGCGGCGGCCCCGCAGCACCTGGCCCAGGAGGCGGGCGGCATGCACGAAGCCGGCGCACAAAACGATGCGGTCGGGGTCGGCGTAGACGCCGCGGGCCCGCGCCAGGTAGCCGGAGAGCGCTTCGCGCAGCTCGATCCGGCCGCGGGTGTCGGCGCCGTACCCGAAGGCGTCGTTCGGGGCGTCGGTCAGGGCGCGGCGGGCCGCCGCCAGCCAGCCGGCGCGCGGGAAGCCGCCCACGTCGGGGGAGCCGGGCACCAGGCTGTACGCGGGGCCGCGGCGGGCGGGGCGGCGGACCCGGGGCGGGGCCGGGGCGCGGCGCGGGCGGGCGCGTTCGGCCACGCGGGTGCCGGAGCCCTGGCGGGCCGTGAGCCAGCCCTCGGCGACCAGCTCGGCGTAGGCCTCCGCGACGGTGTTGCGGGCGATGCCGAGGTCGGCGGCGAAGGTGCGGGAGGAGGGCAGGCGGGTGCCGGGTGCGAGCCGCCCGCTGCGGGCGGCCTCCCGCAGGGACTCGGTGAGCGCGGCCCGCAGGCCGCGTTCCCCGGCCGCCACGGAGGAGAGGTCCAGGTGCAGGTCGGCGCCGTAAGTGGCCCACGAATCCGTCATGGATATGGACCATATCGGCGGGCCGTCCGCTCCGTACGGTGGACCCATGAGCAACGAGACGAAGACCACGGAACTGGCCGCCGAGCACACCCCCCGCATGCAGCTGTTCAAGCTGGCCCCGGAGGCCTACAAGGCCGCCGTCGCGCTGGACGCCGCCACGCAGAAGGGCCTGGACCCGACCATCGCCGAACTGGTCAAGATCCGTGCCTCGCAGATCAACCACTGCGCGTTCTGCCTGGACATGCACACCAAGGACGCCCTCGCGGCGGGCGAGAGCGTCGAGCGGATCGTCCAGCTCAGCGCGTGGGAGGAGTCGAAGCACTTCTACACGGAGAAGGAGCTGGCGGCGATCGAGCTGACCGAGGCCATCACCGTCCTGACGGACGGCTTCGTCCCGGACGAGGTGTACGAGAAGGCAGCCAAGCACTTCGAGCAGGCCGAACTGGCCCAGCTGATTACGGCCATCGCCATGATCAACATGTGGAACCGGTTCGCCGTCACCACCCGGCTGTCCCCGGGGCACTACACCCCGGGGTCGCTCAAGCGCTGACGTCCGGCGGCCGCTATTCCGGCCGGAAGGAGTCCAGGGCCGCCGTCAGGTTGGCCCTGGTCGTCGTGGCGTCGGTGGCCGGGCCGGCCGCCAGGAGGGCCCAGCGGTTGCCGTCCGGGGCGGTGACGATGCGCTCCATGCCGCGGCGTCGGCCGTGGGACTCCGCGCTGTCGTACTCGTAGACCAGCTCGCAGGCGGAGCCGTCCACGGGCGTGAGGGACACCTGCTGGTAGGCGGGGGTGCCGCTGCCCAGCCGTTCGGAGGACATCCGCAGCAGCTCGCAGGAGCCGGTGGAACGCGGCTCCGAGATCCGGAAGATCTGGAGCAGGGCGCTGTGGTCCCCGCCGGGCGGGCGGTAGAAGGCCCCGTTGCCCTGTTGCTCGTGGCTGGCCCCCCACCCGTCGGGGACGGCCACCGAGAAACCGTCCTCGTTGCGCACCACGGTGAATCCGGGGCGTGCGGAGGGGCTCGGGGTGCCCGACGGGGTGGGGCTCGGAGCGGGGGCGCCCGTGGAGGGCGTACCGGGCTGCGGGGTCGCGGAGGCCGGGGCCGAGCGGGCCGGCGGGCGGGCGTCCGCGGCGGGGTCGTCCTTGCCGCCGATCAGCATCCACGCCGCGACGGAGGCTCCGCCGACCAGCGCCGCGACCACCCCGACGAGCAGCGGGGTCCGCCACTGCGGTGCCCGGCCGGCCTCCTCGTACGGGGGCGGCGGCGGGGGCGGCGGGAACCGCCCGGCGTGCACGGGCGGGGGCGGCAGCGGCGGCAGCCCCGCGTCCGGGGCGGCGGGCTGGGCGGCCCACCCCTGGCCGGCCGGCTGCTCGTACCACGCGGGCTGCCGCACCTGCGTGGGCGCCTCGGAGGCCGCGGCCCCGCGCCGACCGGGCTCCTCCCCGGCGCCCGGCGGCGTCGCCGCCCCACGGGGGTACCCGTCCCGCCCCGTCCACCCGGCGTGTCCGGCCGCCGCCGCATGCGAAGGCTCAGCCGGAGCTTTTGGCTCCGCCGGACGCGAAGGCCCGCCGGGGGTCTCCGGGGCCGCCGGGTTGTCCGGCTGCGCCGGGCCCGAAGACCCCGCCGGGGTTGCGGGCTCCGCCGGACGGGTCGGCTGCGCCGGGCCGGGCGGCTCCGGCGGGCGTGAAGGGCCCGGTTCGTGCGAAGGCGCGGGGGCGTACTCCGGCTCCGCCGGGCGGGTCGGTTCCGGGCCCGGCTCCCAGCGCTGGGTGCGCGGGTTCCACCAGGTGTCGTCGGCCGAGGACACCGGTCAGCCTCCCAGCCCGGTGAGCAGCCCGGCCAGCGCCGTGGCCGCGCTCATCGTCTCCACCAGCGGAGCCCACCGTTCCAGCGCCCCGCGCAGCCGTGCGGCCAGGCCGGGCCGGATCTCCCCGGCCCCTTCCAGCTCGGCCGCCGCGTCCTCCAGTTCCGCGTCGAGGTCCCCGCGCCCGCTGCTGCGGGGCAGCTGCACGAGCTCGACCCGCAGGTCCCGGACGGCCCGCAGCAGTTCGGCCGCCGTGGGCGGCCGGTCCTCCGCGGCGCCGTTGTGGACGGTGTTGGTGTTGTTGCTGCCGCCGATGCTGAAGGCGCTGTTGCTGACGTCGCCGATCCGGACCGGCCGCTCCGCGCTCCCGCTACTTACCACCGTTGCTCCCCTTGCCGCTCGTACCGCCCCCGGCGGTGTTGTGGTGGCCGGTGCCGCCCACGCTGAACGCGCTGTTGCTCACCGACTGGATGAAGGTGGCGCCCTCGGCCACGTGGACCGCGCGCTGCGCGAATTCCGCGGTGTGCCAGCCCGCCTCGTGCAGGGCGACGGTAACCCCGCCGACCACCCGGTCCTGAATCGTTTTCAGGTACCGGTCGAGGTCCATGAGGTGGAAGAGGGAGCCGTCGTCCATGGAGGCGATCTCCCGGACCGACAGCCGCGGCCCCTCGGGCCGGGCGCCACCGTGGCCACCGGTGACGATCCGCCACCAGCTGGCGACCCCGCGGCCCAGCGTGGCCACGGCTCCCCAGAACGATCCGGGGGTGGCCACGAGCGCCGCCACCGCCTTGCCCAGCCAGGTGTTGTTCAGGAAGCGCTGGGCCTCCGCGTCCGCGTTCTGGAAGTCGGTGCGTACGGGGAGCAGCACGTGCGGGGCGACCTCCAGCATCAGCATGCCGCCCTGCGTGTGGACCCGTACGAACACGGTGACGACGAGGTTCTCGTCCCAGCCGCCGACCCGGATGCGCAGGAAGTGCCGGCGGCGCTCGCCGCCCTCCTCCACGGCCCCGAGGCGGTGGGCGGTGAACTGGGCCCGCGCCTGCCCGGCCCGGTCCCGGTGCGGGAACCCCGCGGCCGGGATGAAGACGCACTCGTCCACGACCAGCTCGCGCAGCCGGTCCAGGACGCCGGCCTGCGCCTGCGGCGAGCCGTGCGGCGACGGGACGCGCAGCGCCTGGAGCAGGGGCACGACGCGCCGCAGGATGTCGGCGTTGGAGACGGGCTGCGGCTTGCAGTCGACACCGAGGTCGTCGCGGGGGCGCAGTTCGACGGAGAGCTGCCAGGGCCGGTACGGCTCCCCGGCTCCGGTGAACGGCTCGTTGATGTCGTACATGATCAGCGCCGAGCGCTGCTCGTCCCGGATCCGGTCGCGGACGCGGGCGAAGCGCGGGCTCTCCGTGACGGGGTCGGCGGACTGGTCGGCGTACCGGGTGGGATTGAGCTCCCGGGAGACGATCCGGGCGCCGTGGCCGCGCTGGAGCGCGACGAGGGTGACGAGGCCCGCGAAGACGAGGGGCAGCAGCCACAGGAAGAGGGCCGTGGAGTCGCCCGAACCGCCGCCGCCCGAGCCGCTGTACCCGCTGTAGCCGTCGTACCCGCGGTAGCCGCTGGAGCTCCCGGACCCGAAGGGCAGGAAGTCGTCGAAGAAGCCGCCCGGGCTCCCCGACATCGTGCCGGCCAGCAGCAGCCCGAGGAGGCCGAGGAGCACCGTCAGCCAGACGTAGACCCTGAGCACGAAGGCCAGGAAGCGCAGGAAGGGGTTGCCACGGCGCCGGAGCCAGTTGGCGAGGCTCAGCAGCAGGAAGGGCACGAGCAGCAGGGCGAGCGCGCCGCTGGTCAGCAGGGATCCCACGAACCACGCGCCGATGATCCCGGCGGCCCAGGCGAGCTCGACGCGCCGGGCGCGGAGCGCGTGGGCCAGGACGCGGGTGGCGTCGAACCCGTACGAGGGGGCGGCGATCCGCTCCTCGTGGACGTACAGCTCGTCGATCACCCGATCGCGGTAGCTGCCGTCGAGGTAGGTCCCCGCGCACAGCAGCCGGCCGGCCTCGCTGATGGAGGGGTGGACCGGTGGACGTCCGTCGCGCGGGTCCGCCGGGTGATCGCCGCCGGGCTGAGGGGGAATCAGGTGGTCGGTCACCGGCCGACCTTATTGAGCCCTTACATGAACCGACAGGCGAAATCACGCCAAAGCGCCCCGGCCTGGTTTGGCCGGGGCGCAAGGGTGTTCGTACTGATCAGGCGGGCGAGTGAACCCGCTGATCAGCGCGAGGGGATCAGATCAGGCCGAGCTCGCGGACCGCGTCGCGCTCCTCGACGAGCTCCGCCACGGACGCGTCGATGCGCTTGCGGGAGAACTCGTTGATGTCCAGGCCCTGGACGATCTCGTACTTGCCGTCCTTGCAGGTGACGGGGAAGGAGGAGATCAGGCCCTCCGGGACGCCGTAGGAGCCGTCCGAGGGGATGCCCATGGAGGTCCAGTCGCCGGCGGCGGTGCCGTTGACCCAGGTGTGGACGTGGTCGATGGCGGCGTTGGCGGCGGAGGCGGCCGAGGACGCGCCACGGGCCTCGATGATCGCGGCACCGCGCTTGGCGACGGTCGGGATGAAGGTGTCGGCCAGCCACTGCTCGTCGTTGACGACCTCGGCGGCGTTCTTGCCGGCGATCTCCGCGTGGAAGATGTCCGGGTACTGGGTCGCCGAGTGGTTGCCCCAGATGGTGAGGCGCTTGATCTCGGTGAGGTCGGCACCGGTGCGCTTCGCGAGCTGCGAGATCGCGCGGTTGTGGTCCAGGCGGGTCATCGCGGTGAAGCGCTCGGCCGGTACGTCCGGAGCGGCGGCCTGCGCGATGAGCGCGTTGGTGTTGGCCGGGTTGCCCACGACCAGGACCTTGATGTCGTCCGCGGCGTGGTCGTTGATGGCCTTGCCCTGCGGCTTGAAGATGCCGCCGTTGGCGGAGAGCAGGTCACCGCGCTCCATGCCCTTGGTGCGCGGGCGGGCGCCCACGAGGAGGGCGACGTTGGCGCCGTCGAAGCCCTGGTTCGGGTCGTCGAAGATGTCGATGCCCTTGAGCAGCGGGAAGGCGCAGTCGTCGAGCTCCATGGCGGTGCCCTCGGCGGCCTTCATGCCCTGCGGGATCTCCAGGAGGCGGAGCTTGACCGGCACGTCCGCGCCGAGCAGGTGGCCGGACGCGATGCGGAAGAGCAGCGCGTAGCCGATCTGGCCGGCGGCGCCGGTCACGGTGACATTCACGGGAGTGCGGGTCATGGCCTTCTCCGTTAGACAGCTGGCGGTGGGGCGTCCCCGCCCCATGTGCTGGGTCCCATGTACTGGGGAGGACGCCGCTTCCCTGTCCTGCGAATCTTGACGTGAAGAGACATCCGCGGTCAGGCTATCCGACCCGAGACGTCCCCAACCCCCCGGTGCCTGTGGTCCACGGCACACGACCCCCGGTTCCAAGGTCCGAACGGGCGCGCGGCCTGTACTCCAGGGTGGAAATCCGCCCTTTCGGGGGCCCTTCGAGGGCCCGGCGCGGGGGGGGGGGGGGGGGGGGGGGGGGGGGGGGGGGGGGGGGGGGGGGGGGGGGGGGGGGGGGGGGGGGGGG